>JAILLQ010000004.1 GCA_024693045.1 Treponema sp.
TGTTTCTGAAAAAATGCGTTCACAGATCCGCGGATTAAACCAGGCCAGCAAAAACATCGAAAATGGTGTTTCATTTATTCAGACAACAGAAGGATATCTTCAGGAAACAACAGATATTCTTCAGCGCGTACGCGAATTAGCTGTACAGTCTTCTAACGGTATCTACAGCGATGAAGATCGTATGCAGATTCAGGTTGAAGTATCACAGCTTGTTGCTGAAGTAGACAGAATTGCTAGCCAGGCTCAGTTCAACGGAATGAATATGCTTACAGGCCGTTTTGGCGAAAGCGCAGACAGCGTTATGCAGTTCCAGATTGGTGCAAACATGGATCAGAATGCAAGAGTTTTCATTGGTACAATGACTGCTCAGGCTCTTGGTCTTAAGGGTGCTCAGGGAACTGAAGAAGTTGTATCTATTTCGGACCCAGAAGCTGCAAATGCAACTCTTGGCGCAGTAGACAACGCTTTGCTTACTGTTTCTAAACAGAGAGCAGATCTTGGTGCTTACCAGAACCGCTTCGAAATGGCTGCAAAGGGCATCAACATTGCTGCTGAAAACACACAGGCTGCTGAAAGTCGTATCCGTGATACAGACATGGCTGCTCAGATGGTTGAATTCACAAAGAACCAGATTCTCACACAGTCTGGAACTGCAATGCTTGCTCAGGCAAATTCACAGTCTTCAAACGTACTTGGTTTGTTAAGCTAAAAAGTAAGTTAATAAGAGATTACTGGATGTCATCTTTTATTAATTAATTTCCTAATGGGAGGGGTGCGCCCCTCTCCCATTTTTTTTCAAGGAGGATGCCTTATGAATACAATTAGTTCATTAGCGCAGACATTGGCAACGGATGGCCATAATTTTCAGAACATTCAAGTTTCCCAGACGAAAAGTTCAAATTCGTCGAAATTGAATATAGAAAATACCTTGACAGCACCAACCGCTAAAGATGTCGCAACAGACCTTGCTCAAAATGTAGCCGAGGTCAAAGCCGAAGTACAAGAATTGCAAAGAATGTCTGATTTGATATCTGGCAGAAAATTGCAATTCAATGTTAACGACGAGCTTGGAGCGGTAGTTATAAAAGTAGTTGATCCTAATACAGAACAGGTTTTAAAGGAGATACCGTCAAAAGATATTCAGACTTTAAAAATCAAGCTTAGAAAAGCAATAGGAATTCTGTTTGATGATTTAGCCTAGTATCTTGGCAGACAAAATATGGCAGGAATTAGCATACCAGGCGTTACAGACAAATACAACACTAACGAAACTATCGAAAAATTGATGGAAATAGAGCGTATTCCGCTTACTCGTGAGCAGAAAACGCTCGAAACCTTCAAAAGTCAGCAGGATGCATGGCGCGCCGTCAACCGAAAAATTACAGAATTACGAGACAGTGTAAAAAGTCTCTACTCCTTCGAAAATCCATTCAACAATAAATTAACAACTTCTTCAGAAGAATACGCAATTACAGCTGATGCAACAAGAAAGGCTAATTATGAAACTTTTAAAGTAGATGTTGTACAGGCTGCAACTTCAGATCGTTTTTTAACATCAGAACTAGATGCTGACACAAAAGTACCTGCAGGAACTTATACCTACAAAATTGGCGACAAATCCGTAACAATGAGATGGAAAGGTGGAAGTTTGCAAGATTTTTCAACTTCCCTGAATAGACGAGGCGGAGACACATTAAAAACTAGAGTCATTGGAGCTTCAAAAGGAAAGAAAACCCTTTCAATAGAATCTCAAAAAACTGGAGCAGAAAATAAACTTATCTTCGAAGATGATGCAAAAACCTTTGCGGAATCTTCCGGAATGATAATTAAAATAAAGCCAAAAACAATTGAATTTGCTTCAAGCAGGGGAGAATTCCGCCCTGCCCCAGTAATTCCGCTTGAACAGGAAAGAATGCCTGCAATTTCAAGTGCAAAACTTTCAGTTATTGATGGAAAAACAGTAGTTCCACCTAGGAATGGTTTTGCTATAGAAATTCCTCAGGCAGCAAAAGAAAATCCTAATTCTCACATACAATTTACTATTTCGAAAACAAAAGTCGCTGACATCACAGAAGAATTGAACAAAATAGAAGCTAGACCCGTTTTTCCAGAAACAGGTTCCGTTTCTTTTAAAGATGTAACAATTTTAAGCGAAAATGTAGACGCTGCCCTTCCTCCAGAGCCAGCTGTAAAACCTCTTCCCCTTGACCCGATTGAAACAAAAGACGTTTTATTTGCTCTGTTTAACGACGGAAGTGAAAGAGTAATAGAATTTTCTGAGGATGAAAATGGTGAAGCTAAAATCGATTTAAATCTAAAGGATTATAAAAATATCAATTCTTTAGTCTTACGAAACCGAAATACGGCAGCTTCATATTCTATTTCCTCTATGACTTCGCTAAATCCAAACGAAAACCTTGGTTTTATCCCCCAGCACCCAGTTTCTCAGGCTGATGACGCAATTATAAAATATGAAGGGATTACTTTAAAACGTTCTTCTAATACGATTGACGATGTAATTCCCGAAGTAACTTTAAACATATATGATAAAACAGAAAAGACTGCAAAAATTTCTATTAAGCCAGATACGGAATCTGCAAAAGAAGCCCTTATAACCTTTGTTGGAAATTACAACCAGGCTCTGTCAGAAATAAATATTCTTACGCAAAACAAACCTGAACTTGTAGAAGAATTAGATTACCTTTCAGAAGATGAAAAAAAAGAATACCACGAAAAGTTAGGAATGTTTTCTGCTGACTCTGCCCTTTCAAATCTAAAAAACTCTATGGTTTCAACAACTGCTGCACACTACGGTTTTTCAGACACTGCAGAAATTACTATGCTTTCACAAATTGGAATTGCAACAAATGCTACAAATTATTCCGGTTATACTCCAAGTAAACTCAGGGGATACCTGGAAATAGACGAAAAGAAACTTGACACAGAACTTGAAAAACACCTGGAAGATATAAAAAACATATTTGGCTATGATTCTGATGATGACCTTATTATAGACAAAGGAATCGGCGTGCAAATGGATAAGCAGCTTACGGCCTACGTTCAGTCCGGTGGAATTTTTGCAATGAAAACATCGTCCCTGGATTCAAAAATTAAGGCTTCAGAACAAAAAATTTCACGTCTTGAACTTCAGATGGACGACAAAGAAGCCGATTTAAAAGGTAAGTACGGTAGAATGCAGGGAGCTTTAAACAGCCTTGAAAACCAGCAGAATTCAATTAAGAATTTTTCTAACCGTGGTAACAATAACTAATAGGAATTAATTATGGAATTCTACATTAATGATGAAAAAATAGATATTACTCTGGAAAATGAAAAGACTATAGGCGATGTTCTCAAAGGTCTGGAAATGAACTTTGAAGAAAACGATGCGGCCGTAGTAAGTTTAATCATAAATGACACCCTGATTACAGGAAAGAATTTTGATGAATACGCTTCAAAAGACCTGGATGACAATCTTAAATTAGAAATCCAACTGATAACAAAAGGTGAAATTTTATTATCCTTCAAAAACCTTCAACTTGCCTTTAAGAATACTACAAAGGATGTAGCCGAAATTTCTGTTGAATTACAAAGTGGTAAAGAAAAAAATGCTCTTTTAACTATAAAAAAACTTGCAGACTTAATTGAAGAATTCTGCCGAGTTGCAACTTTAGGCAGTCTTTTTTCTGAATATGCAGCTATCAAAATTGATGATAAGGATTTCTCCGAGTTTTTTGGGGAATTTTCACCAGTATTAAGTGACTTAGAACAGGCTCTTCAATCAAACGATACCGTTACGGTTGGAGATTTAGCAGAATACGAAATTTGCCCTCGTCTGGAAGCCATTTATAACACATTGGAAGGAATTGAATGAATTTTGATTTTCAAGCCGGTGGTTCACCTTTAGCTTCAAGACAGAACCCCGTAATCTATGTAACTATTGTAATAGGACTCGTAATTATTGCTGTCTTTTTTGCATTTTGGTTTATCCAGAAAAAAGTAAAACAGTGGCGTTCAACACCTGAATGGATAAAAAAAGAATCAGAAAGAGCAACAACTAAAAAAGATGTAATGGAATTTGCGGACAAAAACTCTCTTAGTCCGGAACTTGCAGATCTTCTATGGCGAATCTGTAAAAAGTATGTGATTAGAAATATCAATTATTCTATAAAAGAATTTGCAGATATCGATGGATTTTTTAAACGATATTACGATGAAATTAAAAATCTTCCCAACATGGAAAAAGAAATCAACGGAACCTTCTTTCTGAAATTCCAGATGGGAAAAATCTTTGCTGCCAGCGAAAAAGTTTCTTCAACCAGATATTTAACCAAAGATTCAAGAATTTCAGAAATTTTTCCAGACGGTTCAAAAATAGCTTTTAAAGTTTATGAAAACCGAAAAGAAGATATTCTAATTGAAATAACTGATAGTTTTTTTAATTCTGAAGATAAACCAAAGGATATGGATAAGGTTGCTTTCACATTCAGTTCTTCTTCAGGTATGCCTTATGCCTTTGTAAGTCGTCTTATCCGCTATGAAACATTGCCTAACGGAAAGCACGTTATGCATGTATCCCATTCCAACGATTTAATTGTAAAACAGCAACGAAACTTCAAGCGAATCAACCTTACCGAAAAATGTAAAATTTCTTCAGTAAAAAGTGAAGTCAGTAAAAGAGGTAAAGTTACTCTTCTTGCATCAGAGAACCGATATGACTGTACTCTATTAAACGTTTCAGGTGGTGGTTGCTGTATTTCAACTAACCTTCCTGTAAAAGAAGGCCAACTAATCAATACTATGATTTCAACACCTTTGGGAGCTGTTGAAATATATGGAAAAATCATTAAAACTCGAAAAGCAAAAACTCAAGGTTTATTCAATCTTCATGTACAATTTACAGACATTTCAATCGAAGAACAAAATAAGATTTTCTGCAAGGTTTATAATTTTATGTAAAACAGGCTTTTACATTTTGTTCTTTTAACTTGCAAATACTTTAATCTTGGAGTAAATTTAAAACATGAGAATTTTGGAACTGCGAGACCTCAACAGAGAAGAGGGTTACATTTACTATCGACGCAACTTTACTGGAACTGCAGTTATAGAAATTCCAGGTTCAACACTTGAAACACCAGTCTCTTTTTGCATAGAAATGAATCCTTTTGGTGCAAAAACTATTGAAATAGATATCCAAAATACATTAAATTACCCTGTACTCCCAGTAAAAAAAGCTCTAAAGGAATACATTTTATTACAGGACGCAGAAGGTATATTACCTTGAAAACTTTTACAACTCACACAGCAGAAGAAACAATAGAACTTGGTAAAAAAATTGGAAATCTCCTTAAAAAAGGAGATGTTATTGCAATGCAGGGAACCTTGGCGGCAGGAAAAACAACTATCACAAAGGGAATTGCAGAAGCTCTTGAAGTAAAAGACACCATTACCAGCCCAACTTTCTGTTTAATAAGCGAATATGAAGGAAAAATGCCCCTTTATCACATGGATGTATACCGTCTTGAAGGTGGTGAAGATTTTGTAAATTTAGGAACAGACGACATGATTTATGGAGAAGGTGTTTCCATTATAGAATGGAGTGAAAAAATCATGGACGAGCTTCCAAAAAAGACTATAATTCTCAAATTGGAACCTCAGGAAGACGGTTCAAGAATCATTACCATTGAAAATTGGCCTCATGGAGAAATTGCATAAATGAAAGCCCTTGCAGTTGATTTAGCTGTTTCAAAATTAACAGTAGCAGCAAAAAATGAAGATCACACAGTTACAGCTTCTTACGATATTGGAATGAAACAGTCAGAAACTTTAGTTCCTGCTATCGATTATGTATTGGAAAAAGCTGCAATAGAAAAAAATAAGCTTGATTTTCTGGCAATTACAAAGGGTCCAGGTTCCTTCACAGGATTACGACTTTCCTTTGCAGCTTTAAAATCATTAGAGCTGGCTTTAAATATCCCCCTTTACGGAATTTCTACATTAGACTGCTATGCAGAGCCATATAAAAATCTTCCATTCGCTATTGTTTCAGTAATTGATGCAAGAAAAGATAAATTTTATGCAAAAGTCACATGTGAAAAAAATATTATTCTTGAAGAAGGCGATTATCTGCCAGAGGAAATTTTGAATTCGTTAAAGCAGATTACTGGGGACAAGGAAATTCTTATCTGTGGCTCAGATGCTGAACTTTTTTACAATCAGATAAAGGATTCCACAGATAAAAAACTCTATTTTCTGCCATTTAATATTACCACTACTGATTCACTTTTTGATATTGCTGAAAAGATGTATGCAGAAAAAAATACAGGCCTCAACGATTACGATGGACCTGTATATTTAAGAGCTAGTGAAGCTGAAGAAAAAATATCTAAATAATTATTTTCCTAAAATTTTTGAAAGATCACTAATTTTTTCAGTGTTTAATGTAGCAGCTGCTGTATTTTCCGTTTTAATTGCATTAAAAACTTCCTGTCGGAAAACTTTTACTGAACGAGGAGCTTCTACACCAATTTTTACCTGATCACCGTGAAGTTCAATAATTGTAATAGTTATATCATCGCCTATTTTAATAGACTGGTCTGTTTTTCGAGAAAGTATAAGCATACTACTCTCCCTTCTTCTTTAGAGAAGATACTATATCAAACTTTGTAGTCCATCTGCTGTCATTAAGAACAACCTGAATACATTTGTTATTTTTTCTATTAATAACAATTGGACCTAAAAAGTTAGCTGTAATTGCAGAACCATCGGAAGGAATTGTTACTATAGTCATAACAACCAGGTCTTCTGGTGACTGAATACCAATATGTTTTAAAGATGCATCATCTATGTCTGCCTCATATTCAGAACAAATCAAAAAAGGATCAACTAAAAGGAAAGCAAGATTCGCATCATCTAATGATTGCAACCAGATAAATGGTTCATATTCAGAATTGATTAACGCGTATTTTTTATACTGCTCAAAGCCCATTATTCCATCTGGAAAAGTTACCAGCTGTTTTTCATCAACTTCTACAGTTCCTTTTGCTTTTGTTAAAACTTCCATGTTTTACCTCTATCTCATGTAATTTAAAAGTGTATTGCTATACAATTTTCCAGCATTACTAAGTGTAGCCTGATATGCATAGTCAAGCATTTTCATATCTGTTACAGCTTTAGTAAAATCAAGGTCACCTTCCCTGCTGACCTGTTGAGTTACCGCAAGTGCTGTCGCTGAATTCCTCTGGACATTCAACTGAGCTCTTTCGTATTCTGATCCTGATTTTGCAATTCTTGTAACAAGATTACTTATTCCTGAATCCAAAGCTCCTAGCACTCTGCCACCAATTGTTTCATGATCACCTTTTAAAAGAGCGTTTCTAAAAGCAATTACAGTATCAAACATAGAACCACCGCTTACTCGGACACTGTTGCCAATATTATATGGAGGTTTCTGACTTGAATCCTTAATAATTCCCAATTCGTTTAGAGCAGCCCCATCTACATCCTGGAGCCAGAGTTGTCTTGCGTCTGTTGTCTCTAAGTTCAACCCCTTTGTTACAGGGTCTATAGAAGCCCTTACAGCTGCACCACTTTCATTGATTTTTGCGGCAAGGGCGTAAACGTTATCACCGGCATTTACATTGATTTCCACGCCGTCAACACTGATTTTACTATCACTAGCTGCCTGCCATGCAGAAGCATCTCTTCCGCCGTAGATTGTCTGCTGTTCAGCCCAAAAAGTTCTGTTACCGGCATTATCCACTTCCATGTATTTATTCTCATCGACTTCAACTCTATTTGTATCAACATTTCCGTTATAGCGGACATTTTCAATCAAAGGAACTCCAGAACCTTCTACGGTTCCCATTTCAACTTCAAAAGCAGTACTCTTTATGTTTGTACCACCAAAAATTGAATTTCCATCAGATGAAATTGCATTTGCATTCTGAACAAGTTCTTTTAAAAGTTCATCAACTTCAGAAGCCATATTATGCATATCATCTTCTGTATAAACTCCATTTGCTCCAGAAATAGCAAGTTCTCTCACTCTCTGCATAATTTCAAGAGAGTTATTCATATAACCTTCTCTTAACGCAAACTGATCAGTTAGAGTCGCTGCATTTTTTTCAAAGGTATTTACACGGTCAAGATATGATTGGTAACGAACCAGGTGACCTGCAGCAATAGGGTCATCACGAAGCTGCTGAATTTTACGCTGACTGCCAATCTGGTTATTAGCATTGTTCAAACGACTTTCTTGCAGACGCAATGCTGATTGAGTATCCATGTTATTCATTCTAGAACTGATTCTATGCATTTTTAGCTCCTGTCTTTCCTATTGTATTTATTACACACCTAAGCGATTTATAACTGTATCCAAAAGGCTATCCCAAACAGTTACAAATTTTGCTGCAGCATTGTATCCATGCTGAAATTTAAGAATATCAGCAAGTTCTTCATCGATATTTACACCGCTTATTGAATCTCTCAAAGAGCGGAGGTCATTCATCATTGCCATATGACTGTTAAGATTTGTTTCTGCCTGTTCACCCTTTAGACCAACATTAGTAACTGAATCTGCAAAATAATCATCAAAAGTTCTTTCATGACCAATCATTACTTTTGAATTCCGTATAGAAGCAATTTCAACAGCAGCTCTTGCATCACCGTTGTTTACATTTCCGGAATTATCTTTAAATGCAGCAGCAACACTCATAACGTCATTTTTTATAGCCTGATTTACTTCAATGTAACCTGCTGGATTCAAAACTGGGCTCACAGCAAACTGAGCTCCGTTTAAAGATGTAACAGCATCTGCCTGTGAATAGTCGTAGGCACCCGCCTCTCCACTCTGGTTCAAAATTCCGGCATACCCTGTAAGGAAAAATCCTGAATCTTCTACATGTCGAATAACAAAATCAGGATTTTCAATATTTTTAGCAGTAGTAGCCTTTAAAACTAAACTGCTATTGCGGTCTAAATAAGCTTTTACTTCAGCATTAGAATCGTTTATTCTGTTAATCACAGTTTCAACAGTGTCAGTAGGATGATAAGCAACCCTTACATTTCCGCTTGGACCACTCAAAATCATTTCACCTTCTAGACCAATCTGCTCCTGAGGATTTAATTTTGTTGTACCTGTAAAGCGGAAAATATATGAATGATCAAGATTTCCATCTCCGTCCCTGTCAAAATTTCCATTTACATTTTCAACAAAAGAACGCTGAGTAAAGAAATCAAGTCCAGTAACATTATTTGCACCATAAGCATCACGGTGAACATCATTAACAAGATCTGCAAAGTTCATTGTCATTGTATTCAAAGACTGAACTTCATTTCTAACATCTACATCCCTGAGTTCTATTAATGCTCCGAGTTTACCACCAGCTACAAAGGCGTCTTCACCTGTGTCTTTCCAGATAAGTTTATCATAGCCGTTGTTGTCAACAGGAGTTTCCAAGTCGAAATTTCTAGCTATTGAACCCTGAACTAAAACCCGGCCTTCAAGATGAACCATAAATTCGTCAGAATCTCTTCTATCTGTTGTAATATTTGCAAGTTTTGAAAGTTTATCAACTAATAAATCTCTTCTATCGAGCAAATCATTTGGATTATCTCCCATTGCCTTAGAACGAACAATTTCACCGTTAATCTGTGCAATTTGGTTTGCAAAATCGTTTACCTGTTCTACGGTAGCCTGAATATCACTGTTCAAAAGATTTCCAATTCCCATGAGATTGTCCCATTTAGAACGGATTGAGTCTGTAAGTGATTCTCCACGACTTACAACAGCCTGACGAGCAGCCTGACTTTCCGGATGAACAGAAAGTTCCTGCCAACTCTGCCAGAATTTATCCATATTTGAGCGAACAGAAATTTCATCCGGTTCATTGTAAATCTGCTCAATCATGGAATAATAATCACTACGAGTCTGCCAGTAGGATTCAGTGTTCTGGCTTTCTGTTATTCTCTGGTCAAGCATTTCGTCTCTTACTCTGTTAATACTCTGAACATCAATACCCTGACCTATCATTCCAGGTCTTTCAGGTCTTTCCAAACCTGGATTATAAAGAGGATCAAATTCTTTAAGCTGAACTCTCTGGCGGGAATAACCTTCTGTATTTGCATTTGATATATTGTGACCTGCAGTTGTAATGGCATCTGTGTGAGCCATAATGCTACGTTTACCTAATTCAATTCCTGAAAATGTTGAACCCATATCTATATCCTCTTTTCCGCGCTTAGAATAATTGATTCAAAACAACACTGTGTGGCTGATTCTGAACAATAGTACCTTTTCTTGAATAAACTTTTGCTCTACTCTGTGGTAAAGCAGAATCTATTATGCCCTGTACAAAATTTCTTGTTATATTGATGTAATCTCCAAGAGCTTTGTTTTCTGTTCTGGTTCTAACAAGTTTTCCCCTTACCTCTGAAAGCAAGTTATTAATAGTAGAATCTTCACTATCACTTTGAAGAGCAAGTTCTTCTCTCCTTTCATCCAACTGATTAAACTTGTCCATCTTCAAATTTACAGAAGAAATGACGCTCATCAAAACTGTCCAATCCTTTTCGTTCACAGCCTTTCGCAAATCCTGCTGCAAATAAATTACTTCATTTAATAAAGAATTTTCTTCTTTTAGGATTTTTATATATTCAGATTTAATTTCAGTCATTATTTTCTCCCGAAAGATTAAAAACAAAATCTCTCTTCATTTCTTTATCGGAAGACTAAAAAAAGAGTTAAGGATTTTTTAAGATTTTATAATAGAAGAAAGTAAGATTTTAAATAAAAAAAAGACATCTGAATTATTCAGATGTCTTTCGGGTTGAGCCATGCAGGGATCGAACCTGCGACCCACAGATTAAGAGTCTGTTGCTCTACCAGCTGAGCTAATGGCCCATTTTTTTATTGCGTCCGACAGGATTCGAACCTGCTACAACCGGATTCGAAGTCCGGGACTCTATCCAGATGAGCTACGGGCGCAATTTCCGCATCTCTTAGAGTAAGCGGATTGGGTGCCTGATGGGGGTCGAACCCACGACAACCAGATCCACAATCTGGCGCTCTACCACTGAACTACAGGCACCAAGTTTTCTGTCGTGATGTAAATATAGTTTTTCTCAAAAAAATAGTCAATACATCTTATTATTTTTTTTTAAACTTTTTTTTCAAAAACAAAGGGCTCAACCCTTGACACTTTTTTGTTGTTTATATATATTCTTATACATCGCCGAACGATGTTGTCTATTGTACAACAGGTTCGAATCTAGCGAAAGTGGTGAAATTGGCAGACACGCTAGACTTAGGATCTAGTGCTTCGGCGTGAGGGTTCAAGTCCCTCCTTTCGCAAGAAAACTTAATATGCGGAAATAGCTCAGTGGTAGAGCGCCACCTTGCCAAGGTGGATGTCGCGGGTCCGACTCCCGTTTTCCGCTCTACTAAAATGGCCGGTATACGCCAATATTTGCGGAAATAGCTC
This sequence comes from Treponema sp., assembly GCA_024693045.1. Taxonomy (GTDB): domain Bacteria; phylum Spirochaetota; class Spirochaetia; order Treponematales; family Treponemataceae; genus Treponema_D. Next base: position 11,484 of record JAILLQ010000004.1, read on the forward strand.
AGTGGTAGAGCGCCACCTTGCCAAGGTGGATGTCGCGGGTCCGACTCCCGTTTTCCGCTCTAACTGAAAAGCGATTAAGGCAACTTAATCGCTTTTTTATTTTTGTTTTAAGGAGCTCAAAGTGAAACTCACAACAGAATTCACTAATCTTGAAAAATCAGCTGTAAAATTAACAGTAACCGTTTCAAAGAAAGATGTTCAGGAAAGTTACAATGACATCGTTTCAAAGTATGTAAAAAATGCGCAGATTCCAGGTTTCCGAAAAGGACATGTACCTGCTAATGTTTTGGAAAGAAAGTACGGAGAAGCCATCAAAGCTGATGCAATGAGCGAACTTATCGACAAATCCTTGAACGAAGTATTTGAAAAAGAAACAGAAAATCGCCCTCTTCCTTACCAGCAGCCAATTATGGACAAAGTTCCAGAGTTCGATACAACAAAAGACTTGGTTTACACAGTTACATTTGACGTATTCCCAAAAGTTAGCGTAAAAGATTTCAAGGGAATCGAAATTAAGGAACCTCAGGTTACTCTTGGAGACAAAGAACTTGAAGACGAACTTAAGGCAATTCAGGAAAGAAATGCTATTGTAATGGACAAAAAGTCTGATGAAAAAGCCGAAAAAGACAACATCGTAACAGTTGACTACAGCGAAGAAAACGGAGAAAACCGCAACGGATTCGTATTTACAGTAGGCGCTGCTGATGATGTTTACAAAATCAGCGACGATGTAATCGGAATGAAAAAAGATGAATCTAAAGAAGTAACTAAAGATTCAAAGAAAATTAAAATTACTGTAAAAGCAATCAAAACTCGCCAGCTTCCAGCCTTAGATGATGATCTTGCACAGGATGTAAGCGAAAAATTCAAGACATTGGACGATCTTAAAGCAGATATCCGAAGAAACCTTGAAGTCGCTAAAAACAGAAAAATTTCAGAAATCAAAAGCCAGTCGCTTCTTGAACAGCTTGTAGAAAAGAATCCATTTGATATTCCAGCTTCAATGCTCGCTGCAGAACTTGATGGTCGCTGGAGAATGATGGCTCAGCAGTTCCAGACAAGCCCAGAACAGCTTGAAAAAATGATTACAGCTTCAGGCCAGACAAAAGAAGCTATGCTCGAACAGTGGACTGGGGACAGCGAAAAAATGCTTAAGAGCAGAATTATCGTTGACAGCCTTCTCAAAGAAAAAAATATCTCTGTTACTCCAGAAGAAATTGAAGAACAGTACAAGAAAATCGCTGAAGAAGGCGGAATGGACGTAGAAGAAGTAAAGAAACACTACTCTGACCCACGTTCAAAAGAATGGCTCATCGATGACACTAAAGAACAGAAACTTTACGAAGAACTTTACAAAGAAGTAAAAGTTTCAAAGGGTGACAAAGTATCTTTCGCTGACTTGTTTGCTGCAAAATAATTTACCCTTCAATTAAAAGAACAAATGGGCTGGCACAAAAAAACATTTCTTTTTGGCAGCCCATTTTTTTTTGACATTTGGATAGTTAAACCATTATATTTATTATAAGGATTTATGATGAACGAACAGATGAATACATTAGTACCCTACGTAATTGAAAAAAGCGGAAACGGGGAAAGATCTTTTGATATTTTTTCACGTCTTTTAAAAGACCGTATCATTTTCGTAGATGGCGAAATTAACGATGCAACAGCAGATTTAGTTGTTGCACAGATTCTTTACCTCGAATCAGAAAACCCGGAAAAAGATATCAGCATTTATATCAACTCTCCAGGTGGTTCTGTAACCGCAGGATTAGCAATTTACGACACAATGCAGTATGTAAAATGCCCTATTCAGACAATTTGCCTGGGTCAGGCAGCCAGCATGGGAGCTTTCCTTCTTGCCGGCGGTTCTAAAGGTAAAAGATACGCTCTTCCATCTTCAAGAGTGATGATTCACCAACCTTGGGGCGGCGTTGAAGGTCAGGAAACAGACATTGCAATTCACGCAAAAGAAATTAAACGCTTGAAGGAACTTTCAATTAAACATTTTGCAGAACATACTGGAAAAGATTACGACCAGGTTGCAAAAGACATGGAAAGAGACTTCTTTATGAGTGCAGACGAAGCTTTAGAATACGGAATCGTTGATAAAGTTATGAAAGGGAGAAAGAAGTAATGAGAAGATTTGGTAGTGATACACCTTACTGCTCTTTTTGTGGAAAACCGGCTGACCAGAATCATCGTCTTGTAGCTGCTCCTTCTGGAAATATTCATATCTGTAATAACTGTATTTCAGTTTGTCTTGATATTTTGCGCCAGGAAGAAGAAAACATTGCACCTATTCAGCTTTCCGAAGTTCCAACACCAAAAGAATTCAAAGAATTTTTGGATCAGTATATCATCGGGCAGGACGAAGCAAAAAAAGTTCTTTCTGTAGCTGTATACAATCACTACAAAAGAATGTCTGTTTCAAAACTTGAACAGAAAACAGGTGATGTTAAAATTGAAAAATCAAATATTCTTCTCATAGGTCCAACAGGAAGCGGTAAAACCCTTCTTGCAAAAACTCTTGCAGAAAAATTAAAGGTTCCTTTCGCAATTGCAGATGCAACTACTCTCACAGAAGCCGGTTATGTAGGAGAAGACGTAGAAAACGTACTTCTAAAACTTATCAATGCCGCTGACGGAGATATTGCGGCTGCAGAAAGAGGAATTATTTTTATCGATGAAATAGATAAAATTGCCCGTAAAAGCGAAAACACTTCTATAACACGAGATGTTAGTGGAGAAGGTGTTCAGCAGGCTCTTTTAAAAATTATCGAAGGTACACAGGCAAGCGTTCCTCCTCAGGGCGGAAGAAAGCATCCAAACCAGGAAATGCTCCAGATAGATACAACAAACATCCTCTTTATCTTAGGAGGAGCTTTTGTGGGTCTGGATAAAATTATCGAACAGAGAACTGCGGAACACTCAATGGGATTTGGTTCAAATGTTGGCCAGCTTTCTCCAGAACAGCAGAGAGAACTCCTTTCTCTATGTACTCCAGATGACTTAGTAAAATTTGGTATCATTCCAGAATTAATCGGTCGTATGCCAATGCATGTAGCCTTAAAAGAGCTTACAAAAGACGATCTTGTAAACATTCTTACTGAACCAAAAAATGCTATTACAAAGCAGTTCCAAGCTTCTTTTGCTATGGATGATCTGGACTTACAGTTTACAGACGATGCAATTGAAGAAATTGCAAACGAAGCAATCAGACAAAAAACAGGAGCACGAGGACTTCGTTCTATTGTTGAAAAGCTCTTGAATGATACAATGTACGAAATTCCAAGTATAAAAGGTCACAAGCAGCTTATAATCAGCAAAGAAATGGTAAGGGCAAAGGGCAAAATAGACTTAAAGAAACATCTTAAAATCGACGAAACTCCTGCCCTTTCATCATAAAACGCTTGGATAAAGTGTATAAAGCAAGAACCCCGGCTTCAAAACCGGGGTTTATTTATTTTAATAAAGTTTTTGCAATTTCAATTGTTTTTGAAACCGTACTTTCCCAGTTGAAAAGTTTTGCCCTTTCCAAACCTTTTTGAATCATGCCTGCACAAAGCAAAGGTTCTGAAGCAAGTTTTTCAAACACTTTGACAAAATCTGTAAGGTTATCAGGATCAAAGAACAAAGCCGCATCCCCTGCAATCTCTGGAAGAACCCCAGAAGAAGCACAGGCAACAGGAACACCTGTAGCCATAGCTTCGAGAACAGGTAAACCTACCCCCTCATTTACAGCCGGAAAAATCAAGCCCTGAGAACCTGAGTACAAGAGAGGAAAACTTTCATGAGGAAAGTAACCTGTAAGAAAAATATCTGAAGCATAAGGAGAATCAAAAGTTGCTTTATGAACTTCCGCTGAATGAGGCCCGTCACTTCCACAAATAACAAGTCTGTGTGGCAATCCTGTTTTTTTCTTAAATTCACTAAAGGCTCTTATTAATTCAATATGTTTTTTTTCAGGACCTGAAAGGCGCGATCCATAAATAAAATAAGGCTTTCGGATTGCAAAAGGCTTTATATCAATACTTTCTTCATCCAGTTGAATTTGAGGGTAAAAGAGTTTGTGGTCTATTCCATTATAAACAACTTCTATTTTATTCCCGTCAATTCCATGTGAAATCAAATCATTTTTTATGAAATTACTGGCTGCAATAATCTTTTGAACTTTAAAAAGCCCCCTTTTAATCTGTATTTTCTGAATCCAGTCTTTTTTACCTTCCACCATAGATGAAAGAACAGTATTTACCACCGCAATTCCAGGAACCTTAAAACTTATAGGAAGAACTTTTTCCGGAGCGGAATACAAAACAAGGTCATACTTTCTAGACTGGGCAAATTTATTTACAGAAGTAAAATGCCAGGTACGTTCTGCACTCAAATTATCCTGAACAGAAACTGGTACAAAAGATATATCCTTTCCAGAAGTATATGTAAATCTATCTATTTCTGAACCAAAAAGTTCAAAATGCACATCTTCGTTTTCGCTTAAAACAGATGAAAATGAAAGCATATAGGTTCCAATCCCGCTTCTTGCGTGATCACAACCAAAAGTGTCAACACCAATTATCATAATCACCTATTATAGCACAAGTTTATTTGCTATGCTATAATTTACTCATGATAGAAAATCCGGTATTTAAAGAATTCCCTTCAGAAATTTTAGAAAATCTTGAAAAATTAAACATAACAAAGCCTACAAAAGTTCAGGAAAGAATTATTCCAATCATTCTCGAAAATAAAAATGTAGTTTTTCAATCTGAAACAGGAACAGGAAAGACTTTTGCATACTTGCTGCCAATTCTAAAAGATATTACAGATTCTTTAATCGCTAATCCTCAGGATACTTCGGTAAAAGCGATAGTGTGCGCCCCAACTTTCGAACTTGCATCACAAATTAACCAGGCGGCAAAAAGCATTTCCAGCATAAAAACAGCCCTTTTTATCGGAAGTTCACCTATAAAAAGACAGATAGAAAGCCTTAAAGACAGACCTCTTATAGTTATTGGAACACCGTCAAGACTTGTTGAACTAATCCGATTAAAGAAACTAAAAGTTCAAAAAACTAAATTTATAGTATTTGACGAAGCAGACAGACTTATAAAGAAAGAATTGATAGAAGAATGCTCGGAGCTAAAAAAATCTCTTTCAGAAAGCATAATCACAATCGCCTGCTCCGCTACGCTTTCAAACAAGGTAAAAGATTTTTTTTCCAATTCAAGCATTGAAATATTGCCAGAAGAAGATGTTTTAAAAAGAAATATAAGTCACTGGGCTTTATACGCTGAAAACAGAGACAAAATTGACCTTTTGCGAAAATTCTTATTAGCGGAAAAACCTGAAAAAGCCTTAATCTTTACAAGCAGAGCTGACCAGGTTGAAAATATTTACTCAAAACTTTCCTATAAAAAAATCGATTGTATGGCTCTTCATGCAAAATCCGACAAAGTAAGCCGAAAAGCAGCCATAGATAAATTCCGAAGTGGAAAAGCTAATATTCTAATAACAAGTGATCTTTCTGCCCGTGGGTTAGACATACAGAATATAAGCCATGTGATACAAATGGACTTACCTAGAGACAGAGATTTTTTTATTCACCGTGCAGGTCGAACAGCAAGAGCCGGTAAAAAAGGAATAAATGTTCTTATAGGAGATGAATACGAATTAAAAGAGTTTGCCCTTTTGGAAAAAAAATTAGGCTTTGTTGTATACCCAAAAGAAGTCCGGGAAGGTCAAGTTCTAGCCCCTATCTTATAATTGAAATACAATAGCTAAATCGGTATAATTATATTTCACTGTTAATAAACTTGAGGTTACTGTGTTTTTAAAAAGTCTTGATATTTTTGGATTTAAATCATTTGCCGACCGTACTCACATTGATTTTGCAGACGGAATCACAGCCCTTCTTGGTCCAAACGGATGTGGAAAGAGTAATGTAGTAGACGCTATAAAATGGGTACTTGCAGAAAATAAGGCAAAAAATCTTCGTGCAGCAGAAAAGACAGATGTTATTTTTAATGGAACAGAAAGAAGACCTGCTTTAAATGTTGCAGAAGTAACACTTACAATGAGCAATGAAAACGGACTTCTACCTATGGAAGAATCTGAAATTGCCATTAAACGCAGACTCTACCGTTCTGGAGAACAGCAGTATTTTATAAACAACAGAGAAGTAAGCGGAAGAGAAATTATAAAATTATTTATGGATACTGGTGTTGGTAAATCTTCGTATTCCATTATGGAACAGGGACAGGTTAGCCAGATTCTTTCATCTAAACCAGAAGACCGCCGTTACATCTTTGAAGAAGCTGCCGGTATCAGCCGTTCAAAAGCCGAAGTTGCAATTGCTGAAAGGGAATTACAGCAGACTCGACTTAACATGCAGCAAATAGAAGTTTCTATGGCTGAAATTAAGCGTAGTTACGATTCCTTAAAAGTTCAGGCAGAAAAAACAATCAAATACCGAAAAGTCAAAGAAGATATTTTTAATTATGAGCTCGACATCGCCCTTCTCCGCCTGAAAAACTTTGTAACAGACAAAGTTCATCACGAACAAGAATTAGTTGAAGTAACAAAAAAACGAGACGAAGTTAGAGCTGAAATAGAAGAAATTCAGAATACAATTTCTGAAAACATGGATAAAGTAAAAGAAATGCAGGAAAAAGTATATTCCATGCAGGCAGAACTTATCCGAATTCAGCAGGAAAAGAGCGGTAAAGTTGACCTTTCAAACCAGTTGAACAGTCAGGCACGCACAATAAAGGAAAAAATTGCTACTCTTGAAATTAGAAAAAATGCAATTGAAGAAAATATAGAAAATCTTCAGGATGAAATTGATGAACAGGAAGCAGAACTTCATTCTAAAGAAAAGCAACTTGCAGAAGTAGAAAAGAACATTACTGACTTCCAGGAAAACATATCAACTGCATCGACTCAGATTACAAATAACCAGATAAAAGTTACTGAAAACCGTGATAAAATTGCCGAACTTGATGAAGAACGCAAAGAACTACAGAAGGAACTTGCAGGCATCACAGAAGACATCGTAACAATGCTTGATTCAAAGCTCAAAGATGCAGGTTTTTCAGGAAAAGTTATGCAGGAAGCAAAAGAAGGTCTTTTGAATTCCTTAAATAAATTAAAAATCTTCACTCAGGGCCGAAAAAATATCTTTACTGACTTTGCTGCCCAAAATCACGGACAGGAAGAATGTATCAAAAATATAAAAGATGCAGCCGCTGCCTTTGAAGAATCAGAAAGTTTAATAGCAGAACTAGAAGAAAACCTCGAAAAATACGAGAAAGCTAGCCCAGCCTTTATAACAGAATTCCTTTCTCCTGAAGGAATCATGACAAAAAAACGTGAAATCGATGACAAAATTACAGCAAACCACAGTGAAATCGACAACATAAATACAGAAAACGAGAATCTTAGAAATGAAAACTCTGAACTTGCTGTTAAAATCGACGAGTACAAGGAAACTTGTAATAAACTTCGCGTAAACAAGGCTCAGATGGAAACTCAAATTCAGGCAGCTTTACAGCAAACCAGCCTTCTTCGACGAAACCTTGTTTCTGAACAAAATACACTTCGTTCTACAGAAGAAGAACTGGACCTGGAAAATAAAAATGCAGACGATTTAAAAGAAAGAATAGAAGAAATCGATTCCGAACTGGCTGAAATCGAACACCGAGGTTTGAAACTTGCCGATGAACTTAAAGAGTTAGATGCTAAAATTGCCGAAAACAACTCCAATGTTAGTGGTAAAAAAGACAGGCTTATAAAAAAACAGGAAGAACAGAACCGCTGTCAGGCACAATTTGAACGCCTCACTCTTTCTCTAAATTCCAGCGATACAGAAATCAGGAATCTTAAGCAGAATTTCCAGGAACAGCATAGCCGTGACCTTATGGAATTCGAAGAGCACATGTATAAAATTACAAAACCAACAGCAGAACTTAGAGAAATGCTGACTGCTGCAAAAGAACAACTTCGTTCTTGTGGTCAGGTAAACCTTATGGCTCCGGAAGAATTCAATGAGGTTAAAGACCGTTACGAAAGACAGAAGGCTAATTACGAAGATACACAAAAATCATTGGATAATCTTATCCGTGTAAGTGAAGAAATTAAATCAAAATCTTCGGAAATGTTCCTTGAAACTTACAATAAGATTAAAAAGAATTTCCATAATATGTTCCGCCGACTTTTTAACGGAGGTCGTGCTGAGCTTAGACTTGAAGATCCTCAAAATGTTCTCACAAGCGGCATTGATATTCTTGCTCAGCCGCCTGGAAAGAAACTAGAAAGCATAGGTTTGCTCTCAGGTGGTGAAAAAACAATGACAGCAGTTGCCCTTCTCTTTGCAACTTACCAGGTTCGACCAAGTCCTTTCTGTCTTCTTGACGAAATTGATGCTGCCCTTGACGACAAAAACGTTTCTAGTTTCGTTACAACGCTCGAAACTTTTGCAAACGTATCGCAGTACATAGTAATTACACACAACAAAAAGACTGTAATGGGTGCTTCAACTATGTTGGGTATCACAATGGAAGAAAGTGGTGTAAGTAAGATTATTGCCCTTCGTCTCGATGAAGATATTAAAATCGGTGCACAGGTAGATAAAGACCATAGCGACTTTATTGAAGAAGATGTTCCGCCTGAAGAAAACACTTTTATTCCTCCTCGTCCGCCTAAGCGAATCTATAATGCAGATGGTACTATTACAGACCCTGAACTGGAACGCATAAAGAAAGAAGAGGCTGAAAGAAAAGCTGAAGAAAAACGACTTGCAAAAGAAGCCAAAAAAGCTGAAGAAGAAGCAGAAAAGGAAAACTTAAGCGAAAGTGAAGTAAGTGATTCATCTTCTGAAAAGCAGGAAGGATAAATTCTTAGATGATTGATATTCAGGACTACATAGATAATTTTAGGGATCTCATAGATGAACACAGAAAAATAGCGATTATTTCCTGTGCCGCTCTCCTATTACTTTTAATTATTGTAGCCTGCATCGCAATAGGTCTTGAATCCAAGGCTAATTACATAAAAAAACACAAAATCGAAGAGAAAAAACTTGTTCTAGACCAGTCTCTTATGATTCCTGAAGGTCCAATTGTTCCTTCAGGCTACATTACGAATCGAAAAACAGAAGAAAAATGGCCAGAAGAAGAAGTTGAAAAGTGGTTTACTCTTCCAGATTCAGAGGAAGTTGAAAAATTAGGAAAAGCCAACGACCGTATAATAAATGAAATTATCGGAGCTGCCCCATGAAACGTAAATATTTAAGATTTATATTACTCTTGCCCCTATTTGTATTTTTCTCATGTGCATCTGTACCAAAAACAGAAAGTCCTTCCCTTCCACAGGAAAGTTCAGTTGCAAGTGACAATGATTCTGAAATTAACGAAAACCCTACTTCAGAGGAAAATACCGAACCACAGGGTGAAAATGTCGATATTCAGAACGAAAGCACTTCTCCAGAAAACGAAGAAACTTCGCTAAATTCACCAGAAGACACAGACGAAGAAGCTATAAGCAATCTTATAGAAGAAATTGTGATTCCAGACCAGCTCGAAGAGCTACCAGAAATAGAAAGCCCAAAAGACGAACCTGAAATTACAGAAAATATCGAAATTGAACCAGAAGTACAGGAAGCTGAAAATTTCGAAAATGAAAAAATTATATTAACTACAGAAAGTACTGAAGAAGAAACAGAAGCAGAAGAAAAAGCTGATATCTCAGAAGTTGAACAGAAAGAAGAAATAACAGAAACAATGGAAAAAACAGACGAGATTGAAAAAGAAACTTCAATCGATGAAACTGTTTCTGAAGAAAATATGCAAAACCAGGAAGAATTGGAAGAAGCAGAAGAAATCATTCCAGAAAAAAATGAAATTACACCTTCCCGTTCGATTACTATAGGTAAAAATCAGACAATTGACATATACTACCCGGGAAAAGGCTGGATATATCAGGGTTGTATAGACGAAGAAGGTAATATCGATTCTAGAAATAAGTATTTTGTTTTTGGCGGAAGAAAATTAGGCGGACAGGACCAGTGCTTTATGCTTCGCTCAAGAGTTCCCGGAAAATATCTTTTGCATTTCTACAAAAATGACATTCTTACAGGTTCTTACATAGATGATTACCTTGAAGTTATAGTTGAAAACAGAATTTCAGATTCGGCTGAACACATTACTGTTCCCAAATACGAGGAAATTGTTCCACCAAAAGTTACTATTACACATGAAAAAGTAAAGGAAGAAAGAAAAAAACAAAAAGAAGCACTTAAAACAGAACAAATCGAAAGTAATAATACTCAGCCAACAGAAGAAAATGAAAAAAAATCTTCTAAAAGTGCAAGTGTTACAAATCTGAAAAGTGAAAGTCAGGAAAAAGTTTCTACAACTATACAAACCAGCGAGTCTTCCCCTGAAGAAAGTGCAACTGTTGAAAGCAAGGAAAATCAGCCTTCTTCTGCAAAAAAAGAAAGCAAAACTGAAATTGCTAAAAAAAGCTCAGAAGAAACTTATACAGAAGAAAAACTTGAAAGTCTAAACGAAGAAAAATTACTGGAATTAGCTCAAAAGTTTTATGACCAAAAGGACTTTCAAAATGCTCTGAAAACTATAAATAAGTTTTTTGACAAGGCATCAAATAATTTGGATAAGGGGCTTTACCTTCAGGGGCAGATACTTGAAGAAAAGTCACCTGTTCAGAATATAAAAGATGCCGTAGAATCCTACGAATTACTTGTAAAAAAATATCCAGCAAGTAAATTATGGGACAAGGCAAACAAACGCAGCATTTATTTGCGACGTTTTTACATAAATATCCGATAATTAAAATGGAGGCCTTATGAAAAAGGTAATAAAAAGTTCATGTGTACTCTTATTAAGTGCACTTCTATTAAATTCCTGCTACATCCAGAAGGAAACTGAACAGGAAAAAACAATCAGCGTAACAGGAACTGCTACACAGGAAACTTTGTGCGACACAGCAACTATTGAATTCAATGTAGTTACTACTGGATGGAGCGCAAAACAAATTGCAAAAGACAACGACACACTTTCAACACGACTTATAGAAAGCGTAAAAAAAATCGGCATTAATGAAAATGATATTTCACTTTCAGATTGCACTATCTCAATGCCATCTTCTCAGTATGAAGCTCGTAAGACAGTAAAAGTTATTTCAAGAAATGTAAAACTTCTTCCTGATATCGTAGACTGCAAAATCCCCGGAAGCCAGGTTCGTCTTGGTAAAATAAGTTTTTCAGTAAGCGACACAGCAAAAGTTTTTAGAGAAGCAAGAACATTGGCAATCAAGAATGCTCATGAAACAGCATCCCTCCTTTCAGGAGCCAGCGGTTGTAAAATCGGCAGCCCGGTATTTATTTCAGATGGAGAAGTAACAAGCGAAAGCACTTCAGATGGAAAAATCAATACCACTGTAAAAGTATTCATTACTTATAATTTGCAATAAAATCAATCTTAAGCTAAGAGGAAGAAAAATGCTTGATTATAAATTTATAAAAGACAATCTTGAAACAGTTAAAAAGACCATTATTGACCGTAACATGGATCCAACAAAAGCTGATGCCGACAAAGTTGTAGAACTCTATGACAAACGCACTGCTCTTGTAACAAAACAGCAGGATCTTCAGCAGAAAAGAAACGAAAATGCAAAGGCTATGAAACAGAAGCTCGACAATGAAAAAAGAGCTGAACTTATTGAAGCCGGTAAAAAAATCAAAGAAGAACTTGCAAACCTTGATAAGGAAGTAGCAGAAACAGAAGTAGCTCTTGATGAAGCTGCCCGGGCTATTCCAAATATGCTTCATCCAGAGGCACCTATTGGTAAACTTGATACAGAAAACCTTGAAGTAAAAAAAGTTGGTACTCCAAGAAAGTTTGATTTTGAAGCTAAGGATCATGTACAGATTGCAGAAGCTCTTGACCTTTTAGATTTTGATCGTGGTACTAAAGTTTCTGGACCAAAGTTCTATTACCTTAAAAATGAAGCAGTTTTCCTTGAACAGGCTCTCATCCAGTATGCCTTGAACACACTTCGAAAACACGGATTTGAGCTCTTCATCACTCCTGATGTTGCCAGAGAAGAAGTACTTAAAGGAATTGGTTTTAACCCACGCGGAAACGAATCAAATGTCTATTCGATTGAAGAAGAAGGAACATGTCTTGTAGCAACTGCAGAAATCACACTTGGTGGTTACCATTCAGGAGAAATCCTCGACAAAGCAAAACTTCCTTTGATGTACGGAGGACTTTCTCATTGTTTCCGTCGAGAAGCAGGTGCAGCTGGACAATTCTCTAAGGGTCTTTATAGAGTTCACCAGTTCGACAAAGTAGAAATGTTTGTATATTGTACTCCAGAACAGTCTGATCAATTGCACCACAAACTTCGTGAAATTGAAGAAGAAATTTTCAGTGGATTAGGACTGCCTTTCCATGTTGTAGACACATGTTCAGGAGATCTTGGTGCCCCAGCTTACCGCAAATGGGACCTTGAAGCATGGATGCCAGGAAGAAACGGCGGGGAATATGGTGAAGTTACATCAACTTCTAACTGTACAGATTACCAGGCACGCCGCTTGAACATCAAATACAAAGATGACGACGGAAAAAACAAGTATGTTCATACTCTAAACGGAACAGCAATTGCCGTAGGAAGAGCCATGCTTGCAATTCTCGAAAACTACCAGAATGAAGATGGGTCTGTAACAATTCCAGAAGTTCTTGTTCCATTCTGTGGTTTTGACAAAATTCTTCCAAAAAATAAATAAGCTGCAAATCATTTAAAAGACAAAGAAAATATTTGTATGCTATAATGACTCCAGAAAGTAAAATAATATTTTCTGGAGTTTTTTTATGGATTCGAAAGATTATTCAAAACAAATCTTCTATCTGCTTACTTTTTTTTCAATTATTGTAATTGGAGTTTTGCTTAATATAACTGCAAGTTTTGCAATACCAGTAACTGTTTCAATTTTGATTTCTTGTGTTTTCTACCCTATAGTAAAAAAAATCACAGAAAAAACAAAGCTCCCCTGGATAATTGGCTCTCTAGTTTTTGCCTTAGTTTTTCTGATTGCAATGTTACTCATAATCACTATTGTTGGAACTAGTTTCACAACAATTCTTGGTCAATATTCAAAATATGAAAACAGATTCCTTTCCATTTATAAAATATTTGCAGAAACCTTTAATATTTCCTTTGACACAGAAAAAACTCTTTTAGCAAACCTTTGGGATCAGTTTAAGGTAAGAGAATTTGTACAAAGAACAGCCATTTCCTTTTCTGGAGATATTATTTCCTCTTCAAAAAATATCGGCATTGTACTTTTGTTTTCTACTTTTCTTCTTATAGAGATGAAAAGCGGTCATGAAAGAATCGCTTCTCTTTTCGAAGGTAAATTTTCAGAAAGAATTCAGAAAATTCTTCATAAAGTGATTCTAGAAATTGTAAACTATATTTCAATCAAGTTTTTCATTTCACTTGCCACAGGTATACTAGTTATGATACTTCTTCTGCCTCTCAAATTAGATTTTGCTATAATGTGGGCCTTTCTAGCTTTTATAATGAATTTTATACCAACTTTTGGTTCTATTATTTCAGTCGGTCTTACAAGTCTTTTTGCACTACTACAGTTTTACCCAACGCCTTTCCCTATTGTTCTTACTTTTCTTGGTATGACTTTGATAAATCTGGTGCTAGGTAATATTGTAGAGCCAAAAATAGAAGGAGAAAATCTGGGTCTTTCGCCTTTTGTTATTCTGGTAAGCCTTACTTTTTGGGGCTGGATGTGGGGTTTTATAGGCTTAATTCTAGCCGTACCAATGATGGTAATCGTAAAGATTATCTGCGAAAATGTTTCTTACCTTAATGGAATTGCTATTCTTATTGGAAACAGTCCAAAAGAATCTAAAGAATAAGATAAAAGCCTAGATAAATAACTTACTGCTAGTTTTTTCATAAAGAAAACGCAAATCTTCTTCTTTTAGGCTGGTAAAATTACAATCAGCAGCCAAAAGATTTCCATTTTCGGATTGGTAGATATTATTTACCAAACAGGTAACGAAAACACTTCTCACAATGGAAGGGGTCTCTTTTATGGCAAAAGACATTGAAAGAGGATATTCTTCGCCTTCTTGAATTCGAATAGCGTCATTCTTTTCAAAGCCTAATAAAATTCTCTCGTGATTTACAAAAAGGATATCAAACGGTCTTACCCTTCCCTGAATAGAAAGGATTTTTTCATCTTTGTTTTCGACAAAGTATTTTGCTGCATTAATTAACTGAATCCCGTCACCAGATTTTCCATTTTTCCTAGCGTGAGAAACCATTTCTTCAAGATATTTTTTTGCTTCTGCCTGTTTTTCAAGCTCGATTGACGACCATGCAGGTCTTGAAAATAGTTCAACATTTTCATAAGGGCGGCAGAAAAATGAAATTTCTTTTTCGATAATGGAATAATAAAGCAAGGCTGAAAAATCGTACTTATTATCGATTTCAAGATCTGGTATACGGCAAATGAACTTTGGTATAACAATAGCAGGACCCGACGACACAAATTTTAAGTCTGTGATAAAATAAAGGCCAACTCTATTAAAATAAAATTCAACTTTAACAGCTTTTTCTTTGTATTCTTCAACTTCTTCCGGGGGATTTTTTAATAAAATGATACCTTCCTTTAAAACAGACAAATCTTCAGCTTTTATAAAAAATACTTTTGAAGAAAGATTCTTTATTTCATCTGCATCAGATTTTTCTTCTTCCACGGGAGTTATAGTTACAGGAACATTACCATCAACCAGATATTTTAAAACCAGTTCTCTTTCAATTTCCGATAAAACATTTGTATCCATTATTTTCTCTCCCATCTGCTAATTTGAATAGCATCAATTTTATAAGGTGTAATCGAAGTAAAATACAAAATAATATCAATGTGACCCTTTAAGGCATATAATCTAACAGGTAGCTGAACCTGGTCTTCCAGAAAGTAAGGTTCACCGTACAATTTTGATTGAAATAAAGTTATATCATCTTGAACAATTGGGAAAGTTTCAGAAAAATTTTCTTCCCAAAGATGTTCTATGTCATATTTAAAAAGGGTCAGACTAAAAATTGAATTGTCCTGAACCTTTAATGACGATAACTGCCATTTGGCAAGAGATTCAAAAGTAGAATCTAAAAAAGTTTTCATTTCCTTTGAAATTGAAGAAGTATCCAAACTTCCAAAACCTTCAAGATATGGATAAAGAGATTTTTTTCCGGTAAGAGCTGAAGTCATAACAAGAGGCTCAAGTTTTATGCTGTCTGCAACAACTTGATTTTTTTTTGTATCAAGCAGAAGTCTTACACTTTCCAACTCGCGGGTCCATAAAAGTTCGTTTTCCCTGTGCTCAGCTAAAGCCCTGATTGTAATCTCTTCTGAAATAACTTTATCACTCCCCTGTCCACCGGAGCAACTAATGAGTAAAAGTGACAAAATAATTAAAAAGGGAAATAATAACCTCATCACTATAATTTTATCATTTTTCTTAAAAAAAGCCTATAGAAATCAAAAGCTATAAAAATCTCAATTTTCCAGAAAAATTTTTCATAATTCTCTAAAATTGTATTATAATCATAGTATGTCGAATTTATTAGATTATTTAGACTGGCGCGGTGATATTTCATTTAAAAAATCGTCTGCAAATAAAATAGATTATTTAATGCTGGCTCAAATTTCATATGTTAATTTTGACGGACTGCTTAAAACTTTAGATTTTTCAAAAAAAGTAAGTCTCAAAGAATTAAAAGAAATGTTCCTAAAAAGCACGGATATCGATAAAAGACGAGACACAGGGGCCTTGATTAATCCTCTTACAATAGACTTATTTGAAAAGGCCGCTGAATCAGAAAGATTTTCCCAGGTAGAAATTACCGGATATCAGTCAATAGTAAACCAAAACACAGAAGAACAGTTTGCCGCAATGACCTTTATTCTTCCAGATGGAGATAATTTTATTGCTTTCAGAGGTACCGACGACAACATAGTAGCTTGGAAGGAAGATTTCAACCTAGCCTTTATGGATGAAATTCCAGCACAAAAAGATTCTGTTGACTATATTCTAAAAGCTTATGAGCAGCTTACAGGAAACTTTACTATCGGGGGACACTCTAAGGGAGGCAACCTTAGCATTTATTCAGTTTTAAAAACCTACAAAAAAATAAAAAAACGATTTAAAGATGTATATAACTTTGATGGGCCAGGATTTTCTGATGAAAGACTTTCAAGTAAAGAATTTAAAGAAATAATTCCTCACATAAAGTCCTATTATCCACAGTTTTCAATCGTTGGAATGCTATTTTCTAATGCAGGAGAATACGAAGTTATAAAAAGTTCGGAAACCCTTGTAATGCAGCATGATCCTTTCAGCTGGCATATTTTAGGAAAGAATTTTATAACGCTAGAAAACTTCGATTTGGGAAGTAAATTCTTTCACACAACGTTCAACACATGGCTTTCTGAAATGGACAACGAAAGAAGGGCTCTTTTTATTGAAACCCTCTTCGACATAATCAATGTTACAGATGCAAAAACTAATTCAGAAATAGAAAAGAACATCGCACAAAATTCTGTAAAAATTCTTACTGCTCTTTCAAAATTGGATCCTGACTTAAGAAAGAAAATGACAGAAATTGTTGCAAATCTTTTTAAATCTGCACAAAAAACGATACCAAATTTCTTTGGTTTAAAACAATAATTAGACTTTAAAAAATAGCAGGAGTATAATAGAAATCATGGAAAATACAACAATTGTTACAGACAGTCCTGTAGGGCGTCATCTTGATAAAATTGCTGGAGCAAAACCAGCCTCTTACTTAATGTTCAATAAAAAAAGAATTGATTTGGTTGCAAAAATTACAATCGGCCGTGAATACGATAACGATGTTGTTGTAGATAACAAGCTTGCGAGCCGACATCACGCTGTAATCCAAAAAATCAAAGATGCTTTTTTTATTCGGGATGAAAACAGCACTAATGGTACATTTGTAAATGACCGCCGCATTCCAGAAGGAAAATACATAAAACTCAACAAGGGTGACAAAATTACAATCGGCACAATGCAGCTGGTAATGTCATAGGCGATTATTTGATAGAATTAATACAAAAAACACTAACCGCACTTTTTCATGCGGAAGTTTTACCGTCTCACGATTATCTCTTTGAACTTGCAGATAAAGTTTCAACTCTTCTTGAAAACGAAAGAGCTTCTTACCGTCCACTAGACCAAAATGGACAGCCGGGAGCCTTTTTAGATTTTACCAAGACAGAAGAGTCTTTACCCCTGATAATTGTTCCTGACCTTCACGCAAGAGCTTACTTTCTAGAAAATATACTAAATTATCGCTTACCGGAAAAGTTTTTTTCAAATACTCCTACAATTTTAGAAGCACTCTCAAAAAAAGAAATCAGAATTATTTGTGTAGGAGACCTTCTTCATTCAGAAATGAGAGGTCGGGACAGGTGGCTTTTAGCTTTGGAAGACTTTTTAGAAGAAAATTACACAGGGCAAGCTATGACTGAAGAGATGCAGGAAGGACTTACTCTTCTTTCTGCCATAATGGAATTAAAATGTACTTTTCCAGAAGGTTTTCACGTGCTAAAGGGGAATCACGAAAATATAATGAATGAAAGAGGCGAAGGTAATTTTCCTTTTAGAAAATTTGCAGATGAAGGAGAAATGGTTTTTAGATTCATGCAGGAATATTACGGAGATGATGTTTTAATGGTTCTTTCTGCATTTGAAAAAGCCCTGCCCCTGCTTGCTGCCTTTCCAGACTGCCTCATCAGCCATGCAGAACCGGCGACAAATTATTCAAAAGAAAGAATCATAAACGGAATGCATGATTCAGAATTGATAAAAGGATTAACCTGGACTCCTAACGATGAAGCAGAGCAAAACAGCTGTTCTTTAATGATAGAGGAGTTTACAGGAAATAAAGATGCTCTTTATTTTGGCGGACACCGGCCTATCAGGGGAACCTGTACTTATCGACAGGGGGGAAAATACATACAGATTCATAATCCTGAAAGGGAATTTATAACACTTCTTCTTCCTGGTAGAATTTTTGACCCAGATACAGATATAATAGACGTAGAAAATAAAAGCTGATTTTAGAGGGATAAAACATGGCAAACTCTTTTCCAGAAATGATTGGAAAATACAAGATTGAAGGAATCGTAGCAAAAGGTGGAATGGGTGTTGTATACAAATCAACTCATCCTACACTAAAAAGACCTGTTATCATAAAAAAACTTACAGCCAGAAAGAATTCCGCAAATTTGGAAAGATTTAAAAGAGAAGCTCAAATATTAAATGACTTACAAACTCCTTATATTGTTCACCTAAACGACCTTTTTAAGGAAGGAGTTTCATATTATCTTGTAGAAGAGTATGTGGAAGGTCTTGCTTTGGATAAACTCCTTCAAAAGCAGACAATACTTTCCCCTCAACTCTCTGTATTAATCCTTCAGGATGCCTGTTTTGCACTTAAATACGCTCATTCAAAAAATATAGTTCATAGAGATATCAAACCAGGAAACATATTGATTTCTAAAAAGGCCGAAGTAAAGCTCACTGACTTTGGTATTGCAAGCGATAACGCAGGCGATGATTCTTTAACTCAAAGCGGAGTTGCTCTTGGAACTCCAGCCTACATGCCACCAGAACAATTTGAAGACAGCGCAAAAGTTGACTGCAGGGCTGACATTTATGCACTAGGCATTATGCTTTATGAAATGATTACAGGAACAAAACCTTATCCAGGAACTCTTTCAATAGAAACCTTAAACATTATTAAAAAAGGAAAATACATTTCTCCTCGAAAAATTGATAAGACAATTCCGCGTTCAATCTGTTCTCTTATAAGGAAAATGCTTAAACCTAATGCTGACAAGAGATTTCAGTCTATAAGTCCAATCTTAAAATTTACAAAAAAATACCTCAAACACTACGATTCTCACGCTATAAGAGTTGAACTGGCAAGAAGGGTTCTTTCAAAAACTCCTATAGCAGAACCCGTATATGTGATAAAAAATGCAAAACTAAAAAAAGTAGTAAAAATAGTTACAGCAAGTCTTTTAGGTCTTACCCTGCTTGTAACTCTGTGGTTTAAGGGGCTGATACACCAGACTATTTTAAGAAAATGGTTCACACCTGTAAAAATCGAAATGAAGGTACCTTCATCGGCTCTAGAGGGCTCGGATATCCCAATCAATGCCTTTTTCTATGAAAACGATGGAGACAAAATTCCAGAGATTATAAATACCAGACGAACTCTTTTTGAACTTATCGACAAGAAAAAACCTTCTAGAAACTTGTCTAACAAGACTTATATTTCGAAAAAAGTATTTTTGGCACATGGTTCATACAGATTAAAAGTAATTGCCGGCTCTTATGTCTGGTGGAAATCATTTACAGTAGATTCAAAGGAATTAACTCTTTCTGCAGATTTCTTAAAAAATGTAAAAAGGAAACTTAACGTAAATGCAAAGATATTTGATTCTAAAAGCGGCAAGGACATTACGAGCAAGGCAAAAACATTCGTTTTCTTCAATAATACATGGACAGAATTAGAAAGTGTTCCTCCAGAAAAACTTCTGTCTGGAAATGTTTGGAAATTCAAGTTCAGAGCAGATGGTTATTCAGAAGAAATCTATTCCCTAAGACTGGATTGGCTTCAGGATGAATTATACATTTTCGCTAATCTAACAGAAAGTAAGGCTCAATAAATAATTTTCTTGCCCTTTGCCTTTTTTCTGCTTATATTTTAAATATGACAGAAAATTCGAACGATAATGCAGAAAAAAATGAAGAGATTATTGATTCTCTATTAAATCATTTAAAAGACGAAGCTGAAGAAGTTATAAATAAAAGTCAGGAAGAAAAACCTGCAAAAAAAATTAAAAAAATCAAAAAAGGTGGAATTATACCGGCTGACCAGGTTTTACCAAGCAGACTCCCTATTATACCTATTCAGGGAAGACCTATTTTTCCTGGAATTTTCACCCCCCTCATGATTTCAAATCAGGAAGATATCAAAGCTATTGAAGAAGCCTACAAAGGAGACAGCCATATTGGTATTGTCATGTTAAAAAAAGACAATCCACAAACTTCCTACAAAGATTTGTACTCTATTGGAACAGCAGCTAAAATAATAAAAAAGATTAATTTACCAGATGGCGGGATTAATGTATTTATTTCGACAATTAAAAGGTTCAAATTAAAAAAAGCCCTTCATGCAAAAGCTCCAATAGTAGCTGCCATAGATTATTTGGACGATGAAGAAGATGACACTTTTGAAGTAAAAGCTCTTACCAGAGCCCTTATAAGTGAAATGAAAGAGGTTTCTGAAAACAACCCTCTTTTTACCGAAGAAATGCGCCTGAACATGGTAAATATCGATCATCCTGGAAAAATTGCAGATTTTATCGCTTCAATTTTAAATGTCGAAAAAGAAGACCAGCAAAAAGTTCTTGAAATGGTAAATGTACGCCAAAGAATGGAACAGGTTTTAGTGTATATAAAAAAAGAACAGGAACTTCTAAAAGTACAAAAGAAAATCCAGAACGATATAAACGAAAGAGTTGAAAAAAATCAACGCGATTACTTCTTACGCGAAGAACTTCGTTCAATTCAAGAAGAACTTGGAACAGATGCAGATGGCAACGACAGTGACTACCAGAAATTCAAGAAAAAAATCGAAGAGTTTAAATTTGAAGGTGAAATAAAAGAAAGCCTTGAAAGCGAACTTGATAAGTTCCGTATTTTGGATACAGCTAGTCCAGAATACACTGTTTCAAGGAACTTTCTTGAATTAGTTACCCAGCTTCCTTGGAAAGACCAGGCTTTTGAATCATTTAACCTTGATACAGCCAAAAAGATTCTCAATGCCGATCACTATGGACTTGATGACGTAAAAAAACGAATTCTAGAATTCCTTGCAGTTAGAAAGTTGAAGAAAGACAACAAAGGAACAATCATCATTCTAGTAGGTCCTCCTGGAGTTGGAAAAACTTCAATTGGAAAATCAATTGCAAAGGCAATGAATAAACCTTTCTATCGCTTTAGTGTAGGCGGTATGAACGACGAAGCAGAAATTAAAGGCCACAGACGCACTTACATTGGTGCCATGTGCGGAAAAGTAATTCAAGGCTTAAAAATTACCCATACAAAGTCTCCTGTATTTCTGATTGACGAAGTTGATAAAATGACTCAGAGCGCCAGAGGAGACCCAGCCAGTGCTTTGCTTGAAGTTTTAGACCCAGAACAGAATGTTGCTTTCCGAGATAACTATCTGGATCTGCCTTTCGATGTTTCGAATGTTTTCTTTATTTTAACTGCAAATACACTTGATACAATTCCAGAACCCTTGTTGGATCGTGCAGAAATTATTCAACTTTCAGGATACATCGATCAGGAAAAAATCGAAATTGCAAAAAAATACCTTTTGCCAAAAAATCTTGAAAAAAACGGAATTGCAAAAGGAAAAGTAAAATACACAAAAGACGCCCTGCTCAGAATTGCCCAGGAATTTGCCAGAGAAGCTGGTATGAGACATTATGAAAAGTGCCTGGACAAAATCCATCGCAAAATAGTCACAGAAATGATGGAAGATGCAGACAAAAAAGTAATTGAGGCTGTAAAAATCGCAAAAGAAGAAAAAAAATCGGCGGAAGAAATAAAGGCTATCAACAGCGACAAGTTCTTTGACAGCGAAAAAACTTATACAATCGATGCCGGCGATTTGGAAAAGTACCTTGGAAAACCAGTATTTGATGAAAGCGAAATAAAGCGAGCTTCTGTTCCGGGAACAGCAATAGGACTTGCATGGACTAGCATGGGCGGCGATACACTCATGATAGAAAGTGTATCTTTCCCAGGAAAGGGAGAACTAGTTCTTACCGGTCAGCTGGGCGATGTTATGAAAGAATCTGCCGCAATTGCTATGAACTGGGCAAAAAAATATATTCTAGAAAATAAACTGAAAGATGTAGAATGGTTTGAAAAAAATACGATTCACCTGCATATTCCAGAGGGTGCAACTCCAAAAGATGGTCCTAGTGCCGGAATTACTATGGCGACAACATTCATTTCTCTGCTTACAGGAAAGACTATTAAGCAAAACCTTGCTATGACAGGAGAACTTTCTCTTACAGGAAATGTTCTTCCTATAGGTGGATTAAGAGAAAAAACAGTTGCGGCTAAACGTAATAAAATCAAAACAATTTTGATTCCAAAAGCCAACGAAAGAGACTTGGAAGAAATCCCAAGCCACGTAAAATCAGGGATAAAATTTATCCCTGTTACAAGAGTGGAAGATGTAATTAAAAACGCATTTTAAGAAACGGTTCAGGAGTTGAATAAAATCAAATCCTGAACCTTGTATGTAAGTGTCGTGCCAAACTGTTTCTTCTTTGATACATCGCTTGCTATATCAATATCAAAGCCGATTGTTGTTGAAGCAAAACCGTTAGCAGACACTGTAATTGTAAAATGAAAGCGTTTGCAGATATTTCCCTTTCCAGCTGTAATAGATTTTGGCCAGAAAGAAAAAATTCCATTTGTTGAATTAAAGGTAGTAGCTGGATTTGCCCATGAAGAATCCTGCATAGCAAGAAGACCAGAATCATCTTTTAACTCTACGCAAGCATTTGCCAAAGGCTCAAAAGTTGAACCATTTAGAACAGTTCCCGTGATTACAGGGAAATTAAAGGCAGGTCCTTCCTCTTCTTTATCGCCAAGAATAGTTTGAACTGCGATAACCTTGTGATCAGGTCTTAATGTTGAAGCGACCTTTCTGATTCCGTCTAGAACAAGAGCATCTACATCTGCACTCAACTGCTTATCAACAAGAGTCTGTGCAGTGTAAACAGCTCCGCGTCCTGAAACTATATAATGAGGATGAACCTTATTGAGTACATAACTTGTAACGTCTAACCGGCAGCTTTCACAGTCGCAGGTCAACCATTCTGGTCTTTTTTTGTTAAGCTGAGCATAAGTTTCTTCAACCCTTTCAGCTACATATTCTTCCATTAAGTTATGTACGTTCATAGGCTTTAATTGCCGCCATTTCTTGTGTAAGCGGCAAGTCCTCCTTGCTTTAAGATTGTTCGGCTTCTTTCTGCCAAATCATTTGTTGCCTTGATAACTTTGCCGTTACACTTAATTTCGAATTCACATCCTGTATTCAAAGCTTCTTCAATGTTTGTTAATTCCAAAACATCGCCTTGTTTTATTATATCATAGTCTTGAGGATTTACAAAATTCATTGGAATAATTCCGTAGTTAATAAGGTTTGCCTTATGAATACGGGCAAATGATTTTGTAAGAATTGCTCTTACACCAAGATACATAGGTCCAAGGGCTGCGTGTTCACGGCTTGACCCCTGTCCATAGTTTTCTCCACCTACAACGATACAGTTAGCAAAGTTAGCTTCTTCTGAACGGGTGTAGAAAGTTTCGTCAAGACGAGTAAGAGTAAACTTAGAAATTTCAGGAATATTTGAACGCAATGGAAGAACCTTAGCTCCAGCAGGCATGATATCGTCAGTTGAAACATTGTCACCAGCCTTAAGACGAACAGGAAGAGTAAGTTTTGCTTCATAATCGCGGCATTTTGGACAAGGCTTAATGTTTGGTCCGCGGAGGATTTCAACCTTCTTTGCTTCTTCCAATGGAAGTGGAGCAATCATCATACCGCGGTTCTGAGCGGCAGAAAGAACATCTTCTGATGAAAGGCGAGGATCTTTTCCGTCGAGCATAGAAACGCGAACACCGTCGATATATGCAGGATCTTCGTAATCAAGGCTTTCAGCTTCTGTAAATACACCTGTTATTGCGGCAGCTGCAGCAGTTTCAGGGCTTACAAGGTAAACATTTGCATCAGCTGTTCCAGAGCGGCCCTTAAAGTTTCTGTTAAATGTTCTGAGTGTTACACCTTCTGAGTTTGGTGCAAAGCCCTGTCCAATACAAGGCCCACAAGCCGATTCAAGAATACGGAAACCTGCTTCATATAAAGTTTCAAGAATTCCAGCCTTAGAAGCCATAAGAATTGTTGTGCGGCTTCCTGGAGCGATTCCGGCTTCTACACCAGGAGCAATGTGCTTTCCTTTTACGATTGCAGCAACAGATTCAAGGTCGTCAAGAGAAGAGTTTGTACATGACCCGATAACAACCTGAGTAACCTTTTTACCGGCAAGAGACTTGATTGTATTGATAACATCAGGATTGTGTGGGCAGGCAGCAAGAGCACCAAGTTCATCAAGGTTTATTTCGATGAGCTTGTCATAAGCTGCTCCTTCGTCAGCCTTCTGTTCTGTCCAGTCTGAACCGCGTCCCATTGCTTCAAGGAATTTTTTTGTTTTATTGTCAGAAGGGAAGATAGAACAGGTTGCTCCAAGTTCAGCACCCATGTTTGTAATTGTAGCTCTCTGTGGAACTGTAAGAGTTTCTACCCCTTCTCCAAAGTATTCGTATACTGCAAGAGTTCCACCCTTTACAGTTTCACGGCGAAGAACTTCAAGAATAATATCTTTTGCTCCAACACCTTTTCGAAGTTTTCCTGTAAGTTTTACACCAAAAATTTTAGGCATAGCAAGGTGGAAAGCTCCTCCACCCATCGCAACAGCAACGTCCAAACCACCGGCACCAATTGCAATCATACCGATACCGCCGCCAGTTGGAGTGTGTGAGTCAGAACCCAAAAGAGTTTTTCCTGGTTTACCAAAACATTCAAGATGTACCTGGTGACAGATTCCGTTTCCAGGGCGTGAAAAATATAAACCGTACTTAGCAGCAATAGACTGAAGATAACGGTGGTCATCCATATTCTTAAAGTCTGTCTGAAGTGTGTTATGGTCTACATAAGAAACAGAAAGTTCTGTTTTTACGCGTGGAATACCGATTGTTTCAAACTGAAGGTAAGTCATTGTACCAGTTGCATCCTGTGTTAAAGTCTGGTCAATTTTAATTGCTATGTCCTTACCTCTTTCGATAGGTTCCCCTTTAACGAACTTTGTTTCCGAACATGCTTCAGGAATGATGTGAGCCTGAAGAATTTTTTCTGCCAATGTCAATGCCATAATGTTCCTCATCATAAACTAGAATATATAGAATGGATAAAAGTTTAGTATTATTTGCCTATTTATTCAATATTTGAAAAATTATTTCTATTAGAAGGAATTATCTTCTCTTTTTTTATCGATTTTATTATATTTAAAATATACAGCCAGGAGGTGTATTGCATGGAAAATTATGTAGATAAGAATGATAGCGAAATCAGAGTCCAGAATAAATTTATGGCAAAAGTTTATGCTTGGATGGCCTTTGCTCTTTTTCTAAGTGCTGCGGCTGCATTTGGAACAGCATTTATGGCCTATGCGAACCATGAATTTGCACGAACACTTTTCAGTTTTGGTTATATCGTGCTTGCCCTTGTAGAATTGATTCTTGTCTGGTGGCTGACAGCTTCAATTAGGAAAATTTCAGTATTTTCAGCTACGATAGGTTTTCTAATTTATTCAATTTTGAACGGAATTACCCTATCGTCAATATTTTTTGTTTACCGGCTTGATTCAATTGCAAACATTTTTGTTATAACAGCACTCATGTTCACAGCGATGTCGATTTACGGCGCAAAAACTAAACAGAATCTTATGTCCTTTGGCAGATATTTTACTATGGGTATTATAGGAATAGTCATTGCTTCTGTTTTTAACATTTTCATGCGTTCATCAAGCCTTTCTTGGGGAATTTCCCTTATTTCTGTTGTCCTTTTTACAGGTCTAACAGCCTACGATTCTCAAAAAATGATGAAAGTAAGTCAGGTTGCCAGAAACGATGAAGTGTTTGCAAAAGCTTCGATTGTAGGAGCTCTTGAACTTTATCTTGACTTTATCAATATTTTCCTTTCGTTACTAAGACTTTTTGGAAGAAGAAACTAGAATGACAGACAAAAACTACATAAAAGGCATACTTTTAATAACTTCTTCGGCATTCTTCTTTGCCCTTATGGCAGTTTTTGTCAGACTTTCAGGAGACCTGCCTTTTTTTCAAAAAGCTTTTTTCAGAAATTTGATTTCCTTTCTGATTGCTTTTGCTGCGGTTTTACAGCAAGTCAAAGAAGAAGGGGTAAAAAGCATATCTCTTCCAAAAGGCTCCCTGAAATTCCTTATTATGCGTTCTTTAGGCGGGACATTAGGAATTTTGGGGAATTTTTATGCCATTGACCATTTGATTTTAGCCGATGCTAGTATCTTAAATAAAATGGCTCCTTTTTGGACTCTTTTCTTCTGTATTCTGCTTCTCCGTGAAAAAATAAAACTTATCCCCTTAATTGCGATAATAACGGCCTTTTCTGGTGCAATTCTTGTAGCAAAACCCTCTTTTGACTTTTCCAAAACACTGCCATCTCTTTCCGGCTTTTTAAGTGGAATTGGAGCAGGTTTTGCATATGCCTGTGTAAGAAAACTGGGAATTTTAAAATGCCCTGGAAAAGTAATTGTTCTATTTTTTAGTGCATTTTCTATACTTGTTACACTACCCTTTGTCATTATTAACTTTGAACCCATGTCTCAGAAGCAGCTTTTGTTTCTGATTTTAGCTGGGGTATCTGCTGCAGGAGGGCAATTTACAATTACATCAGCTTACTTTCATGCTCCTGCTTCAAAAATTTCAATTTTTGACTTTTGTCAGATTATATTCAGTGCAAGTCTGGGATTCTTCATTTTTGGCCAAAAACCAGATCTATTGAGTTTCTGCGGATACATAATCATTGTAAGTATGGCTTTGCTCAATTTTCTTTATCAAAGAAGGCAATACGTCGAGTCAAGGCACGCTAACGCTTAAAGCCTTGACTTCGCCGTTTTGAGGGTTTTTACTACCCCCTCAATAAAAAAGCCCCTGCACATATGCAGGAGCTTGATATCATTTCAAGATGAACAATTACTCTGTTGGTCTTTTCTTAAGACTCTTGCTTTCTGCAATAGCCTGACCTTCACCAACTTTCTGTTCCATCATAGCACGAACTTTCAATGGTAAACCGAACAAAGTAATAAATCCTTCAGCATCTTTATGGTTGTAAAGTTCACCAGTTGTGAAAGAAGCTATACTTTCATTGTAGAGGCTATATTTAGAACCGCTACCAGCTCCACGAATAGCACCCTTGATAAGTTTAACTTTTGCCCAACCAGTAACATTTTCTTCTGTCTTATCCATGAAAGCAAGACAAGCATCCATCAATGTTGTAAACCATTTACCATCGTAAATGAGTTCACCCATACGGATAGAAACCTGCTGCTTGTAGTGGTATGTTTCTCTATCAAGACAAATGTGATCCATCATTCTGTGTGCAAAGTAAAGAATTGCTCCTCCTGGAGTTTCATAAACACCACGGCTCTTCATACCTACACAACGGTTTTCACAGATATCAACAAGACCTACACCATTTCTTCCACCGATAATGTTAAGTTCAGTAAGAAGATCAAGAGCTCCCATTTTCTTTCCATTGAGTCCAACAGGAATACCCTTTTCGAAGTCGATTGTTACATATTCGCCTTCTTCTGGAGCTTCTTCTGGAACAGTTGTGTTCTTGAGCATGTGCTTGTAGTTAGGTTCATTTTCAGTTTTTTCAAGTTCAAGACCTTCATGGCTGAGGTGCCAGATGTTTTCATCGCGTGAATATGACTGATCCTTTTTCATAGGAACTTCAAGGCCACGGTCTTCAAGGAATTTGATTTCAGCTTCGCGGCTATCCATATTCCACTTGTCGTCTCGCCATGCAGCAATTACTTTAAGATCAGGAGCAAAAGCTTTGATTGCAAGTTCGAAGCGTACCTGGTCATTACCTTTACCAGTAGCACCGTGACAGATTGCTACAGCTTTTTCCTGACGAGCATATTCAACAAGGATTTTTCCGATAAGAGGACGGGCAGTAGATGTACCCAAAAGATATTCATCTTCATAGACGGCATTTGCCTTAACAGCAGGCCAGATGTATTCAGTGATGTATTCTTCTCTTGCATCAACAACATAGCAAGCAGCAGCACCTGTTTTTAGAGCACGAGCTTTTATTACTTCCCAGTCGTCTCCCTGTCCTACATCGATGCAGACAGCAATTACATCATAATCATAATTTTCTTTAAGCCAAGGAATGATAACAGTTGTATCAAGTCCACCAGAATAAGCCAAAATAACTTTGTCTTTTGCCATTTTTATTAGCCTCGCATTAAATTTCTCTTTAATTAATTTACCATTTATAAAAAAAATTAACAATCGGACAAACAAGAAGTTACAAAAGCAGTTTGACATTTTTTATAATTTTGTCTAAATTAATCTCAATAAGGAGAGCTGACAATTTTACAATTTTTGTCATATTGATTTGGAGATAAGAATGAAGAAGACATTTGGTAAAATCACCCTATTTATGCTTGCTTCTTTTGCTTTTGCTGGCGGTGTTGAAAACAAAACAAACATGAGCACAGGCTATCTTAGAAATCCTAGCCGAAACACAGAATGTGAAAGACCAGAGGCTGCTTTTTACAACATTGCAGGAACTGCTTTTATGAACGATGGTCTTTATTTTGAAGCCGGCAACCAGTTCGTTTTTAAGGAATACGGAAATGAATTGAAAACAGCAAACATCATTTACAAAAAATCAAATGGGGCTGTAAGAGATTACTATTCAAACGACGAAACAACTGTATGGCTTTATCCTGATGCTGACATCGTTTACAAACGAAAGAAATGGTCTGTTTACATGAACTTTGGTGTTTATGCCGGAGGAGGAGCCCTTTCTTATTCAGAAGGAACTTCTGCAACAAGCCTTATGTTTTTAAACGGCGCAAACACATTTAAAACAGAAGCTGAAAAATATCGTTACGCTTCTCTCGCAGCTCAGTCAGCAGGAAATACTGCCCTACAAAACTCTTACAATGAACAGTATGACCTTTACGGAAAAGCAGCAGTAGCTTCTCTTGCAATGGCAAAAGATCATTCTTTAGATGTAACTTCTATAACATACGGAGGTCAAATCGGTGCTTCCTACAACATTTTTGACTGGTTCTCTGTAGCAGCAGCTTTCCGTTATGTAAAAGGAACCCAGGACATGTCATTAACCTGCAATGACATAACTTTCATGGTCCTGAACGGTGGTAATACAATCAGTTATTCAGCAGAAGGTTTTGGAGAATCTTGTGTTATCGGTGCCCACATAAAACCACCTTTCGCCGAAGGTCTTGATTTTTCCATCCAGTATCAGACTTTAAGTCGAATTTCCTACAAGGTTGATGAAGTAGAAGGAAATCTTGCTTCTTTCTATGGAATTACAGAAGATTCAACTTTCAGAACAGACCTTCCTGCAGTATTAAACCTTGGTGTAGGTTACAAACCTTTTGACAGACTCTACTTAAGTGGAAGTTTTAACTATTACTTTAATTCTTTTGCAAAACAGGATTCCATTCTTACTGAAACAGACTACGACGATTCCTGGGAACTCGCTTTCGGTACTGATTTCAAAATCTGTAAGTACTTGGGTATAAGTGCAGGTATCGAATACGGAAAACAAGGTATAAACTCAACTTCTAACAGTACATTCAACCCTGTTTTGGACAGTTTTGTTGTCGGTGGCGGTATTGAAGTTTATCCTTCTGAAAAATTCACTATTACAGCTAGCGGTATGTGGTGTAAATACTTTGACGCAAATTATTCTCTGAGCGGAATTAAAACTGAGCTCAGCAAAAAAATTACTATGTGCAGCATTGGTATTACATATAAAGCTTTCTAATCCATAAAAAGCAAAAAAGGGCTTACCTTAAATTCAAGGTAAGCCCTTTTTTATTTTTACTTAGGTTTATTCACTGAACAAAGGTGTAGAAAGATATCTATCCCCAGTATCAGGAAGCAAAACAACAATATTTTTTCCTTTATTTTCAGGACGTTTTGCAAGCTGAATTCCTGCCCACAAAGCAGCACCTGAAGAAATACCAACCAGGAAGCCTTCTTTTTTGCCCACAAGCCGACCGCTTTCAAAGGCATCTTCACTTGTAACTGTAATAACTTCATCATAAATTTTTGTGTCTAGGATTTCAGGTACAAAACCTGCTCCAATACCTTGAATTTTATGAGGACCAGCTTTTCCCTGAGACAAAACAGGAGAATCAGAAGGCTCAACAGCTATTATTTTTACATTTGGATTTTTTTCCTTAAGGTAACGGCCTACTCCAGTTAAAGTTCCTCCAGTACCAACACCGGCAACAAAGAAATCTACCTTTCCATCTGTGTCATTCCAGATTTCAGGACCAGTTGTTTTATAATGAGCTTCAGGATTTACTGGATTTACAAACTGTCCGGGAATAAAGCTATTTGGAATTTCTTTGGCTAATTCTTCAGCTTTAGCAATAGCTCCTGACATTCCTTTTGCCCCTTCAGAAAGAACCAGTTCTGCCCCATAAGCTTTCATAATCTGACGCCGTTCAACGGACATTGTTTCTGGCATTACAATTATGATTCTATAACCACGAGCTGCAGCTACGCTGGCAAGACCAATTCCTGTATTTCCGGAAGTAGGTTCAATAATTACACTTCCCGCCTTCAATTTTCCACTCTTTTCAGCTTCATCAATCATTGCTTTTGCAACACGATCTTTTACAGAGCCAGCAGGATTAAGGTACTCGACTTTAGCAAGTAAATTAGCCTGCAGAGATTTAATTTTTTCGATGTTTGAAAGTTCCAGCAAAGGAGTATTTCCAATTAATTCCTCAGCTGATTTAAAAATTCTAGCCATAAAAGCCTCCATTGAAAACGAATAATCATTCTTATCGCCTTCAACAAAAAAATAAAACCTATTTCCTACTTTGTCAATAGGTTTTATATAAAATTAAAATTGATAAAAATTATGGAAATTATTTTCAATATGCATGGAAAAAACTTCAAAATCGGTAACTTCCTTTACTTCCATGGCTCTTTTGTATATGTGCGGAAGAAAAGTAAAATCGTCTTCATCACTTTCTAAAAGTATTTTTTCAATGGGGAGTTTTTTTAATGACATAATACTTTTTTTTGCATTGTTTAAAATGAGGCGGCCAAAACTAAAATATGCAGCTGGGATTTTTCGAACTATTTCTTCCATAATTTCAGGACTGGAAGAAAAACCATGAAATAAAACACCTGGAAGCTGATTCAAAGCAGGAAAATCCTTTAAAATAAGGGGAAAAGCTTTTCTGCAATGAATTACAATCGGTAAATTAAATTTTTTTGCAAGTTCAAGCTCTATTTTCCAAGCTTCTTCCTGAATTTTTTGACTTTCTTTTAATTCTTCCGTGAAGAAATCAAAACCGGCTTCACCAAGAGCTATAATTCTCCCCTTCTTTGCTAATTCTTCTAGAAAAAAGGAATCTTCAAGATTCAAATACCAGGGATGAAAGGCAAAAGTCAGTTTAATTTTTTCTTCAAGTTTATGCTCCATAAGGTATTTTTCCTGGGCCAAAAAATCCGCTTTATTCACAGCTGTTGAAACACCAGCTTTTATAAAATTCAATTTTTCTGATAAAAAATCGAAATTTATGGCATTTTTTTGCGAAAAAAGGTGAAAATGGGCATTAAAAAGTGAAGAAAATTCTAACATTAAGAAAAATAATACCGAATATATAAATGTAGTTCAAATAACTTATACCTAACTATTTCCATTGGGAGGATTTAATATGAAAAGTTATTCACTTAAGAGTTTGGGAAACAAAAAAGACTACATGACTATTGTTGCAGAAAAAGAAGACGGATATGTAATCAGAATCGTTCGTGATCAGGACGGATACGAAGATGTAAAAACAGACTGGCTCAGCAAAGAACTTTTTGAATGCTGTCTCAGAACAGGTTACATCACAGAAATGGATACTGTTGAAGCAGTAGCAGTTAGTGCCTAAGAAAAATACTTAGAGGCAATTTCTATTGCAGTCTGGAGCCTGACTTGTGGATCCTGCACAGCAGGCAACCAGTTAATATCAACTCCATTTTTTTCCATAAAGCGAAACCAAGTTTCCTGTCTTTTGGCAAATTGACCTATCGCTATATAAAGCTTTTCAATCATTTCATCTTTAGATTCGACTTTACCTTGCAGATATAATGAACACCAGCGATATTCAAGCCCAAGTTTTTCAAGTCTTTCCCATGAATATCCAGAATCATGGAGAGACTGAACTTCATCCAGCATACCTTCATCTAAACGTTCCAGAAGTCTCTTTTTAATATTTTCACGAAGTTTACTGCGCTCAATGCTTGTACCAAAAATAAGGGGCTTAATTTCAGGTCTTGGATACATGCCCTTTAAAAGTTCACTTCTTTTTGGCTCCTGATGTCCAAGAACAAGTTCTATTCCCCTGATAACCCTTTCTCTTTCAAGTAAATCTGCTTTTGTGTGTAAATCAGGTTTTAACTTAAGGTATATCTGTCCCAGTTCTTCAAGGGATTTCGTTGAAAGCTCTTTTCTGAGTTCAGGATCTTCAGGAACATCAACTAACTGATAATTTCTTACAATCGCATCAAGATACATACCAGTACCGCCAACTACAACGGGCAGAACCTGTCTTTTAGTCAAAGAATCAAAAACTTTATAAAAATCCTGCTGATAGTGAAAAACATTATATTCCTGACTTAAATCAGTAATATCAATCATGTGGTATGGAAGAGCTTTTCCCTGGTAAAAATAATCTTTTAAATCTTTACCGGAACCTAAATCAAGCCCTTTGTAAGTCTGACGAGAATCTGCAGAAATGACTTCTCCACCAAAATGGCCGGCAAGTTGAACGCCTATATAAGTTTTACCTACAGCAGTCGGGCCAAGAAGGACAATAGAATTATATTCCTTCATAAACTACATAACCCGACAGATTGCACACTTAAGATATTCTGATTTTGGATATCCAAGCAATACTGGATGGTCAGGTCCAGCTCCTCTCTTTTCCAGTATCTGAACCCTTTTATGACTGTCCATAGCGGCGTGCATGAGCATGTCATAAAAATAATGAGAATCAAAGAAATGAGAACATGAACAGGTAACTAGAATTCCACCTTCATTAAGAAGCCTCATAGCCCTTAAATTGATTTCCTTGTAACCGCCGTAAGCTTTCTGTATTGCCTTGGCACTTTTTGTAAAAGCAGGAGGATCCAGGATAATTACATCGAATTTTTCGCCTTTAGATTCGTATTCTTTGAGCAGGTCAAAAACATCAGCACAAACAGCCTTGCAAACTTTACCGGCACCATTTAAGAAGATATTCTTATTTACCATTTCTACAGCTTCTGGGCTTATATCAACGCTTGTTACATCCTTTGCGCCTGCCTTAAAAGCATTTAAGCCAAAAGCACCTGTATGGGTAAAAGTATCAAGAACCTTTTTACCGTGACAGAAAGAAGCTAGTAATCTTCTGTTGTCCTTCTGGTCCAAAAAGTAGCCTGTTTTTTGTCCGTTTGCGATATCTACACTCAATTTAACATCATTTTCAAGAATTGTAATAAAGGTTTTACCACTCTTTCCAATCCAACCGCTGGTTTCTGCCAAACCTTCTTTTTGTCTTACATCCGCATCATCTCTTTCATATATAAAATCAGGATTTACAGCTTTTTCAAGAGAAGCTAAAATTTCTTTGCGGAAAATATCAGAGGCCATAGCGAGGAACTGAACAACTAAATAAACTTTTCCATCTATATCACAATAGCGTTCACAGATAAAGCCTGGAATAAAATCAGCTTCTGCAAAAACCAAACGATAAGAATCCTGCTTTGAATATTTTAAATTTCTTATATTTACGGCATCAAAAATTCTTTTTTCCCAAAATGATTTTATATCAGCAAAAACCTTATCTGCGTGTTCCGAAGAAATGAGTCTAACTGTAATTTTAGAGTTCTTATTATAAATACCAGTTCCTAAAAATCCACCTGCCTTAGAAAAAACCTCAACACCAGAGCCATTTTCCAAAGTAGAATCTGAAAGTGAAGCCTGATTCCATTCGTCCTTTTCAGATTTTCTATATTTTACATAAGAAATTTCGTTATCGAATACCCATGGAAAGCCAGTTTGAATTTCTTTCTCTTCCTTTGCATTCAAAAAAACTCTAGCAATACAGTTCATAAAAACCTCACAAAAGCCATAAAAAAGTTAGCAAAATTATAGAGAAAAGCAGGCGTTTGAGCAATGAATTATTGATTTTTGAAGTTTAACAGATTAAAATATATTTATGATTAAAAAGACTCTGATTTCTTTTGCTTTTATTTTTACTGCAACTGTTTTTTTTGCAAAAGACAGACCTGTGGTTACAGAAATCAATGCATACCCAGGAAAGGGAACTGTTATTAATATCTCATGGAAGATTCCTGTAAATCCAGACAAGGAAATAGATTCTTTTTCTGTATACCGGTCTTCAAGTCCAATTGGAACATATTACGACCTTTCTAAAGCAAAATTGATTGGTACTGTAGATTCTGTTACTTCAGGGTTCACTGACAATGTAAAAAATTATAACGACTACTATTATGCTGTAGTAGCAGTTATAGAAAACCAGCCATACGATATTATACTTCCATCAATAAATTCTACTGTAAATGGGGTTCATTTAAAACTGCCTGAAAAAGGTGAAAATATCACAAAATCACCTTCTGCAAAAGAAAGGCTTATCGGTGTAGATGAACTTAGAGAAATTCCCCTACCGTATCTTAATATGGCTGACTACACAAGGAAAAAGCCACTTCCATTAAGTATGCAAGTAAAAAATGCTGCAAAATCTCTAACGGGCGGGCAAAAAAAGAAAGAATCAAAGCAACTTGATATTTATGTTTTCGAAGAAGATTTGATTTCGCCAGATGGTGGTGATGATTACCTGCTTTTTGATATTCTAAAAAATACTTTTATTCAAAAAAAATATTCAGATGCCGCTGTACAGCTTGAATCCCTTTTAGGAACAAATTGTTCTCTTTCTGTTCAAAGACGGGCAATTTTTTATCTAGGAGAATCACAGTATTACTACCAGGATTATGCACAGGCAGTCAGAACTTTTTTGAGAATATACGAAATCTATCCATCTTTGACAAAGAAATGGATAGACTCCAGTTTAGATTTTCTATATCAGGAAAATTAATAAATAGAACGAATTAAATCAACAAACGAAGGAACTTTTCTTACTCCTAAATCTTCTGCTGTTAAACCTGCTTTTTGATTAAGTGCAGTTCCAGAAGCATCTGCATTAGGAACAGTCTGAATAGCTTCGTTTTCTTCCTGCCCAGAAGCGTTTTCTTCTTCTGTCTTAGGCTGGAAAATCAAAACGATTTCATCGGCAGTATTAATTCTATCGTAAAAACCTTTGTATTCAAGCAGCCCTTCACTTACCTCTTCTCCAGAAAGAGTAACAGTAAAAGAACCTAGAATGTCGCTTTCGTCATAGACCAGTCCGCTTCCGTTAGCAGCGGTTTGTATTGCGTTTTTTCGTACAATATCAAAGATGCAGCCTTCGCGGATATTTTCTGATTTTCCCATATCTACAAGCAGAGTTTTGCCGTCTCTGTTCAAAATCTTTCCTCTTACTGGAAGAAGGTTCAAAACATCAGAACGGAAGCGTCTGAAAATTGATGAAAACTTTAAATTACCGGTGCTATACAGAGAATCTTCTTTGATTTTTGAACCTGTTCTTGCAGAATACATAGTGTATTCAAGAGTTACATCTCTCATTCCTTCATCAATTGAAAGAATAATAAAGTAATCCTTTCCACTACTTCTTGCCTTCTGATAAGCATCACCAAAGCCCTGAACTTGAAGGCTGTCTGTCAATACAGATGCATTGGCTATTCCCTGGAAAGTTTCCGAAGCGAATTCTGCTGCAATCTGATTGCTTTCAAGGTGCAACTGGTTTACACCGGATTTGATGTAGTACAAACCTATTTTCCAGCGACTTTTATCCAGATAGAAAGGCTGTACATTCCATTTCTTTGCAAGGGAATCCTGCAACAGGCTTTCATAGGCCTCGATTGTATCATTCATTTTCTTTTTTGCTCGATCTGATACAGAAGATTCGGCACGAGTTTGATTAATAAATATCAACTGATCAAGGTAACTTTCATGTAAACCGTTTAATTCCAGCATAGAAGCAAAATTCATTCGTGCTTCACTATTTGCAGGATTGATTTTTAATGCCCTCTGATATTCATAAGTAGTTCCGTTCGAATCATAACGGCGGGCATATTCACGGGCATTTTGAATATGATTTTCAGCCCATTGGCTTCTTCTTTCATCTTCAATGGAAACATTTTTATTTACAAGGATTTCTAAAGCAGCCCTCATTACTTCGTCAAGAGGATTTATAAGAAGAGCCGAAGACCAGATTTCTATAGCTTCTTCATCCTTATGCTGAGCAAGAAGAGCCCTGCCCTTTATGTACCAGGCAATACTGTTATTTCTGTCACGACCGATGATAAAATCACAATAGTCTATTACATCATCGTAAAAACCCTGACCGTAACGAATTTTTGCAAGCAATTCGTAGGCCCTCACATTGTTTCCGTCAACTTCGACAGCAATACGACAATGTTTTTCAGCATTAGCTAAATCATTCTGGTAAGAAGAAATAATTGCAGCTAGATAATGAACTTCCGATTCATCAGAGTATAACTTAAGGGCCTGTGAAATATATTTATTTGCCTTATCATTTTTTCCAAGTCGAGCAGAGACCAAAGCAAGAGAAAGCAAAGCCTTTCTGTTTTCTGTCTGCCGCCTCAAGGCTTCTGAATAATATTTTTCTGCACCAGAAATTTTCCCGTCAAACAAATCCAGTTCTGCAAGGCCAAATCTGGCATCTATGTTATTGGGGTATGTTTTCAGGATTTTTTGAAAAATTGTTCGGGCATCATTAAATTTTCCCATGGAAATATAAGTCATACCCCTAAGATTCAAAATAGTGGAATCATCTTTTGAATACTTTTCTGCATTTTCAAGATAATTTAAAACTAAATCAAATTCACCCAACTGATATGTACAATAAGCAAGATTAAACCAGGCATCTCCGTATACAGAATTTTTTTGTATACATTCCATATAGTACTGACTGGCTTCGTACCATTTTTCCTGATTTTTTGCTTCTTCCGCCAGCTGATAAAGTTCGACAGAAGTTTTTTCTTCTGCCTGAAGAGAGAAAGCAGATAAAATCAAAAGCTGAAGAATAATCAGAATACATTTATTCTTTTTCATTCACTTCTCCGGATTTTTCATCGGATTTCTTAATAATTTTTATCATATTGATTCTGTGACCTTCCATATCTTGTACAACAAAATCAAAATCATTCCATGTAGCTTTTTCAAATTTAACTGGGATTTTACCAAAAAGATCAAAAACAAATCCGCCAAGAGAATCAAAGTCTTCTGCCGGGAAATTTGCATCGATACCTTCATTTAAATCATCCAAATCTACGCGGGCATCACATAGCCACATATTATTTCCGATACTTAAAATATCTTCCCTTTCGTTATCGAATTCATCCTGGATATCTCCAACAATTTCTTCGATAATGTCTTCCATAGTAATAATTCCGGCAATTCCGCCGTATTCATCAATTGCAATGGCAATATGTACATGGCGTCTTTTAAACTCTCGCAAAAGAGTATCAATTCTTTTACTTTCAGGGACAAAAAATGCTTTACGAATAATATTTTCAAGCTCTATAGGTTTTCCTTTTTTTACTTCATAAAGCAAGTCTTTTACATACAAAACACCGACTACATTATCTATTGATTCGCTGTATACAGGAAATCTGGAATGCCCGCTTTCTTTGATTCTTGAAAAAAGTTCGTCTTCCGGAATATCAACTGATATAAAATCTACATCAATTCTAGGAACCATAACTTCTTTTACAGCTGTCTGGCTCAAATCTTCAATTCCGCTGATCATCTCCTTTTTTTCTTCATTCAAAATCTTCTGCTGTTCGGGGGACATTTCCTCCCCTATAAGCTCATTTTTACGGTTTTCCTTTTTCTTAAATGTAAAAAATCCCATTTTTATTTCCCGATTATTTCTATTTTATTATTACTTCGTCTTTGAGCTCATCCAGAAGTTTTTCCTGTAAAACAAGCATTTCACATTCTGGAGCCTTTCCACTTTCAATGTGTTCTTCACCATGATCCATTCCATTTAAATGGAGAAGTCCGTGAACTAAGAGACGTTTCAGTTCAGAATTTAAGTCTACTTCAAAATATTCGGCATTTTTTGGTAGAGTATCAAGACTTATAATTATATCACCGACACAAAGCCACTTTCCTTCTTCATCTTCATAACTTTCGTCAGATTCAAAAGAAAGCACATCTGTAGCAGAATCAATTCCACGATAATTTTTGTTCAATTCCTGTATAAAAGGGTCATCGCAAAAAGAAACAGATACTTCTTCACCATCAAATGAGGCATTTTTCATGACCTTTTGCAGGAAGGGTTCTATTCTGTCTAAAAAAGAAGGTTCATCTGTTCCTTCCATGCAGGAAACGAATATTCTGTTAGCCATGTAATTTTGCCTCCTCTAAGGTCTTATCACCTAAAACACTTTTTTCACCTTCAGTTTTAGAAGTCTTTTCAGGCTTTTCTGATTTTTCAGGCTTTTCTGATTTTTCAAGCTTTTCAGTTTTTTCTGATTTCTCTACTTTTTCAGACTTTTCTACTTTTTCTACTGATTCTTCGGTCTTAGACTCTGAATCAGGATCTTTCTGATTAGGATATTTAACTCTGTTATGATAGAAACCAACCAGGAATTTTACAAAGGAAGCCTTAATTCTATTTAAATCGCTGAATGTTAAGGCACAATTATCCAGCTGTCCGTGTTCCATTTTATCTGTAATCAATTTATCAATAAATTTTTCAAGTCTTTCTTCAGTTGGGTTTTCAAGAGAACGGCAGGCAGCTTCTACAGTATCCGCCAGCATGACTACTCCGGCTTCTTTTGAAGATGGAGGATTTCCAGGATACATAAAATCCACAGGATTTACATTAGGGTCAGTTTCTTTTGCCTTTGCGTAAAACCAAGCCATGATACTGTTTCCATGATGCTCATTTATTATATCAATTACAAGCTGAGGAAGATGCATCTGGTGAGCCATTTCAACACTCTTTCTTACATGACTTCTCAAAATTGAAGCAGAAAGTGTTGGAGCAATCTTATCATGAGGATTTACACCGTCTATCTGGTTTTCTGTAAAATATTCACTCTGATCAATCTTACCTACGTCATGGTACCAGGCACCAACTTTTGCAAGCAGACCATTAGCCCCAATTTCACGGCAGGCATTTTCTGCAAGGATTCCAACATTCATTGAATGGTTATATGTTCCATTTGCAGTCTGGTAAAGTTTCTTTAGTATAGGTGTATTAGTGTCACTCAAATCTACAAGTCTGAAAACAGAAGCTGTATTTAAAATCAACTCAACAGGAGTAAGAAGAGCCAGTGTAAGAATTCCTGAAAGAAATCCGTTTAAAGCAACTCCAATAAGAATGAGTGGCAATTTTACAAAATTTTCATTAAAAATTACGGCAAGAATTAAAGTGATTACAACATTGAAAAGAGCCAGCATAAGGGCAACAAGAATCAAATCCATGCGCTTTTCAATTTTGCGGACAATAATAGAACTTGCAAGACAAGATGCCAGAGTAAAAAGGAAAGGAACTATGCTGTAATCAGAAGCAGAGTAAACTCCAAATGACAAAATTATTGAAAAGAAAATTGCAGCAAGCTGTCCATACAAAATTGCATCAGTGAGCACCATAAGAGAAGCTGAAATAATTACCAGCATAGGAAAAGCTTCTTCAAAGTATGTAGTTTTTGAGCCGTAAATCGTCCCTGCATAAACCAAAAGGAAAGAGATAACCATAAAAATCATTTCGCGCAAATGAATTTTTCGGCCAAAAGGAGCGAAAGCAAAGAAGATAAACCACATTGTAGCGAGCAGGAAGATATAAAGTTCTGTGTTCGCAAAAGAACGATAATCCAAATAAAAAGGAGATTCAGCCATTTTTTGAAGTTTTGCATAATTTTCTTCAGTTATAGGAAAGCCCTTTCTGATAATTTTTTCACCCTCTTCAATAAAAACAGGATTCATTTCATCAGCTGGAATTGTTCTTGGAGCTTCAATTGTTCTGTCAGAAATTTGTCCCACTTCAAAATCTGCAAGTCTGAAAGAATTGATTGTCTGAGAAGATGACATGTCAAAAACATTTATACCAGTAACAGCTAGATATCCAAGCAGACAGAGAATAATTACCGGATAATGAGCTATAATTCCGGCAGCTAAATCAGAGAAAAAAGATGCAAACACATTTTTACTTTCACTAGAATTCATTTTGTTCATTTTCATAAGCCTTCACAATTTTTTTGACTAATGGATTTCTTA
Source organism: Treponema sp. (assembly GCA_024693045.1). Taxonomy (GTDB): domain Bacteria; phylum Spirochaetota; class Spirochaetia; order Treponematales; family Treponemataceae; genus Treponema_D. Next base: position 51,957 of record JAILLQ010000004.1, read on the forward strand.
CAACATCTTCTGCTGTAAGCTCAATCATTCCAATTTCGTCTATATCTTTTAAAAGTTCCCTTGCATGAATTAAACCAGAAGGAACTTTTTTAGGTAAATCAATTTGACTTGGGTCCCCTGTAATAAAAACTTTCGAATTTTCTCCCATACGAGTCAGAAACATTTTCATCTGTTCCTTTGTTGTATTCTGAGCTTCGTCGAGAATAACTACTGCATTATTCAGAGTCCTTCCCCTCATGTAAGCAAGAGGAGCTATTTCTACTACTTCAGATTCAACCAGTCGTTTTACAGTTTCTTTTGGCAAAATCATTTCCATTGAATCGTAAAGAGGTCGAAGATAGGGATTAATTTTATCTTCAAGGTCTCCCGGCAAAAAACCAAGACTTTCTCCAGCTTCAACAACAGGACGAGTTAGAATCAAGCGGCTCACCTTGTGCATTAAAACCAGGCGAAGGGCTTCTGCAACAGCTATAAAAGTTTTACCGCTTCCTGCGGCCCCATGAGCAAAAACCATGCTGCAATCCCTCATAGCCTGTATATATTCAGCCTGATTCTGAGTATGAGGATACACCTTTCTAATTGCACCGGGAACCAATATAGAAATATTTTCCATATCAGCCTTGGCCTTTATATTCAACACAGAAGTGATAATGTCGCGGGTATTTTTTGTACCGTCTTGAACTTCGTCAGTAATGCGGTCAATGATGTAGCGGAATTTTTCACGCAGGGCAAAATCATCCGTATCCACAGAAAGTTCATTCCCCCTTGTAAAAACCGGTAAGCCTAAGTGTTCTTCGATGAGTTTTAAATTGGTGTCATTAGTTCCACAAATAGAGGAAAGCATATCCATATCAGGAACTACAATAGTATATTCAGATTCCACTTTATATAATTGTAATCAAATTTGCTGTATTTCGCAACAAGATTACTTAAGCTGCCATTCTCCATACTTATCTACAATTTCTGTCTTCATGGCACTTACAGGCCTCCATACAATAGAAATAGTTATATAGGGGTTAAAGTCGTAACTTTTTACACCATCTTCTGTCACAAGACGTGGTTCAACTTTAAAGGAAGCATTGAAGTCCCAGTCGTGAAGTTCATGAGTCAAAGTCAAATTCAAACTTTTAAGTTTAAAACCGGAAGCTTCCCTAAGGCTGTCATCATCAAAACGGAAGGAATTAGCTAAATCTTTAAATATATTAGTTTCTCCGCTTAAGCCGATTTCGTTTCCGAAGTATCTATAGATAACTGAATTTTTTACACTTGCCGAAAAGCTCATTGTAAAGAATTCGTGAATTTTAAGAGACAGACTTGGTGCAAAAGTAAAATAACTTTCTGTTGGCTTTAAGAGATTTGCAACAATACTTGTATTTACACCAGCACCTAAAGAAATACGGTTCTTCCAGCGATAAAAAGTTTTTGTTCCAGGAGCATAGGAAAGAGAAAAGTTGTAAGGTAAGAATTCTGATTCAGATCTCTGGTGCCAGCCGGAACTTGTCACAGTATTTCCGTCATCATCTTTTACGCCATTGGCAACTTCTGTATCACTATAAAAGTCATACCCCTTAGTATAAGACATTTGATATGAGGCTGTAAGACCGAACCAGCTGAAAGAAAATTTTAAAGAATCGTTGTATTCGTCTTCCAGATTGAAATTATAACTGGCAGAAGCAGACATTGTATTACCAAGAACTTTTCCAGAAACTGTAAGACTTTGTTTTAAAGGCTGTTTTTCCCATTCATCTTCTTCACTAGTTGTTCCATCATCATTAGTTACTGTTGAAGTAACTTTTTTCACCCCTGATTCAATCTGATAAGTCGTTAGAGGAAATTTAAGTTTGAGAGTTCCATAATAACTTTCATCCAATGGTTTTAGAGTTGTAGTTAATGTAAAACTCTGACTAAAAGTTGAATCCATCTGGTTGGTTGCAAATGTAAAATCCAGTGCATTAGTTGTAATAGACTCTTCGTCAGACCAGTCAACCCAGTGGTAATCCCATTCAGGATCATCTTTATCAGAATCGTATTCATCTGCAAGGAATTCTGTACGAATCATTTTTACAGTAGAACGCCAGGTAATTCCAGTTTCTTTAATAACAGGAATAAAAGTAAAAGGCTTAAGAGAAACTGTATTTGTATTTGTCAAATCCTGTTTTTCTGCCGCATAGTCAGTTTTCTTTAATGACGCAGCAGCTGATTCTGTATACCAGGCCGTTTCTGCAGCCTTTAAAACATTTCCATTTGAATCCATTACAGCTTCATCATTTATATGAATATAAGGGTGTTTTTGCCATACAGGACTATAAGTATAAGAATTTGAAACTGTAAAAAAATTGCCGCCATAGGTAAAATTATTATCCACTGTAATAGGCAGCTTAAATGTGTACATCGTAGACTTAAGTTCATTCCAGTCAAAATCATCTGCTGTCTTTAAATTAGATGAAGAATAGGCAACCTGAGTTGTAAGATAAGGCTTTACAGAATACTTCATAGAAAAAGAAGGCCCCGGAATTTCGGTTGTAGAAGAAGAAACTCCTGTCAAAAGAGGTAACAGAGAGGAACTGAATTTTTCTTCGTCTTTTGATTCTTCCTTTTTGTCTTCAACTTCAGATTTTTTTTCAGAATCATTTTCTGATTTTTCTTCGGCTTCTTTTTTTGCCCTGTCTTCTTCCCTTCTCTTTATTTCTGCTTTTGTCATAAATTCTTCGGGACTTACAAGTGGTGTAGCAAAAGAAATCTGCTTATTCTTATTTGCTGTTTTTTTAGAAGAAGACAAATCTATAAGAGTTCCACTTAAAGTTGCATTAATTGTTGCAGGTGTTATTTGCGAAGGATAATAGAATTTTCGTTCAGGGGTATAGGTCTGCCAAGCCGTTAATTCGGTTTCATTGTAAATGGGTTCATAAGTAGTAGTATCGTAAAGAGGTAAACCCGTAGAAGTATCGTATTGAGGTGTCAAGCTGTCGTTTGTAAGATTATCTGTATCAACTGTCAATGTAGAAAAAACAAGAGATGAGTTCAAAGAAAAAGAAAGAGTTGAAACATAAGGCTTTATAAATGCCGGTAGAGGAACAGTATAGGAGCTGGAAAGAGTCCAGTTAAATGAAGAAACTTCATTAGTTGTAGTCGATTCTTCGTCTGTATCACTTTGGCTTTGATTTATAAGAAAACTAACCCAGTCCATAGTTTCTTCGCGGGTACCAAAATGGTCTGTAAAATAAGGATCTGAATACAGAGGCAAAGACAAAGAAAGCGAAAATGGACTTGTAAGAGTAGTTTTAAATTCACCGCTGTAACGGAAAGGTAAAGTCATTCCAAGGAGATTTGACTTATCATAAATCTTGTTTCCCAGAGGTGAATATGGAAGGTATTCTCCGGACTCACTTTCTTTAAAGACTGTGTTGGAAAAACCTAATTTTGCTGTAACATCAATTTCAGAAAAATATTTTGGCGGCTTAAAGACCCCCTGAACTCCTGCCATTACACCAAGATTTGTGTAATAGTCTCCCATTACTTTAAAATACTTGGAAGTATCTCCTTTGTAATCCTTATCAAGATTGTGAAGCATAATACCTTCAACCTTCTGCTCTTTTAAAACTGAAGGTTTTACAAAGTTAAAGAGAGCTTTTAACTTTTCAGAAGCGTCACTGTCTGAAGAAGATGAAGAGGATGAGGAACTTGTATTACTTAAGGGTTTTCGACCATACAGATAGGCAGTTGTTTGCATAAAATAGCCGCGTTTTTTTTCAAATCCAAACACAGGATTAAAAATCAACTCATCTTTCGGATAGTAGAAGTATGGAAGATATAAGACTGGACAAGGACCAACAAAGACTCTTGCATTCAAAAAGGCAAATTCTCCACCTGGTAGAAGCCAGATGCGATTAGCCTTAATTCGCCAGTGAGGGTCTTCGTCATCACAAAAGGTGAGTTCACCATCTTTAAATGTAATCGTATTTGATTCGCTGCGGCCAAAGATATCGCTTGCAACAATCAAAGTTGAACCACCCGGAAGATTTAAGGCATCAGATTGAGTCTGAACAACCCGGCTATCGTCGAAAATACCTTCCAGTGTAGAAGTATTGAACATAAGGGAAGAAGCTGAAACTGTCTGGGAACCCGCCGTTTCTGTTGTCTGTTCAAGAGAAACGTTACCTTCTGCGTAAATCATTTCGCTGGTTCTGTCATATCTAACAGAATCTGCATTAATTACATTTTTTGTAGAACCTTTAGTTACAGAAATTTTTACATCCCCAGTTAGGACAATTACATCGTTACCAGTTTCCTTATCTTTTTCGTAACGGGTATTTCTTGCATTTTCAATATTTATTGTTGTCTTTGTATCTTCTGGCTTTTCTTCTTTTGATTCTTTCTCTTTGTCTTTGTCAGTTTTATTTTCATTTGAAGAATCATTTTCAGCCTTTCCTTTACTTGATTTATCTTCTTTATCTTCAGTTTTTTCGACCGACTCATTTAAAGTCTGCTTTTCTTCATTTTCAGCTGCAGAATTACTTATTTCTTCTGCAAATAAAGAAGCAGAAAGCAGCAATAAAGAGAAAATCAAACTTTTTACAATAAGGCTAAACTTTTTCATCTAAAAACAAATATTTATTTATCGGTTACCTTTGAGCATTTCTTTGATAAATTGCCCCGTATACGAAGCTTCTTCATCCGCAACTTCTTCAGGACTTCCCCTTGCAATTATATTTCCGCCTCTAAAACCACCTTCAGGACCCAAATCCAAAATGTAATCTGCCTGACAAATTACATCAAGGTTGTGTTCAATCATGACAACAGTATTTCCCTGCTCAACCAAACGCTGTATTACTTCCATGAGCATTTTTACATCTGCAAAATGAAGACCTGTTGTAGGCTCATCCATTATGTAAAGAGTTTTTCCTGTCGAAACTCTGGCAAGTTCGGTTGCAAGTTTTACACGTTGAGCTTCACCACCAGAAAGAGTAAGCGCACTCTGACCTAATTGAATATAACCAAGCCCAACAGATTTTAATGTTTCCAGTTTACGCGATATATGTGGAATCGAAACAAAAAAATCAGCAGCTTCTTCAATAGTCATATTCAAAACATCATTTATGCTCTTACCTTTATATAACACTTCAAGGGTTTCACGGTTAAATCTTTTTCCACCACAGACATCACATGTGATAAAAACATCAGGTAAAAAGTTCATTTCGATTGTAATAGTACCGCTTCCCTGACAATTTTCACATCGACCACCCTTTACATTAAAACTGAATCGTCCCTTGGTGTATCCGTTTGCCTTTGCTTCAGGAAGACTTGCAAAAAGATCTCTGATTGCATCAAAAACACCAACATAGGTAGCAGGATTACTTCTAGGAGTTCTTCCAATAGGGCTCTGGTCGATATTGATAACCTTATCAATTGCTTCAAATCCTTCTATTGACTCATATGCTCCAACAGGATAAGAAGTTCTCATGATTTTGTTAGAAAGCAAAGGATAAAGAACATCACTCATAAGAGTTGATTTTCCACTACCAGATACACCTGTAATACAGGTAAAAGTTCCCAAAGGAATATCTATAGAAACATTCTTTAAATTGTGTTCAGTAACACCCTTTAATGAAATAAAGTTTCCATTTCCCTTACGTCTTTTTTCAGGGATTTTCATGAAAAGAGTTCCTGCCAGATATTGACCAGTCTTACTTTCTTTGACTTTCATAACTTCTTCCGGACTACCGGCAGCAACAACCTTACCCCCATGAATTCCAGCTCCAGGGCCAATATCAACAAGAAAATCTGCAGTTCGCAAGGTCTGCTCATCGTGTTCAACAACAATTACTGTGTTCTGCTGGTCTCTAAGATAAGTTAGAGTATCAATAAGTTTCTGGTTATCCCTCTGATGTAAACCGATTGAAGGCTCGTCAAGAATATACATAACTCCAGTTAATGCAGAACCTATCTGTGTCGCAAGCCTGATTCTCTGAGCTTCACCACCGCTTAAAGTTTCTGCAGAGCGTTCCAGAGTAAGATAATCAAGCCCTACATCTTTAAGAAATTTTAAGCGATTTTTTATTTCTTTTAAAACCTGGGAAGCAATTGACTTCTCTGTTTCTGAAAGTTCAAGATTTTCAAAGAAATCAATAGATTCCTGAACGCTCAAATTTGTAAGTTCAAAAATATTTTTTCCACCTACTGTAACTCCAAGAGCTTCGGGTCTAAGACGTTTTCCATGACAGGAAGAACATTCAGAAATAGACATGTATTTTTCTTCAATGCGAACTCTCTGAGCTTCTCCCCAGGCTTCTGCATGGCGTCTCTTCATGTCGCCTATAACTCCAGGCCAGGGGCGATTATATTCAGAGAAACCTTCACCGCTTTGTTTTTTGTAAATCCAGTGAATATTCTTTTCAGTGTCACCTTTCCACAAAAAATCAAACTGATTTTTACTCAAGTCCTTAATTGGTGTATCCAATGAAAATCCACCAGCTTCAGCAACTGCCGCAAACATAGAGCGGTTCCATTCGCTTTCAGGATTATAAAAAGGCAGAGCCCCCTGATTAAAAGAAAGCGAATCATCTGGAAGAATTTTTGAATTATCCCACTCCATTTTCTGACCTAAACCGGTACATTCAGAACAGGCTCCAAAAGGGTTATTGAAGGAAAAAAGTCGTGGCTGCAATTCAGGAATAGAAATTCCACAGTCTGGACAGGCATTTTTCTGGCTAAAGAATACTTCTTCATCTTTATCGCCAATACGCTTTGTTACAACAATAATTCCATTAGCACTGTTCAAAGCAGTTTCAACACTGTCCGACAGGCGCTTTCTGACATCAGAGTTTAAAACTATTCGGTCTACAACAATTTCGATAGAATGCTTTTTCTGTTTATCAAGTTTAATCGGGTCATCTAACAAAGCCATTACACCATCGATACGAGCCCTAACAAAACCAGATTTTTTTGCATCTTCAATAATTTTTGTATGCTCACCTTTTTTTCCGCGTATAACCGGAGCTAAAATTTGAATTTTTGTATCTGGCTCCCAAGACATAATAGAATCGACTATCTGGTCAACACTCTGCTCGCGAATTTCTCTACCGCAATTTGGACAGTGAGCGTGACCCGTTCTAGCGTAAAGCAAACGATAATAGTCATATATTTCGGTAATTGTTCCGACTGTTGAACGAGGATTTTTATTAGTAGATTTCTGTTCAATTGAAATAGCAGGAGAAAGACCTTCTATCAAATCTACATCAGGTTTATCCATCGTACCCAAAAACTGGCGGGCATATGAGGAAAGACTTTCCATATAACGGCGCTGGCCTTCAGCAAAAAGAGTATCAAAGGCTAGAGAACTTTTTCCGGATCCAGAAAGCCCCGAAATGACAATCAATTTATTTCTAGGCAATTCAAGATCAATATTCTTTAAGTTGTGTTCTCTGGCTCCGCGAATTACAATTTTGTCGTTGTTAAAAATATGTTCCACAATATAGAATTATAATGAAAAACATATAGAGTTGAAAGATTCTTTTGAAAAGAGAGACTTTTATAAACTAATTTTTTGGTTTTGGTATTGGATTTCTAATATCCAATCGTCTTTCCGCAAGGAATTCTTTTCCATCTTTTTCATAGGCTGTAAAGTTTTTACCACTTGCCTTTGCCTTGTACATATTTTTATCGGCTTGTTCAATAGGATTTTCAGGAACCATTCCTATTCCAAAACTAGCTGTTATGCGAACATCCTTTTCAAGTCTAGTACGAGAAATTGAAGATCTAAGATCTTCTGAAAGTCGGATAGCTTTTTCAAGGTCGTTATTTTCAATAATAATGACAAACTCTTCTCCACCATATCTATAAGCGGTAACTCCCCTTTCTTCCTTTTTCGATAAAGTTTTTGCAACAAACTGAAGAACGTAATCACCGTAAGCGTGACCATAAGTGTCATTGATGTGTTTAAAATTATCAATATCGAGCATTATAGCCGCATATTTTTTATTTAGTAGAGAATATTTTTTTATTTTTGTATTTAAAGACCCCCGGTTATTCAAACGAGTAAGGGGATCCAACTGAAGCTGGCTATAGAGAGAGATAATTATTATGAAAGCAACAAGCAGAACAATAAAGTTGCCGTAAATCTGTTTAACCTTTCTTACTCTCACTTCTTTTATATCAGTTTTAAGAGTAAGTGTTTCCATAATTTCAAGAAATTTTTCACGAGTCAACTGAGTAAACTGTCTTAGTAAATCAGCTTCAAACTTTTCAGCTACTTCAGAAAGTTCAAAGAAAATCTGATTTCTGGCATCTTTCATTGTTTCCGGTACAGACATCATTACTTTTTTGGTATAACGAAGTTTTAAATTTGTAAAAAAGTACTGGTCACAATAATCAGAATACATTTTTAAATAGCTCAAACCTTCCTCGTATTTTCCAAGGGCTATTGAACTTTCTGTCATAACCTGGAGAACAGGAAGATAAAAATCAAATGCATTAAACTGAGATACAATTTCTTCTGAAGAATAATATACTTTATAAAGCCTTTTTGAATCTTCATAGGCCTTAAGATAATCGTTCTTGTACAGACTTATCATGGTTTTTATAACTTCTGCAGAACGACGATAACTTACTCCGAATTGAGGATTGAAGGTATTGATAAACTCTGATTCAGAATCAGCAATAATCTGATTGGCAGCTTGTTCTGCTTCTACAAACTTTCCTTCCTCTACACTTAGCCGGGATAAAACCTGAAGGGACTGCAAACGGGTAAATTCATTCTCACACTCATAAAAGGGTCTTATTTCATAGGCTTTTCTTATCATTAGACTCGCCTCGGAATCATCACCCAATTCCTGAAAGTATTTTGCCATATTTGCATAAAGATAAACCAAATCGTCTTTATTACCGGCCTTTTCGGCATAAAACAAGGCATAACCGACATTGTCAAAAAAAGAAGTCATATCATAATTTGTATAAAACAATGTTGATTTAAGCATATATAGTTCACTCAACTGCTTTACTGTCAAATTATGTAATTCCAAAAGATTGTTTATGATTTTAAGGTCATAAGAAATACTGTTCTGAGTAAATTTCATATTGTGAATTTCTCTATCCATCTTTTTTTCATTATTTTTTTGAACTTTTGATACATAAAGGCGATAACTACCTAATCCAAGTAAATTCACCAACAGAACTATAATGAGAACTAAAATGATTTTCTTATTAATATTGCGCCTGTATTTCATTTACCACATTATAATTGCATAATCATATTTTTGCAAAAAAAAAGGCGTAGAATTCAATTTCTACGCCTTTCTTCTATATTATAAGCTTTTTACATTTGCGCTCGATTATAGATTTGAATACCCCATAAGGTACTCATCTATTTGTCTGGCACATTCCCGACCTTCTGCAATTGCCCATACAACAAGAGATTGACCTCTGTGCATATCGCCGGCTGTAAACACTTTATCTACAGAAGTCTTATAGCCCATGGGACTAGCCAAATCAGGATTTACAGTACCAAATGATTCAACTGTATTTCTCTGCGACAGAGAAGTTCCAAAAGCTTTTGCAGTGTAATCTTCACAACCCAGAAAGCCAGCAGCAATTAAAATAAGGTCGGCTGGTAATTCTTTTTCGCTTCCTGGAATTTCAACAAGCTGCCTTTTTCCGTCTATGTTCTGAAATTCAACCTGAACAGTTTTTACACCACAAACCTTTCCATTCTTTTTATGGATTTCTTTTATTGTAGTCTGATAAACCCTAGGGTCATGGCCAAACTTTTCTATAGATTCTTCAGCCCCGTAATCAGTTTTAAGAACCTTAGGCCACTGTGGCCATGGATTATTAGCTAGTCTTTCTTTTGGAGGGCAAGGCATCATTTCAAGCTGTGTAACAGATTTACAACCCAGACGGATACTAGTTCCAGTACAATCGTTTCCAGTATCTCCACCGCCAACGACAATTACATCCTTGTCTTTTGGATCAAAGAATTTTCCGTCTTTCAAGTCAGAATTCAAAAGAGATTTTGTTACTGACTTTAAGAAATCAACAGCGAAAAAGACGCCCTCTGCATCTGAACCAGCGGCTGAAAGCGGACGAGCTTTTTTTGCTCCACAGCAAAGGGCAATAGCATCATACGAAGAAAGAATATCATTCGCTTCAACAGTTTTTCCAACATCGGCACCGTAAATAAATTTTACCCCTTCTTCTTCCATCAGCTTAATGCGACGCTCAATTATATTTTTTTCCAATTTCATGTTTGGAATGCCATACATCAAAAGTCCGCCAGCTCTATCTTCCCTTTCGTATACAGTTACATTATGTCCACGTCGATTCAATAAATCTGCAAGAGCAAGACCTGCAGGTCCTGAACCGATTACGGCTATTTTTTTGTCTGAACGAACTTTTGGAAGTCTAGGCTTCATGTAACCACTTGCAAAAGCGTGTTCTATAATAAAGAGTTCGTTATCATGAATTGTCACAGCTTCTTTAATATCTCCGCCATTACCACAATTACATGCTTTTTCACAAAGGGCCGGACAAACTCTTCCTGTAAATTCAGGAAAACTTGAAGTCTTTAAAAGTCTCCAGGCAGCCATATCATACTGCCCCTTGTACAAGGCATCATTCCATTCAGGAATCAGATTATGTAAAGGGCAACCCGTTACCATTCCGCCCAGTTTTAGAGCAGACTGACACATAGGAACTCCACAGTTCATACATCGTGCAGCCTGAGTTTTTCTTTCTTCCTCTGGAAGCAGATTGTGAAATTCCTTAAAATTTGCAGTTCGTAAAAGAGGTGCAATACTGCTATTATCTTTTCTATTATACTCTAAAAATCCACTTGCTTTTCCCATAATAACTCCATTTCCCCCTTTATCTTAAGCAGTTACTTTATGAAAGGCTTCCATAACGGCTTCATCGTGTTTCAAGCCTCTTTCTTCAGCCCTGCTGATTTCAACCAGCATTTTGTGGTAATCATTTGGAAGAATCTTCTTAAAATATGGAAGGTAATTGTCAAAATCCTTGAGAATTTTCTTGCCAAGAGCAGAAGAAGTTTCCTTTACATGTTTTTCAACAAGATTCTTTATCAGTTCGATATCATGTTCATCGCTTACTTCACTCATTGTTACAAGATCCTTATTAAGTCTTTTATAAAGATCATGTTTCATATCGAGCACATAAGCTGTTCCACCTGACATTCCGGCTGCAAAGTTTCTTCCTGTTGGTCCTAGAATTAAAGCAGTACCACCTGTCATATACTCAAGACCATGGTCGCCGCAACCTTCTGCAACTGCTGTTGCTCCAGAATTTCTTACACAGAAACGTTCTCCTGCTATACCATTAATATAGGCCTGCCCGCTAGTTGCACCAAATAGAGCTACATTTCCAATTATTATGTTTTCTTCAGCCTTAAAACCTGCATTTTCAGGAACTTTAACAACAAGTTTTCCGCCAGAAAGTCCCTTACCAAAATAATCGTTTGAATCACCTGTAAGTCGAATTGTTAGCCCTTTTGGAATAAAAGCACCAAATGACTGACCGCCTCCACCTATTGCATTAACTGTGAAAGAATCTTCTTCAAGTGAATTACCAAAAGCCTTCTGTATTTCAGAACCTAAAATTGTACCAAGGCTTCGGTCTGTAGAAGTAATCTTTACATTGAAAGTTCCTTTTCCGCTTTTCTGAACTTTTTCAAATTCTTTAAGAAGACTTTTGACATCTACAGTTTTTTCAAGTCCAAAGTCATAGACATCAACAGGATCAAAATGAGTTTTTTCACCAAGAGGAGTTTTGTATCCTATGATTCTACTTAAATCTACCAGTGCAGCTCTCTTAAATCCCTGTTTTTCCTTGAGTTTTAGAAGATCTGTACGACCGCACATTTGATCCAGAGTATGAAGACCTGCTTTTGCCATAATTTCACGCAATTCTTCTGCTATAAATTTCATGAAATTTTCAACATATTCAGGTTTACCAGGGAATCGTTTTCTTAGTTCACTATTCTGAGTTGCAACCCCAAAAGGACAAGTATCAAGATTACATACCCTCATCATAGCACAACCCATAGTAATAAGAGGTGCAGTGGCAAAGCCAAACTCTTCGGCACCAAGCAGGGCTGCAATTGCTACATCACGACCGCTCATAAGTTTTCCGTCGGTTTCTATCACAACTCTTGAACGAAGTCCGTTCTGAATAAGAGTCTGATGAGTTTCTGCAAGGCCAAGTTCCCATGGTAAACCTGCATGATGAATTGAACTTAATGGAGCTGCACCAGTTCCACCATCATGACCGGAAATAAGGATTACCTGAGCACCTGCTTTTGCAACTCCGGCAGCGATGGTCCCAACTCCAGCTTCTGAAACGAGTTTTACAGAAATACGCGCGGATCGGTTTGCATTCTTAAGATCATAAATCAACTGAGCCAAATCTTCGATAGAATAAATATCGTGGTGAGGTGGAGGCGAAATCAAAGATACTCCAGGAGTTGCATATCGAGTTGTTGCAATCCAAGGATAAACCTTCTTTCCAGGAAGATGACCTCCTTCTCCTGGCTTGGCACCTTGAGCCATCTTAATTTGAATTTCTTTTGCGCTCAAAAGATATTCCTCTGTCACACCAAAACGACCAGAAGCAACCTGTTTTATTGCAGAGTTAGCTTCAGTCCCCAGTCTTTCAGGTTTTTCTCCCCCCTCACCCGAATTTGATTTTCCATGCAGGTGATTCATTGCAATTGCCATACAACGATGAGCTTCTTCTGAAATTGAACCATAGGACATAGCTCCAGTTTTGAATCGTTTTACAATTTCAGAAACCGGTTCAACTTCATCTATATTAATTGACTTGGATTCATCAAAGTTAAAATCCAACATAGCACGCAAAGTATGAGGATGTGCATTATCATCGACAAGGGCTGTATACTCTTTAAAACGCTTGTAATCACTATTTCTTGTTGCTTCCTGCAGGGCAATAATTGTTTCAGGATTGTAAAGGTGATCTTCTGCATTTGGACCGCGGCGTAGTTTGTGCAGACCAACAGAATCAAGATGAGTATCAACAGAAAGTCCAAGAGGATCAAAAGCCTTATTGTGATGGAAAATTACATCTTCTTCGATTTCCTTTATTCCAATTCCACCTACTCTGCTTACTGTATTTGTAAAATACTTTTCAACTACATCCTGGGCAATACCAACAGCTTCAAAAATCTGTGCAGACTGGTAAGACTGAACTGTAGAAATACCCATTTTTGCTGCAATTTTTACAATTCCATTAATTATTGCCTTGTTGTAATCATCAATTGCCGTATGGTAATCTTTGTCCAAAAGTTTTTGATCAATAAGTTCAGCAATACATTCATGAGCCAGGTAAGGATTTATAGCCCTTGCACCATACCCCAGACACATTGCCGACTGATGAACATCCCTTATTTCTGCAGATTCAAGAATTATTGAAATTGCAGTTCTTTTCTTAGTTCTAACAAGATGCTGTTCAACGGCAGACACTGCGAGAAGAGAAGGAATTGCAACGTGATTTTCATCAACACCCCTGTCAGAAAGAACCATAACATTTGCACCGTTTTTATATTCACGATCAACTGAAATTAAAAGTTCATCCAATGCAGTCTGAAGAGAAGCACCTTTGAAATAAAGAAGAGATACTGTAACAACTTTAAAACCAGGCTTTTTCATATTCTTGATTTTTATCATGTCAACACCAGTTAAAATTGGATTGTTGATTTCAAGAACTGTACAGTTTTTTCCTTCTGCCTTAAGAAGATTTCCATCAGAACCAACATAAACAGTTGTATCTGTAACAATTTTTTCACGGAGAGAATCAAAAGGAGGATTAGTAACCTGTGCAAAAAGCTGCTTAAAATATGAATATAGAGAAGGATGCTTATCACTTAGGCAAGCCAAAGGTGTATCAATTCCCATAGCGCCTGTAGGTTCAACCCCAGCCTTTGCCATAGGTAAAACCATTTCATTTACGTCTTCATAATTCCAACCAAAAGCCCTGTATAAGCGGTCTCTTTCTTCCTGACTGTAAACAGGAATCTTTTTGTTAGGAATAGAAAGATCAGAAAGATGAACAAGATTTGTATCAAGCCATTCTCCAAAAGGATGTTCACTTGAATAAAGACTTTTACATTCTTCATCAGAAATAATTTTACCTTTTTTTGTGTCTACAAGAAGAATGCGACCAGGCTGAAGACGAGATTTTTTTTCGATATTTTCTTCAGGAATATCAAGACATCCAACCTCTGAAGAAAGAATAAGCATACCGTCTTTTGTAACATAATAGCGGGAAGGACGAAGACCATTTCGGTCGAGGGTTGCCCCAAGAAGATCACCGTCACTAAAAAGCAGGGCTGCAGGTCCGTCCCAAGGTTCCATCATTGTTGCGTAATAGTGGTAAAAATCCCTTTTTTCACTATTCATTGTCTTGTCATTTTTCCATGGCTCAGGAACACAAATCATTACAGCTAAAGGAAGAGGCATTCCGTTCATTACAAGGAATTCCAGGGTATTATCAAGTCTTGCTGAATCAGAACCATCAGGATTTATTGCAGGAAGAACCTTCTTCATATCTTCATCAGAAATCAAATCTGACTTAAGAGTTTCTTCTCGTGCTAACATTCTGTCAGCATTACCACGAATAGTATTGATTTCACCATTATGAGCTATAAAACGATTTGGATGAGCTCTTTCCCAAGATGGATTCGTATTTGTTGAAAATCTAGAGTGTACGATTGCTAAAGCTGACTGGTAATCTTCTGACTGTAAATCCTGATAGAAGGTCCTAAGCTGCTGAACAAGAAACATTCCCTTATACACAATAGTGCGGCTTGAAAGAGAGGCTACATAAGTTTCTTTTGCAGAATGTTCGTACTGTCGACGAAGTATATAAAGTTTCCTATCAAATTCTAAACCTTTGGTAAGATTAGAAGGTCTTTCAATGAAGGCTTGAGTAATTACCGGCATACAATCTTTAGCTTTCTTGCCAAGAACTTCAGCATTTACAGGAACATTTCTCCATCCAAGAAAATTCAGGCCTTCTTTTTGGCAGAGATTTTCAAAAAGTTTTTTGGTCTGAGAGCGAATTATGTCATCTGCAGGAAAAAAGAACATTCCGATTCCATAATCTCTTTCTTCTCCAATCTTTAAGCCGATTTCTGCAGCTGCCTTCTTAAAAAACTGATGAGAAATCTGAACGAGAATACCAACACCATCACCGGTTTCTCCAGTTGCGTCCTTACCTGCACGATGTTCAAGTTTTTCAACAATACTGAGTGCATTGTCTACAATCTGCCTTGAAGCATGACCGTCGATATTAACAACTGCTCCGATTCCACAGTTATCATGTTCGAAGGATGGTTCATACAAAGTTTTTTCCATAAATGTAACCCCTCAATAAAAAATGCAAAAAAAAAGAGGATGCAGACAATACGCCCATGTATTGTCTGCATCCTCTTTGATGCTGGGTTATAATAAATAGTTGAGAATTATTTGTCAATAAGTAAATAAAAAAAGACACCCTTTTATGAGTGTCTCTCTTTCTTTTACGGCTTGCTATCTATCAGGAAGTCGCCTGCCGGGCGACTTCTCGCAGGTTTGAAATCCCTAAAACGACCCTAGCGGCTCGTTTTTTTACGGGATTTTCGATTTATCAGGAAGTCGCCTGCCGGCGACTTCTCTTACCATTTAACTTCGATAACGTCGCAGATGTTCTTTTCGTTTTCGCCTTCTTCCATAGAGAAGAATTTTGCTTTTTCCATGTTTGGAACAACGTTGATTGTGTCGCCAAGACGGAATTCGGCATTAGCGTTTGTTTTAGCGATAAGCTGCTGACCCTTGTTTGATACAAGATAAAGATGTGTTTCAGCACCAAGAGGTTCCTTGTTTACAATCTTCATCTGCATATTGTCTTTTCCAACAGGTTTGTCTGAGTACTGAACATCTTCTGGACGGATACCGAAAGAAACTTCTTTTCCGATGTAATCCTTAAGACATGCAGCCTGAGCTTCTGTTGGAGCGATTTCGAATGAACCTTCGTCACAAACGATTTTTCCACCGCGTTCAAGAACTTTTACTGTAAGGAAGTTCATTGGAGGTGTTCCAATAAATCCGGCAACGAATTTGTTGATTGGGTTGTTGTAAAGATACAATGGAGCACCAATCTGCTGTACAAAACCGTCTTTCATAACAACGATTTTTGTTCCAAGAGTCATGGCTTCTGTCTGGTCATGAGTTACATAAATCATTGTTTTCTGCTGTGTATTGTGAAGGTTTGCGATTTCAGCACGCATTGTTACACGGAGTTTTGCATCAAGGTTTGAAAGTGGTTCGTCAAAAAGGAATACTTTTGGTTCACGAACGATTGCACGACCTACGGCTACACGCTGACGCTGTCCACCAGAAAGAGCCTTTGGTTTTCTCTGAAGGTACTGTGTAAGACCAAGCTGTTTAGCAGCTTCTTTTACTTTGCGGTCGATTTCTCCCTTGTCTACTTTGCGGAGTTTAAGACCAAATGCCATGTTATCATAAACAGTCATATGTGGATAAAGGGCATAGTTCTGGAATACCATCGCAATATCACGGTCCTTTGGAGGAACATCGTTCATTTCAATACCGTCGATATAAAGTTTACCTTCTGAAATTTCTTCCAAACCGGCAATCATACGAAGTGTAGTAGATTTACCACATCCAGATGGACCTACGAATACGCAGAATTCCTTGTCTTCAATTGTAATGTTTGCATTTGTTACAGCACGAACATTACCGTCATAATCTTTGCAGATACCTTTCAGTTCTACTTTTGCCATTCTTTTTGGCCTCCTTTAACAGTTCTGTAAAACAGAACATTTTGCGTAACTTTAAGCCACGCAGGGTTATATTATTATTACAATTTTACGGCCAAAAGCTTTCAATGTCAAACAGTTCTTGAATCATGGCAGGTAAAATACAATATCTGACTGCAAAGGCCACTTTCTTCAAGTATTTTTTTTGCATTTTTAAACTTTTCTTCATCAAGATTTACGAATGGATCATCAAGTATCAAAACTGTTTTTTCATCCTGAAACATAGCAGAAACTAGAGCAAGTCTTGTGCAGAAATTTACAAGATCCTTGTAGCCTTCACTTAGATATTGGCTACCGTAACGACTTCCCTCACCCTTTATACTTACATCCAGATTTCTGTCTATAACTATATTCCTGTCTGAAGTAATTATCGAAAGATACTTATTAAACGCCTCTGTCATTTTTCCCATGTAACGGTTAGATAAATTTTCATAGGCTTCTTTTAGATATTCTTGAGCAGCTTTGAGAATACGAACTTTTTCTTTTGCCCCTTGTAATTCTTCATTTGCTCTATGAAGTTGAGCTTCTAATTCTGGCCGGCTATCAAGCTCTGACTGCAAATTTACAAGTTTATCTATATAAGAATTCTTCTGATTCAAGAGCAGAGCCATTTCTTCAGTTTCATTTCTGAGTTTTGAATTTAATTCATCAAGGGAAAAAGAAACTTTTTTTGCCTTTAATACTTCTTCAAGCTTGTTTTTACTTTTAAAATCTTCAAGGTCCTTTTCATAAGTAGAAAACAGGTGCCGTTGCTTATCCAATTCGTAAAGAGATTCATTTAAAATTCTAATTCTTTGTGAAAAGTTTAAAGTGTTATCCAGTTTGTATTTTTCCAGGTGATTTGTCAGGTCTGATTTTATATTTTCTATTTCTTTCGAATTTGAATCAAAACGTAAAACTTTGTTCTTTAAGTCTAAATATTTCTGACATTTATGTCTTACCAAGGCTAAAATTTTATCTTCATCAGAAGATGGGCACTGCTTTTCATATCGCAAAGTAAAAGACTTTATTTTTTTATTTAATGCAGAAAAAGATGAATTATTATTCACAAGCTGGTCATATTTAGCCTTTTTTACTTTTAATTCTTCGTAATCATTCAATTCATTCCTGATATTTGCAAGTTCAAAAGAAGCATTTTCAACAAAAGCATCTTTATGAATGGCCTTTATAAATGAATAAAGTGCACTTCTTTTTTCTTCAAGTGTATGACTTTCTTCCTGAAGTTTATCAATAATCGCCTTTAATAACTTTTCATTTTCATTTGCTTTAGAAATTTTAAACAGAAAAAAGAAAGCAAGAATCAAAAAAAACAAAGCTGCAGAAAAAGAAGAAATAAAAAACAGCAAAGGATAATGATTTAATAGAAGTAAAACAGAAGCTGCTATAAGTGTTCCTGAAAAGAAAAATGATAAAATAATTAAAAAGATTTTTAATTTCATTTGCCTTTTCTTTTCACTATGAACTTTTTCTTCAAGCTGTTTTTTATTAAGTTCAACTTCCATCAAAGCTGCTTTAAGGCCTTCTATTTCGCTGACTCTGTTAATCTGCTTATTAAAAAAATCTCTGGAAATTTCAATATTTGCAAATTGGTTTTCATAGCGAAGGTATTTTTCTTTTTGCTTTTCATCTAAATCAAGAGAAGCTGCTTTCTTTAGAAAATCTTTTTTTTTATTTAATGCCTCCTGACAGTCTTCCAGTTCATCAATTGTCGGTATATCACCTTGAAAAAAATTGCTTAAACTTTTAAAGGAAAGCCTTTCTTCCTGACTTATAGAGTCACTCTCTATTTCTTCTGACAAGGTTTCAAGGAGGCTGTTTTCATTCATAAAAGAAGTAATTTCATCTTTAGTCGGAATGTGGCCATTAAAAGAATCCTCAATTTTTTTAATTTCCTTTCTTACTTCTTCTATTTTTTCAGACAAATTCAGAAAAGTCTGTTTTTTTTCAAATAAAATTGTATTTTCTTTTTCAATATTAAGTTTGTTTAAAATAGATTCTTTTTCTTCTATTTTTTCTTTAACAGTCTTTAAAAGTTCTTCCTGTTCTTCCATGTCTTTTTCAGTAGAAAGGAGATTATCCAAAGATTCCTTGCACACAGTAATTTCATTTTCCAGACTTTTAATCACAGTTTTGGAAGACCTTACCATCTGGTATACTTCGATAGCTTTTTTCAATCTTTCATCAGCCTTTTCGTAATTTCCAAGATCATCAGAATCGTCCAGAAGATTGTTTAATTTTGCATTTATACTGTCGTTCAAACCAGGACTTTTATCCTTATCCAAAGTGACGAAAGAACTTCTTTCAAAAGAATCTCTATCTATACCAAAAAGAATAAGACCCGGCTCCTTATTGCCTTCAAACCTTTTTGCGGGAAGATTTGAAGCTAAATCGATAATTTCCATACTATCCTTAGATTCTTTTTCAGAGTCAAAAAATCTGCTTATCGTATAAGTCCCCTCTTCATCTGAAAAAGTTAAAGTGCCGCCGAACTTTCCTCCTGCCCATGGAAAATAATGTTCACGGTCAAAGAAGCCGTTTTTCTTTCTTCCCTTTTCTTCCATTCCATAAAAAATAGCCTTGATAAAAGCAGCTAAAGTTGATTTACCCCAGCCATTTTCCTGGATAATTGAGTTAATTCCATCTTTGAAGGTAAACGTTTTTTTGTGAAACTTTCCAAAGTTTTCTATATTTATTGATTTTATTATCATTTTTAAAAGTCCTTTCCGGATAGAGCCTTTAGGCCTGCAATTATAATTTTAGATTTTTCATCTTCTGGTAAATCTTTCGATTCTACCGTGCGAACAAATTCCCCTTTTAAAGAAATGTCATTGCGATATTTTTCATAGTCAATCTTAATTTCTGTCTTGTCGTAGATTTTCAAAAAGAAAAACTTTGATTCCAACTGTCGTGTAAATGAATCAATTTCGATATCAGCGGTTTCAGATACATCTCCCTTAAGAATAACCTTAACCATTGAATCGCTGGAAATCTGATCTAAATCACTGGAAATCTTTGAAAGAATTTCAGAGTAACTTTCATAGGAAGAAATATTAATTTCTGGTGCATAAAGTTTTCTTATGGAAGTTTCAATAAAGCGGGAAGAAATTTTATGACTTTCTTCATCAACATCAAGAAGAACATAGCCTTTTGGTCCCGTCTCATCAAATCCCCTTCCTTCAAGGCAACCTGAATAGCAATAAACACCACGAGAATCAAGTTTTTCCCGGGAATAAGAATGAATATGACCTAAAGCAAGATAATCAATATTTTTGCCCTTGAGTTTTGATAAATTGAACAAAGGAGCATCATTTTTTCCTGTCGACTTTACAACTTCTCCATGCAGGGTAACAATGTTGATTTTTGAAGCATCTAAAACAAGAGATGTATAGAGACTTTCAGAAACCGTTTCAAAAACTTCTCTTCCAGAAATGCACAAAGGTCCAAAATCATACGAAGTCCATTTATCTGAAGTAAAAAACTTTAAATTTTCAGGACAATTATCTTCTGTAGAAAAAAAGTTTTCCTTGTCGTGATTTCCCCTTAAATATAGAAAAGTAATCTGAGGATTCTGCTGGATTATGAATAAGATTCGTTTTTTAATAGTTCTTTCAGCACTTTTTGCAGTATCAAAAAGATCTCCTGCAATCAATATTATTTCAACTTTATATTTAGGAGCTTCAATCTCTACTAATTTTAAAAAGGACTTAACAAGTTCTTCCTTTCTTTTGCGGGCATTATCCCTGGAAAGATTACTTTCCAATTTTGAATCAAGATGAAGATCCGCACAATGGATTATTCTCAATTAGTCCTCCACAAAATCAACTTTATGCTAACATAAAACTATACATTTAGATAGATAAAAGTAAGAAAGATAAAATAAATTTAATTAACGATTTAACACAGGAACTTTTGCTTTTTTAAAGTTTTCGATATTTACTTTTATCTCAATAACAGATATTTTCAAGACAACCTACTATTTATATAAGGAATATAAAATGAAAATTTCAAAACAATTTACAATTATTGCTTTGATGGCTCTTCTTTCATTTGCTTTTTCAGCATGTTCGTCGGGGTCTTCAAATGACTTGGCCTATTTGCTCTCAAGTTCCGCTGAAAACTCAAACAGTTCGTCATCAGGAAGCGGAAGCAGTTCTTCTGGAAGTGGAAGCAGTTCATCAGGTAGCGGAAGCAGTTCATCAGGTTCAAGCAGTAGTTCTCTATTTACTTTCTGCGGGGATGAAAATTACAAAAGCCCTAACAACGTAGAAGTAAGTGCAGCTGTAAACCAGTCAGAAAACCTTGAAGCTACATGGTGGAAGAAAGGTTCTATCTATCAGGTTTGGATGAAAAGTTTTTGCGATTCTGACGGAGATGGATGCGGGGATTTTAAAGGTGTAACTTCAAAACTTGACTACATAAAGGATGAAGTTGGCTGTGATACAATATGGCTAAGTCCTATCTTTGACTGTGCCTACAAAAGTAAATCATCTAGTGGAAATATGCACGGTTATGATACAACTGACTACTACAAAGTAAATGACTACTTTGGGACAGAAGCAGATTTAATCGAACTTATTCAGACCTGCCATAACAAGGGAATGAAAATTCTCTTTGACTTTGTACCTAACCACACAAGTTCATCTCATTCATGGTTTTCTGATTCCAAGCTTTCTAAAAATGGAAAGAGAGACTGGTACATGTGGAATTCTACATCTCTGAACTGGAACAATGGAATGAGCACTGGCAACTGGTATACTTTCTCTAATATAAATGTAAACGGCTATTTCTACGGAGCATTTAACTCAGGTATGCCTGACTTAAATTTCAGAAATTACGAAGTTCGGGAAGAAATGAAAAATGTTGCCCGATACTGGCTCAACAAGGGTTTTGACGGAATCCGAGTAGACGCAGTACGCTACCTGGTAGAAACATCTTCTTCTTGTTGCGATACAGATGAATCTCACAGCTGGTTCAAGGAACTTAGAAGCGAATTAAACAAATACTCTTCTCCAAAATACATGATGTGTGAAGCCTGGGTTGAAGGAAATCGAAACATTATTGAAAAATACCTTGGAAAAGAAGATGAATTTCATGCAGTTTTAGACTTTGACCAGGGACGAACTTTCACTTCTTCTGTTAAAAATGAGACCAATTCAATTTCTGAAAAACTTTATGCAAACAAAAGTTCTAATACTGGCTTTGCAACTTTCATAACAAATCATGATGATTACACAGACAGATTGGGCACTATATTTAAAGGTGATGAAAAACTCATGAAACTTGCAACCGCTATTTCCCTGCTTCGACCTACAATTCCAATAATTTATTATGGAACAGAGATAGGCATGAAACAACTTGCAATAAGTGGGGATGCCCGACTCAGAGGTGCTTTTGACTGGGAGCTTGAAACAAGCCAGGCTGCAACTGCAAATTCTCTGCTAAAACTGAATAAAGCTCTGAATACTGTTAGAAAAAGCCATTCTGAAGCCTTTGCAAATGGAACAGTAACTTTCCTTACAACCGGTAACAGTAAAGTTGTTGCCTACACTATCACAAGTTCTTCAGAAACCTTGCTCTGTGTATTCAATTTAGGGCGTACAGCTATTGAAAGCCTATCTCTTAGTGGACTTTCCTCTTTTACTACTTCATCATGCCTGATTGGAGATACAGACGCCCCTGCTTTAGAAACTACAAGTGTAAAAAATCTTGCTCCTTGTGCCTTCCGCCTATACATTTTGAACGCAACAGAAGCCAATATTTTTGACGATGAAACTTATACTGCAGGTCAAACTTATACACAGGAAAATAACGTCGCAGAAATTCCAAAAACTTATGATACTATCTACATCAGAGGCTCATTTAATAACTGGGGCGGAACATTGATGACAAAAGGTAGCGACGGTTGGTTTACAGTTGATATTCCATTCACCAGTTCTGGTAAGATAGAATACAAATACTGTGAAAATAACGAAACAGCCTGGGGTGACAACTGGGGTGATGAAAATGGTGATAATATTAAAGCAAATGTAGAAGCTAATCACACATACCGCTTCAGTTTCCGAATAACAGAATCTGGACCTGAACGCAAATTTGAAGACATTACAAACTAAGATTAGTAATTAAAACACCTTACTTTATGGCCGTCGTCAAGTGTCTGTAATTCAGGCATTTGCCGGCGGCATTTTTCTCTTGCCTTAGGGCAGCGATGGGCAAAAGGACAGGAAACTTCTTCTTCCAGAGTAGTCTTTACTTCCAGAGATGAATTAGAAAGAAGATTTTTTGCCCCCTCGAACAAAAGTTTTGTGTATGAATGAAGTGCTTCTTTATAAAGATTTTCCGCAGGAGCCTCTTCAACCAAAACACCCCTATACATAACACCGATTTTATCACAAAAATAACAGGCAACTTTTAAATCATGAGTGATGAAAAGATAACTCAAATTTCGTTTTTTTCGTAAATCTATGAGCAGATTGATTATTTGCCCCTGAATAGAAACATCAAGAGCAGAAACAACTTCATCGCAAATCAAAAGGTCCGGATTCATAATTAATCCTCGGGCTATAGAAATACGCTGTCTCTGCCCTCCAGAAAATTCTGCAGGTCGGCGATATAAATCTTCTTTCTTTAAGCCTACTTCCTGAATAATTTCCTGAGCTAGTTTTAAAGCTTCTTCCTTCCCCTTCCACATTGAAGAGTATTTTAGCCCCGAGGTAAGAACTTCAAAAACTGTCATTCTAGGATTTAAGGAACGGGCAGGATCCTGAAAGACATACTTAACCTTTTCGCGAAATTTTTTAAGTTCTTTTTTTGAAAAGTTTTCAACATTCAGAAATTCAGAAGTATCCTCTGGAAGGGATTTTGGATAATAAAAAATTTCACCCGAAGACTGTTTATACATTTGTATAATAAGTCTTGCTGTAGTGGTTTTTCCACAACCAGATTCTCCTACAAGTCCGTAAGTTTTTCCCCTTTCAAGGCAGAAAGAAACGTCATTAACTGCGTAGACTGTTTTTTTATTCTTAGCAAAAAATCCCGCTTCCAAATTGAAGTGCTTTGAAAGATGAGAAACTTGAATTACAGGAGAATTAGTCATTTCCATAAAATACCTCATATATTAAATATAACTTACGGTTTCTTCTATATTTTTTCTGGAATTGTGATTAGCAAGAGGACCAGTTCCTTCGGCGGCAAAGCCCAAATCCAAAAGCATCAGGACTTCTTCATCTTCCGGAAGATTAAAAATTTCAGCAGCCTTTTCAGGGTCAAAATTGTTCAACCAGCAGCTGTCTACACCAGCATTAAAAGCCCCCAACATCAAATGAGTTGCAACAATCGAAGCATCTTCCAAACCGGAATTTCTTTTCTGACCTGGATATGTAAATACATTATTCTTATTAAATGCAACTATTAGAACTACAGGAGCATTGTAACGACAGGGCGTAATAGAATCTATTTTTGCAAGACCTTCTTTCGATTGAACCACATATATGTGCTGTTCCTGCAAATTTTTGGCAGTAGGAGCAAGTCGGCCAGCTTCAAGGATTGAATCAAGTTCTTTTTTTGAAAGACTTTTATCGCTGTACTTCTTACACGAATATCTATTTTTTACCACTTCATTAAAATCCATAAAATAACCTCCTGATTAAAACAAATTATGAATTAATTTATATGCTACAGAGCCAGGTTTAGGTGTATTTTCGCATTCTTCGGGAATACACCAGATAGCTTCTGCAATTTCTTCTTTTTGTAGAAGAAGTTCCCCACTTTCATATTCTGCGGTAAAGGCCAACATCAACTGGTCTGGATAGGGCCAGCCCTGGCTTCCCTTGTATTGAATATTTTTAATTTTTATACCAGTTTCTTCAAAAACTTCTCTTCGAACTGCGTGTTCTGCAGATTCCCCGGCTTCCATAAAACCCGCTATACAGGCAAAAGTATTTAAATTTCGATATGAGTGGCGAACTAAAAGAGCTTCTTTTCCCCTTCTAACAAGAACTATAACACAAGGTTCTACTCGAGGAAAAATAATTTTTTTACAAACAGGGCATTCCCTGGCAGAAAAGTTATTGCTTTCAACTAAAGCTTTTCCACATGCAGAACAGAAACGGTATTCTTTTCGCCATTCAAGAATACTGCGACTTCGAGCACAAAGAAAGTTTTTTTCTTCATCATTCAAAGAAAAAAATTCCCTAATCGAAATTTCAGTAAAAGTTTCTGGTGTCAAAAAATCAGGAGGAAGAGAAATAGAAGCAATCGAAAAAGTGTCTTCATAAAAAAAATCTGAATCCGCTGCAATTTTTTTTAATGCCAGCAAATCATCGAAATCAAGCATGGAAAAATCTTTTTTTAAAAGCAGATTTTTTTCTTTGATTGCAAAACAGAGGATTTTCTTTTCTATTTTTGTAGGATTATTGATAAAAGGCATTATTTTTCCAGCGAAAAACTTTCTGGCAGAAGCTGACCTAAAGTCATAGCTTTTAAACTACCTTCTGAGTTTATCATTATTACTTTAAAATCCTTACTGCAAAATTCAGATAATACCTGGCGACAAACCCCACAAGGAGAACAAAAATCCTTTACTATTCCATCAGGACCACCTGCAATGGCAATAGCTTCAAAATCCCGTTCCCCTTCACTTACGGCCTTAAAAACAGCGGTTCTTTCGGCACAGTTAGAAGGTCCATAGGCCGCATTTTCGACATTGCAGCCAGTAAAAACCTTTCCACTCTTTGAAAGAAGGGCTGCTCCTACATGAAAATGTGAATATGGTGCATAGGAAAATTTAAGCATCTTTACCGCAATTTCTGCTAATTCTTTATCTTCCATAAAATACGACCTCCAAATCTAAGCAAGAATTTCCTGAATTTTACTAAATATTTCTTCAGGTTCCGGCATTTTCCCCTTTCCATCATCCCCGCAAGCTAAATGACCAGCCGAAGGTTCTGAAACAATCATTCCGTAATGGCGGCATTTTTCAATATTATCCTGGGTAATCTGGTTTTCATACATTGCAGTATTCATAGCCGGATAAATTAACTTTTTACACTTTGAAGCGAGAAATGTTGTTGTAAGCATATCATCGCAAAGTCCGTTTGAAAGCTTTGCAATTACATTAGCCGTTGCCGGAGCAATTACAAATAAATCTGCTTTTTTGGCAAGGGAAACATGATTAACATTGAACTCAAAATTACGGTCAAATGTATCGACATAACACTTATGTCCAGAAAGAGTTTCAAATGTTATTGGATTTATAATATTTGTTGCATTTTTTGTCATTATGACCTGCAAATCTACTCCGTTTTTTACAAGAAGACTTGCAAGACTGGCAGCTTTATAGGCCGCAATACTTCCACTTACGCCTAAAATTATAGTCTTTCCTTTTAACATAAGATTAGTTTACTGCATTTTTTATGAATTTAACACATATTTTTCTATATATTCGCTCACTCCATCATTGTCATTTGATGAAGTAACAAAATCTGCAATTTCTTTTACCGGTTCAATGGCATTTTCCATTGCAATTCCTCTTCCACATGACCTGAGCATTTCTAAATCAGAAAAATCATCCCCAAAGGCAATCACTTCGGACATTGGAATATTAAGATATGAGGCTATAAATTCGGCAGCTTTTTCTTTTGTGGAATCACCTGGAGAAAATTTATACCAGGGTATATCCGAAAAAGGAATTGCCTTGCAGTTGGGAACAGAAAGAGCGATTTTTTGAGCTTTTTCGGCATCTGTAATCTGAACGCAGAATTTTATCGCTTCCTCTTTAAAATCATCCAATAAATCGTAAATTGCATTTGGCATATATGAAGAAGACCGGTTATTTTTTCTGTTCCAGTAAAGTTCATCTCTTGTATCAACCGTAATTTCAACATCAGGACCACATACCTGATAAGTTTTATTTAAGAGTTTTCTGATTTCTTCTACATTAAATGCATTTTCCTTGATTAATTCACCCTTGTAATAAATACTCCCTCCACCTCCGCATATTATTACATCGGGATTCAATAAGTCTGCATATGGTTTTAAGCTGGTTAACCCCCTGCTTGTAGCAAAGCCAAAAAGGTGACCAGCTTCTTTTAATTTCTGAAAAGTCCCTGCACTAGTCTGAGAAATTGTTAAATCACTTCGTAACAGAGTTAAATCCAAGTCGGAAAGAATAAGTTTCATAGTGAGAATCTTAACATAACTTTATATAAAATAATAGTTTGCGAATTCATATTTTCAGGTGTAGAATTGTAAAATCTAATAATATTATTTAAGAATGTTGAAACTATTATTTTCTTACGAGGTGTCTATGAAAAAACTAAAAAGTAAAATGGTTCTTTCCTATATCTGCATAGTTGTTTTTTCTATGCTTCTTGTAACAGTGCCTATCATTGCTTTACAAGTAAAAGGTCTTACAGAAAGCGCTATTGAAAATTCTACAGTAAAACTGGAAAAGGCAAACCTTCAAATTAAAACTTTTCTTGAAACTCCTGCAAGAATTGTAAAAGATACAGCCTTTTATGTTAGTAAAGCTGACTATCTTGATCCAAAAGAAACAGAAGCAGATTTTCAAAGCCTTATTGACGGGAACTCTTCCCTACTTTGTCTTTACTATGCAGACGAAATTCCTATGAGTGAAGACGGAGGCTTTATTTCAAGTGACGGCTGGATTCCGGAAAATGATTATGACAAGGAAAGCCGTGAATGGTTCTCTAAGGCAAAATCTACATCAGGAGTAGCCTTCTGTGATCCTTATGTTGATATGACAACTAACGCCTTATGTACAAGTTCTGGAATGTCTGTTCACAAAAATGGAAAATTCAAAGGGGTTGTAGCAATCGATATTACACTTGCAGAAATGAATACTATCGTTGATGCTACAAAAGTTACAGATGACGGTATTTCATTTATCGTAAACAGAGATGGTTATTATGTAACAAATCCAAATATTTCTAAGGTTCTTCAGATAAAATTCTTTGATGAATATAAAGGTTATGACAAATACACAAACAGAATGTTCTCAGGAGATACATTTGACTTGAATGCTCCGGGAGGACTTTACTTCGCATCAACTATAGTAAGTGAAGATAACGGCTGGGTATTGGTTACAGTCGGAAAAAGAAGTGTTCTTCTCGCCTCTCTTTACAAAACAATTTCTATTGCGGTATTTACAATTCTCGTAAGCATTGTTCTTTCATTCGTACTTGCCTATATAATTGCTACACAGATTGTAAACCCAATCACAGAAGTTGATTCAACTGTAAACCAAATTGCTTCAGGTAATGCAGACCTTACACAGAGACTTAAAGTTAATTCAAATGATGAAATCGGTAGTCTGGAAATTGGATTCAATAATTTCATGGAAAAACTGCAGGATATTATCAATCAGTTAAAGAATTCGAATGACAAATTAGGAACTGCAGAACTTTCTTTGAATTCAACGGTAGAAGATACATCTTCATCGATGACACAAATTCTTTCAAATATAGAAAGCATTGGAAATCAGGTAAACACTCAGTCAGATGCTGTAAACCAGACTTCCGCAGCCGTTGCTGAAATTGCAGAAAACATCAACAGTCTTGAATCTATGATTAGCCGCCAGTCTGATGGAGTGGAAAACGCAAGTTCCGCTGTCGAAGAGATGATTGGAAACATCAGTTCTGTAAATGCTTCTATCGAAAAAATGGCTAAGTCTTTTGAACACCTTGAAAGCAGTTCAAAAACAGGTATCGATCAACAGCAATTCGTAGATAACAAAGTAATGGAAGTAGCAGAACAGTCTAAAACTCTTCAGGATGCAAACCATGCTATTGCCTCTATTGCCAGTCAGACAAACCTTCTTGCTATGAACGCCGCAATTGAAGCCGCTCACGCAGGTGAAGCCGGAAAAGGTTTTAGCGTTGTAGCTGATGAAATTCGTAAGCTTTCAGAAACTTCCAGTGAGCAGTCAAAGAAAATCGGTTTGGAATTGTCAAAGATTATCGATGCTATTAATGAAGTTGTTTCCGCTTCTTCAAAAACAAAAGAAAGTTTTGCTGAAGTTTCAGAATTAATTGCTGATACAGACCAGCTTGTAAGACAAATCAGCGCTTCAATGGAAGAACAGAATGAAGGTTCCCGCCAGATTTTGGATTCGATTAAAGTGATGAATGAAAGTACTGGTGAAGTAAAAGTTGCTTCTCATGAAATGAGGGAAGGAAACGAAATGATTCTGAAAGAAATCAAAAATCTTCAGGATACAACATTTGTTATCAAAAACAGTATGCAGGAAATGTCTGCCGGAGCTCAAAGCATGAATCAGACAAGTTCAGACCTTTCAAACATTACTCAGCAAGTACACGATTCCATTCAGAATATTACAGATGAAATCGGTCAGTTCAAAAGTTGATAACTTATAAGTAAAAAAGTCGGGTTTTTGAAGTGCACTTCACACTTCATTTTCAAACCCGACTTTTTTTATTTATTCCATTCACTGCAAAGTTTTTTTGCCTCGTCATAAGGATTTTCTGCTCCGGCAACAGCTGATACAACAAAAAAACCGGCAACCCCTGTTTTCTTAAGAGGCCGAATATCTTTAAGCTTTACCCCTCCCCCTACAACTACAGGAATCGGGCTTTTTAAAGCAAGCTCCTTAAAATCTTCAAGGGACTTTGTAATAACTTTTCCGTTTTCGTCCATTCCGCAATCTGGTTTTGTAGAAGTTTCATGCAAGGGGCCTGCACCAAAATAATCGATATAAGAAAGGTCGGTTTCCTGAACATATTCAATCAAATCTCTTGTAGGAGCAGAAAGCCCAATAATTGCCTCTTTACCAAGAAACTTACGGCAAATTGACACAGGAATATCTGTCTGTCCAACATGAAGCCCATCAACTTTTATGCCCATCTCCCTGGCAGACAAAACTATGTCCAGGCGGTCATCAACTAGAAGAGCAACTGAAGATGCCTTATCAAAACCAGCAATAACATTTGCACAATCCCTTAAATCTTCCAGCATTTCTTTTGCAGAAGCTGTTTTTGACCGGATCTGTATGCAGGTAAAACCAGCTTTTACGGCTGCTTCAACAATATCTTTTACAGGTCTTCCATTTGTATTTTCTCTTCCGACTACAAGATAAGCACTTAAATCAAGTTTCATATTAATCCCTTACTTCAGATGCTCTTCTAAGCGATCTAACTTTCCCTTCATTGTGTCAGTATATCCCGGTCGAATATCCATTTTCAAGACTACTTCGGTTCGAATTCCTTTTTCAGCAAGTACGAAAGTTGCTTTTTTTACAACTTCCATTACTTTATCGTATTCACCTTCAATTTCTGTAAACATAGAACTTGTCTTATTTGGTAAACCAGAATCCCGAATTACCTTTACTACTTCTGCAACATCACTTGAAAGTTCATCTCCTGTTCCAACGGGAGAAATCGCCAGGGCAATTAATGTATTCATTTTATTTCCTCTAAATTATTTTTTTATTACAAATGGATTTTCGGATATATCCTGGGCATTTGCTAAATAAATTTCATCAAGAAATGCCTGTTGAAATGAAGCCGGAGCATTTACCTTTGATTCTGCTCTTTTTCCAGCCAGATTGTAAAGCTGACTTGCAGTTAGAGCTGCTATAAAAGGACTTGAAAGCCCTGCATAAACGGCACAGACGCCGCCTAAAGAACATCCTGAACCAGTTATTTTTTCCATAAAATGGGAGCCGCCTTTAGAATAAACAAGAGTCTTGCCATCTGTGATTAAGTCTTCTACCCCACTAACAGCAACGGCAGCACCTAATCCTGCTCTTTTTTCGTTGATATAGTTAGCAAGAAGCATTGCAGCATTTTCTGCATCCTTTACAGAGTCAACAGTATCAACTCCTTTAGGCCCCATTGAAGAATTTTCAAGCTTCAAGCCCCAGAGTTTTGCAAGAGCAATAACTTCAGAAGCATTTCCCCTTACTATAGAAGGTGGAAAATCTTTCATATAAGAAAGAATTTTTGTTCGTAAACTTCCAATTCCAATACCAACAGGATCTAATACCCAATTCTTCTTTAATTCAAAAAGCCTTTTAGCTGTTCGAGGGAGACTTTCTTCGTAAACCGGAAACATAGTCCCTGCATTGATATATACTGCAGCTCCGATTTCAGAAACAAATTCCCCTTCATCAGGAAGGTAAACCATGGCAGCAGAACCACCTGCTGCAATTTGAGCATTTGCCACAAAATTTACTGTTACTGTATTGGTGATAGAAGGAGCCAAAGGTTTTTGACTCTTTACAAGATTAACGCATTTTTTAATTTCTTCTTTAATTTCGTTTTCTGTCATTTTTATCATGCCTCCTATAAAAACACCGTGTTAGAGGGCAAAAATTCCATGAAACGAAAATTGCTCCCTACCACAGTATTAACTGTCAGGTTCATAGGGTTTTACGTCTTTACGCTATCTCAACTCGTTAGGTTTCCCGTCGAGTTCCCCTGCAACAGAAAAATAATAGAACAAAGAAAAAAGATAGGCAAGACTAATATTGAAAATCAAACCGCTTGACAAAAAAAAGCCAATAAAATATACCTTGTCTAAACGGGAGCTGGAATTGACCGGCTGAGAGGAAGCTTTTGCTTCGACCGATAACCTGATTTGGATAATGCCAACGTAGGGAAATGTAAGCGAAAATACGCCGTATTTGCCTTTTGGCCGATACGGCTTTTTTTATATTCCGCATCATCTTGAGGGCACCGCCTGATGATGCGCTGTTTTGGAGGAAAAATGAAAACAGCTTTAACAATTGCAGGAAGCGATTCCTGTGGAGGCGCCGGTATTCAAGCCGATATCAAGACAATGACTATGAATGGAGTTTATGCAATGAGCGCCATCACAGCATTAACGGCTCAGAACACATGCGGCGTTACAGGAATTATGGAAGTAAGTCCAGAATTCTTAAAAAAACAATTGGACGCCGTGATTACTGATATCTTTCCGGACGCAATAAAAACAGGGATGGTTTCATCCTCTCCCCTGATTCATACAATAGCCCAGGCAGTTAAAAGCTATAATTTAAAAAATCTAGTCATCGATCCTGTTATGGTTGCAACCAGTGGCTCTAAACTCATAAGCGAAGAAGCTATTTCAACATTAAAAAAAGAACTTCTTCCCCTAGCTGATATTATTACACCAAATATTCCAGAAGCAGAATGTTTATTAGAAGACAATGGCCTTCCTTCTGCAGAAGGTGCGGCAAATGCAAAAATTACTAGCCCAGAAAAAATGGAAGAAGCCGCAAAAAAAATCTACACGAAATATAAGTGTGCAGTCCTTGTAAAAGGCGGTCACAACATAAATGATGCAAGCGATTTTCTTTACGCAAAAGACAAAAATGGTAATGAAATAACAAAATGGTTTAAGGGTAGAAGAATAAATAATCCAAATACACACGGAACAGGTTGTACCCTTTCAAGTGCAATAGCTGCAAATCTTGCAAAAGGACTTTCCCTTGAAGAAGCTGTTGCACATGCAAAAGAATATATTTCTGGAGCCCTGGAAGCAATGCTGGATTTAGGCAAAGGCTCAGGGCCTTTAATGCATAATTTTAAAATCGCTGAATAATAAGGAAACATCAATGAATAAAAAAACTTCTATATTTAATAACGCTCTAATATGGTTTGGTGCAGGTCTTTCAATCGCCGAAATAATTACGGGAACATATTTTGCTCCTCTTGGTTTTGCTAAAGGCTTACTTGCAATTTTTCTAGGACACTTGATTGGTTGCACCCTTCTTTTCTTTGCCGGCTATATCGGAGGCATTTCTAATAAAAGTGCCATGGAAACAACAAAATACAGTTTCGGTCAATGGGGGAGCAAATTTTTCGCACTTCTGAATGTATGTCAGCTTGTCGGCTGGACTGGAATTATGATTTACGACGGCTCCCTTGCTGTTAATCAAATCTTTGATTTTGGAAAATGGATTTGGTGCCTTCTAATAGGAGCTCTTATCATCTTATGGATTTTTATAGGAATTACAAATCTAGGAAAATTGAATGTCATAACCATGAGCCTTCTTTTTGTTCTTACACTTGTTCTTTGCAAAATCATCTTCCTTGGTGAAAAAACAAGTCCTGTTTTAGAAGAAGCTATGTCATTCGGTGCTGCAGTCGAACTGGCTGTAGCAATGCCTCTTTCCTGGCTACCTTTAATCAGTGATTATACAAAAGATTCTGAAAAACCTTTTAAAGCAACATTAGTTAGTTCTCTTGTATATGGACTTGTATCTTGCTGGATGTATATCATTGGTATGGGGGCGGCTATTTTCACAGGACAATCTGATATTGCTCTAATTGCGGTAAAATCAGGACTTGGAATTGCAGGGCTTGTAATCATTGTTCTTTCTACAGTTACAACAACCTTCCTTGATGCCTATAGCGCAGGAATTTCTTTCAAAACGATTTTTGAAAAAGTCAGTGACAAATGGACTGCTATTATTACCGCTATTTTAGGAACTGTTGCTGCAATTCTTTTCAACATGGATAACATCACAGGCTTCCTATACTATATTGGTTCAGTTTTTGCCCCAATGATTGCAATTTTGATTGCCGACTTCTTCCTTGTAAAAAAAGATTCCTCTGAAAATAAACTAGATATTGCAAAAATCCTAATCTGGTTACTGGGCTTTATTATTTATAGAATTTTGATGCACTTCGACTTTATCCTAGGCTGCACAATTCTTGATATGGCTATTACATTTGCAATTACTGCACTTTACGGAAAAATTAAAAAATAACCCTTCGAGTATCTACTATAGTATCTACTATTTTATAGTAGATACTACTTCTTCTGAACAAGGTTATAACTTTTTTGGGTCAGGCTGCATAAAACGTTAAAATCAGTAACGGAAGTAAGAAGCACAGTAATCCAGTATTTTTTATTCATATGCCAGGCTGGAAAAATTGATTTATTATCTACAATTTGGGGAATATTTTCGGCCTTTAAGTTTACTACATGAACTATTTCATCGCTGTCTCCAAAAATCCGTTTTAGAGGGATATTCATGATAAGTGCAAACCATTTTTTATTAGGAGCCCTGAAGATTTCATATTCTGGAGCAATTTCCCAGGGGAATTCTCCTTCTGTTTTAAACTCCTTCTGAATCCAGTCCAAATATTTTGGAAGTAAATCACTTGTTTCAAAACATTTCTGTCGTATATCCTCCATTAGGACGGAAACGCTTTCCCTCATGGCTCCGATAAAATTTCCATTAGCGCTTTTAACATCCAGAAGAACATATTTTTCTCCGCTTGATTTTTCGATTGCCCAAACATTCAGAGACTGTCCTTGAAGGCATACTTCAGCATAAAAATCAGAATCCAGGGAAGAATGATAAATCCATTTGTCTTCTTTTTTTTCAAAACCATAAGAAAGAAGTTTTTCTTCAGAGCAAATTGAAGTCTTAAAAAAATGTGAAAAATCCATACTATTAGTATAATTTTTTTCTTATATTCCTTCTATAAAAAAACTTTTATGCTAGAATATATTTATGAAAATTCAAAATATAGTTGAAAATGAAGCAGGAGCTTCAGCTTGCCAGGCAGCCCATGGGCTTTCTTTTTACATAGAAACAAAAAAACACAAAATTCTTTTTGACACAAGCCCAAGTGATCTGGTTCTAAAAAATGCTGACTTTTTAGGAATTGATTTAACAAAAATTGATACTGTTATTCTAAGCCACGGTCACTATGACCATTCTGGAGGTATTCTTTCTTTTGTAGAAATAAACCAGAATGCAAAAATATATATGCAGGAAAAAGCCGGAGACGACCACTATGCCTTTGACGGACCTGATAAAGGCTACCGCTACATTGGAATCGATAAAAAAATTCTAAACCTTCCTCAGGTAATTTTCATTAAAGGTGATTGTAAAATTGATGAGGAATTACAAATTTTTCAAATCGATAAAAGGGATTTCCCCCTGCCCTCCTCAAACAAACGCCTGAAACTTTTATCCCAGGGGCAGTATATTCAAGATGACTTCCAGCACGAACAAAACCTTTATTTAACCGCCGAAAATAAAAAAATCTTACTTACCGGCTGTTCACACAACGGAATTTTAAACATAATGCAGGCTTTCATAAGAAAATTCGGAAAAGATAAGATGCCTGATTTAGTTTTAGGCGGATTTCACCTTATGAAAAAAAGTGAATACAGCCAGGAAGAAACAAAAGAGATTCAGGAGATTGCAGAAAAACTAAAATCATACGATACAAAATTTGCAACCTGCCATTGTACAGGTCTCTATGCTTTCGAAAAAATGAAGGAAATCATGGGAGATAAACTTACATACATACATTCCGGAGACATTGTAGATTTATCTTTCTAAGGAAATTGTCGGCTGCTGTTTTTCTAGATTCTGTAACCAACACCCCTTACAGTTTCAATTAAATCATCATTACCCAATTTCTGGCGGAGAAGCCTTATATGCACATCTACAGTGCGGCTTTCAGTTCCTTTTTCATAATTCCAGATCATTGACATTAACTGCCTTCTCGTTACGACTTCACCCTTATGTTCAAGCAGCATTACAAGGAGTTCATATTCTTTTGAAGCCAAAACGACTTCGTTACCATATGAATAAACTCTGTGACTCTTTAAATCTACTGAAACATTTTTGGCGGTAAGAATATTTTCTTTGGGATTCAAGGACACTTCATTTTTATTGCAAAGAGCTTGAACGACAGAATAAACACAGTCCCCTGCTCTTTCAAGTTTTCTAACTATATCCATGTAATCCAATTCAGCTTTTACATCATTACCAGCTTCGATTCGCTTGCGGCTTGCCTTACTCAAATCTTTCTTTGTCTTATCGATATTATCTTCCATTTGAGCAAACATATATCTTTCGTCGTCTGAAATTCCAAGAGCGATAAAAATACAAACCTGATCATAAAATAAATGAACCTGATCCATATAAGAAAGAAGCTTTTTCATTTTTCCGCTGCTAGGGTCAAAAATTTTTCGGTTGGTATATTTTTCAACACTGTGCATCAAAGAACAAAGTTCATCACTTAAATCTTCAAGGCTCTGTGTTACATGAATCATGCGGGCCATATTAAGCCTGTCTGCATGGTTTGCATTTGGAGCGCGGGAACAGGTCTGCATAAAATGAGTAATTGATTCGAACATTTCATCAACATAATTTTCTAGAACATTTACTCTCTGTATAACTTCTTCCTCTACCGGCTGACTCTGCCTCAAGGAAGCATCTACAGAATCGAGCATTTCCATAACTTTTCCGGCCATTTTTGTTATTTCAGAACGAATCTGATAAGCATACAAATCTACACTCAAATGCGAATGAGGTAAAATAGCAGGAAGTTTGTAATGTAAATCATCTTCAAGGTCTTTTCCAACTACAAAGCGTTCTGCAAGTGCAGCAATCTGATCTACGAAAGGAATAAAAATCAAAGTTGCACATAAATTAAAACAAGTATGCAGCATAGCAATGTGAATTGTAATGTTATTCTGAGGAAGCCCCGGAACTATAAAGTCAACCAATTTAAGGAAAGGGTTAAAGAAAACCATTGCAATTAAAGTTCCTGTTACGTTAAAGGCTACATGAACGGCTGCGGTCCTTTTTGCATTTAAGCTTGCTCCAAACGAAGACATAACAGCATCAATTGTTGAACCAATGTTACTTCCCAATACAATAGCCGCAGACAAATCCCAGGAAAGACTTCCACTTGCAGCCATGGTAAGAACAATAGCTGTCATAGCAGATGAAGAATGAATAAGGGCTGTAAAAAAAGCACCGATAAAGACTCCAAATAAAAGACCAAAAATCCCCATATTAGAAAAAGATTTTAAGAAGGCCATTGTATCTGTATTTAGACTGATTGAATTTTTAAGCAAATCCAGCCCCATAAACAAAATGGCAAAGCCCATGAAACAACCGGAAAAATTGTGGATTTTAAATTTTTTGAAATATTTTAAGATAAATCCAAGACCAAAAAGAGGGATTGCAATTTTACTGATACTAAATGAAAAGCCGAAAAATGAGACAATCCAGGCAGTTACGGTGGTTCCAATGTTGGCTCCAAAGATTACTGCAATGGCCTGCACAAGGTTAATTAATTCCGCATTTACAAAACTAACAACCATTACGGTAGTTGCACCAGAAGACTGAACAATTGCAGTAACACAGATTCCCGTTAGAACAGCAGATAATCTATTTCCTGTCAGTCGGCCCAAAAGAAGCTGTAAACTACTGCCGGCTCCTTTTTGAATACCATCTGACAACATGTCCATCCCAAATAAGAGAAGACATAAGGCACCTGCGAAAGCGGAAAACTGCAATAAAAAAGACAATATCATCAGTATTATAATAAAATGTAAAAGGTAAAGTGAAAACCAAGAAACTGTTAATTATTGGTAAATTCTTTAAAAAATTAAAGAATCGAAATTACAGTTTTACTCCTATCAGCGACATTTTCGTCTATAATTATGTCACCAATTTCACCGGCAGTAATTTTTCCAGAAAGAGGATTTTTTATGCTTTCAATTCTGCCCTTTACACTGACATCTATGCTACTTCTTTCAAAAGCTAAATCACAGCCTTCCATTGTACAATTTTCTAGACGTAGATTTTTACAGTAACAAAATGGCTGAGTTCCGATTATAGAACAATTTATAAGAGTAAGATTTTCTGAATACCAGCCCAAATATTCCCCGCGTATTACTGTATTTTTTACAGTAACATTTTTTGTATGCCAGAAAGCATCCTTTGTATCAAAATTAGAATCAAGAATTTCTATATCAGAGCCATATTGGAAAGAATACTTACCCTTCATG
Source organism: Treponema sp. (assembly GCA_024693045.1). Taxonomy (GTDB): domain Bacteria; phylum Spirochaetota; class Spirochaetia; order Treponematales; family Treponemataceae; genus Treponema_D. The sequence goes on from JAILLQ010000004.1 coordinate 89,608, forward strand.
GTAAGATTCTTGATTTTAGCCCCCTCAACTTCAAAAAAAGGATACTGGGATTCCTTTATTTCAACATTATTAATAAACAGATTTTTTGTTTTCCAAATGAACTCGGAAGAATTAACTGTTGAATTTAAAAGACTTATATTCTCACATTCACGAATTGCCTTTATACCTTCCAGTTTGCAGCCATCAATTTTTATATCTTTATCATACCAAAGGGCTGCACGACAATTTTCGCTCATGTGAGTATTTAATATTTCAGCTTTTTCAAGATGCCAGAATGGATATCGAAGATTCATAAATGAGCCTGTTACTTTTATATTGTGGGCCTCCTTTAAAGCAGATTCTCCGTCTTTAGGACCATCGAAACGGCAATTTTCTACAAGAGAATCGCTTATGCCGTACAAAGCTCTTTCTTCGTCAAAAGTTTGATTCTTATATTCCATTACAGGCTCCTGTTTTCTCCACTATAAATATAACAAAGGGAATAAATAAAAGTCCAATATTATTTATCTTCTTTGTGACAGAAAAGATAAATGGCTGAGCTTACAAACCACAATCCAATAGCCATATTATTTGAAGCCACAGCAAGACCATTTCCAAAAGCTGTATTTTTTATAAATGACACAAGTATATTGAATGCCAAAACGTAAATAAGCATATAAAAAAATCCCATCCAACGAGGGAAAAGAGTCTTTTTTGCAAAAATAGAAATCATAAAAGTTAGATATGGCAGCATCATAGGAAGCATTGCCAGCATAGAAAGAGGAGTAAAGAGTTTTACAACCTGACTAGTCAATTCATATGCATCTTGGACTCCGGCATCAGAGAGCATCTTGTAAATAGCAATGTTTCCACAATACATAAAATGAAGGAAAACCCATACAGAAACAGAAGCTATTACAGAACCGGTATAAATTTTTTTAAGATTAATATTGTTTTCATTTATGAGTTCTTTCTGATTATATGCACCAAAAACAAGGACAAGAGCTCCAATAAAAGCGAAAAACATAGAAGCAGAAATACGCCAGAGGGGTATCTGGTTTGCTGTCATTTTTACAAAAGTTGCAGAATCACTTGAACTTGTTTGAATATAACCAATCATCCAGTCACCTGTGCACATCAAAAATGCCCCTAGAGCACCAATCAATGAAGCAGTAGCAATTTTTTTTGACATATAAATAATAAACCTCCAATTATTTTTTTCTGACACTGATTTTAGTCTATATTGTCTCATAAAAACTTACCAGTAAATAAAGATTTTTTTTTATTCAATAAGAATATTTGCACTAATCTTGCAACCGTATTATGATTTTAAAGTCTAAATTACAGTTATATTTGAGGGAAATATGAATAAAATTTATACAACAAAACTTGAAGAAAATGGAATTTCCATAAAAGCAGAAACAAAACTTTTATTTGGCCAGTGTGGACCAGACAAGCGCCTGCATTTTACTGAATTAATGCAATACTGTGCAGATTACTTAATGGAACTATATACCCTTAGAGGACAGAACAGAGACTACCTTTCAGAAAAAGGCTATGCGCAAATGGTTTCTCGCTCCAGCTTTCATATCAACAAATTGCCAAAAGAAAATGATGAAATAATAATTACAGTTCGGGAAGAAAAACCAGAAGGTGTTCAACTTATGCGTTACTATGATTTTAAGGATGCAGAAAGCGGAGAACTTCTAGTTTCAGGAAAAAGTCTCTGGGTTATAGTAAACCCAGAAAGCAGAGCTGTTGTCATGCCGGCAAATTTTGAATTCCTTGCCCAGTCTTCAAGTCAGACGCCAGCAGAATGTGCAAAACCATCTAGAATTAAAATCCCGGAAGAGCTAAAAAATCTTGGAGAGCAAAAAATACTTTATTCGATGATAGATGGTAACGGTCACCTGACAAACGCTAAATACATTAATTTTGCAATAGACTTTTTACCGGACGAATACCAGAAAAAAACTTTTACAGATTTTCGCATAAATTTTTGTAAAGAAATAAGAAAAGGCGACATAATGCAGGTAAGAGCTTATTTTGACGATCAGTCAAATAAAATTCTTGTTGAAGGAAAAATTGCTTCCAGTGGAGAACGCTCCTTTGAATGCGAACTAGTATACAGATAAACTATTCCCAAATTTCTGCAACAAGATAAAGGGAATCCTGACCGACAAAATTGAGCATTTCCAGAGTACCGGTAACAGTTATATACGTTCCAGGCTCTGGAAAATCATCAGGATATATTTTTGAAGACAAAGGTACTATGGTAAGACCGGTCGGGCAGCATCCTGTTAAATCCCAAATTATTACAGCAAACATCTTTTTACTTTCGAAAACGGTATCGTAAAATTGCCCTTCGATTTTTACACTTTTTCCTTCAAAACGCTTTGGCTCCCGTAACATGTCATAAAGAATGCCAGATGCCATGTTGTAATTCAACTTTGTAAAATCATAATCAATCTTTGTATCAGCCATAATCTTTGCTTCCCGTCTTACAGAAAAACAACTTTCCTGGGCAAAAAGCAAAGTAGAAGAAAAAAGAAGAATAAAAAGAAATATTCCTTTCAAAATTTTACCTTCGTGAAATTACAATTGAAATGACTTTACAAATAGCAAAAACGACAATGTTGATCAGAACAATAGTTGAACCAACCGGAGTTCCTGCTAGAATTGCAGAAAAAATTCCTGCAACAGAGCCGATAACAGAGATGATACAAGAAAATATAACGACTCTTTTAAAACTTTTAAAAATCAACATTGAAGAAATTGCTGGAAAAATAATCAAAGCTGAAATCAAAAGAGAACCAACAAGATTCATAGCCAGTACTATAATTGTAGCGATAACAGCTGCAAGAATAATATTTAAAAGCCTTGTCTTAGTTCCGCAGGCAAAGGCAAAATCTTCGTCGAATGTAATGGCAAAAATCTTGTTATAAAAATAAATAAAGAAAACAATTACCAGTATTGAAAAAATAACAGAAAGCAGCATGTCTGTTTTTGAAAGAGTTAAAATCAGAGTTGAACCAAAAAGTGTACTACAGACATCCCCGGAAAGATTAGATGGTGGAGAAAAAATATTCATCAGAAAGTAGCCAAGAGCCAGAGCACCAACGGAAATCATAGCAACACTGGCGTCACCTTTTACTTTGGAACTTTCTTTTGTACACAAAATTAAGATAGCACACAGAACAGTTACCGGAAGAACAAATACAGTGCTGCTGGTAATTTTTAAAACAGAGGCAATAGCCATAGCACCAAAAGCTGTGTGAGAAAGTCCATCTCCAATATAAGAAAAACGTTTTAATACTAAAGTCACCCCTAAAAGAGATGAAGAGAGGGCTATCATTGTTCCTGCCAAGAAAGCATACTGAACAAAAGAAAAACTAAAATAATTTTTTACGGTTTCTATCAATTCCATCATTTTACAAGCTCCCAGTCTTTTCCAAGTTTCAAAATTCTCGTTCCGTATTTTTTAGCAGCTTCAAGATCATGGCTGATTGTAATAACCGTAATTCCTTTTTTGTTCAAATTATAAAGCAATTCATACATTATCTCTGTAATTTCAGAATCAAAACCTTTTGCCGGTTCGTCCAAAATCAGCAGAGAACTGGCAGCGCACAAGGTTCGGGCAAGGAGAACCCTCTGTTGCTGGCCGCCAGACAGCTCTTTGAAACTTTTCTTTGCGAAATGCTGAATTCCAAGCAATTCAAGATTAGCTTTTGCCTTTTCTACATCGGCCTTCTTGTAAAAAGGAAAAAGCCCAAGACTAGCCTGACAGCCAGAAAGTACAATTTCCCAAACCGTTGCGGGAAAGGACTTTTGTATTTCACTTGTCTGCGGTAAATAGCCGATACCTTTTTTATTCCATTCTTTTGAATATTCGATGATTCCGCCCAGCGGCTTTCTGAAGCCTAACATTGTCTTCATCAAAGTCGATTTTCCGCTGCCATTTTCACCAATGATAAAAAAGTAATCACCCTTCTCTACCGAAAAATTCAGATTTTTTTGTATAACTTTTGAGCCATACCCAACGCAAAGATTCTTACATTTCAAAAGAGCCATTTTTTTCCTGCTTATCTAAGAGCCTTTTTAAGAACTTCAAGATTTTTCTTCATTGCAGAAAGATAATTTCTTCCAGAATCAATTTCCTTCTGTGTAATTGACTGCAATGAATCCATTTCGAGAATTTCCTGCTTCTTATTTTTTGTATTTTTTACTACAGTTTTAGCAATTTTTCTGTCGCTTTTTTCAATTGTAAAGATTGCATTGATTCCAAGTTCATCAACCTTTTTTGCGAGGAAAACAATTGTTTCAAAACTTGCTTCGGATTCTGCACTACAACCAGTAAAAGCTGCATAATATTTCAAGCCGTAATCATCTGTAAAATAACGGAATGGGAAACGGTCTCCGAAAATTACAGTTTTCTTTGAAGCGGCAGCCACAGCTTTTTCGATTTCTGAATCAAGAGAAGACAATTCTTTTACATAAGAAGCTGTATTAGCCTTATATGAAGCTGCATTAGAAGAATCCATAGACTGAATTTTTTCTGAAAGATAGTTTGTAATGCTTGCAGCGTGTTTCAAAGAAAGCCATACATGTTCATCATATTCTACATGGTCATGGTGATGATGATGACCTTCTTCAGCTTCATGGTGGTGTTCAGCTTCGTGGTGTTTGTGACCATCATGTCCAAGAACATTGTCAAGACAAGCTTCTGGAGAAAGTTTTGAATCTACAAAGAATGGATTTGATTTTGTTGTAACAAGTTCATCAAAGTTATTGTTTCCAAAATAAATATGGAAATGACAAACTTCTTTTGCAGGTTCATGTCCGTGGTCGTTGAGCATTACATATTTTGGTGAAGACTTACCGTCTGAGACGAACTTGTAACGAATGCTGGAAATTTTTCCTTCTTCGTTATTCTTTGTTGCAAAACCTGCATACTTATACTTTCCGCTTTCAACTTTTCCATCGTCGTAAACAAAAGTGATTTTGTTTCCATTAATTGAAATACTTTTTACACCGCAGTTCCATTTTGCTTCAATTTCTGCTCTGGCATCTTTTTCAGAAAGTCCCTTTTTTTCAGCCTGAGCTTCAACATATTCGTCCATTGCACCAGCCATAAGATGTGGGTAAAGAGACTGCCAGTCGCCATTGAATTCCTTAAGCTTACGAGCCTTGATGTCAGCTTCGGTTACTTCTTCATCGTGATGATGATGTTCATGTTCATGTTCATGAGCTTCTTCCCCATCATGATGGTGATGGTGACATTCTTCACCTTCGTGGTGAACATGTTCCATTCCTTCAACAATTTCTTCTTCGTGAACCTTGTCACCCAATACTTCAAGCATGTTTACAACAATCATGCTTTTGTTTTTTGCATTAGAAACGGCTTTTTCTACCCATTCATCGCTTTCGCCGCCAACAAAAACAAGCATGTCACAAGTTGAAATTTTAGCAAGATCGTTTACTGATGGCTGATAGCTGTGAAGATCTGTTCCATTGTTCTGAAGACAAGTTACTTCAAAATTAGAAGCCTTGTCTCCAAGAATATTCATAACCCAGTCATATTCTGGGAAAGTAACACAAACTATAGATTTCTTTGAAGCTGCAAAAGAAAATGCAGAAAGAGCCATAAAAGCTGCAAGAGCTAACGATTTTATAATTTTTTTCATTTTTATCCTCATCTTAATAATTAGGCAAGGCATTGTTCCAATCTGGATACAATTTTTGCCTTATCGTAATTTTTTCCGATAAATACAATTTGATTAATCCTGTCGCCGTATTCAGGGTCCCAGGTCTTTCTAAGTTCTTCATCCCCTTCCAGACATTCTTTTCGAGTCTTTTCATCCAAAGCTGCAATCCAATATGCAACAGCCATAACGGAAGAATTGCGACCTGCCTGTTCAAACAAAAGAACATCCTGAGGACGGTCTTTAAACCAAATATAACCCTTGGCACGGATTAACTCCTTAGGAAAATCTTCATTGATAAAATTCATGAACTTTTCCTGGTCAAAAGGCTTTTTATATTCATAAGAAAAGCTGGAAATTCCGTATTCATCTGTGAATCCTCGGTTTGTATCATTAAGCGAATTAATAGCTTTCTGAATGGCCGACGAAGAATCTACCATCTCATAATTAAATCTCTGGTCAGAAGTTATACGGTCAATTTCAACCTTTCCCTGAACCGACTTAATGATTTCAGCTTTTGGCTGGAAATCGCGAATGATTTTTATTACTGCTTCAAGCTGTTCATCATTAAGCAAGTCAATCTTATTCAAAATGATTGTGTTACAGAATTCAATCTGATCAACAATTAAAGTTGTAACATCATTTGAAGAAAGATTATTTTCATCTTTTTCATCATAGTTCTGAAGGTCAGTCATAAACTCGCGGTAAATGCGGTCTGCATCAACAACAGTAACAATGTTTGAAAGATATACATTTGTGTCAGGATTGTCATCTTCAAATGCAAGAAATGAAGCGGCAATTGCACCTGGGTCACTGATTCCGGAAGCTTCTACAAATACTGTTTCAATAGAATCGTTATCCGAAATCTTTTCTACCTGTTTAATAAACTCTTCTCGTAAAGTACAGCAGATACAACCGTTCTGCATTTCATACATTTCACTCTGGGCAACAGCTGAACCATTTTTTTTGATGATTGCAGCATCGATATTTATACTTCCCATGTCATTAACGATAAGAGCTACCCGTCTTTTTTCCTGACGGAGAATTTCGTTCAGCAAAGTTGTTTTACCTGAACCTAAATACCCTGTAATAAGGGTTACCGGCTTTTTACTCATATTTATTCCCTCTATAAAATGATTTAGCTTTAATTTAAGTAAATATTTATAGAAGAAACTAATCGTTCAAACGAATTTTTTGAGAAATCAGAGTTGTTGGATTGAGAACTGATTCACAAAAAATAGAAAGATTATTATTAAGTGCACGAAAAAACAAATAGGAAACAGAAGCGGCAAAAAGAACATATCTTAATAATTTAAGATTTTGTTCAGCCATCTGCATCATAAAACAGATTGGACAATCTTCACCTGAACATTCATGGTGAGCTTCATGAGTTATAAAAAAGATTGAGTAAAGGGTAAATGCTAAAAATAGAATTGCAAATGCAGTTCTAATTCGGTTTATTCTTGATTCCTGCATTTCTGACATATTCCATTAAGAGAAGAAAGGTTCATATTTATATGAAGACCTAACTCTTCTGAAATTGATTTTAAATATTCTGAAGTTTTATCATCTGAAAGATGAATTACAGAACCACATTTACAACACTGAAAGTGAATATGTTCAGCACAATGCTTTTCTTCTTCTGTACTTTGATAAATAAAGCCTTCCGAAAGCATTGATTTGTGCTTTATCAGTTTTCCGCTTTCAGTCATTTTATCTAAATTTCTATAGACTGTTGTTTTATTCACATTCACACCGTGTTCTTTTAAGAATGCAGAAAGTTCCCCAGCCGTAAATCCATGCTCCATTTTGGACTGAATAAATTGAGAAATTAAATCTGTTGTCTTAGTGTGATATGACTTTTGCAACATAGTTGCATTTTTATAAAACAAAAATGCAACTATGTCAACCGCAATGGAAATTATTGATAATTAAATTGAAAGTTTTATTACAGTATCAGAAGATTTGTCGCTACCGCATTTTCCATGACATGAGTGACCTTCTTCTCCTTCACCTTCGTGATGATGATGGTTGCACTGAACATCAGGGTTGTATTCAAGTTTTCCTTCAAGATAAGCCTTTACAAGTTCATCTGTATTTCCACTTGTTCCGCCGAAAACTTTTATACCAGCATCAGAAAGAGCAGATTTTGCTCCTCCTCCAAGACCTCCGCAAATAAGAAGATCAGCATGGTGACTTTTAAGAAAATCAACAAGTTCTCCGTGTCCCTTACCTTCTGTTCCAATTACAGAACTTTCTTTTATATCCTTGCCCTCTACTGTATAAAACTTAAACTCTGCTGTTTTTCCAAAATGCTGAAAAACCATTCCATTATCATGTGTTACTGCAATTTTCATATTGTCCTCCATAATTTATAACATATATATTTAAAAATTATTGTACCTTTTCAACAACAGTGTCGACAAGCTTATATACATCATACCCATCCTCTACATAGTGATGAAAAACCCCTTTTATTGTTATAAGACTATCGACTGCAGGATAATCCCGTGGATAAAGAGCCCCTTTTGGAAGAGCAAATTCCAAGCCCTGCTCGCAACAAGCCATAGCATCGGGAACTATACAGGCATATATTTTTTCACCAGAAGGATTAGCAGGATTATCAAAAACTCCAAAGCGTCCATTAATTCGGATTTCTTTTCCTTCATAGCGTTCTGGCTCAATTAGCATATTAAAAACGGCAGAATAAATCATCTGCTGGGGCATTTTTGTAAGATCAAGAGCAAGTTTAGCTTTTTTTTGAGAAAAAATCGGACAAAAAGCAAAAAATATTAAAAGAAAAAGAAATAATATTTTTTTCATAGTTTAAAGATAACATAAAAAAAATACTTTGACACAAAAAAAACACCGTATTGACATTTATAACAGTGTTATATAAACTCGATAAAGTTAGTTAATGCTAACTGGAGTCTATATGTCAAAAAATCAAAATAAAGAAAAGTCCCTCCTGCAAATGATTTTTACTTTTGCAGGAGAAAAAAAAATGTATTATGGATTAAGTATAGTTCTTGCTGTACTAAGTGTTGCTTCAGCAATTGCTCCTTACTTTATAATAGCCCTTCTGGTATCTCAATTATTGGGAGGCCAAAGAGATTTTCAGATTTTTTTAAAGGAAGCATTGATTATTGCCGCTTTCTGGACAGGAAATGTAGTCTTTCACGCAATCTCTACAACATTTTCACATATGGCAACTTTTCAGGTTCTTGGTAATATCCGAAAACAAATGTGCGATAAACTTTCCCGCCTTCCTTTAGGAACAGTTCTAGATATTCCATCAGGCTCTCTAAAAAACACAATAATAGAAAGAGTCGATAGCATGGAAACAACTCTAGCTCACATTCTGCCAGAATTCACATCAAACTTACTTTTGCCTATTGCTCTTCTTTCCTACCTTTTTGTTATAAACTGGAAAATGGCTCTTGCTTCAATTATTTGTTTTCCAATCGGAATGATAGCAATGCTTTCAATGTACATCGGTTATGAAGCAAGATTCAAAAGAACTGTTGATTCAACAAAAGCACTTAACGACACGGCTGTAGAATATATAAATGGAATTGAAGTAATTAAAGCCTTTGGTAAGTCAAAAACTTCTTACGATAAATTCGTAAAAGCTGCAAAAGAAAACTCTTCAAGCTTCATAGACTGGATGAGAGCAAGTATCTGGCAATTTACAATCGCCCTGGTAATTATGCCTGCAACTCTGATTACTGTACTGCCTATTGGTGGATTTATGGTTCTAAATGGAAGTATTTCTTCTGTAGATTTTATCACCATTGTTATTCTTTCAATAAGTTTGATTCAGCCTTTAATCACCGTATTTGCCTACAGTGATGACATAGCAAAAGCTGGTGTAATTTTTAAAGAAGTTTTTTCAATACTTGACCTAACAGAATTATCAAGACCAAAAGAAGACAAGGAAATTCCAATTGATAATAGCATAAAAGTTAAGAATCTCCATTTCAGTTATCACAAGCACATAAAGGAAGAAGAAAAAAAAGAAATCCTTCACGGCTTGTCTATGGATTTTCCACAAGGTAGTTACACTGCCCTAGTTGGACCAAGTGGAAGCGGAAAATCTACTATCGCAAGATTGATTGCTTCTCTTTGGGATCCAGATTCCGGAAGTATTGAAATCGGTGGTGTGAACATAAAAAATCTTTCCCTTGAAAGTTATAACAAAAGAGTTGCATATGTTAGCCAGGACAATTTTCTATTTGATATGTCAATTAGAGAAAACATAAGACTTGGCCGACCAGAAGCAAGTGACTCCGATGTTGAAAAAATTGCAAAAGACAGCGGTTGTTATGATTTTATCATGAAACTGGATCAGGGGTTTGACACAATAGTAGGAGGAAGCGGAGCCCATCTATCTGGTGGAGAAAGACAGAGAATTGCCATAGCAAGAGCCATGATGAAAAATGCTCCTATAGTAATTTTAGACGAGGCAACGGCTTATACAGACCCAGAAAATGAAGCAATCATACAGAAAAGTGTAGCAAAACTTATAAAAGGAAAAACCTTAATTGTAATTGCCCACAGGCTTTCTACGATTTCTGATGCAGACCGCATTTATGTAATAAAAGACGGAAATATTGATTCTTACGGAACTCATAAGGAACTGCTCAATAAGAAGGGACTTTATAAGAGCATGTGGGAAGCTCATATTTTTGCAAAAGACAGCGACGATGAAATCGCTGCAGGAGTAAAAAAATGCTAGAGATTTTAAGAAGATTTTTTAATTTCTGTGGAAGTAAAAATAAAAGGAAATTTTACCTTTCAATGGCAATTGGAGTTTTAAATTCCTTTTTTATGGCTCTTAGAATCGGAGCTGTTGCCATAATGTTTAAAGGAATCATAGAAAATATGCAGGGAATCGCAGAATTCAGCAAAAATACGATATGGCTTTCATTTACAGTTATGCTGATAAGTATTCTGGGAGCAATTCTAACAAAAAAAAGTATGAGTATGCTTCAAACCGAAGCCGGCTATGATACTTGCGCCACAAAAAGAATTGAAATTGCAGAACACTTAAGATATCTTCCAATGGGATACTTTAACGCAAACAGCCTTGGTTATATCACCTCTGTAACAACAAATACAATGGAACTTTTGGGAGACATTGCAACCAGGGCAGTTATGATGATAACCCAGGGAATTTTGGACACAAGTCTTATAATTCTTATGATTTTCTTCTTTAACTGGAAAATAGCTCTTGTGGCTCTTGCAGGATTTTTAATTTTTCTAGTTATCAACACACTCATGAGACTGAATGTTAAAGCTGTTTCTGCTGAAAAAAACAAAGTAGATGCTTTAGCAGTTGAAAAAATACTGGAATACATACAGGGTATTGCAGAAGTAAAGGCATACAACCTTACAGGCCGCCAGTCGGAAAAATTAAACAAATCAATTGCAGACAGTATCCGTGTAAATACAAGCATGGAAATCAAATGTATCCCTCTTGCGAATTTACAAAGCCTTATAGCAAAGTTTACAGGAGTAGCAGTTCTGCTTTCTTCAATATATCTTTACATAAATGCCGGTATGAGCCTTTCCGACTGTGCAACAATGCTGGTATGTTCCTTTATGCTTTTTAACGCCCTTGAAGCAGGAGGAAATTTTTCTGCACTTTTAAGATGCATTGATTTAGCTGTCGAAAAAGCACAGAAAATCCTGGATCTTCCAACGATGGATATAGAAGGAAAAGAAATTACACACGACTCCACAGAAATCAAAGCTGAGAAAGTAAACTTTACTTACAATAAGGATTCAAATAGTGGAAGAAAAATAATTGACAATCTTTCAATAGTTATTCCGGAAAAATCAACCACTGCAATAGTTGGTCCAAGTGGAAGCGGAAAAACAACCCTCTGCCACCTTTTTGCCCGTTTCTGGGACATCGATTCTGGAAAAATTACCCTTGCAAATGAGAATATTAGAGAATACAGCATTGACAGCCTGATGAAAAATTACAGTTTTGTCTTCCAAAATGTATATTTATTCCAGGATACAATAGCCAATAATATTAGATTTGGAAATCCAGATGCACCGATGAGCAAAGTGATTGAAGCTGCAAAAAAAGCCTGCTGTCATGAATTCATTTCTGCCCTTCCTAATGGTTATGAAACAATTGTCGGAGAAGGAGGTGCAAATCTTTCCGGGGGAGAAAAACAGCGAATCTCTATTGCAAGAGCAATTATGAAAGACTCTCCTATAATCATTCTTGATGAAGCTACGGCTAATGTTGACCCTGAAAACGAAAAAGAACTCGTTCAGGCAATTTCAGAACTTACAAAAGAAAAAACAGTTATTATGATTGCCCACCGATTAAAAACAGTTCGCCATGCAGACCAGATTATAGTTCTTGACCAGGGAAGAATTGTGGAAAAAGGTAAACACGATGAACTTATGAAAAATAAAGGAATTTACCACCGATTTGTAAGTGAAAGAAAAGAAGCTGTCAGCTGGAGGATTTAAAGTCAATTCCCAAAAAGCTTAAAAAGTTTTAAAATACTTTTTGGGAACGCTATGACTAAAGAAGCAAAAATAAAAAGAGAACAAAATGTAGTCAAAGAAATGATTCTTTTGTACTGCAGAAAAAATCATTCTGGGAAAAATGCCCCTTGCAAAGAATGTGCAGAACTAATTTCTTACGCCCAGGACAGAAGTGCACACTGCCCTTTTATGAAAGAAAAAACATTCTGCTCAAATTGCAAAGTTCATTGCTATAAACCCGAAATGAGAAAAAAAATAAAAACAGTCATGCGTTTTTCCGGACCAAGAATGTTAATATACCATCCTTTTATGGCTATATGGCACATGATTACCTTCCTTAATGAAAAACGCAGATTAAGGAGAAATAATGAATATAAATCTTGGAGATGTTCAAACAACAGCCCTGATTCCCTTAGCAATAAAGGCAAATGAATCAAAAAGAAAAAATGCAAGAATTACAGATAATTTGGCTGTAAAAATCATAGATGATTTGCAGATTGATACAAAACCCTATGACGCCTTTTTGTCCCACGAAGGAGTAATTGCAAGAACTCTTATGCTGGACAAATGGCTTAATGACTTTATAAGAAATAATCCTGAAGCCGTAATCGTAAACGTGGGTTCAGGTTTTGACAGCCGCTTCTACAGAATAGACAACGGAAAAATCTTATGGTTTGATGTCGACTTTCCGGATTCCATAGAGTTGCGAAAAAAACTTTTCCCTGAAAATCCTAGAAATATTTTGATTTCATCAAACATTCTAAAAGAAGACTGGGTAAAAATTGTTAATGAAAATATAAAAGCAAAAGAAAGGCCAATTGTCTTTATTGCAGAAGGACTTTTTATGTACCTGTCCTTTGACGAAATAAAGCAATTTCTTACAATTCTGAAAAATAATTTTAAAAAAGGGATTCTGGCTGCTGAACAGAACAACCCTCTTATGGTAAAACACCAGAAACAGCACGACACTGTAAAAAACACAAATGCAATTTTTAAAAGTGGAACAAATTCTGCAAAAGAAATAGAAGCTCTTACAAGCGGAATACGCCTGATTGAAGAACACAGCTTTAATGAAGAAATGAAAAAGTATTCAATCAGGGCAAAAATATTTGCAGCTCTTTTACCAGCAATTAATGACAGATGGGCCTTCTTTGAATGGTAAAAATATGGCGGAAACTAAGATTTTTTGTACAAAAAGCTTGGTCTTCCGCCAGTTTCGTAATTTATGCTTTCGCTTATTTCATTATTTTTTACAAGATAATTTACATAATGGCGAATTGTTACAAGAGATAAGGATAAATCATTTGCAAGACTTTCTCCGGTAACCCATCCAGTATGAGAATCAAAATATCTTTGAACTTTGAGCAAGGTCTTTTCCTGAATTCCTTTAGGATAATCCTTGCTTTTTATTTTTGAAGAATTCGTAATTATATCATCGATTAAAGACTGGTCTAAAACAGACTGATTTTTTAGAGCAGCGACCTTAGCAGAATACTTTTCAAGAGCGACCTGAAAACGTTCCAAGGCAAAGGGTTTCACAAGATAATCAATAACACCAAGATGCATGGTTTCTTCAAGAGTTTCAGTATCATTTGCGGCTGTGACCATTATAACTTCTGTTTTAATTTTCAATTCTCTTATTTTTTTTAGAACTTCAATACCGCTCATGTAAGGCATATAAACATCAAGAATAACTAAATCGGCTCCATTTTTTTCTAAAAATGAAAGAGCTTCCTGTCCATTTCTAAAAGAACCTTCAATAGAAAAATCCTTGTTCATAGAAACATATTGTTCATTTATCATTGCGACCATTGGATCGTCTTCTACAATTAAAACCTTATACATAACTTTCCCCATTTATTTTTCAAGGCTTACCATAAAAGTAGTTCCCTGCCCTTCCTGTGATTCAAAAGAAATCTTTCCACCTAGACTTTCAACTAGTTGCTTAGTGTGATAAAGGCCAACCCCTCTGCCCTGTCCTTTTGTCGAAAATCCATTTTCAAAAACCTTATCCCTATTGCTTTCCGAGATACCGCAACCGGAATCCTGAACCGTTATCAAAAGCTTTCCTGGTTTTGTGTATACACCAAAAAGAAGCTGATGAGTTTTATCAGATTCAGAAGAATCCAAGTTCATAGCGTCAAGCGCATTATCAATCAGATTTCCTGTAATGGTAACCAGAGCCTCTGACGGAATAGAAATATCCTGGCTTTTAAAAATAATTCCTTCCTTCAATATGAATTTTACATTACATTCAGATGCTCTCGCAATTTTTCCTATAATTAGGGCTGAAAAAGCCGGATTATCAACTGCCTTCATTACATTACTGACAGTTTCTCGCTGTATAATCGAAATATTCTGTATGTACGATTGAGCTTTTTCATACTGACCGATTTGTATAAGTCCTAAAATTACATGAAGCTTATTGGTAAAATCGTGATTATTTGCCCGCATCGAATCTACAAGAAATTTAGTTCCTTCAAAATCTTCTGTAAAAACAAGAAATTGCTGTTTAATTTTTTTAAAAATCGTAGCGGAAATTGAAAGTTCTATCAAAATTGCACAAATTACTACAACCAGGAAGAGAAGAATAGTACGAATCGTAACATTCATCATTGAAGTTTTAAGCCTGATTGTCATTATAAAACCTTCATATTCGCCGTCCTCTGAATAGAGAGCCTTATAACTTCTTCGTTGAGCCCCTGACGGACCAATATTATTTTCTGTAAAATAAGCTTTTGGGTGACTTTCAAAATCAGGATGACTTCCATCGTATTCGGTATCCATCAAATTGTGATGGGTATGATAAATGCGCATATTATTCTTATCAACAATAGAAACCACATCGACATCAGGTAATTCTTCTACAACAGAATCCATATATCTGCACAAATCTTCTTTTGAAAAATCCCTGGTAAATGAATAAAGTCGGGTTATTAAATCAGAAGTATCTTCCAGAGTTTGATTAAAGGCTTTGTCATTAGAATTAATATTGATGAAGGCTCCTCCAATACTCATAAAGATTGTAGTCGCAATAATCAAAATTAAGTGAGTTCTTTGAATTTCTTTTCGTATAGAATTCAAGTTACCAGTTTTGCTTTTCTTAATCACTATTTAATAATACACCATATTTAAAAGTAAACAAAAGCTTTTGAAAGTAAAAAAAGTGAAGAAAAATATAAATAATTTTTTAAAAGTTAAAAAAAATTGAGTTATTTCCAAAAATCACTAGGATTATTACAAATAAAACCGCAAAGACGGTATTGTATAAGGAGTTATAAATGGATTTCGCTCATCTTTTCGAAGCAGCAATGTTGGTATGTTTTGGTTTTTCATGGCCTTTGAATGTTAGAAAGGCTTATAAGGCAAGATCTGCCAAAGGAACAAGCCTTGCTTTCATAATTTTGATTATCACAGGTTATCTTGCAGGCATTGCAGCAAAGTTTATCCACGGGCAGTACAACTATGTTCTTGCTGTCTATTTCTTAAACCTATTGATAGTTTTGACAAATCTTGCAGTTTATTTCAGAAATAAAGCTCTTGATAAAAAAGCTGCTTCTTCAAATCAATTGAAGGTTACCGCAAAGGACATTGAAGAAAGAGTTTCAAAGGCAAAGCCTCTTGTACGCATTTCCTCAGAAGAAAACCTGGACTATATTTCAAAAGTATATGAAGAAAAAAATGCAGTTATGCTTATCGGAGGTTCAATGGATAAACACATTCCTGTTTCTGAACTTTCTAATGAGTTTGATTTTACTTTTGCCCTATACAACAAAAGTCAGGAAAAACTTTCTCTTAAAGATGCAAAAAAATATATGACTTCTGAAATTCTTCCTTTGGAACCGGAAGCCTGTATCTTCCACTTAGGAGATGAAGATTTGAATCTCTTTAAAACAAATCCAGAACTATTTGACAACTACTACCTGGAATTGATAAACGAGGTAAAGAGATATAATTCAAAAGAAAGAATCGCTCTAGTATCTGTAAACAACCCTCAAAATGACAAAAACATAAAATCTATGAATGCTCATATAAAAGCAATTTCTGAAGCTGAAAAATGTACTTTTGTAAATCTTGAAAACGCTAAACTATGGAACCCGGATGCAACAAAAGCTGCAAACGATTTTGCTTACAGCATGGGTTTAAGCCAAAGAAAACCGCTGAAAAATGTGTCAGAAATCCTCTACAGTTATGCATATAAAGAACTCTTACCAACAGTAAAAGATGCAAAAATTGTAGGTTAAATATGAAAAATCCCGTATCTTGTAAACACGGGATTTTTCGCATTATTCAAGTTCTTCCAGGGCAAGAACCGCATTTTTCACGCAATCATCACATTCGCATAAAACCTTGCCGGTTAGGCCACCTTTAAGATCTTTACAAATTGTTGCCCCACTCATTTCCTTAAATTTAGCAAGCAATTTTCTTGTTTTTGCAGGAACGGCTTTTCCCTTAGACTTTAACCCGCAAACCATCGCAGCCCCGACTAGAGCACCGCAAGTTCCTTCCATGCAGCCCATACCGGCAGCAAAACCTGATGCAAGTGAAAGCAAACTTTCTTCGTCTACTGATAAATCACCCGCATAAACTTTAACAACTGCCTGGCAGCAATTGCACTGTCCTGTACGCTTTAATTGAGCTGCACTTTCAGCCCTTTCTTCCTTCGTTAATCCCATGAGATGAGAATAGCACAGAAAGGACCAAAATAAAAGAATTTATTTGCCTAAAGCCATTTCTTCAGGTTTGAATACTTCATCAAACTTTTCTGCAGTAAGGAAACCAAGTCCAACACACGCGTCTTTTAGCGAAAGATTTTCGTCAAAAGCCTTGTGGGCAACTTTAGCTGCATTTTCATAACCAATATATGGATTCAAAGCTGTTACAAGCATGAGTGAGTTATAGAGGTTAAAATGCATTTTTTCTTTATTTGCAGTT
>JAILLQ010000022.1 GCA_024693045.1 Treponema sp.
TTAGAGAAAGCTATAGAAATATTTGGAAACTATGAGAGTTTTCATAAAACAAATATTGCAGATTATGGACTGTATAGAAGAGAATTTTTTGCATTAGCAGAAGTATATAAGATGATAAAAGATAATTAATCAGGTCAAGCCTGATTTTTAGTATGGCGGGTCAAGCCCGCCTTTTTATTTGACAAAATCAGTATATTATAATTATAATATAATTATGGAAATAAGATTTGAATGGGATCCGAAAAAGGCAGAAATAAACCTCAAGAAACATGATGTTTCATTTGAAGAAGCTAAAACTGTTTTTTATGATCCAAATGCAAAGTTGATTGCAGATCCAGATCATTCTGTGGATGAGGATAGATTTATTATTTTAGGAATAAGTAATAATTCTAAGCTACTGGTTGTTTGTCATTGTTATCGTGAAAGTGATGAAGTAATCAGAATTATTTCTGCGCGAAAAGCAACAACTAACGAAAAAAAACAGTATGGAGGAAATTAAAATGAGAGAAGAATACGATTTTTCAAATGCAGTAAAAAATCCTTATGTTGGAAAACTTAAACAGCAGATTACAATTCGTCTTGATGAACAGGTAATAGATTATTTTAAGAAAATGGCTGACGAGACAGGAATGCCTTATCAGAATATTATTAATTATTATCTTCTTGAATGTGTAAAAGAAAAGAAACATCTGGAAGTTGCATTTAGTAAGTAAATCACACAACAAAGCTCCAAAGCCTACAGCCGGTCAATCAGCGCCACCGTTTAACCAATTGTTATGTGGACGCCCGCACTGGGGAGAGTAGGAGTAAAAAAATGAATGGGCCAATAGTTCAAAATATTGCTTTATGTTTGTATGAAAATGCTTACAGGAATGGTTAAATAATTACTGATTTCTTTAATAACTCTACAGCTCAATTTTGTAAGAAAATTGAGTTTATACAGCTGAAAAAATTATATGGAAAAATTGAAGAAAAACTTCTGTATAATAATCCTAACATTTTTTTTTTAGGAATTGAATTCTCCTTGGGAATAATTCCGCTTTTGCTTCTTATTTCAAAAATGCCATGACAACTTTAGATTCACATGGAAAACAGTTATTCGGTTATCACAAAGATTTAGTTCCTAAATGTTATAAAGAAATCACATAACATTACTAATATCTCTTTTCATCAGGTCGACAGAACATACATTATATAAACCTAACTACTTAGGTTATTTTTGATATCCGTCAATTTTAGGCCCCCTGAGGAGCTTTCCAGAACCGTTCATAAAATATAAAAAACTGTTTTTAGAGCAAATATTTCCTATACGACTATTCTTATTTATATTTCTTAGTTAAAAGACTACTTTTACATACTGTTAGTAGTTATACTGTATATTATTCTATACTATATAACAATCTTTCTTAGTCATTTCTCTATTTTAAAATTAAAAAGCACGACTCTAAAAGCCGCGCTTTCTTCCTGTTTTTAATTTCCGAAAACTAACTTCACTTTAATAATTTTATAAAGATTATTACCAGACCTGCAATAACTAACAATCCTAACACCGATATCAGTATAACCGTTGAGCTTATAGGAGATTTTCTCGTAGCAATCTTTACAGGTTCTCGAACAGGTGCTGCTTCCTGATAAGAAGGTTTTACACTTTCTTCACTTTCATAACTTGATGAACCAGAAGTTTCCGTTTCATTATTCATATCTTCATAAACAGAAGGTGTTTCATTTATAGCTGAATCAGAAAGCTCTGTATAACTATCTGACCCACTTACCGCAGGAGCAGTAAATTCATGTGGGATGATCAAAATTGACTCTTTCCATTCTTGATATGAAGAAGAAAGCCCTATTCTTTTATATCGACCTTCAAAAACCTTTTTTATATCACTTTCAAAAACTGAATCAAAATATTCCAAATTTTCAAAATTATTTGTATTCCAATAACATATTTTTTCAGCAAGAATCTTAGCCTCTTCCGGATTATAAGAGAAAGCAGTTTCAAGATAACCGCGGATAATCATTTTAAGACACTTAATTGTATCAACTGTAGCTGTACTTCCAATCAAAAGAAGATCTGCTCCTCGTTTTGTCTTCCCGTATATTCGAGCAGAACTGTATTTATAAGCAGGATTTCCCTTGTTATAGGGATTTGGATCATTCTGAACTTTTTCCTGGTAAGAAATTCCTTTTCCAAGTCGGCGACCAATATCCATAATTTGAGAAGCCGTATTTATTTCACTAGGAGCATAAGAGCCTGTCCATTCATTATATGTAGTAGTACTCGTGTTTTCTTTTACAAAATCTTCATCAAAACGATTAATTTCCTGTCCAAAAAGATTGAAAGTAAAAATAGCAGCCAAACTTAACACACCAAGTAACTTTTTCATCAAAATAATCCTCGCTTACTTCATGTTCGGGATTGCAAATTAAAAAATTAGAAAAAAATTCAGAAAAAAAAGGTTAAATTTACCGATAGTATTATATTTTATACACCTTTACAAACTTTCTAGTGTAATTCCTTCCTTGTAAAAAGAATAAAATCCATATAGAATACGATTGCTTTTGAGGAAATAAATGGAAAAGGAAGTTTTTTACAAGAACGGATTAAATTTTGCCTGTGCCCGCTGTTCTTTCTGTTGCGGACATTCTCCAGGATTTGTATATCTTTCAAAAAGAGATTTATACGCCCTAACCACTTTTTTTAAGATGAGCGTTACAGACTTTGTAAATAAGTACTGTCGCTGGGCCGACTATTATTACGGAACTCAGGTAATCGCCCTAAAAGAACAAAAAAACTACGACTGCATTTTATGGAACAAAGGATGCTCCGCCTACTCTGCTCGTCCAATTCAGTGTTCAACCTGGCCCTTCTGGTCATGGATGATAGCTGACCGACAAACTTGGGATGAATGTGCAAAAGAGTGCCCGGGAATGAACAAAGGCCGCCTCTGGACTTTTGAAGAAATAGAAGAAAACCGCAAACAATATGATGCAAACAAACCCCTCTATAAAGAAGAAGTGGAAAAGATTATGGCCGAAGAAGGTGCAAAATAGCATCTGCAGTTATAAGTTATTATTTTTTACACTGGATTTTTGTAGTTATAGTTCTAGTAATAAGCTTTAATAAAAGACCCAATAAAATTGTTAACAGAAAGGTAATTAAAATATAGGCAACCAAACATAAAGAATCAGAAAAATTATCAATTGTTAACTGAGCATCAGCTTTTGAATTAGAGTTATATATTTTCTGAAAAACTGCAAGAGGTAAAAATTGCATTAAGTAAAAGTATAATGAATTATTTCCCCAGAATTCTAAAAGTCGATTCTTACAGTATACTTTCATCATTAGAATTATTACGAAGAATGCTGATATTATGGAAAATAGATTTTTAATTAGAATTTTAAAACAATATACCAGGGCCAATCCTATTTTTAGCTCTATATGCATATAAACAAGAATAGAATCCATATAGAAAGTTACGAAAACAAAAAACAAAAGATTTAATGCCAGAAATATAACAAGAAGAAAGAAGTAGCGTTTTTGAACGAAAGAAATAAATTTACTGTTATAATCGGCAATTAACATCCCCAGTAAGAAAGTTATTGTAGAAGAAATCCAGTATTCGTCATTAAACCAAGCATAAGAGATTATCTTATGTTATCTATAATTAGTTGTAAACAAGAAAAAAAGAGTCTCCAATAAGATAATCAAAAAAATTAGACAGTAGCCTACTCTTTTATCTTTTACATTTTTAAAAATAAAATAAAAACTTGTATATAAAATTAAAATCGCTGGTATATACCAGGAACCATCATTAAAGAACGAAATACCAATTATTTTCAATATTAAATCGAAATTAGAATAATTACTTCCATTAATTAAATCCCAAGAAAAATAGAATATGTTCATTATATAAAAGCAAATTATTATACTTAACATTCTCTTAGAAAAAAAATTATTAAGATAATCTTTTTTACTATTTAAACTACTTATTAGGCCAAAACCGGATATAAAAAAGAAAAAAGCAACAAATATATAACCGAGATTTTTAAATAGAGAAAGTATTCCTCCATCAATATTTAAAACAGGTGAAAACCAACAGAAATGATGCAACAGAATCCCTATTGCTGCAATTCCCTGCAGATTTTTACACGCGTTTAATGATAAGTATTCTTCTTCGAAAAAACCTTTATAGGAGTATCTTGCTCCATAGAAAATAAGAACAGTAAAAATAAAGTAGAAAGCAATATTTAGACAAAAAACCATTATTCTATTTCCTAATTCCTAAAATTCTAAAGACAAACTTTTTACAAGGAGAAAGGGTCTTTCGTACCCAATGAATAGCTTCTTTTATATTATGTCGAATATTTTTATTTAATTCTGACATTCTATAGGATAGAATTAAACACCGATTATCCATTTTCTGAAAAAATGTTTGCTTTAAAATGTACTTCTTATACTTTTCCTGATTGTTACGAATATATTCTGGGAAAGATTTATTTATAGGCAAAGCCTTGTAGACATAATCTCTATCCAGAATATCCCGGCCAGTATAAATTCTTTTAAGAATTACATCAGGCCGCATATTTTCTTCAGTATTGTATTCCTGTTCACAAATTGACTGGCGTTTTTTGATGATTTTTTCTACGCCACCACAATATGAACAATGCCAGCCAGCATTTTCTATCGGTGTGCCTAGACAATGTCTGAAGTATGTTGGTAATCCCTTTTTGCTATATTCCCAAAAGATCTCTTCCCTAACCTTAGTGTCGCCAGGGTTTTTCATTTCACTAAAATGAGCAATTCTAGTTCCATTTTGCCATACTGGATCTACTATATTGATGTTATTAATAAAATAATACATCATTTTCTGTTCAAAATAGCAGATGCCCTCGCCTTCTTTTTCATACTGCTTTACGGCTAAAGGATCAGGAATTTCATCTAAATCAGAAACCATTACTACATCATCATCTTTGGCATCTACCAAACCCCTCATAATGCAGTCACGCTGATAGTTTTCTAGCTGCCAGCGATTACCATTTGTGCATAATTTAGAAGGAATAGGTTCTGGTAAATCTTCAACTTTTACATGTATAATCTTATCTAAAAAAGCAGAAAACCGATTTTTATTTTCATCAAAAATAAATGGCTTAGGCTCATAGGTATGGCTTGAACACATTTCTACCAGAACAAACTTATCTACTACTTCGTTCAAAATATTAAGGCGCATCTCAAGTAAATCTAATTCGTTAAAAAATGTGAAACAATCGTAAACCATAGTAACTCCAATAAAAACTGAGCGTTAACAGCGAATCAAGGAAGGCGAAAATTTTAGTTTAAAAAAACAAGGAAGTTTCAAACTAAAGTGATAAGAATTACTGAAACGTAATTTTTATCATATCCCCTATCTATTTATACCTAGAATTTTTTTTATAACTCTTTTGCAAAATGGTATAACATTTTTACATAAATGAACAGTTTTAGCGAAGAATTGTTGTTTTATAATTCGTATAATTCTTTCGAAAAAATTTGGTGATCGCCCCATTGTGGTAAATTCCAAACCTAATTTTAAATGAGCAAAATCATAAATTTTTCTTGATAATGTATTAACTTTTGGAAAATTAGCATGAATATAAGAGGCATTTTTATATACCAATCGGTATAGATTAAAATTTCTCAAATAAGCACTACATCTCTTTTCGAATAAATCTCCTCCATAAACTGGAAAAAGAGAATCTGCTACAGTATTTCTTTCATTATAGATTTTCGTTCTAAAAACGGAACAGTTCACCAGATAACATTGATCTGAAAAACCATGGTCTCCCCAAAAATATTTTTCTTCTTTTGTCAAAAGATTATCAGCCTTTGCTTCTCGATATAAACTATTCCAAACTAAGGTTGAACAAATGTAATCAGAATTCGCTTTCATCAATTCAATTGATTTTTGAATCCACTTGGACCTTGCACTTTTCTTTGTTACAAAAGCGTCACTGGCAAAATGCAAAAGAAAATCACTTTTACACAGATAAAGTCCAGTCAGTTCAGAAATTGAATAGACATATCCCTTCCCTAAATCTTCTGCTGTAAGGTCGAAAAAATTTAAAACTTCGTCAGCGTAATCTTCAGCAAAATAAAATGCATCAATTACACCTTCATCAACTTTTTTTTGAGCAAATTCAGTAACTAAATCCCTATTCTTTACATTATTGATTATAAGCTGTTTTTTTTCAAAAAAGTTTTTTCCACCGGACCTATTTATAAGTTTTTTTAAATAATTACCCTTAAGAATATAAGCCCAATCATTTTCATAGCACTTTGTTTCAAAAGTAACCATTACACTCTCCTCTAATTTATTACTTTTCCTTTTTAAATATATTTTTCTTAATCAATGTTACTAGTTTATTAAAATAAATTGAATACACAAATCCAAAGATTACATATAAAGCTGGAAATCCTCTACCTCTCGGCATGTAACGATATGTAGATTCTGTAAAAAACTTTTCCATATCCGGCTCAGGCAAAAATGGAAGAAGTTTTGCAGCAAGAATCATCAACAAACTTAGAATAAAGAATGCAAATGAATGATGAGTCATAACTGCAAAAGTATTGTCTGCAATTGCATTAATACATTTTGAACGCCCCATAACAGGAGTCAAAATTCTTGAAATACGCAAATAGAATGCTATACCCAAAATTGCTGTAATCGTAGGAAATAAAATATTTTCAAAACCGCCCATTACAACTACAAAGTAAGAAGAAGTGTGTCCGTTTATAAAAATATAAAAAACCGACAAAAGTACAAGAATCAAAAAGTATAGTGTATTTGAAAGAGTATCCTTTTTTTCTAGATAAGTTTTATAAATATAGCCAAGAGAAAAATATGGAAGCATAAAGAAAGTCTGGAATACAAACTTAAATTCGCCTTCGTAAAAACCACCAGCATTATAGCCTTTCATAACATAATGAATAGCTGCAAAATTCAATAGTAGATTTATAACAAAAATTATACTATCCTTTACAGCTCCTTCCCATTTCTTAAAAGCAAATCGCTCTAGACAAGAAATAGCTTCCGCAAAGAAAAAAGGAACCAGAAACCAGGTTGGACCGTTAAAAGCATATTGGGGTCCTTTCAATATTGCATCTATAGTTACTGCAGTCAATGTCATTTTTTTGCAGTATTCAAATCCACAATAAGAAAGAATGTGACATACAATTCCGTAAAACAGGTTCCAGCCAAGATATGGTAAAAGAATAGTCATTACTTTTTTTGTGATAAACTTATGAGGTGTATCATCGTTTCTTTTATTATAAAAATAACCGGAAATAAAGAGAAAAAGTTGGATTCCAAAACCGTATGGCGAAAAGAGCTCAACAAAAGGAACGTACTGATCTACAACACCGAGGTGACCAACAAGCACGACATACATAATCAGAGCATATAGGACTTTGAATTGGTAATTCACTACTCTTTTTGGTTTTAGTAAAAGCTCAGAATTCTCTTCCATCTATTTACCTCTTTTTAAAATAAGTTTTTTTACTGAAACAACAATCTTCTGCATAAAAATTGGAATTATCATGCCAAAGAATACGTATAATAAAGGGAATCCCCTTCCTCTAGGAAGATACATATAAAAAAGATTATTCTTAAATTCTTCAACGGGAAATTCTGGAAGCATCGGCAATACTTTTGTCGCGGCAAAAAAAATGCATTTCAAAACAAAAAATCCAAAAATATGATTCATCATAATCGGAAAAGTATTATCTGCAAGAATATTCAAATACTTTGATTTTCCTATTACAGTGTTTAAAATTCGGGAAGCCCGAAGAGCAAAAGCAACGCCTAAAATTCCAACCAGGAAAGGAAGGAAAGGATTTTCAAAATATTCTTCATCCATGATTACAATTGAATACATAGAAGCATGGCCATTAAAAAGTATGATTAAAATATCAATTGCAATGATAATCGAAAAATACCAAAAACTTGAAAGCCTATCCTTTTCTTCAAGATATTTTTTATAAACATAACCCAAAGAATAGAAAGGAATAAAATACATAAAGCGAGTTAAGAAAAGCCACCAGCCTGTATTTTTTTCATGCATTGCCAGCGCAACTCCTGCAAAGCCAACAATAAAATGAAAAATCAGCAAAGAAAAATCTTTAATCTTATCACTTAAATTTACCAACAATTTTCGAACCAGAATATGATAGATTTCTGTAACAAAAAGAGGAATTATAAACCATGCAGGATCATTAAAATTCAAGAGGTGAAAAGAAGTCATCGGTGCCAGAGTTAATGTATAAAGATTAACTGGACCGCCAAGATTCATTCCGATTTTTGCAAAGGCAAAGGAAAGTAATGCATAAAATGTATTCCATAAGTAAAGAGGAAGCAAAAGCCTTTTTGCTTTTTTTAGAATGTATGCAAATACATTTGATTCTGATTTTGTGTTGTAAAAGTAACCGGAAACAAAGACAAAAAGAGCAATGGTATAACCAGCTGCATGTATAGTTTCGCTCCAAAAGTTATAAAGTTCTGCATGAGCATGAGTTAGCAGAACATCAAGAATTCCAATAGCATACATTACCTTGAACTGGTAATTAATTTCTTTTTTAGGTTTATTCAAAAGTTCAACACTATCTGCCATTATTTACTCCACGATTCTGAATTTTCTGCAAAAACCATGATTTTACCAGAAGAACAATTTTCTGCATCAGGAGAGAAAAAACAATTCCGAATACGACAAAAACAAGAGGAAATCCCCTACCCCTTGGCAAGAAAATGTAGTGAACCATAGTTTTATAGGATTCAAGATCAAATTTTGAAGCCTGGCCAATTACACTTAAAGCTAAATAAAAAAGCCCGTTAAGTACAAAAAAACCAAAACCATGATTAATCATTATTGTAAAAGTATTATCAGCAACAAGATTCAAATATTTGGACTTACCTATAGCTGGTGCCATGATTTTAGACACGCGTAGCCAAAATGCAATACCCACAGTTCCCATAATGTAAACCAAAATAGGATTATCAAAATGGAACATTCCGACAATGCTATAACAAGGTGAAGAACCATAAACCAAAATGTACAGAAGTTCAATTAAAATAATAATCAAAAAATACCAGAAACTTGAAAGAGTATCTTTTTTTTCAAGATAGTTTTTATAAATAAAACCAAGATTATAAAATGGAAGAAAGTACATCAGTCTTGTAATAAATAGTCTTACTCCAGAAATTCCACTTTCATCTCCCGCAAAATGTATTCCGGCAAAACCCAAAAGTAATGTAATTATGAACAAAGTGATATCTAACTTTTTACCGGCAAATTTCTTCAGAGCCGCCCTTAGCCATACATTTATTAATTCTGTAAAAAATAAAGGACAAACAAACCAAGACGGCAAATTGAATAAATACTTAGGTCCATCAATAAGAGGGTCAATTATCAGATTTTTAAGATTAACAGGATTTCCAATTTTGAATCCAAATTGAAAAAGAAGAGTAATTACAATTGCATAAAAACAGTTCCACAAAAGATAAGGAATCAAAAGCCGCTTAACTTTCTTAATTGTATAAGCAAGAGGAGCATCATTATTTTTTATGCTGTAAAAATAGCCGCTTGCAAAGATAAATAGTCCCATGTGAAAACCGGCGGCATGAATAAGCTCATTCCAGAAAATAAAATCGTCTGCCTGTGCATGACCGCAGACTACAAAAAAGATACCAATTGCGTATAAAACTTTAAAAGTATAATTGATTTCTCGTTTTGATTCCTTGGCAAGAGGATTGCTAACCATAAGAAAATCTCCTTAACGACCAGAAATAAGAGCAAAGAATTTTGGAAGGAATTTCTTTAAGAAAATACCTATCAAGGTTCCTACAATTACAATAGTAAAAGTTACTCCAAAATATTCAAAAAGACAGAAGAAACCGTTTTTCATAGGGAAAAGCTTTAACCATGTTGTACGAATAATTGCCCTCAAGATTTTAATGTGAACTGCATACAGGAAGAATGAATACTTTGCAAGATATGCAAGCAAGTTATAAACTTTTTCATTTTTAATAAGTACTTCTGAAAATTTTGCAAGCATTACTGCATCGGCAAGTGCCATAAGACAAATTGTTGTAACAGGAGCAAACTGGAATTTCCAAAAGATAAACCATGTTCCCAAGAAAAGAAGAATGACCTGATACCAATGAACATTCTTTACCATTTCAAATAAGTCTTTTCCAGATTTTGCCCAAATCATACCTGCAAAGAAATAGAACAAACTTTCTGTAGTTACAAATTGAACTTGAACACCGGCAAATTCCAAATACAAGAGTCCAATCACTGTAAGATATTTTGCCTTTTCGTAAATAAAACTTAAAACAGGAGAAAGAATTACGAGAATGATAAGGTCTCGCATAAACCAGAACTGGCTCAAGTACAAAAGTCCGTCACCATAATAACCAAAATAACACTTAATCCAGTCTTTGAATGACCAGGTTAAAAAATCATAATTACCTACACCAGCTAAAAAACCTACATGAACAACATCACCTAAGAATTTGCACAGTGCGAAGAAAAGCATATTTAAAAGAGGCCAAATAATAAATGGTAAAAGTAAAGAATGAACCTTTTTTTTGAGCATCACTACATATGCATCGTTTTTAAAAAACAAGAGGAAAGAGGACATTGCAAAGAATAGAGGTACTGCCCCTCGAGCTATCCCATCAGAAATCAAAAGCTGAACCCATTTGCCAAACACACTTTGATTAAAAACCATATCCGAGCCAACCGAATATATGGTGTAATTGTTATGTCCAAATACGACCAGCATCATCAAAATATAACGCAAGGCTGTAATTTTTTTAGACGATTCTGCAGTAAGCAAAGGCTTTACTTTGATTTCTGTTTCAGTTTCTGTTTGCAAAGTCTGAGTATCCATATATTACCTGCCATTTAAGATATAAAATATTTTTGGTGCAATTTTCTTTAATGCTATTCCAATAAAAGTTCCTACAAAACAAAGAATAGGAGCAAGAATGAAATATTCCAATAAATCGCTTATAAAAGTAGATGGTATCATCTTAAACCAAATTTTAGTAAAAATCATCAGTAAATAGGCGTCATGTACTGCATATAAGAAAAAAGAATAACTAGAAAGATATTTAAAGAAGTTGAAAGTTCTTTCAGAAGATTCAAGAATTATTTTTGAAAATTTTAAGAAAGTTATGCAGGAAAGCAGAAGAAGATATTCAGGTTTTAAGCTTCTTACAAAAATATAAAATAAGAGAAAAGCAAAAAATATAATGTGCTTCCATTTTACCTTATCTGCAAATGCAAAAAAATCAAAATCATAAAGAGCAAAATATAATCCCAAAGAATAGAAAACAAGTGCATTTACACACACGATTGCCGGTCTCATGCCTAGAGCATAGATAGCAGCAAGTAAAATTGCATAAGGGATAGGACATACTTTTATGATTTTTTTAATAAGCGGCGACAAAATATCCATAATCAAAAGATCTCGGATAAAGTATAGAGGAAGAATAAAAGGTTCACACAAATCAGGCTTGTTGTATTCGGGATGATAGTAACCAAAAAATGCAGAAAACCAATCCCTCACGGACCATTCACTAACAAAAGGCAGCTCGTGAGTAACTTTATCTGGGAAAAGTAAAATAAGAGCCATTTTTGCAAGGATTCTAATACCGATTACAAGTGCTGGCCAAAGAATAAGAGGCAGGAATAAAGAAAAGAATTTCTTTTTTAGAAGAATCTTATAAGGATGATTTTTTTTGCCTGTTAAATAAGCTGAAAAAATAAAGAATAAAGGAACAGGTGCCACTGTAAAAACATATTGAAAAAACAACTGTGGCAAGTGAAGCCAAAATTCAGGATTGGAAAAAGACAGAGCTCCCGGCTGAACAACAAAAAGCAAAGTCTTATTGTTATGAAACATAACCACAAGAAAAGCAAGCACATATCGAAGAGCCGTCATTCTTTTAGAAATTGACTCTTCGATAATTGGAGTTAACGATTCACTTGTAAATTCCTTTTCCATTTATATCTCTCTTCGGTTATTTATTTGCAAGAAAGTCCAAGAGATTAAAATCGTCTTCCCAGTTAAAATCAAGAGAATAAACACTTCCACCTTTTGGATCTGAATCTTTCTTGTAATTAGAAACATTCTTTAAAATTGTCTTAGCGGTATTTACAGCAACTTCATTTTCTTCAACAAAAAATTTATCGCCCTGGTCGCTAAACTGAACTCGCATGCAGTCTTTATAAAGTACAATTTGAATTGTAATTTGTCCAACATCAACATAAGCATTTAAGATTCGCTCTTTAAGCAAAGCTTCAACTGCTTCTGTGATTTCTGAAGAACGCTTTTCCGTAAAACGCATTTCTTTTGTAAAAGTTCCGATAAGACCAAGAATTGGACTGATTGCCAAAGTATCGTTATTAACAATTGTTGTATTAACATGCAAACCTTTTTCCAGTTTTCGTTCAAGGCGGAGTCTCTTAAGACGCATAAGCATCATTGATTTAAGAGTTCTGGCATCAAGCTTGCCGTTTCCT
Organism: Treponema sp.; assembly: GCA_024693045.1. GTDB lineage: Bacteria > Spirochaetota > Spirochaetia > Treponematales > Treponemataceae > Treponema_D. The sequence continues at coordinate 12,562 of JAILLQ010000022.1, forward strand.
AACAATGGAAATTCATCAAATACAAAAAAGTGAGAAGGTATCTTGAACTTCGAAATCTTAGTTTTAAGGTAACTAATCATTTCTTCTTCATCAAAAGTCTTGCCGTCATAAAGAACTACACAAGCTTCTATACTTTCACTTGTAACAGGATGAGGAGCACCCATAACCTTTACTTCTTTTATGCAGTCCACTTCAATAATTTTCTGCTCAATCTCTGCAGGAGAAATGTTTTCACCACTTTTAATGATAATATCTTTAATTCGGCCTGTAAGATGCAAAAAGTTATCTTCATCAAGACAGCCCAAATCACCGGTATGAAGCCAACCGTCTTCATCTATAGGCTGTTTATCTTTAGGAAACTTGTAATAACCGTTCATTACAACGAAACCGCGAATCACAACTTCCCCTACTTCACCAGTTTTTAAAATACCTTTTTCTTTATCCCAGATTTTTACTTCAATTCCTTCCAGAACAGAACCAACACTGGCAGCTCGTTTTTCAATTGGATCAGTAGGACTAGAATTTGTAACAGCTGGAGAAGATTCGGTCTGTCCGTAGGCATTTAAAAAAACAGCATGAGTAAATTTATCTTCCAGACGCATAAGGAAAGCTGGAGTAGAAACACTTCCACCAATCAGACAAATTCTGGCATAAGGAATAACTTTTATATCAAATTCCGGATGTTCAACTAAGGCAGTATAAACTGCCCCTACCCCTGCAATATCAGGTGTTTTATAAGTACTTACAACTTTAACGATTTCTTCGGGTTTTATGAGTTCGTGCAAATAGACTGTTCGGCCATCATGTGTGTAAAGGCTTACAACCATAAGACCAAAACTGTGGAACATTGGCAATGTATTACAAATTGATTCACCACGATCTTCCTTGTATTTTCCTCCGTATGAAACACCATCATTAATGATTCCATACTGCGAAAGCAATACAGCCTTTGGAGTTGCAGTCGTTCCAGTTGTAAAAATAATTACAGCATCTCGTCTTGTATCATCAGTTTGAGTAATAGCTGTTACTTTACCAACATCAACATCTTCGTTTATGTATTTTTTAAAATCTAAAGTTTCATCAGCATAATTAAAAAGTTTGTCTTCAGAAAGACCTGAAAGTTTTGCAAGATTTTTTGCTGCATCCAAGTCTTTAGAAAGTTCACGATTATTGCCATAAAAAATAAATTTTGAATCAGTATATGAAACTAATTCTGCCAAATCTTTTACAGGAAGACTGTAATTCAAAAGAACTGCAACAGCACCAGCCTTTATAATAGAAACAAAAGTTAAATACCAGTTTGCAGAGTTATAACCCCACAGAGCAACATGGTCTCCTTTTTCTATCCCCATTGCCATGATTTTGGCTGCATATACATCAGAAATTCTATCAAGTTCTTTATAAGTATAACTAGTATTACCACTGCAAACGGCAACTCTATCTGGGAACTGTTTTGCATTTCCCGAAATTACTTTAGCATAAGTTGTTTCTTCTAAAATCATAAATTCTCCTGTTATGCCAATAATTCTTTACTTTTCTAAAACTGAAAGTAAACGAACTCTGTTTTTCCTGTAACAGAAAGGAACAAAATGGCAAAAACCAAAGCATAGTAACAAGTCCAGCGGATAAAAACTGGCTGTCTTTTAATAATATCATATCCACGTTCTTTTCGAGTAATAAAATCTACGGCAAGAAGCACAAAAACGAAGAATAAGGCAGCTGCAAAATGCTTTATTCCATAACCACTCATACTTTCGTCCAGAACAAAAGCTGCACGGAAAGATTCAATAAAGCCATGAAAACCAGCAGAAAGACCTGCAAAAATAGAAACAAATTCACTAGGAATGAGTAACAACTTTTTCAAAGCAATTGCGTAATCAGACATATTATTTGCACGGAAAACTATAGCGGCGAAAATAAACAAAAAGAAAGTGATTGCCATTTTTACAAACTGCCATGGACGCTTAATCCTTAGTCCCCCCTTAACGCTTTGATCAAAGGAACCCAATTTGCAGGCAACAAGAATTTTGCGGCGTATAGGAGTTGTCAAAATTCCAACAGACTGGAAAAATCCGTGCATAAGCCCCCAGACAACATAGTGCCAGGCCGCTCCGTGCCAGAAGCCGCTTACACCCATAACAACCATAAGGTTAAAACAATGTCGGGCAGTACTTACTCGGCTTCCACCCAGAGGAAAGTATAAGTAATCTTTAAACCAGGAAGAAAGACTGATGTGCCAGCGCTGCCATACTTCACCAATTGATTTTGCAAAGAATGGACGGCGGAAGTTACGCATAAGGTCAAATCCTAGAATTCGCGCAACACCAATAGCTATATCAGAATAACCGGAAAAATCGCAGAGAACCTGAAAAGAAAAGAAAAATGCTCCCAGTAATATAGAAGAACCTGTTGCGATTTCCAGATTATTATAAATTCCATTTACATAAACGGCCAAACGGTCGGCTACAACAACCTTTTCAAAAAATCCCCAGGCGGCAAGTTTTAGACCACTGGTAATTCTGTCGTAGTCAAATTTGTGATCAACCTTAAACTGGGGCAAGAGATTTTCAGTTCTTTCAATAGGTCCGGCTACAAGCTGAGGGAAGAAAGTAACAAAGAGAGCATAAGTAATAAAGTTTCGTTCAGCCTTCACCTTGCCCTTGTATACATCGATTGAATACCCCAAAGCCTGGAAAGTATAAAAAGAAATTCCAACAGGAAGCAAAACATTAAGAGCTGGAACTCTTGCAGCAGAATTTGATTTTGAAAGAAACCAGTTAATTGTATCGCCGGCAAAATTAAAATACTTAAAGAAAAATAGAATAAGCAGATTAGAAACCAAAGATACAGTAAGAATTAAGGGTTTACGATTTTGATAACCTTCCATCAAAATGCCACTGCTGTAAGTGATTACAACACTGATTAAAATTAAGCAGAGATATACAGGTTCCCAGCAGGCATAAAAGAAAAGACTAAAAGCAAGAAGAATAAGCTGAGTAATAGAATTCTTTTTGATAAGATAAGAACTAAAAAAATATGCGAGAAATACAATCGGGAAAAATAATAAAAACTGAACTGAATTAAATGCCATAATTTTCCTACTTTAAAATCTTCTGTTTTTTTACTCTTGCCATGATATCAGCAGTAAAAGCTTTTGCACCTTCTTCTGACATATGTGAAATGTCTTTAAAATATGCATAATTATGGCAAAAATTCTGAGAACGAGAATAATCGTACCACAAACAGTGCATACCTTTTCTATGCACTTCCATCAGAATTTTATTGCGATAAATCTCATAATTTTCAAAGAAGCCAGTTTCAGCGTAATAAAAACTAGTTAAATCCGGAACAGGGCAAGTTACCACAACAGGATAAACATTATGCTCATTACACATAGTGATAATTTTCAACAAGTATCCGTAGTTATAATCAAAACCTTCCTGTCCGCAATCTGGGAACATAGTTTCAAATGAATGTAAAACAAGTTCCTTTGTAATTGAAGCGGCAAATTCTTCATCACTTCTTTCTTTAGCTGGCTCTGCTTTTTTTGGAAAAAAGTGATTGAAAACAGTTTTAAATGGATGAGCTTCGCAAACCACAGGAAAATAAATCTGCTTTAAAGCATCAAAAAAATTATAGTTTTCAATATTTTCCGGCTTTAAGAAGTGATAATAACGCTTTTTAATTTTTTCGTACTGAAAATCCGGCTGAATTCCGTTTACTTCACCAAAAGAAACAGGAATGAAAAGAACCGAATTTTCAGCCATGTGATCGATATACTGATTAATTACATGATAATCGTAATTAGTTGCCTGCATTGAAAGATTAAATTGAAAAGTCTTATATTCAGGAAATTCTGAATAATCAAAATTGTATCCGTGACTGGAACCTAAATTCGCAACTTGGATTTCATGAGGTACCTTACGGAATTTTGTCATTGCGTTATCTGTAAAATTAAATTCCACATAAGAATAAATCAGATTAAAGATTTCAAAAGGGAGAAGTAAAAAGACAAAGAGTTTTACCAATAACTTTATGACGTCATTTTTCATAATCCTTATAATTAAACAATTTTTCGCAATAAACTTCAATATATATGTTCCCATGATTAAAAATTCGATTTATAGTTTAATTTAGAGTTACAGTCGTTGACTCTTTAACAGTACGGTTTTAAGTGGAGATGAAAAAATGCCCTTACAAAAAAGAAATTCGAATTTTGAACTTTTAAGAATACTTACCATGTTTTGTGTTGTCGCTAACCATTCCTGCGCCTTTACTTTTGCAACCCCTGGATTTTTAGGACAGTTCTACAGCATGTATTACGCATTCGGTTTAGCAGGTTTAAACTCATTCTTTATGATGAGTGGCTATTTTATGGGAAATCGCCCTAGCGTAAGCAAAATGAAAATTATTTCAATTTTTGTACAAGTTCTTTACTGCCAGATTCTATCTCTTCTTATTTTTATACTTTTCAAACTAACCGGTATTTATTCCTACGAAGGAATTACAATGATGCAGCTTTTCGGAATCGCCGTAAAGTTCTACCTTGTTCCACTCACAAGCGACATCTACTGGTACATTACAGCGTATGTTCTTCTTCTTGCCCTTATTCCTGTTATCAATCCATTTATTCAGAAACTGAACGCAAAAGGCTTCATAATTTTAATCTTGATTGCAGGTATTCTCTGGTACGGTTTTTCATTCGTCTTCCACTACCGCTACACTCACCTGCAGAGAGCTGTTTTCTTCTATTTATTAGGAGCATTTATAAAAATCCACTGTGACAAAAAAAGCACAAAAAAACTAGTAATAAGCCTGATTCTTTTCGCCATCTGCTATGTAATTTCAACTTTCTTATTCTACATTTTCCAGAATGAAGAAGCCCGCAAAGAACTCTGCATTAAACTTCTCGGAAAAGACATCAGCAAATCCTACTATGTCGACATGTTCCTACACTTCAATGCTTACATCATTTTCTCGCCAATCTGTTCAATTTTGATTTTTGAAGTTTTCAGAAACCTGACTTTCTCAAGTTCGATTATCAATTTAATTTCGGCAACAACATTCAGCGTATACCTTTTACATTGTCAGCCACTTTTCAATTCTTCAATTTACAGCCTGCCTCTTCCTTCTGCAAAAATCACAGATCCAACAGGAAAATGCCTAAAAGACTCCTTGATTGCCTGGCTCGTAACATTTGCTATCTGTTCTGCAGTAGATTTAATCCGCGTTAAATTGCTAAAAAATCAAATTGATTCGCTTACAAAAAATTCTGTTATGTGGATAAAAAATAAATTCTATCTAGCTAAAACTCAAACAGAAAATAACTAAACTTTTATAAAAGAGGAAATATGGAAAATACAGAAAAAGAAAATCAAGCTCCTGTGACTCAGATAAAAAAACCGCTCATACCAGAAAACATTTCCAAGCGAATAACAGCCCTTCGCTATCTGCTCATTGTGTTTGTAGTAATGACTCACAACAATAAAAGCTATCTCTTTATGATGGAACACGATGCTTTCGAACTATTTTCCTGGAACACCCTTGTGCACCTTCCACAGATTCTGAACTACACATTTTTTGCCCAAGCGGCAGTTCCACTCTTCTTTATGTTCAGCGCCTATCTTCTTGCAAAGAAAAATGATCCATACAAACTCATGCTCAAAAAAAAGGCAAAAGGTCTGCTTACACCTTTTTTCTTATGGCCAGCCATAACAATTGCATTCTTTATTGCAATAAAAGCTGCCGCAATTTTAATTTTTCCAAATAAAGTTAGTCATTCTCTTCCATACATAAGCGAATGGTCTATAGAAGACTGGATTTGTGCCTTCATCGGAAAATACCCACGCCACTACAACAACTCTCTTTTTGAACCATATATTGGCCCTTTCTACTATGTTAGAGACTTATTCCTTTTCTGTGCCCTTTCGCCATTAATTCGCTTGGGCTTAAAAAAATATAAACTGGCTTTCTTCCTTCTGCTTTTAGTTTTATACACACGAGCCCCAACAATACTCTTTGGCTGGGGAGGTTTTACTTATTTTGCTCTTGGTTACTATTGCGGCATGACCGATTTTGACTTTTTTGAATTTGCAGACCAGGCTCCATGGAAAGCCCTGATACCAGTCTGCATTTTTGCAATTATGCTCACACTTCACTACACAGGAACAACATCTTCACTTTTAGTTTTACTTGGCTGTGTATTCATGCTTAAATTTTCAAAAATAATTGTAGACAGGTGCTTTGAGCTTTCAAAATATTTAAGTGGCTTTTCTTTCTTCCTCTTTGCAATTCACGAACCAAAATTCCTGAACAAAATCGTAGACCTTTGGTATCACTTTATACCAGCAAAAAACTACCTTACCGACCAGCTTGAATTTTTCATCGTAGGACTAGGAACCTGTGCAATTGCAACACTTATAGGAATGACACTTAAAAAATTCCTTCCAAAAGTTTTCTATCCACTAAATGGAGGCCGTTAATTTTTGTAACTCGTCTTTAATTTAAGCTGATAAAGCAAAGACGAGTGATATTATTATCTGTTAGCAATCACGCCTTCAATCAACTTATAGGAATTTTCCAGGGTAAATTGCTGAATAAATTCATTTCCTTTTCTTGCTATTTGCTGACGTTTTTCATCATGTTCAATCAAATCCAAAATGTTTGCAGCCAAAGCCTGAACATCATAAACCGGACTCGTTAAAGCCGTTTCGTCCTTGATAGCATAATCTGCAAAACCACCAATATCAGTGCAAACCAAAGCACAACCACACTGCATACTTTCAGCAGGAGGCAGAGCCCAGCCTTCTTTGTTTGAAGCCGCAAGGAAAATTGCAGAACGATTGTAAATATCCAGATGTAAAGAATGTTCTGGAGTTCTGTAATAAGAAATCCATTCTGGTAAATCTGCCGGCTTTTCCGGATTCCCGAACATAGAAACATGAAGTTCGGGCACTTTTTCGTGAACCAGCTTTAAAGCAGCCAAAGAATCTTCACACCTCTTTCGCTCATCCTTGTGATAAAGCATACAGATTTCACTGGATTTACGCTTTTCAATTGGATTTGTTAAATTAAAATAGTTAAAATCAAGACCGTTTGGCACCAAAGTAGCCTTTCCACCAGCTTCTTCAACCTTGCGTTTGAGCCAGTTTGCAATAACAATATTGTTAAAGCCCAAAGCATACGACTTCATAATCAGCTCATCGGTATTTTCGTGCCAAAGTTCATAATCCTGAATCAGATAAAATTTATTCTTCAGGGGAATCTTTTTAATATCAGCAAGTGGTAAAGCTGTTTCAACCGCAGTTGCAAAAACCAAACTACTTTGATTAAACTTCTTAAAAGCCGCAGAGTTAAATCGAAAAACAAAATGCTTATTCATCTTGTTTTTAAATGCATACCATTCACCGGCTTTAAATTGACCGCGAGCTAATCTATAGAAGAAACCTGCAAAAGTTTTTAATTTAAACAGAAGAGAATTATTTCTTTGCCAAAAATCGTAGCGAACATGAGAATACAGAAGATGAACTTCATACCCCTTACCCGCAAAATAGTCCGCGTACTGGTAAGCAATTTTAAAGCCCCCAATCGGATAAACGTCCTTAATCGGAAAAAGAAAAACAATCTGCTTTTTGTCCAAAGTAAAACCTCTGCACTAACTCTACCCGAATTTAAGAATTCCGTAAACGGGGGTAAAGTCGGGCGCAAACCCTTTTGCAAGTCGCCTTCCGGGTTCCGCTACGCTCAGCCGCTTCATTCGGTCACAAGTTCCCTCATTCCAGTGGCCACTTCGTGCCCTACACGCTTGGCGCAGAGGAAACAAAATATTTAAGAAGCCTGCTCAAATATTAGGATTTCTTCCATTGGGGTATTAAAAAGATCACTTAAAATCTTTAGATTTTCCAGAGTTGGTAAAGCCTTGCCAGCCTGCCAATTGTAAACAGTCTGCACAGCTTCAAATTCCATGTAGTCTGCCAGTCCCTGAACTGACAAACCCCTTCTTTCGCGCATTAACTTGATGTTCTTGCCAGTCTTCTGCAAATTAATAACAGGATGACAAGCAACTTTTCCAATAACACACTGACCTTTCATAATAAAATCCTCCGCTCGATTCAAGATATTTATATTATAAATGGCAAGTGTGTCACCTTTTTGCACTCGGAATTTTTTTTTAATTTTTTATTTTTCTACCAAAAAGTCATTAAATCCAAATGAACAGGAAAATCTATTCGAGTCTAAAAATTAGAGCCATTCCAGCCCCAGTTCGAGGTTCCAAAATAACTTACATAGACGGAATTTCCCGGTATTCCCAATTCTTTTTCAAGAATTTCACAAACCTTTGCAGTCATTTTATTACTTGAAGCAGAATCGATATTACCCAAAACCTTAATTTCTACATAAGCGCCCTTATCCAGCTTTTTTCCACCAAAATACAAATCCTGATTATCAAGCAGATTAATCATAAGATAGCTTTCTGGTTTATTCATCAAAGTGATGGCCTTACCAAATTCAGTTTTTAAAACATTCCTTTTTTCTACCGGTAGAGAACCAGTAACTTTTGCTTCAATCATTGGCATAATTATTCCTCCTCTACAAGCTTTGTTAATTTTACATTTTCACCATAAATTGTTTTAAAATCATTTTTCATGGAAATTACCTGATAGCCAGAATCCTTCCACTTTTCGCCAAGTTTCAACGCCTTTTCAGGATTAGCATAATCTCTCTCTGCATCATCGGCAATCAGCATAAATGAGCAGGACTTGTATTTATTATTAGAAAGGCAATAATTGTGCATTGCTGCATCTCCACCGCTGTTTCCAAAAGTAAGAACAGGTACCTTGCCAATTTCCTGAGCAATCTGTTTTACCTTGTTTGTCTTAAGATTTTTTATAATCAATTCATCTGTTCGAATCAAAGTGTCTTCTTTAGTAAAAGTATAATTTACCCCTGCTGTTTCCCCCTGGTTTGTAGCCTTAAGCTTAACATCCATTCCGATTACACAAGATGGATCAATATTAATAGAAGAAACTAAAGCCCTTGCAATAAAGCGGTCTGAACCAGTTACAACATAACAGGTAAAGCCCTTGGCATTCAAATAATCAAATACTTCAAGCATAGGTTTATAAAAAGACTGAGCATAAGTCATACCGGTAAAACCTTCAACAGGGCCTTCTGCATATTTTCTTACATAAGAGTCAAACTCAGAAAGTGTCATTCCTGCATAAGCTTTTGCTGCGGCATGAGCGTGAATCATGTCAAAACCAGAAGGCAAAGCTTTTCCTTGAGAAATAAAATCTTTAATTGCAGTAACTGCCGCAATTTCACTTTCAGAAGCCTTTCCCTTGTAATCAGGGTCTTCCAAAACTCGATGTTCAAGCAGCAGATATTCAAAATAGGTTGGATACAATTCACCTAAAAAAGTACCGTCCATATCAAAAGTTGCAATACGGTCCTTTTTCGGAATAAAGTTTTCAGATTTTTCATCTGTAATATCTTCAACATACTGAATCAAAGTTTTCAGAGAATCACAATCATTCCATAAAGTAAAATAACTTCTAGAATTCTTTACACATCCAGCTAGCAGAAAAATTCCTGCAGAAAAGACCATAATGAATAATGATTTTTCAAATTGTTTCATACAAAAACTACCTCATAAAACGAAACTAATATACACCCATTATATCACAAGTTAAAAAATAGAGTTACCACTTCATTTCTATTTCTTAATTACGAAAGTCTTTTTTTCTTATTGATAATTATTCTTATTTATAATCTACTTATTTTCTGCCTATTGATATATTATTTTCAATAAGACTTAAAATCGGGTAATTTTCCGACTTTTTTAATGGGGGTAATTAGATGGATTTGGCAGATATTGATGAACAAGGCAGAGGTTTATTATTTTTTGGAGACACAAAAGTTCAGCGACTTGAAAAAATTGAAGGTCAGCCTAATGTCTACCTTTTAGAAACAACAGCTGTTTTGGAACGAGAAAGTCAAATCGGACCAAAGCCTGGACAGTTTTACCTTATTCGCAGCAAAAAAACCAACACTAATTACAACCGTCCAATCAGCGTTTACCATTCAGAAGAAAAAATAAACTCTGAAGGCAAAAAAGAAGTTTCAGTTCAGTTTATGATGCTAGAAAAAGGCCGCGGAACAAAAGAACTGTGTCACATGAACATAGATGAAGAAATGACAATCATCGGTCCATTGGGCAACACATGGCCGCTCGAAGAATGTGTGGAAATTGCAAAGGCCAATCCTGGCAAAGCAAAAATCTGTATCGTTGGTGGCGGTATCGGTGTAGCCCCTGTTGCAAACCTTGCTTCTGCATTACCAGAAGGCTCATATGATTTTTACGCCTGCTTCAAATCTGGCTCATACGGTTTGGAATATGTAAAAGCCGCAGACCTAAAGATTACAACAGATGACGGCTCTGTCGGCATAAAAGGTATGCTTCCAGCCGCTTTAACAAAAGAAGCAATGGTAAAGGCTGGATATCAGATTATCCTTGCATGTGGTCCAGCCCCAGCCTTAAATTATGTAAAAAACAGCGCCGAAGAACTTGGTATCAAGTGTTACCTTAGTATGGAACACAGAATGCTTTGTGGTGTAGGAGCTTGTCTTGGTTGTACCATCGAAACAAAAGAAGGACTCAAACGCTGCTGCAAAGATGGTCCTGTTTTCGACGCAAAAATCCTTGAATTCCCTAAGCCACCAGCAAGACGCCCACCTCTCGCAAAAGACGAAGAACCGGATTTGAGCCTGGAAATCGCTGGAGTAAAATTCAAGAACCCAACAATTGCAAGTGCCGGAACCTTTGCTTTCGGACAGAACTACCGCGGACTTTCTGATGTAGCTGCCTGGGGCGGAATTTGTTCAAAAGGTTGTACTTACGAACCAAGAGTAGGAAACAAAGGTGAACGAAGCCTTGAAGTTTCTGGCGGAAACATGAACTCAATCGGACTTCAGAACCCTGGAGTTCCATATTTTATAGAAAACCTTTTACCAGGAATGATTGGTTTAGGTCCAGTCGTAATCGCAAACCTTGCTGGAAGTGACATTGAATCATATGTTGAAGGGGCAAAACTTTTAGACAAAACAAACTGCGACATGATTGAATTGAACATTTCCTGCCCTAATGTAAAAGCCGCTGGTCTTGCATGGGGACTTAAACCAGACACAGCCTACACTTGCGTTTCTGCAGTTCGAGCTGTAACAAAAAAGCCTCTCATGGTAAAACTTTCGCCAAATGCAGCTGACAACAGACCAATCGCTTTGGCATGTATAAAAGCGGGTGCCGACGCAATCAGCCTTATCAACATGATTCACGGTGTTGCAATCGATATCGACAAAGGAAAACCTTTCTTTAACAATGTACATGCCGGCTATTCTGGACCAGGATTAAAACCTCTTGCTCTTAGAATCGTTTACGATGTAGTAGAAGAAATCAACAAACTTCCACCAGAACAGAGAATCCCTGTTGTTGGAATCGGTGGTATCTGTACATGGCAGGATGCCGTTGAATTTATTATGGCTGGTGCTCAGGCAATAGAAATCGGTCAGGCTAAATTCACAAATCCGGATGTAGCAATCGATATCGTAAAGGGACTCAAAGACTTTATGAAATCACACGGATACAAAAACCTTGCCGAAATGCGCGGAATCGCTCAGGTAAAACATATAGAAGACACAGTTTCCGAAGAGGAAGAAGTTCCATACATCGATTTGGATAAAATGGTACTAGACGGTAAACCAATTGTTTCAAACCTTTGCGGCTCTAATGTCTGTATAAACTAAAAAAAACAAAAAAAGCTGGTTTGTAAAAACCAGCTTTTTTTAGCACTAAAAATATTAGTGACCAGGGAAAGTAATATTAATATTTACACTGCCAGGAGCAACTTCTGGATTTGTAGGTGTTGGAATTATACTAGAACCACCAGGAGTATTAGTATTAGTATTAGAATTTGAACTTGTAGAACTATTATTATCGGAGTAATAAACCGTATTACTTTCAAAAGAACCACTATTTACATCGCTAACAGCTATTCCACTTGATGCAACAGAACTAATTGCCTCAGAAACAGCAGCAGATTTTGGAAGAGTAAAATTGTTTGAATCCTGAACGGTATTTTCACGAATAGAACCCAAATTTCCATTGTCAGAAACATTTACACCCTGATTTTCGTGCAAAACGACATTCTGCTCATTCTTTAATTCAGCTTCAACTGTTTCAGTAACATCAGCATCTCCTTCAAGAATCGAAGCTTCAGAAATACCTGAAGTAGACCATGTAGCAACAACACCTCTGTCATTTTTAACTTCTGTGCGTCTAAAACAATTACGCACAGAAACAATTGTACCTCGAACAGAAGCGGTTGCAACTGGAGAGCGAACAACAAAACCTACCTTTCTATTATCACGCCTTCTAACATCAGAAGTAACTTTACCTGTCGAAACAAAAAGACTTGTATTATCTTTTTCTTCTGTTTCTGCCAACTGTTCAACAGTCATTCGGGTTAAAGGAGACACATTAACAATACTTTCTTTTACTGCAATAGACATTTTGCTTTTAAAACCAGTCTGAATTACAGTCCCCTTGCTAATCATATCTCCAACAGCAATTGGAACCCATTTATCATTTTCCAGGCGTTCAACCTTTCCAGAAACAGAAAGAACTTCTGCACTAAATTCTGCAGCAAAAGCTGAAGTCCCCAATACAATCAATAAAGCCGCAAAAAAAGCTAAATTAATCTTTTTTAAACTCATCAAAACCTCCGTTAGATTAGAAAGAAAGAGCTGCCTTTATAGTAAAAGCAGTTTTATTCATATAATCTGAATTATCACAGTCAAAATATTGAGCTGCATTAAATCCTAACATAAAGTCGCTTACCATCTGCCAAACTAAACCACAATTATACTGGAATCCAAAGTTTCCAATTTCATCTGCAATATTATTTCTTTCGTAATCTCCAGAAGCATCAAAGATAAAATCTGCAGAACCATTAAAAGTCAAAGAAGAAACAGGTGTAAGAGAGATTGATACACCACTTTTTACGATACCCGAGTACTGAATATCCATAAGTGAAGATGTAGCAGCTATTTCTGAAAATCCCTTAAATCTACCGAAATCGCCATATTCACCAGATGCAAAAGAACCGTTCACCTGTAAAACCATAGAAAGAATCGGCGCATAATAAGTTATATCAGCTTTAGTCAAATTTGAAAAATTTGTACATTCGCCATTATAATTGTCGATTCCCAATGTAGAAGAAACATTATAGAACAAAGTTTTTACGATTGGACCATTCAAGCCCAGTGCCGCATACATACGGGTATAACCTTCATGCTCAACTCTCCAAGTTCCAAGAAACTGGCTTGTAAGAGTCTGACCAGCAAAAAGATTAGGAAACGACACAATCGCTCCACCAACCATATACTTTTCAGCAAGGTCATAAACAGCATCCGGGTCTCGTTCAAAATAGTAATTATCTTCTACATTATGAGTTTTACCAAAGATATCAGTTTCTACAGAAAGATGATCTTTTGCTTCTTCTCTCGAAGTAAGCATTTTTACAGTCTGTGCATTAAGCAAGCCTGTATAAGCCCCATAAAGAGAAGTTTCAAATTTTCTGCCCTTGTATGACAAAAGAAGCCCGTCCGCATTCTGTGCATAGGCATTGCCGCTCAAATCACAATAGAAAAAGCGTCCAGCAGAAAGATTAAAGACGCCAGCTTTGTTTTTTGCATTTAAAACTAATTTAAACAAATCAGAATCTATGGAATTCGTTGTTACTTCAACATCAAAATCTCTTTCAAAATTATAAATAGCTTCTGCAATAAAATAATTTGAACCAGCCTGGTCAAAAGCCTGCTTAAACCACAAAGAAGCAGAATTCTTCTGATCCAGCTTAAAATTCTGATCAAAGTTTGTTTTTATAATTGAATCGTTTGTTACAAGACCACCAAAATCTAAAGCAGAAAGTCCAGAAAGTGAAAAAATCCCCAGTACAAATAAGCCTGCAATTTTTTTTGTAAAAGATTTCATTATTCAGCTCCCCCTGCCCGTGTAATACAATCGTTTAAAAGATTTACACCATCCATTCCTGATATATACATAGAAGAAGTAACTAAAGCAGGCAGCAGTCCTTTTGCCTTTAGTTCATTAAAGGCATATCGGCGGCTCTTAGTAATAGAATACATAATACCGCCTCTTAATCCGCAGGCTTTCATATATATTTGTGAAACTTGATTTAGCCGAATAGCTTCTTCAGGCTTTTCATTTGCCTTAAATAATTTCAACTCTTTTAGCACCTCAAAAGCTTCATTTTCATCAGCATCATCCTGCACAAGATCCATATAAGAAGTGGCAAGATATGCAGCCTGTCCTTTAGTTAGCTTTTCTGCATTAATCAACTCAGAGATTTTTTCGGAACTCTGTGAAAAGGCAAAAAAAGCTGAAAACAATAATAAAAATAGCATCAAAACATCTTTCTTCATACTTATTTCCTAAAAAGGTATTTTTTTCTTAAAAAATATTATATTAAATGTTATAATTTTAGTCATGAAAAATAACGCTAAATCGAAGATAAAGTATAAAAAAAATACTGAGTTTATCATCATTCTTATCACCGTTGCCTTTTGGTCAATTATTGCATCCTTTGGCCTTCTAACTCGTTTTGAAGCAAGATTTTACGACATTTTGCTTTCATTAAAAAAATCCCCCGTTGAACGCCAGGAAATTCTTCTTGTAGACATAGACGACACCGCTTTAAGCATGATGGGAAAATGGCCATGGCCACGCGACAAAATCGCCGACTGTCTTCTTATGATGAAAGAATTAGACGCTTCAACCGTTGTATTCGATATTGAATATCTTTCCCCATCCGAAGAAACTTTTGATAAAGAACTTTACGCCCAGATTATTGAAAATCCCCAGGAAAATATTTCGAACCTTCCAGAACTTTTAAAAGATAACGACGATTATTTTGCTCGTGCAATTCAATTCTTTGGAAATTCCTGGCTCACAATCAACAGCGGAAACCTGGACCTCGACATTGAAGAAAAAGACCTGGAATATGCAAAAAAACGCTTTTTGCGCCCTGTAACAGATACAAACAAGTCTTTTGATAAGCTAAAGTGTTCAAAAAAATACAACTCTTTTTCTCCAACCCTGCATAAAATCCTAAAAAATGCCCAGGGAGCCGGTTTTACAAATGTGCTTCTAGATAAAGACGGTGTGCGCCGACGAATCCGCCTGCTGGTAAATTACCCGGACGGAGCTCTTGCCCAGCTTTCATTTGCTCCAATTCTGAATATACTTACTCCAGAAAAAATAGAACTCAAAGGCAGAACCCTCATTCTTTACGGATGCAGTCTGCCAGATGGAACAGGTTCAAAAGATATCAAAATTCCTCTCGATAAAGATGGAAGTATGTACATCAACTGGATAAAAAAGGCTTTTGCTTCTACAAAAATTGAACTTGACGAAAACGGCAATGCTTACACAGTAATGGATAAAGAAAACACCTCATTCAACCACTGTTCAATTTACCACCTGTGGAATTTAGCCAATCTTGAAAAAACAATTGCTTCGGATTTAAGTACACTTTATTCAATCTGTAATGCCCCTGGACTTGTAACTCTTTTACAAAAATATCAGGAAATACTCGAATACAAAACTTATCTGCTTTCTTGTATGCAGGGCTTAGACAAAGAAAACAATATTATCAACGGAGGAATTGACCAGTCCAGCTACCAGGAATATTTTGCCCTTAAAAAAGCCTATTTCGAATCAATTCAGACCTATATGGAAAGTGATGAATTTGCCCAAACCGCAAATCAGGAAGAATTCTTTAACAATCATACCTTTATGAACTACATTCAATATCTTTCTGAAGATTTAGACACTTACAATTATACTTACCAGACACTTATTCCAATGTTCTACAAAAAATTCTGTATCATCGGTGACACTGGAACTGGAACAACAGACCTTGGTTCAACCCCATTTTCAAATGCCTATCCAAATGTAGGTACCCACGCCAATGTTTACAACACAATCATGAATCAGGATTTTATTTATCCTCTTGAATGGTACTGGGGTCTTATTCCTACTATTATATTTTCTGTCCTAGCCTTCTGCTTTCATTCAAAAAGAAAAGTTTGGCTACAGGCTGTAATAGGATTTGAATTACTTGCAATTATTTTCTTAATTTCTGCCCTTCTTATGATTTTTGCAAATGTTTATCTGCCGGTCTTCACTCAACTAACAATTGCCTTTACAACTTTCATTCTGGAAACCGTTTACCGCTTCCGTTCAAGTGAAAAAGACAAGAAATTTATCACCAATGCGTTTAGCCAGTGTTTGAGTAAAGATGTAGTAAACGAAATCATCAAAGACCCTTCAAAACTTAAACTTGGTGGTCAGAATGTAGAAATGTCTGCGATTTTTACCGATATCCAGAAATTTTCCGGCTTTAGTGAACTTCTTTCTGCCGATGAACTCGTTGAACTTTTGAATTATTACCTTACCCGCATGAGCGAAATCATCATGAATGAACACGGAACCGTCGACAAATACGAAGGAGATGCAATTGTCGCCTTCTTTGGTGCCCCAGTTCATATGCAGGACCATGCAAGCCGTGCCTGCCTTGCTGCAATCAAGATGAAAGAGGCAGAAGAAGAAATCAACAAAACAATTCAGGAAATCGTAAAAACAGAAAATAAAGATGCAGTAAACCCAACCCTTTATTCGGCATTTTACATAATGGTTCACAATAATAGAACAATCTTTACACGAATCGGTATTAACTCGGGAAGTATCGTAGCCGGCTTTATGGGTTCAGAAAACAAAAAGAACTACACCGTAATGGGAAACAATGTAAACCTTGCCAGCCGTCTTGAAGGCGTAAACAAGCAGTACCGCACAAACGGAATTCTTATCAGTGAAGCAACAAGAATGGAATTAGACGACCGCTTTATCGTACGAAGTTTGGACCGCGTACAGGTAGTAAATGTAAAAACACCTATCCGACTTTACGAAGTGCTGGCATTAAAAGATGGAAGTGAAGAAAGCCTGGTGAACTATGTAGCAGCCTGGGAACAAACCATAAAAACCATGGAAAGCGAGAATTATACACAGGCTCTAGCTCAATTTGAAAAACTTCTGACCGTAAGGCCAGATGATAACACCTGCAAATACTATATTGAATTACTCAAAAAATTCTTTATACAAGGTAAATTCCCTACAGTACAAGACGATTTTGGAGTTGCCTACAATAACGAAAACCCAAGCGATATGGATCCAAGCTGGGTTGGCACAAAAAAAGAAATCAAGGGAACCTTTACCCTCTTACAAAAGTAACTTTTAGCCTACAGATGCTTTGCAATTTGTTCCACAAAATCTTCCCCCCACCAATCGCAAAGCATAGTGTAGGCGTCTTTTTGTAGTTCCGGAATAACACACTGGTATAAGGTCTTTAAGTTCAAAAGTAAAAAACTATTACAATATTTATGAAGCAAATCTATTAAATCTTGAGTAACCAGTTCTTCTTCAGGATTTTCAAGCATTTCCTGCAAACTAGAAAAAACCAATGTAAAAACAGAAGCTGCTGTACAGTTTTTTTGCCATTGCTCAATAGAAGTAACCTTTGAACGACTTGAAATACCATCTTGAACATAATAATTATAAACAAAGGAATCTATTCCAATATAGCGAAGATTTTGCTTTGCTGCCTCAAACAAAACCCAAAAAGTAATTAAAAAATCTTCACTCATTACGCAAAAAATTGAAGGAATATGATTAAAAGCATCCAGCAAAAGTTCTCTGTCATAAAGTTTTGCCCACAAAAAACCATTTAACTGACGATTTTTAAGCCAGCCGTCCAAAATTTCTTTACCAGTTAATATACCAGGATGATTAAGTTGAATAGATTCGATAATAGATTTTTGAGTTTCTTCAGAGTTATTAGCACTGTTTACAGCTGCAAGAAGAGCCTTTCCGTGAACAAGCTGAGCACCATTTTCTGTAGCCGCAGCGTACAAAGTCTGAATAGAGCCTTCAATAAGGGAATCATCGCTGTCCATAAAAAAAACGTACTTACCCTTTGCTTCGTATAAAGCAGTACGCCTTGATTCTACAGCCCCCTTATTTTCGTTATGAAAAATATACTTAACTTCAAAATCAACACACTTAGAAAAAGCCTTAACAATCTGCTTGCAGTTACGACCAGCAGAATCCCTACCGTAACTGCAATCATCCACAACAATGACTTCTAAATCGGCGAAATTTTGATTTTTAACAGATTCCAGGCAAGCCAAAAGCGTTTTTTCCGACCCGCAAACCGGCACGCAAATGCTCACCCGAACATCTTTTCTTTTAGAAAAAAACATTACTCAGTTTTGTTGTAAAGGAAGAAATAGTTACTTTTATCAGCCCATTTATATCCAGTAATAAGATTGCCATCTAAGTCATAAATAAAAGAGGGACAATAACTAGTAGAACTGAAAATATTATAAAAAAACCAGGTCCCATCAGCAGGACTATTCAGCCCAGTAATAGCAGCTTCATTTAGATATGCATAGTCTTCAATACTATCTGTATAGAGAACACTAATCCAAGGATAGATTTTTGTATCACTTGAAACTTTCGCCCCCCCCTTCAAATACGCTCTAAAAATGCTATAGTATTTATTAACATTTATTGTTAAAGTTTTATTGTCCACATCTGTAGCATCGACTCTAATTTCATCACCAGCCCATGAAACTTGATTCGTAGCAGTATCACTTGATGAATCCAATGAAATAGTATAAGACGAATTATTTGAAGTGATGCAAATAGTTGTACCAGTGGGAAGAAACTCTAAAGCATTATATTCACTTAAAATCATATAAAAATCATCACAATAAATATCATAGTATAAATATGGCTCTGCGTTAGAGGCTATATCTTTTATTAAAGTCCAAACATATTTCGGAGAATCTGCAGAAAGACCATTACCAGAAGCACTGGTATCCATGCTTCCGTAGAGTTTCAAGTTATCTACATATATAGCTGTTGCAGTATTAATAATACCGTCGGTATTAGATGATGGGAGCTCACCAATAGAAACCGTATTACCTGTATCAAGAGGAATATAGGAAACATCGCAAGCTGTACCATCATCATCAGTATAATTAGCATATAAATGTAAAGTATAATTACCTACAGGAATACTATCGTTCGCAAAGTTTAACGAACTATCATCGTTATCGTTACAACTCGCTGTCAAATTAAAGGTTCCTGACGCACCATTCAAACAAGCATTAAAGGATCCTACATTATCTGAAGTTAAAGTCACATTCCAGGCATCTTTAGGAAAATAAACTGTAAGAGTATAGGAAACATTTGCTGTTGAATCTGTTATTAGGCTATGTTGAATAGGAAAAGAAAGTCTTTGGTTTACCAGTTGATCATAAGTAATTTCTGTTAAAGTTCCTGTATAATTGTAACTTGTATCGGCCCCTGTTATAGAAATTGAATAGGTTTCAGTCTTCGAAAGATTTGTTATTGGTATTATTATTTTGTTATTTTTTACAGTATAATAACTTTCACCCTCGCTTTCATATGTAAAACTTTCATCGCCAAAAGTAAGGGTCACAGTAGGTTTTGTAGCCCAATGACTCGGAATCAAATCGACAGTGGAACCAAGCCCCCTTGAATTTTCATTACTAGGATCATAAAGTTCAAGAGTTACATATAACTCTTCAGAGGAACCTGTATTTGTAAAGGGTAAAATTGAATTCTGCACTTCATTTGAACAAGCGGCAAAAATTATAGCTGCAATAATGAATAAAAATCTTTTCATTCTATCTCTCTCCTACTTTAAAATGTTCCAACCCGACAAAGACGAACTAACACTCTTTAAAGGCATTCCAGCAAACTCAGTTTTTATTGATGGGTCATTAAGATTGAACTTTACACATCTATGAAGGTAGTTCAATTCGCCATAATTATTTTTACTAGGTTGGTATAATCCATAATCATAAATGTAAAGCTCTTTTTCTTTAATTGCATAAATTTTATATGGGCTATAGAAAGAGTTTTGGTTACAATCACTTTGAGAATCTGGTATATAAGCAGTACAATTTGTGACAGATGAATACCTCCATGTATTTGTAGAGTTCTGCCAGCCTGTACTACTAAACAAATCTGTAATTGTAGCTGTATTAGCATTAAAGTCTGGCACTATTTTCAAAACGGTTCCAGAATAACTATATTTAGACTCATCTTCAAAACCAACTGTTGCATAGAAAGCTCCGTTAGTATAGCAAATATCATTTAGTTTTAAAT
Source organism: Treponema sp. (assembly GCA_024693045.1). Taxonomy (GTDB): domain Bacteria; phylum Spirochaetota; class Spirochaetia; order Treponematales; family Treponemataceae; genus Treponema_D. Next base: position 32,897 of record JAILLQ010000022.1, read on the forward strand.
CAGCCTCTGTCGATGATGTAATGCTAAAAGTTGGATCAAAACTACCATTGTTTGCGCCATCCCATTCAAAATGTATAGTAACTTCTCTACTAGTTGAGTAACCGGAACAGTATACAATAACCTTATTGTCGATTACGTCCATAGTTTGTACAGCTAGATTGGTGTAGGAATATCCTTCTGGGATCAGGGTATCATCATCATCAAAAAAGTTAGCGACCTGGACTATATTATATGTGGTGTTTTCACAATACAGCAAATATTTAAAATTTGTATATGAATCCCTAGCAACATCATATATTGTATTCGTTCCTATTTTTTCTGTTACTGCGCTACTAATAGGATAGTTTTTTAAAGTGTTATTTTCTAATAATTTATACACTCCTAATCTTGAACTAATACCCGTAATACTGTCATAACATACATAAATATAATCATCACCAGGAAGCCAATAATCACTTACATTGCCCAACAAATTGATATCATTACCATCAGGATTATATAATTTTAATATATTTGTTGTTTCATCCAAATAAATATAAACATCGTCTAAACTTTTTTCGCACAAGTCTTCACCAAAAGACAATTCAAAACTCTTTGAAAGAATCTGTTCATTCGATAAAGTTACATCACATTCAATTACAGCAGAACAATACTTTCCAAGCCCTGTTGTAGTTGGATTAAAGCTAAATTTATTTTCACTACCTTTTTTAACAAAAGAGCCGTTTAGCTTCCATACAAAAGGATTTGTGTTGGAAAGGTTAAGTGTACCTGTATCGGCCTCAAAAATAAGGTTGTCATCACAAAGACTAATTTTTGGATTCAAAGAAGATACTTTACTATTAGAATCATCTTCATAATATGCATAGATTTCAAAATCTGACTGGTAAAGATTAAAACTTCCCGAAGAACAGTTTAATGTAAATTTATAATAACTACCATCTTCGGCTGCAGTTGCAGTAAAAGCATAATTACTAGTTAAGTAATAACTGTCTTTTTCTTCATCATAAATATAAATTGTCGGAAGCCCTTCATACATATCATATGAACAAGAAATAAAAGATTTATTTAGATAATCTTCAGGATTTCTAAAATAAACTTTAAGATTGCTATTAGTTGTTTTTGTTAAAAACACATTTATTTTATCATCTTTTAAGTAAAGTTCATGAATTACTGGGCTAAAATTACTATCAATATCAAGATTAGAAAGAGTTACTTCTTCATCACTAGAATTCTTTAAATAGATTGTACTATCAGCTTCAACATTAAAAGTATTAGAAGTAACCTCTGATTCAGTACTACAAGTACTAGATATAGTAACTAATCCAGAGGTGCTGTAAATATATATTTTTGTGGTAAAATCAAATGTTTTATCAGCCGTCAATTCATTGTATTTAGCAACATCGAAAGCAAAGTCATCACAAAAAATGTAGATTTCCTGGGCTTCATTTGTGCTTAGCTTTTCAAAATTACTGTAGAGCAAATCAAGCAAATCCCAGATGTAGGCTGGTGTAAGAGAATAGCGACCACTTCCGGCGCAGTTTGGATCATCCTTTGCGTAATAAGTAGACTGAATAACATTATCAGGTTCTGCATAGTAGGCCATGATTGGCTCATCTTCATTAGAAGTTTCCATATTCCCATTTACGAAAATAAGCAAATCATCATGAATTACAGAAGCAATATCAATAATTGAAGTCCCATCAGAGTCAAGAGCATAATTATTCCAAGTTATTTCAAGAACATAATAACAAGCTGGTATTTCAGAAGCTGTAAGTGTTAAATTTAAATTTCCTTCATCATCATATGATAAGCTAGGATCCAATTTTATCCCTTCAGTAGATATCTCTTCTGAGAACAAAGATATGTCGTCCGTAACAGGAAAAAGTTTAGCTTCAAAACTACTAGCTGCTATAGAATCAGACAAAATCCATCCGTTACCACTTGTAAACTGTACATAAAGTTCAACGGAACCATTTCCACTAACAACTTTTGGATACAACATGATTGGAAGATTTTCTGTTAGCTTACTAAAATCTATAGATTTTGCAGAACCGTACAAAGAAAGTGTATCAGAAACATCTCCCGTAACATAAATATCGTAAATACCTTTTTTTACAGAATTCAATGATAAAACTGCTTCTGCTGCCTTTCTGCCAGTAATGTTAAAGTCTCTTGCGTCTTCATATTCATTCGAACTAGAAACTGTAAAATCCATGTCCCAATCAACACTATTGAGATCAGCAGTTTTTAATGCTTGCGAAAAACTTTCTGGAATAATAGAACGAGAAATATCCAGTTTAATAGAAGTATTTTCTGAAGAAGCTTCATTTTGAGATATCAAATTCTGCAAAAGAAAAGCCTTTTCAGCGGAATTATTATTTTCCAAATTAGAACAAGCGGTAAGCGCAATTAAAATAAAAGCATATAATGCCCAAATAAACTTTTTCATCTCACAACTCTCCTATTTTGCAACCGTAAGACCATTTGTAACTCCTGAAGAAGGAATTGCATAAAAGATATCACTTTTTGCAACTGAAACTTCACTTGTATTTAAATTGTAATACATAATTCTATCTCTGTTGTTAAAACTATCTGAATCAGAATCCTCTTTCTTATAAAGACCGTCGTCCAATATAACTAGATAATCATCTTTTATTGCACAGAATTTTATAGGATTATAAAAATACTGTTCATCATCTTTGTAATCAGGGATATAAACTCTATTATTAACAACACAACCACTCGATGAATCATACAACGACCAAATTTCAGACCGTTCGGTAAAACCTTTTAACTCAAAAGTACCATCAAAAATAATATATTCATAACTGGCACTTTTGAAATATTTTAGACGGAACAGTCCTCCACGTGAAAATATTTTGCCATATTTAGCATTTAAATTATAATCACTGAACAAAACATAAATGTAATAATGATCTGTATCAGGCTCATCGTCTATAGGATATTCAATTGGCTGCATTTCTACGATAGAAAAGTTGTCAATGTTCTTTAAATATTCTGATAAATCTATAGATTTTAATGTAGTAGATGTGCATGCACTGTCATCACCATAATAAATTACTTTTGGCGTATCTTCAGATGCATAAATATTCAGCCCATTAATTACTGCCATTATCTTGTATTTAGAATTATTAAGAGATATAGTTGTTCCTTCTGTACTATCTTCACCTATTTTTTTGTGGTAAGAAACAGTATTACCGTCATCGTCTGTATCATAAACATAACTAAAAGCCCAAGTTTTTCCACAAACTGGGTCATATAAAATTTTAGAAAATGTATTCGAATAAGAAATATCAAGAACTTTCTCAGTAAAAGAATTTAGTCCCTTAAGTAACAATTCTTTTACATAATATGTCTCATCGACTTCTGAACAAAAGAAAACTTTTTCTGCAGCTGAAGAAACAAAGAAATTTTCATAGTCGATATTATTCCTTAGGTAAACACCATTTTCTAAGTCAAATAAAGATGTATCTGATGAATAATCTCTAGAAACACCAACGGCGATATTCTTTGGAACGCTTGTTTCATTATCCTTATACAAAGGAGAAAAGCATTTTAAGTAATTGCATGAAACATCCTGTAAGAAAACATTAGTTTCATCACCTTGCTTAGTAACTATTTCAAAGCGGCAAGTAAAAACATTCTTTGAAAAGTCATCAACATTAAAAGTAGAAACATTCGAAAGTTTTATCGTTAGAGGATTGCTTATATCGTCAAGAACAAGACCATTCAAAGCCCACTGAAATTCGTCCGCTTCTACAGGCACGTTATTTGAATCAACACAGGTAAAAGTAATTTTTTCATTTTTATATTCTAAAGTACCGCTTTCCTTGTAACTTTCATATTCAGAAAATTCAGTCTGTTCTTCATCACTTGTGTAAAATGCAAGAATTTTGTAGTTAGAATCATCTTGTTGCAAATCCAGGTTAATTTCGCTTTCGCCAAAATAAGATAGATTCATATCAACATTTGCGATCTGCTCACTCTTTACCTGGAAAGAAGACGAACCTGTGTAAATAACATCATTTTCGCTATCCAAAATTTCTACAGTAAGATTAATAAGTATATCTGCAGGAATTTCTGGAATATTTAAAACAACATCCTTACCGGCTTCCAAAATTTTGGAATCTTTCCATGCATAATTTGTGCCAACTGCTGTAACATTAGCTGTGTAAGTAAGCGCTTCTGTACCATCTGAATCACCTCTGGAAGCACTTGAAGAATACAAATCATTATTAAAAGCAGCACCAAAAGTAACATTCAAATACGATTTTTGCTCATCGTTTTCTGTTAATCCACAGGAAATAAAAGCAAAACCAATTAAACAAAAAGCCATAAAATTGATTAACTTTCTCATAGCAATAATTTTATTGATTTTTAAATATTTGTTCTATTATAAAACATTAAATTTGCTATAAATATGCATAAAAAAAGCAAAAAATTTATTAAAAAATTACATTTTTTATAAAAATTTTCACTTTTTTTTACATTTTTTTTTCAAAAAGTATTGACAACTTTTTAATCTCATAGTATCTTATAGTCAGCTTGTAAATAAGCTGATAAACTCTCTCCGATGTCCGTGAAAACCGGACAACGTAGGCTCTGGATCTGTTAGGTTCGGAGCCTACGTTTTTTTTTAAAACAAAAGTATAAAAAAAATCCAGGCAAAAAAAATCACCTGGATTCTAGAAAAGAAACAATTTCTTCTATATTAATAACTTATTTATTCTTATCCTGTAAAATCAATTTCTTAAGAGCTTCTACGGCAACTTTGATTGCAATATCTGTATCGTGAGCCTGTTTATTTGCAAGTCCTTTTTTTGCCCTTTCCTGGTTTGCTACAACCAAAAAGCAGGAACCTACCCTTACCCGCAAAAAAAGACCGGCAATAAATAAAGCAGCGGATTCCATTTCAGAAGCAAGACAACCCATTCTTAACCAGGCCTGCCACTTGTTTTCAAGTTCATAGCTTACCGGCATAACTTCTGGTTCGTGCTGGCCAAAAAATGAATCCTTGCACTGCACTACTCCAACATGATTTGGCACATTTAATTCTTTGGCAGAATTCATAAGGGCGTTTACAACATTTATATCTGCAACCGCAGGATATTCAATCGGAGCAAATTCACGACTTGTTCCTTCCATGCGAACAGCTCCAGTAGCAATTACTACATCACCGCCAAGAACTTCTTCCTGCATTCCACCACAGGTACCAATTCGGATAAAAGTGTGGGCGCCACATTTAGAAAGCTCTTCAATCGCAATTGAAGCAGAAGGGCCTCCGATTCCCGTAGAAGTAACACTAACCTTTTCACCGGCAAGAGTTCCTGTATAAGTAACATACTCGCGAACATCGGCAACAAGTTTTGCGTCTTCAAAATAGGCGGCAATTTTTGCACAGCGTTTTGGATCCCCAGGCATAATTACATATTTTCCAATATCGTTTGGTCCTACTCCAGTATGGTACTGTTTTCCAGAACCTTCAGTATAATCAATCATTGTGTCCCCCTTAAAAAATCATATTAATTATAAATCATAATTTGTTAAGAGCAAAGAAAGTTGTCATATATTGAAAATCAGCGTAAAATTAGAACATGAAAAAGATTATTATTTTATTTATCGCTATTATTTCGACTTTATTTTTTGGCTGTGCAACGGAAGAAGATGAAACAAACCTTCTTGTAGAATCTGTCAGCAAAAAGGCAATTCTTTCGGCACTCTGCCCTTCTTACCATTCAGGAATCATGCACTCTGTAGGTTATATATATTCCGTGGATTTTAATTACACGGATTCTGATTTTTTTACTCGGGATGACACTGTCTATTACAAAGACTTTGCAAAATTTGCCATTTGTCTTGCTACCGATGTATATGATTCTTCTTTGCTGGAACTGGTAAACAAAAAAAGCCCTTCTTCTTATGATGACAATACAAACTTGCACCAGGTATTAGGCTTTTCTGACGCAACAGATTATACTCTTTCTGGAAGTGACTACACAGAAGATAAGTGTGACCTGACAGAATTTGTAATTTCTCACAAAAATGTAACTTATAATCAAGAAAACTATGAAATTTTCTTACTGGCAGTTCAGGGAACGAACTCAACAGCTGAACAATGGCTAAGCAATTTTGATACAGGAAGCGATTCTTCTAATTATTACACAAAAACTGGCTCTCATTCAGCATGGACAGATAAAAAAGCTCACAAGGGTTTTAGCGTAGCAGCAGAAAGAGTAAACACAATCGTTCAGCAATACATTACAGATAAATGCACAAGTGGCGCAAAAAAGATTATCTTCCTTACAGGCCATTCAAGAGGAGCTGCTATCGTTAATCTTTTGGGCGCAAAATACGAATCTTCCGGCTCTTTTGAAAAGACTTTCACCTACTCTTTTGCTACTCCTCGCACAACAACGGATACCAGCACAACTTGCAAAACAGTTTTTAACATCTTGAACAAGGATGACGCTATTGTGACTATGCCAAGTGCAGCATGGGGATTCACCCGTTACGGTACTGACAAAGCATTATCGGTAGAAGCAGATTCAAACCTTTTGCTCAGATGGTATTATCTTCTTTCAAAAGATCGCGCAGAGTCAATTGGTTTTTATGAATCTGCAGGAGCAAACGACCCCTCTTTTGAAAACTCATTTGCAAAAATCGCTTCCAGTCGCTCGGCTTTTTACGATATAACCAGCAGCTCAGAAGATTATTTTGAAATGTCTTTTAGCAGCAATGAAAATGCACAGAACTTTTTGACACAATTGACCAATGAAGGTCTTACGGTTTACGCAAACCTTAGCATAACTGCTTCAGGCGAAAACTACATTTTAAAAGGACAAATCTGCCCAGCCTTCTTTATGCAGCTTCTTTCTGGAATTGCTGTTGGCAAAAACCTTTACACAACATGCTTGAACGGTATTAAGACCGAAAAATATGTAAATGTAGCAAGCAAAATGATTGGTGCTGCAGCCTACGGCGGCTTTGAAAAATCCCACCTGCAGGGAACCTACTACATGCTTGCCGAACAAATGTAATATAAAAAAAAGCCCGCCGTTTTTGATAAAATCAAATCGACGGGCTTTGTGCTTTATAATTTCTTACAATTACAATGTTTCAAGTGCATTTTTAATATCAGCAAGCAAATCGTTGATATTTTCGATACCACAAGAGAAACGAATCATTTCTGCTGGAATTCCAGCTGCCTTCAATTCTTCGTCTGTAAGCTGGCGGTGTGTTGCACTAGCTGGGTGAAGACAACATGTTCTTGCATCAGCAACATGAGTAGCAATCATACCAAGCTTTAATGCAGCCATGAATTTTTCTGCGGCTTCGCGACCACCTTTCAAACCAAAGCTAACAACACCACAAGTTCCTTTTGGAAGATACTTCTGAGCTCTTTCGTAGTATTTGTTTCCAGGAAGTCCAGGATAATTTACCCATGCAACCTTATCGTTTTTAGAAAGGAATTCAGCAACAGCCTGACCGTTTGCACAGTGGCGGGCAATACGCAATGGAAGTGATTCAAGTCCAAGGTTCAAAAGGAAAGCGTTCATTGGCGACTGGATTGAACCGAAGTCGCGCATAAGCTGAGCAGTTGCCTTTGTGATAAATGCACCTTCTTTGCCGAATTTTTCTGCATAAACGATTCCATGGTAACTTGCATCAGGAGTACAAAGTCCAGGGAATTTATCTGCATGAGCCATCCAGTCGAATTTACCAGAGTCAACGATTACACCACCAACACCACAGTCATGACCGTCCATGTACTTTGTTGTTGAATGAATTACGATATCTGCACCGAATTCAAATGGGCGGCAGTTTACAGGAGTTGCAAAAGTGTTATCAACGATAAGAGGCACACCGTGTTTGTGAGCTGCATTAGCAAAGCGTTCAATATCGAATACAATCAATGAAGGGTTAGAAATTGTTTCACCGAATACACATTTTGTATTTGGTTTGAAAGCAGCTTCAAGTTCTGCATCAGAAGCATCAGGATCAACAAAAGTAAAATCGATACCCATTTTTCTCATTGTTACATTGAAAAGGTTGAAAGTTCCACCGTAGATAGAAGCACTTACAACAACATGGTCACCTTCTGTAGCAAGATTAAAAACAGAGAAGAAAGAAGCAGCCTGACCAGAACTAGTAAGCATAGCAGCAGAACCACCTTCCATAGCAGCAATCTTAGCAGCAACCATGTCGTTAGTAGGATTCTGCAAACGAGTATAGAAATAACCACTAGCTTCAAGGTCAAAAAGTTTTGCCATATCAGCACTTGTGTCATATTTAAAAGTTGTACTCTGAATAATAGGAATCATTCGTGATTCGCCGTTTTTTGGCTGGTAACCAGCATGTATACATTTTGTCTCGATTTCCATAATTTACTCCATTGGACCGAATTGTTATTTTTCTAGAGTCTAATATCTTAGCGAAGCAAATTCAATAAATTTGAATATACTATTTTAGTATGGTGAGCTATAGGTTTTATCTATAAGAGAAAAAGGGGCATTTCGAGAGCCTCAATGCCCCATGCCGAAACGGTGGTTGAGTTTGTGGCCCCTGAGTTTAGTCGAGGGACCTGTTAAAGTGGTTACCACCGCACGAACAAACTAGAATCGCTCTGCTTTGCCGAGTTTGAGTACCGGCAATGGATTTGCAAACGACGGTCTAGATTCTTCTATTTCAATCGAACGGTTTGCTAAATTACCGCTGGTGCCAGAAGTCGAAGATGTTCCTGAGGTCGAATAAGTATCCTTATAGGAACTTTCGTTCGAATATCCAGAAACAACATACACGTTAGTAACAATAGGATTGTCATTTTTGTCAGTTCCAGAGATATAATCCTGGTGACCTTCGCGGACAAATGCCTTGTGAGTTGGATAATCCGAAGTTGAATCACTTATAACATGCGTGTAAAGATATTCATAATAGTCTGTCGAAGAAACTGACCCGTCTTTGTTTGTTAGTGGTTCATATTCAAAAACACGATAATAGTTCGTCTTCAATTCTGAATTGAGCCAGGTCAGTCTTGTAACATAAGGTTTATTGCCATAAATTCTGAAGTCTTTGATAACTGTGGTGCATCGGTCTCCAGTAACAAAAGTGCTTGGATCTTCAATATTGATAGGTACAGAAATATCTGCATTTTTCAATTCCCAGCAAATCTGTTCAGTATAAGATTCAGTACAAACATTAGGATTCCACAAGAAATCGTAGCGATAATAATTAGTTTCATCAAAATTATAACCTTCTATAGAATCTTTATTTTGTGAATAAATACGCTGGAAACTATTAGTCATAACAGCTTCGAAATCATAAGGATTTCCGGAACTTGATTTTTTATATGTTACGCACTTTTCCTGTACAACCGGAAAATCAACCGGTGCCTGGTCTACTCCGTTATAGTTTTTGAATACAATTTTCCCAGATGTCAGCAGACTAGAATCGATTGCAACTCCTTTTTTTGCAGTTTCATCCCACTTAAGATTGAAAGGAAGATAATTGTTTGTTACTTCAACAATCAAGGCGCCTGTTCCACTAGGAGTAAAATAATCTGTTGTAGTCAAAGTATCAATTTCATTATCCTTGGAAGGCATGTATATACATCTGCAGGTTGATTTTGTAAGCTCTGTATCTTCAAAGCTTTCGTAGTAAGCAAGAGTTACCGCCCCTGTATATGCATCGGCTTCTGCCTTTGTCTTTGGAGAATCAAACGTGTACTCTTTCAAAGTTTTTACCTTATTCGTATTATCCCTGATGTAAACACCTTTTGCGATGACACATGGATTCGACTCTGTTACGCCAATAGAAAAAGTATTATAAAGATAATAAGTCGCCTTGTAATAATCGGCTGTATTGTTACTATCCTCATAAACAACTTCATCATAATCTAGATTGTAATCTCCAGTAAAACACATCTTTTCAATTATGTTTTCAATATCAGTACTAAATTCAGTATCCTGTTTTAGTTCATAAACATCATTATACTGCAGACTTAAGTGATTATGGCTTGTTTCTACATAAGAGGTTGTATCCCCAGAACCGGAAGAACCTGCACCTTTAGCTGCAAGCAGAAGCTTTGTATTATCATCATTAGTACCGTTGTTACAAGCAGCAAGCGAGATGCCGCAAAGTAGAGCAACAGCAGTGGTTATATATTTATTCATAGCAATCTCTCCGTAACCTAATTATTTACTTTTTCTATTTTGTTCCAATCTTTTGGAAGCTCAAACAATGGACTTGATTTCCAGGTGTAGAAATCTGTAGAGATAAGCCCCTTAATCAAACTGCCCGAAACATTGGCCTTTACGTAAAGCTGGAATTTTGTGTCTTTTAAAGCTTCTTCAAGAGTCTTAGACTCATAAACAGAACCCATATAATAACCACTGTCAGTAGCAGCAATAGTGTTATATGGATCATTATAAGAAACTACAGAGAATACTGGCATCGTAAGTTTTGCTTCAGGTCCGAATTTTGCCTGAATGGCCGCAAGATCAAACCCTGCAATACCTACAGCAATTTTTGGTCCAATAAAGAATCCGGCTGTACCGATAATAGAACCATCAAAGGATGTTCCGGTACTTACTATATTCTGATAAACATTCTTACGGAAATTATGAGGGATAGCAAGGATGTATTCTCCATCAAGATCACAGTTTGCACTACAAGAATAAAGAATGTGAATATAGTTCTGGTAGGTTACTCCCGCCATAAGAGTCACTTCCGGCCACAGATAAAGACCGGCATAAAGAACTTCAGTAGGTGTCTTAGCAAGCATTATTTCACAACTCTTTTTACCAACCACATCAACCCGGACTCCCAAACCGGTGTAAACATCCATAACAACGCCAATAGATGCACTACCCTGATGATACCAGTTTTCTTTTGTCCAATAAGCCTTTTTATAAATGTTATAAGTCTTTTTGCGGGTAATAACAGTTGTATATGGCAAATCAACAGTAGGTGTGATTTTAAACTGATTTGCCCTATAAGGAACTTCAGCCCTGATTACGAGTGAAGAACCGGAAGTATCTTTACAATTTCCTGAATTCTTAGCCTTATCAATATCTTCCTGCGAAGCATTCAAGGCTTTTTTCATGCCAGCAATAGGATCTTTTGAAGGATCCAGCGGAATTGAAACCTGAATACTAGGTGTCATTTGGCGCTTATCTTCAGGAATAGCTTTACCCAGCATTCCTCCGGCTGAAGCTGAACCAATACCACGACTTCCTGTTTCTTCAATCAATTCTGTATGAGCGTCTGTACCCATGATTTCCCAGTCTGATGTTTCTACTTCTACATCCTGTCGAGGGATGCTGACCATTTCCATAAACGAGCGAACATTGCCCGGCATAGACGAATTAATTGTAAGGTTACCATCGCTGTCTACAACAATGCTGTCTACAACCTGGATAATCCCGTCTTCATCGATGAACAAATCGCCCACCTGCAGATCCAGAACGGTAGGAACTATAGCACGGCCGTCCATAAATACTTCTTCAATACCGTCTGCCGAAAAGTCGAACACTTCCGGCTTGTAATCATAAACACAGTCTCTAAGATGAGTATCTGCAAATGTACCCACTGGAATAAGAGCCAATGCGGCACATAAAAATTTCTTTATATTTTTCATTGTTACTCTCCTGTAGCAGATTTCATTTTGATATTACCATAGCTGTCTTTCTGAATTACAGCAACGATATTGCCAGCCTCGTCACAATAATATTCGGTAGTCAAAGTTTCTTCCAAGCCTGCTGAACGAGTTGTTGCGGCAACAGATTTTGAAACTGTGCGTACCTTTACAGGAGTGTCAATAATATCTTCAGAAATAGTTGAAGCCGAGCGGGTTACGTTTTCTTCTTTTACTCCATACAAATAAACTGTTTCCGGAGCATACGGTCTTTTTATATTAAGCATGCGGATGTTGTTTTCAGAATCGTAATCGTAAGAACGGGTTGTAACGAGCCCTGTTTCTTTATCAAGTGAACTTGAAGAAATGATTTTATTTTTTGAATTATCGAACTTTGCAACATTTGTTCCGTGAGATGTGTTAAACGTTACCGTTGTAACACCCGTGTTTTTGGCAGCGATAACAGCCATTGCATTTTTTGTCTGATTGTTTACATCGTCGTTACAGCCTGTAAACACAAACAAAAAGGCAAGACCCAAAATGGGTAATAATTTAAAATAAAGCTTTTTCATCAAAAACTCTCCTTAATTATATTAATATCGAGTTTATAGATTCTTCATCAAAATTGGCTTCCAGTCGCATAGCGACGATGTAAAATCGTGCACTAGTGCACTACACGCTGTTTGTGGTAAGGGAACCTATAAACTGTCGCTATGCGACATCCACAAACAGAGTGTTTTTCCTCATCGCTCCGCTCCTTCTCGCCAATTTTACTTAACCAGTTAATAACTCGATATCACTGTAATTATAAATCAAAATACAAAAAATACATCATTTTTTAACAAATTCGGATATACTTTTATTGTATGAAAAAACTGTTTCTGCTCTTATTTGTTCTTTTTTTTCCGTTTGAAATTATTAATCTTCTCTATAAAAATGCAGAATACTTCTTTGGGGATAACGATGTTTCACGCTTCAAAAATGTTCCCTACGACATTCAGATTGCGAATTCCGGCAATTCGCTTGGAGAACAGATGGATTATTCAAATCACCCGGAATTAAACGCGTTTAAGTTTTCCCTGCTGATGCAGCCGATTAATTATGATTTTCACATCCTTGAACAATACATTGATCATTTTGCAAAAGACAGCATTTTTGTAATCGTGCTTTCCTATGGCGAAGTGGACGGTATTCTGAACGGCGACATTTTTAAATTGATTAAGGGGCGTTATTACCAGTTCCTAAAAAGTAATTATATAGAAGAATATTCAATTTTTGACAAAATACGCTATTGCGCAATTCCTGTGGTCTATTCGGAATTTCCATTTTTTAAGATAAAACAACGATTTTTGTCTGAGTCGGAAAATATGGCAGATGAAAAATCTGCGGGTATAAAAAAAACACAGAGCTTCAGTTTTCTTGAAAAGCGTTTTGAACAGGAAAATTTCATTCATGCTTTTAATACAACTTACCCACGGCAAAAACAAAGTGGTATCGAATACAACAAAAATTACGTTCTGAAAATGGTGCAACTTTGCAACGAACACAACATTCATCCGATTGTAGTCACGCCTCCCCTTCCTGGAAGATCTGTAGAGATTTTAAAAAAATCGGATTATTTTGATGCTTTTGAAATTTTGAAGAGCACCGTTCTGGAAGAATGCAAAAAACGCGAAATGGAAATAAACTGGCTGGATTTTAACAGGTCGGAAGAATATACAAGTCACGAAGAATGGTTCAAAGATCCTGTTCATCTTAAAGATGAATATTGTGCGGAGTACACTGATAAAATAATTTCCGCCGTTAGAGAATTGGGATTTTTGCAGACGCAGGAGGAAGATATTGCTTTTTAATTCGATTCAATATGCGCTTTTTCTGCCTGTGATTTTTGCTTTAAATTACTTTTCAGCTGCCGTTCTTAAAAAAAACATAGTAACAAAAATCATACTTCTTGCGGGAAGTCTGTTTTTCTACGCCTGCTGGAAACCTGCTTACCTTGCTCTGATTTTACTTAGCATCGCAATTACCTATTCCAGTGGCCTTCTGATGGAACGTTTCCCAAACCATAAAAAACTGGTGCTGGTATTTTCGCTGATTTCAAATCTGGGTATTTTATTCGTCTTCAAATATTTTAATTTTTTTACCGCAACCATAAAATGGAACATCAAGTTTAATGTACTTCTACCTGTCGGAATTTCTTTTTACACATTCCAGGCATTAGGCTACACAATAGATATATATAGAAGAAAAGTACGCGCTGAACACAATTTTTGCACTTATGCACTTTTTGTAACATTTTTTCCCCAGCTGGTTGCCGGCCCAATAGAACGCACGGGAAACCTGCTTCCACAGTTTAAAACCTCCAGAACAATCGAGCCGGAAGAAATAAAAGCCGGCCTTAAGCTTATTGCATGGGGACTTTTTGAAAAAATCGTAATCGCCGACCGCCTGGCAATTTATGTAAACAGTGTATACAGCCAGCTTCAACCCGCAACCGGCTGTTCGATTCTACTTTCTACGATTTTATTCTGCTTTCAGGTTCTGTGCGATTTTTCGGGCTATTCAAACATAGCAATCGGAAGCGCCCGAATACTTGGCTTTAAACTTATGCGCAATTTCAAAAGCCCATTCTTTTCAAAATCCATGAGCGAACTTTGGACACGCTGGCACATTAGCCTTTCTTCCTGGTTCAAAGATTACGTTTACATTCCATTGGGCGGTTCAAGACGGGGAATTGTGCGCCACTGTATAAACCTTGTTATAGTCATGACTTTGAGCGGACTTTGGCATGGCTCCGGCTGGCATTTTGTTTTGTGGGGCTTTATGCACGGAATAATACTTTCGCTTGAGGTTTTGTTCCGCCCGATTGCAAATAAAATTCAATTTATTAGAAATCACCAGAACGACAGAATCATAAAAACTGCAAGAATCGCAATAACCTTCACAATTTTTGTACTGCTTGCAATTTCTTTTAGGGCCGAAAGCGTTCCAGATTTTCTACTTGCACTCAAAAAACTAATGTTAATTCCATCTGAACTTTCACTAGTATTAAAAGCGGCCCATGATTATCCGCTTTATTCTTCGCTGAATTATTTGTTTTTCCTGCACGAATCCTTTGACCTTACCGCATTAGAACTTTCGCTTGCATTTATTGTCGTCCTCATAGCCGTTAGCCTGGCCACAAGAAAAACAGAAGGCTGCATACTAATAAAACGATTCCCAATCCCTGTCCGCTGGCTCTGTTACTACGCACTTATATTTGTGCTGTTGTTTTATTCGATTACAGAAAAAACGCAGTTTGTGTATTTTGTGTTTTAAGGGGCGCGGGAAGAGAAAGTTTTTCCGTAGAATTCATTTTTTCACATGAAGTCACTGTTATATATTCAGGAGTACATGTAGAAAATGAACGAACTGATAGAAACTTATCCACAGAAGCAGTACAAGGACAGGCTTTTTAAAGCAATCTTTGGGAGGGATACACAACAGAGCAAGGAATGGAGACTCGAACTGTATAACGCCTTGAACGGTACCAACTACACCGACCCGGACGCACTCGAACTCAATACGATTGAAAATGTAATCTACCTTACCATGAAGAATGATGTTTCTTTTCTGATTGATTCACAGATGACACTCTTTGAGCAGCAGTCGACCTACAATCCAAACATGCCGTTACGCGGTCTTATGTATTTTGCACAACTGTACCAGATGTATCTTAGCAAAAATGGAAAGACCTTACATCGCACATCCCTAGTCAAAATCCCTTGTCCTCAATTTGTTGTATTTTACAACGGCGAAAAAGAATGCCCTGATACAGTGAAGTTACGTCTTTCAGATTCCTTTGAAAAACCAACCTTTCCCGGTGAATTTGAGTGGACAGCAACCATGATTAACATAAACAAGAACCACAACGAGTCTCTTCAAAAAAAGTGCAGACCGTTGTATAATTATGTTCAGTATGTAACCCGCATTTCAGACAACAAAAAAAGCGGAATGCCTGCAAAACAAGCCGTAGATGAAGCCGTTGACTGGGCAATTAAACGTAACCTTTTGAACGGCCTTTTCAAGATCCAAAAACAGGAGGTACTATCCATGAGCCTTACAGAATTTGACGAAGAAGAATTCAAACGTGACATGCGTAACGAAGGTCGAGAAGAAAAAACTATAGAAGACGCCAGAAGTTTTTATGCCAATGGAGTTTCTGTAGAACTTATAGCAAAATCGCTTGATATGACACCTGAACAGGTAAAAGAGATTGTACACGACGTTATTGTCGTTGGGTAATATAATAGCCTTTGGGAGTATATAAATAAAAACACAAATTAAATTCCTAAAGTAATTACAACTCCCCTTTTTGCTATATTCCCAATAAACTTGATCTTTCATAGGAAAATCGTCAGGATTCAGAAATTCAATAATTCTTCATCCACCCAATTGGGTAGTTTTTGCAAAAAAATTATCAATTTCACCACTAGTAATAAAAAACCCGTAAGTTGTAATCAAAACCTACGGGTTAAACTCTATCTTTATTCGTAATTAGAGGTAAGAAATTGTATTACCCCCTGCTATATTTCATTAAAATGAAATGGACAAAGCTGGACATACGCCCTTATTACTATAATCGACTTGGCTGCTGGGGTTGGCATTACCACTATCGAAGACGAGGCGCGCGGAGCGTTTATTATCATAGTAAGGAGAGCGGAGCCACCAATAACCACCATGCTGTTATAAATTTTCTACTGCCCCTCTAATTTTCCGGTAGAGGGGAACCTACCAAAGCATCTTTTTGCGGCATGTCACCTGATGATGCTCTATTTCTTTTTTTATCACTGGAAATCCATTTGCCTAAAAACATAAGGCTTTCTGCCTGCAGTTTTGAAATAAATTCATACTGCTTAGGCAAAATACACTCACATTCCATACATAACATGGCAAAATAGCCCAGTGTTTCTAAGCCGCGACCAGCTTCCTTTTGACATTCCAAACGTCTTGGGTCACTTACCGGCAGCAGGTTTGCCATAACTATTTGCTCCAGCGAATCCAAACAATAATTTTGCAGTCTGGTAACTAAAGTAAACCTGAATTTTTTAGGTGACTTTTCTGTAACCGTAATTACATATTTAGTAAGTTCTTTTACTTTTGTTATTACATATAAGTCACTCTTCTTAGTTGCCATATTACTGTACCTTCCGTTACAAATGCAGATAGGGCACCAAGTGCCCTATCTGCATTTGTAACTAGATTATTGCTTTGCAAAGATTTTAGTCAATTTCATTAAAATGAAATTGACAAAGCTGGACACACGCCTCGATCACTACGATCGACGCAGTTGCTGCGGTAGGCATAACCATGACCGCTGACGTAGCTCGCGTGGTTACTATCATTATAGTAAGGAGAGCGGAGCCACCAACAACAACCATAACCACTTGTAGTACTTTGCCAGACGTAATTTGCCTTGGCGTAGTCTGTTGTTACTCTTATTCTTGAATTTCCTGCTCCAGCACTATCGTATGCTGCAAAGCCATAATCGCTTCTTGTTACTTCCTGTTCACTTAAAAGGAAAATCTTATCACTGGTGTCAGCACAGGCATAAGAATTTTTTCCTTTATTCCATTGGCTGGCATTAGCTTCAGTATTTGTTGACCTAGCTGAGTTATCTACTGATGTTGTAGGAATAAGTGCTTATGCACTTGTTGTAAAGGCCTTCTGTAAGAAGCCGCTTCCATTATATGTAGTAACTGCTGTATTAGAATTATTATAGTAATTCAATCCATTCAGGTATGCCCTTATCTGGCTGTACTTGTAGTTGTTTGGATAAACATATTCCCCTATACGTCTTTTACCTGAATCTGAGTAATAATAAGGCACATTTGCTGTAAGGATTTTTTCTGCAAGAAGGAGTTTTCTTCCTGTTGAATTATAGTTTGTAGTTAATACACGCCATTCAATTGGCTGGACCTTAAAGTAATAGGTAGTTCCACTTACTATTGTTACGTTATTAGAAAATGTATATGAACTATTATCAGGATTAGCAGAACAAGATTCATAGAAATATCCGTCAGAACCTAAGTACCAGCCGTTGTAAACTGTTGATGAAGAATAAGTTATTCCACTTGCGGCAATTGTCTGTGGGAAGTCTCCGAATTTTACTAACTGGAAGCTAGTT
>JAILLQ010000023.1 GCA_024693045.1 Treponema sp.
GAGCATCATTTATTCCGTCGCCAATCATCAGGACTTTTGTACTTTCCTGAAGTTTTTTAATTTCTGAAAGTTTTCCTTCTGGCAAAAGACCGGCAATTACTCTGTCGACTCCAGCTTCTTTACCAATTTCTGCTGCAGTCACTTCATTGTCGCCTGTTAGCATGATTACTCTTTTACCCAGTTTTTTCATCATTTTGATAGCTTCCCGGCTGTCTTCTTTTATTTCATCGCCAACCGAAATAATTCCAAAAAGTTCAGATTTTTTACCTTTTTGAGCACGGGCAAAAATTACAGGAGTTTTTCCCTGGCGAGCAATTTTTTCGCTGACATTTTTGATTTTTTCAAAAAGCTCTTTTTCAAATTCACAGTTTTCTTCAATGAGCAAAAAGTTTCCGCCTAGAATTTTACTTTCATTTTCAAAAGCAAAAACCCCTTTACCTCCAAGGGCAGAAAATCCATTTACGTCTTTTGCCTTTGCCCCCAGGCTTTCCGCCTTTTTACACAAGGCTTTTGCGATAGGGTGTTCGCTTTTTGATTCAAGGCTCAAAACATAATCCCAAAGATTAGCGTCACTATTTTCCATTTCTGTGGAAGCAACAGTCATCTGACCTTTTGTTATCGTTCCAGTTTTATCAAGAAGGATAATCTGGCATTTTCCTGTCATTTCCAGGCTTTCGGCGGTCTTAAAAAGAATTCCGTTTCGAGCGCCTTTTCCGTTTCCAACCATGATTGCAACAGGAGTTGCCAGACCTAAGGCACAAGGGCAACTGATAACTAAAACACTTATTCCTCTTGCAAGTGCAAAAGCAAGTTCAGCTCCTGCTATGCACCAAATGGCAAAAGTAATTGCAGCCAGACTGATTACAGCAGGAACAAAAACGCCGCTTACCTTATCTGCGATTTTTGCTATAGGAGCCTTAGTGGTTGCAGCATCGCTGACCATTTTAATAATCTGATTCAGGCTTGTGTCATTTCCGACTTTTGTAGCTCGGCAAGTGAGGTGTCCGCTTTGATTTACGGTTCCACTATAAATGCGGCTTCCCGGCATCTTGTCGCATGGAAGACTTTCTCCGGTAAGAGCCGATTCATTCACAGCCGACTGACCTTTTTCAACGATACCATCGACAGGTATATTCTCTCCTGGTCGAACAATAAAAATATCTCCAATTACAACATCTTCAATTTTTATACTTATTTCTTTTCCATCTCTTAGTACACTTGCTGTTTTTGGAGCTAATTTTATCAGGGCTTTTAGGGCATCCGTTGTTTTTCCCTTGGATTTTGCTTCAAGAGTTTTTCCAACGGTTATCAGAGTTAGAATCATTGCTGCAGATTCAAAATAAAGATTTTTTGAAAGATCTGCGGCTTTTTCCAAATGGCCTTCTGAAAGAGCAGAAGTCATGGCAAACATTGTAATGATGCTCCACAAGTAAGAAACTCCAGAACCCATTGCAACCAGAGTATCCATATTAGGGGAACGGTGAATAAATCCCTTTCCGCCGTTTATGAAAAATTTACGATTTATATAAAGAACAATGGTAGATAAAATAAACTGAATTAAGGTAACAGCAAGGTGGTTTCCGTCAAAAAATCCAGGCAGAGGTAAATTCCACATGTTGTGACCCATTGAAAAATACATGAGTACCAGTAAAAATCCAATGGACAGAGAAAGTCTTTTTAAAAGCAAAGGTGTTTCTTTATCTTTTAAAAGTTCTTCTTCATTTGAATTATTGTTAGCTTTTTTTTCTGCAGCAGCTTTTTCTAGATTACAGGCACCGTATCCAGCGTTCTCAACCGCCCGGATAATTTCGTCATCACTAGCCTGACCTTCGACACTCATAGAATTTGTTAGAAGGCTCACGGCAACATTTTCTACTCCAGTAACCTTTGTTACGGCTTTTTCAACTCTGGCAACGCAAGCCGCACAACTCATTCCGGAAACTTCAAATTTTTTCATATAACCTCCCAAAAAGCGAAGCCTTTCAGTCTAATTGGAATTGCTTATTCAAGGTGGGGGAAGTCTCCCCCTCGGCTCAAACCTTCGGTTTTCGCCTACCCCTTCCAGCGGGCTTCAAGCGGCAGCCCGCAACGCCCGCCTACTTGAGTTTTTTCAGCGTCCAAATCAATTCGTCAACAACAGAATCATCGCCGTTTTGCAGACCTTTTTTTACACAACCCATAATGTGGTTTTTCAGCACTTCTGTAGAAAAACTTTCCAAAGCGGATTTAGCTGCGTTTGTCTGAATAAGTAAGTCTGTGCAGTAGGTGTCATCTTCGATTAATCTTTTTAATCCTCGGATTTGTCCTTCGATTTTGTTCAAACGAGAAATGAGCAGTTTTTTTGTTTCTTCATTTCTTTTTGTTTTCTTTTCTTCCATCTTTACCCTCAGTTAAAAGTAAAGTACCCCTAAGGGGTTTATTTGTCAATTACCATAGGGGGGTATAAGAGATTTTTGAGAATTTAATTTAAATCTTTTTAGCGTTCGTAAGTTTTCAAAATTGATTCAGCCATTTGAACTTTGCTCAAGCGCAAATTCATAGCCTGTTTTTCAATGTATTTATGGGCTTGAGGTTCGGTCATCTGCAGATATTGAATTAATATACATTTTGCACGGTCTATTAAACGTATTTCTTCAATTTTTTTATGCAGTTTAAGGTTTTCATTTTCAAGGTAATGAACTCTTTTTCGACTGGCAATTAAAAGTTTTACGGCCTGGTAAAAAAATTCAGGGCTTATAGGCTTTGGCAGAACGAAAACTCCAGCGTCTTCTATATCAATGTTTATATCGTAAAGCCTTTCATTGTCAACGATATATATAATTCCAGAGTCGGTTTGATCTGCTGCATAAAGGGAAAAATCTTCGCCGTTTTCGTCTGGTAGAGGAGAATCTATTATAATAAGGTCATAAGTATTCTGGATTAAATCTCTTCTAGCTTCTGAGCAATTTTGAAAAGTTGCAATTTTTTCAAAAGTCTGCGAAGAAAGCAGTTCCGAAATTATTCCCAGCGTTGAACTTGTGTTCGAAACGATTAAAACTGAATCCATTTAAAACTAGTTATTTCCGTTGTTTTCAGCTGCTTGAACTAATGCCTTTACAGTAATGTCCGGCAAAACCGATTTTACAAAGTCACTTGCTTTCATTAAATCAAGTGCTTCTGGTAATGAATGAGGCAATGTTGAAATATTTTTTAGCTGAGAATCTTCTGCCTGGAAAGTATTTAAAATAAGTTCTGGCTGTAATTTAGCTTTTTGTTCTATACCCTCGATACCGGCTGCAATCAAAAGTGAAAGCGCTGCATATTGGTTACAACTTGGGTCTGGGGAACGTAATTCAATTCGACTGCGGGATGCTTCTCCTGCAAAAGGTATACGAATCAGCTGACTTCTATTTCCACGACTCCAACCAATATATCTAGGTGCTTCAAAATGTCCCAGGCGGTTATAAGAATTAGTAGAAGGATTTAGAACGGCCGTTATTTCTCTGATGTGATTCAAAATTCCAGCAATAAAATATTTTGGTTCTTCTGTAGGGATTTTGTCATCAAAAATATTTCTTCCATCTTTAAAAACAGAAATATTTATGTGTAGACCGTTACCAGGTTTTTCGGCGATAGGTTTTGGCGAAAAATCAGCGTGCAGCCCATTTCTATTTGAAACAGTCCTTACAATAGTTTTAAAAGTAGAAAGGTTGTCTGCGGCTCTAACTGGGGTATCATATTTAAAATCAACTTCGTGCTGGCCTGGACCTGCTTCGTGGTGGCTTACTTCAGGCTGAATTCCCATTTGTTCAAGTGTTATACAAATATCCCGTCGTACATTTTCACCTCTGTCTAAAGGTGCTAAATCGCAGTAACCACCGTTGTCATGAGGTATACTTGTAGGATTTCCTTTTTCATCAAGCTGGAAAAGGTAGAATTCACATTCTGTTCCAATTTTTACTTCGTAGCCTTTTTTTTCGGCCATTTCCACTTCGTTTTGTAAAATGTGGCGGGTATCTCCTTCAAAAGGACTTCCATCTGGATAAACTATGTTACAGTAAAAACGCACTACCCTTCCGTGTTGAGGGCGCCAAGGCAAAACTGAAAGTGTAGAAGGATCTGGAATAAGGAAAAGATCGCTTTTATCAACACTTAAAAAACCTTTAACATTACTTGCATCAAAAGAAATTCCTGTTTTAAATGCTCTTTCCAATTCACAAGGTTGGATAGAAATACTTTTGATTTCTCCAAAAATGTCGCTAAAAAATAATTTTATGAATTTAACATCATTTTCTGTAATGTACTGTAATATTTCGCTTTCTGTATATTCCATGGCGGTCTCCAAATCAGTTAATTTTATCTTAACTTTTGATTATTGTCATTATATGGTAGAATTATAATTATGGATAAGAAAATCAATTTACCTAAACTACTACTTTTTACTACAGCTGGTATAGTTATTTTTATTGCATTGGTTCTTGCAGTACTTGCCATTGCCAGTAGAAAACCAACAGCAGCATTTTATGGAATTTCAGAGCGAAATCAAAAAAATATAGTAACAGTTTTGCAAACTACACATAAAAGGCGAAATAAAAAATCTCTGCCATACAATGTTGTAACTTTGGATAGTTCAGTTTCTTTGCAGAAAGCTTTAAAAAAAGTTAGAAAACCGACTTTGCTTTTTATCAATAACGGGTTGAATGCAGATTACGCTGCAAGTCTGGCAACAAAGAAAGGTCATGGACTAGAAAAGTCTGTTTTGTCGGGAATGACTCGGTCAGTTGTTCAGACGGCTATTTTTTCCAAAGGAAAAGTTATTGCGGTTCCTTTATTGTTGGATAATTACGAAATAGATATTTCCAATTTGAAATTTAAGCCGAGTGATATTGAATCTGTAAATACATTGGAAGATTTGGAAATTCTTGCAAAAAAATCAAAGTCTTCAACTATGGCGCCAATAATTTTTGATTCCGCAGACGATGAAAATTTTTTGAATATTTTTGGTGCTTTTGTAGAAGCAGTTTCTGGTCGTGAAAAATACGAAAGTGCTGTGGAAAAGATTAAGCAATCAATTGCTGTAGGAAAATCTTCCCGACAGGCATTTATCAGTTTACTTACCGAATTATCTGCTGTTGACGGGGAATTTTACGAAACGGTTAACTTGTTTAAAAAATGGGTGCAGATGGGAATTTTACCAAAGAATTACTTAAAATTTCATAGTAAAGATGTAAATGCTTATATGCTGGGTGGAAACATAAATGCAGTAGTTATTATGAGTTTGAGTGCACATAGAAGTACAGAAAGAGCTGTGATATCAAAATATAGTTCTAGATTTATACCAGCTTTAACAACTCGAGAAGATAGAAGTTTTACTGCACCTGTTACTTACGGAATTATGTTAAAAAAGAACAAAATTGCAAAACATTCTTTGGAATTGCTTGCCGGGGAATTGCAGAATCAACTTTCTATAAAAACCGGTTTGGCTCCTGTTTTGGCTCAGTGTGGTGTACCTGATCGACAGAGTGATGATGTTCGCTATTGGGTTGCTGCAACAGAAAAACCTTCTACTCCTTTAAGTGCAGCTGCCTTTAAAAATAATCCGAACAGAGAAGCCTTTGCAGAAGCCTTGCGAGCGACATTAAAAAATTAAAAAAGAGCCCCTGCCACAGATAAATTGAAGTGCACTTCAATTTACTGCGACATAGGGGCTTTATTATTATTGAAAGAAAGTTTAAAGGCGGATTATTCCGTCGAAAAGATGCATAAAGCAAATTAATAATAAGTTACAGCTGACGCATCAAATTAACCATTTCAATTGCTCCGAGAGCACAATCATAACCCTTGTTACCAGCTTTGCTTCCGGCGCGTTCAATAGCTTGTTCTATGTTTTCTGTTGTGATTACGCCGAACATTACTGGCACGCTGTTTTTCATTCCGGCCTGAGCGATACCTTTTGATACTTCTGCACATACATAATCGTAATGTGTAGTTGAACCGCGGATAACAGCTCCAACGGCGATGATTGCGTCGTATTTTCCGCTTGCTGCCATTTTGTCTGCAATTACAGGGATTTCGAATGCACCAGGAACCCAAACAGCAGTAATGTTGTTTTCATCAACCCCATGTCTAACAAGCCCATCAACAGCACCGCCCAAAAGTTTATTAACGATGATTTCGTTGAAACGAGAAGCGATAATTCCAACTTTCATACCAGCTGGAGCAACTAATTTTCCTTCAAGTAAATTTATATTTTCCATAACAACTCCTTGTAGTGACCTAGACAGCCACAATTCATCTATAATTTCTCACTAAATATATGGCCCTGAGAGGCTTCATTTGAATCTGAGCAGGGCGCAAGAATCAAATGGCCTGATGAATATGGAAAGTTTCGTGCAGAAACTTTACCAAATTTTCATCTATAATTTCTCACTAAAAATATGGCCCATCTTATCTCTTTTTGTTTTTAAGTAGAAAAGGTCGTATTCCTGAGGCTTTATTTCGATTGGTTCGCGTTTTGACACTTTTAAACCAAATCCATCCAAACCGTAGATTTTTTCAGGATTATTTGTCAAAAGTCTAAGAGATTTACAACCTAAATCCCTTAGGATTTGAGCACCAATCCAATATTCACGAAGATCCGGCTTAAAACCAAGTTTTATGTTCGCTTCAACAGTATCGTAGCCCTGTTCCTGCAAGGTGTAAGCCTTTAACTTGTTTATAAGACCTATACCTCGGCCTTCCTGACGCATATAAAGAATTACGCCTCGACCTTCTTCTGCAACTTTTGCCATTGCGGCGTGAAGCTGAGGACCACAATCACAGCGCTGAGAACCAAACACATCACCGGTAAGACATTCTGAATGAACTCTGCAAAGAACATCTTCACCGTTTCCTATATCACCTCTTACCAGTGCAACATGGTGTTCACCAGTTATGTCGTTTACATAGCCGTAAATGTCGAAATCACCATATTCTGTTGGGAGTTTTGCCTTTGCTTCCTGAATAACGTGTTTTTCATTCAGGCGAAGATAATCTTGCAAAGCTTTGATTGTGATAAATTTAAATCCAAACTTTTTTGCGAGATTCCAAAGTTTTGGAGTTCGCATCATTGTGCCGTCATCATCCATGATTTCACAGCAAAGACCACATTGTTTTAATCCTGCAAGTCGGCAAAGATCAACAGTTGCTTCTGTGTGACCGTTTCGTACTAGAACGCCACCTTTTTTTGCAATTAAAGGAAACATGTGTCCAGGGCGTCTAAAATCGGTTGGAACAGAAGAATCGTCAATGCATTTCATTGCTGTGATTGAGCGTTCTGCAGCACTAATTCCTGTTGTTGTGGATATATGGTCAATGGAAACTGTAAATGCTGTTTCGTGATTATCAGTGTTTTCTGCAACCATTGGATAAAGATTTAATTTTAAGGCTAGTTCCTGACTCATAGGGGTACAGATTAAACCTTTTGCATGGCAGGCCATCAGGTTGATGTTTGCCTGAGTTGCAAATTCTGCTGCACAAATCATATCCCCTTCGTTTTCGCGATCTTCATCGTCGCTAACAAGGATGATTTTTCCAGCTTTTAAATCTTCCAGTGCTTCCGGAATTGTATTGTAATTATATTTCGACATAGTAACCTCGAATAAAAAAAAACTCCCCGGACTTCAGGGAGTTTAATAGAAATCAGTGTTATAAATCGGAAACCCGAAAATACTTCTTTCATCCGGACTATACCGTCGGCTGCGGAATTTCACCGCATCATACGCAAAGCGTTCGCTGGCTTACACAAAAGTGCTTACAGCCGGTGGGGAATTACACCCCGCCCTGAAGTTAAAATCAGTGTAATAAATTTGCAGTGAAGTGGCAACGGTTAAAAATCATTCAGCATAGGGAATTACAAATTCATCCTGAACATAACCGTTCATATCTTTGATAATTACCTTTATAGAATCATTTTCAACTGTGAATAAGCCATATCCGCGGAATCCTAAAATGGTTTTTGAATAGTAAGGACTTTTTTCATTTACTCGTACTTTTGATGTAAGGTTTCCACTCATTGTAGGTAAAGTCACATACTGAACCCCGTTGATAGGTTGTGTTCTGTCGTAAAAATGAACATGTCCGTTTAAAACTAGATTTACTTTGTATTTTTCAAAAAGTTCAGAAATTACAGCTCTATTTTTAAGCATACTCATATCCGGTTCAGATGAGTTATAAGAGCTGTGATGGTAAATTACTACGGTCCATCGCGAGGTATTTTTTTTAAGGGTTTCTTCAAGCCAGAGAATTTGTTCGGCATCACTTCTCATAGGCAGGTTTGAATCCAGGAAAATAAATCGAGTATTTCCATACAGGCAGGAATACCAGCGATTTTCCAAAGCTAAATATGAAGCAAAAAGGTTTGACCCTGTGTCGTTATTTCCTTCTGCTGCGGCAAAAGGAATTCCTTTAAAAATAGAGATTCTTTCAAAAAAGTTTGCCCGCCAGTTTATAACTTTTCCATTTTCGAGCATGTCGCCGGCACTTACTATGCAGTCTGGTTTTTCTTTTTTTACAAGGTAAAAAGTTTGAGAGGTAATATCTTTGTAGGTCTGGTGATCAGCTATACCTGCAAAAGTAAAAGATTTTTCTTCTGCGGGAGGAGCTTTAAAATTCAATTTTCCGAAGCCTGGAACTTTCACGCTGTACTTTTCTCCAGGAATTAAATCTGTAAAATCAGCGTAATATCCTGATTCTGAATGGTTAACATTTCCCCGTTCAGTTTTGATTTTTTTACTATTTCCAGAAGAATCTTTTAAAAGTAAATCTCCTTCGAAAATTTTGTTTTTATTCCAAATCAACCGGTAACCGTTTTCCGTCATTCTAAGAATTGGCGGACGAATTAAAGTTTCCGCTTTGTTTAAAGCAGGGTTTTCTAATGCGAAAGTTAAAGTTCCAAATGAAAAAACTGTAAGAGCGATTAGACAATTATTTATCAATTTCATAATTAATTTTCTCCTAGCCAATTTAGAAACTTCTGGTCTTTTTCAATTTGAGAAGAATTATTTTCTCGTGATAAGCCCATTAGTTTTTTTACATATTTACCTATGATGTCGTTTTCAAGATTTACAAAGTCTCCGGATTTTTTTGAAAGCAAAGTTGTTTCTTCTCCAGTGTGAGGAATAACGCTTACTGCGAATTCTTTGTCGTCAACCTTTGCAACAGTTAAACTAATTCCGTCGATTGTTATACTTCCCTTTTCTATAATCAAATTTAAAATTGCTTTGTCTGCTGAAATATAAACCCAGACAGCATTTGCGTCTTTTTCGAGTTTTTCAACTTTTCCTCTTCCATCAATATGACCGCTGACAATGTGTCCGCCGAATCTGCCATCTGCTGCCATTGCTCTTTCAAGATTTACCAGGCTGCCTTTTTTTAATGAACCAAGATTACTTCTATTTAAAGTTTCTGGCATAACATCTGCAGAAAAAGAGGAATCCGTCATAGAAGTGACTGTAAGGCAGACTCCATTTACGGCTATGCTGTCACCGATTTTTGTTCCACCGGAAAGAACTTTTTTTGCTTCTATGCAAAGTTTTCCTCCGCCGACAGATTGTATTTTGCCTTTTTCTTCTATAATTCCTGTGAACATTCAAAATCCTTTTGGCCAGATAAAACTTTAATTCGTGAAAGAATCTGTAATATGATTTAAAAATACCACATCAATGACTGACTTACAATATTTAAAAATTCTTATCAATCATTGATGTGTAATATCGATATAGAGAATTTATATCTTAAATTTTTGAACTTCTTCTAGTAAAGAATTTATGCTTTCTTTGTTTTTTGTAGAAAGTTCGTTTACGGTGTTCACCGCTTCAGTAATCTGGTTTGCTCCGCTTGCCATTTCGTTCATACCACTACTTATCTCTTGAGTTATGTTTGACATATTTTTTGCTTCCTGAGAAATTTGAATTGAACCTTCCTGCATTTCAACAGAACTGGATTCGACAGAATTAGTCAGGTGGTTAAGTAAAGAAAGTGCATCCAGAACAGATTTGCTGTCCTGCGATTGGTTTTCTACAGTATTGCGAATTTGGGATTCTTGTGTAGAAACCCTTTCAACTTCCTGTTCAATCATATTGAATTTTTCTATAACTTCTTTGGCATAGGTAAGAACCATAGAAATAGAATCTTTGATTTTTGATAGAACTTCTGAAATTGTTTTTGTTTGAGAAGAAGAGGATTCTGCTAATTTTCTTACTTCGTCTGCAACAACGGCAAATCCCTTTCCACTTTCGCCAGCGTGAGCGGCTTCTATAGCTGCATTCATTGCAAGAAGGTTTGTCTGGTTAGCTATATCGTCAATTACCTTACTGATTTCAATAAGGCCTTCGGATTCTTTTGCAACCTCCTGGATAGCATCGTTGATTTTGTCTAATGCCTGTTTACCAGATGTAGAAGTTTCTGAAAGTCGGTTGATGTTTTTTGAATTCTCATTCAGTGTGTTTGCAACAGAATCAATGCTTCTAATCAATTCTTGAATCGAATTAGAGGATGAAGAAATATTAGAGCTTTGATCTTTTATAAGGTTTCCAAGTTTATCAATTCCAAACGAAATTTGTTCCATTGTGCTAGTTGTTTCAGTAACACTTGCAGACTGGTTTATTGATTGATTTTTGATGCTTTGTATATTACTTGTGATTTCGTTTATGGCAGAAGCTGTTTCTGTCATGTTTGTAGATAAATCATTTCCAAGATTTCCTAAAAATTCTGCCTGCTGATGAACATTAGAAACTAGTATGCGGATTTTTTCGAAAGTCTGATTGAAATAAGTTGCCATATTTCCGATTTCATCTGTTGATTTGATTACAATCTTGCGGGTCAGGTCACCTTCTCCTTCAGAAATGTCTTTCAGAATAGAAGTAAATTCTTTGATTGGTTTTGAAATGATTCTGGAAATAATAAATCCAACCACTAGAAGCAGAATTGAAGAAGTGATTCCAAATACAGATGAAATTGAAAAAAGTCGAGAAGATTTTTCATCTATTTCAGTTACATAATTGATTAAGAGACCGCTTTCTGTTTCAACAAATTCATTAACATTGTCATAAAGTTTAGACGCAAAAGGGTCAAATTTTTCCATATATTTGTTTCCTTCATCAGGACCAAATTCTATGTAAGAAGCTGCCATTTTCTTTCCAACTTCGTAAAAATCGTTAAAGGAGTTAAGCATATTTTCCATGGAAGAAACTTTTTCTGTGAGGTTTTTTGAAAGGTAATATTTTTTAAATTCTCCAACAATTCTGCGAAATTCCTGTGCATGAGATTCTGCTTCATCGTAACCGTCATCAAAACCTTCTGCGCCTCTTGTCGCTGAAATGTCGGTTAACCATTGCTGAACTTGAATAACGTGAATTTGAAGGTCTTTTGCATTCAATGTATTTGGTAAAATTTCGTTTTCAACTTCAAAAGCAATGGCTTGAAATTTGACAACATTTGAAATAATTGCACTTGTTAAAATGTTGATTGCAATAATTGCGATAATGTAGCCAGATAGAATTTTGGCAAAGAGATTTAATTTGATTTTCATGAAATCCTCCGATGAGTGCGGTAGAAGAAAAGATAAGATAGGCTGAAACAAGTAAAAAAAAGTATTACTTATATTCTAGATGATATTGGTTAATCTGCAAGAAATATATTAAAAATCCCGCAATTGCTAACATTCTACCATTTTGATATATTGAGAATATGAGTGAAAAAATTACTAACTGCCCTTGTGGTTCGGGAAAAAAATACAGCGAATGCTGTGAACCAGTTATTAAAGGAACAACTAAAGCTGCAACTCCAGAAGCTTTGATGAGAGCTCGTTATTCAGCTTATGTTGCACATGAAATTGACTTTATTATTTCTTCTTGTGAAGAAGGCGAAGGAATCGCTGACATTGACAAGGAAGCTACAGAAGAATGGAGCCGCCAGTCAAAATGGCAGGGCTTGAAAATTCTTCGTACAGAAGAAAAAGGTGATGAAGGTGTTGTAGAATTTATCGCTGATTACACTATGAATCAGATGATTGAACACCACCATGAAATTGCTGGATTTAAGAAATTTGGTGATGAATGGAAATATGTTGCCGGAAATATCATTACTGAAACTGTAAAACGTGATGGTGCAAAGATTGGCCGTAATGATCCATGTCCTTGCGGAAGTGGTAAAAAATACAAAAAGTGCTGCGGTAAATAAATAATGGCAGAACGGATAATTACAGGTTTTCATGCGATAGAAGAAAAAGTTTTGCGTGCTAAGGATTCTGCTTCTGCAGAAGGTATGCGTCTTGTGTACAGTAAGCCGGGTCCTCGCGTAAAGAAAATTCTCGCAGCAGCTAAAGAAGCAGGAATTCCATGTTCTCAGGCAGATAATCGTTCTTTGGACGGAATGGTTCAGGCTTTGCCGGAAACAAGTCGCGACCATCGTGGAATTGTTTTGTGTCTTAGTGGAGAACAGGCAAAGACAAAGAATCTTGTTGAATTTGACGAATGGCTTGCTGCTTCTCGTGCAAAACCTGCAGAGGAACGCCAGACTGTTGTTGTTCTGGATTCTGTAACTGATCCTCATAATGTGGGAGCAATTATCCGTAGCTGCGATCAATTTGGAGCCAGTCTTGTTGTAATTCCAGAACGACGCGGAGCAAAAGATGTTGAAAGTAATGAAGTAATTGCTCGTAGCTCTGCTGGTTCCAGTGCATGGGTTCCTGTTGCTATTGTTAGCAATCTTGTTAGAACTGTGCAGCTTTTAAAAGAAAACGGATTTTGGTCATACGGTGCTGATGCCGGTGGCGAAAACGTTACCAAAATGAAGTTTGCTCCTCGCTCCGTGATAATCATGGGTAGTGAAGGAAGCGGAATTGCCCGCCTATTAAAAGAACAATGCGATACAATTGTAAGTATTCCAACCTGCGGAAAAATAGATAGCTTGAATGTTAGCGTCGCAGCTGGAGTTTTATTATATGAAAACTATCGTCAGAATTTAAACTAATCTGCAAAAAAAACAGCTAGTGAAAGTGCGACGCTCTCGCTCGATGAATCTCGCTCGGAGCCGATTTAACGATGAACCTAAATCAATCCTGTTCGGATTGATTTTTAACGGTTCTTCGATAGTAGGCTTGTCGCAGCTGGAGTGCTTCTCTATGAAAATTATCGTCAGAGTTTGAACTAATCTGCAAATAAAACAGCTAGTGAAAGTGCGACGCTCTCGCTCGATGAATCTCGCTCGGAGCCTGATTTAACGATGAACCTAAATCAATCCTGTTCGGATTGATTTTTAACGGTTCTTCTATTGTTTTGTAGAAAGAACTTGTTCTGAGAATTGTATTATTTTCCGAAAGAATGCAGCTAGAGACATTAATGACTCGCTCGATGAATCTCGCTCGGAGCCGATTTAACGATGAACCTAAATCAATCCTAGTCGGATTGATTTTTAACGGTTCTTCGATTGTTTTGAAGAGAAGAACCTGTTCTTAGAATTGTATTATTTTCCAAAGGAATGCAGCTAGTGAAAAATACTGACTCGCTCGATGAATCTCGCTCGGAGCCTGATTTAACGATGAACCTAAATCAATCCTAGTCGGATTGATTTTTAACGGTTCTTCTATTGTAGGCTTGACGAAATGAAAAAAATCTTCTACAAATATTTTACAGACGAAGGCGTCTACCTATGGGGATATTGTGTCCTTATGGGTAGGCGCCTTTTTGTTTTTAAATACTTATGGGGGTTAGGGCAAGGAAATATGCTTTGCTAGATGAGTATGTGTGGATTTGTAGGTGCATTTGATTTGAGTTCGGGCAGTCAGCCAATTGATGAAGGATTAAAAGAACAGCTTCGTGCTGACATTTTGGAAATGAGTAAAAAAATCAGACATCGAGGTCCGGACTGGACAGGTGTTTATACAGGCGAAAATGCGATTTTGAGTCATGAACGACTTGCTATTGTTGATCCACTTTCAGGTAAACAGCCTTTGGTAAGTGATGACGGAAAAGTTATCTTGGCTGTAAATGGCGAAATCTACAATCACAAAGAAATTCGAAAAGAGTTTGACGGCAAATACAATTTTAAAACTCAATCTGACTGTGAAGTCATAATTCCTTTGTACAAAACTTACGGAAAAGACTTTCTTGAAAAATTAAGCGGCATTTTTGCTTTTGCTCTCTACGACTCAGAAAAAGATGTATATCTTATTGGCCGCGATGAAATTGGTGTAATTCCACTCTATCAGGGATGGGATAAACAGGGACGCTATTATGTTGCTTCAGAATTAAAATCTCTAGAAGGTCATTGCGTAACAATTGAAGAATTTCCAAACGGGCATTATTTTTATTCAAAAGATGAAAAGCCTGTAAAATGGTACCATCGTGACTGGGAATCTTATGAAAATGTAAAAAATAATCCAAAGGCAACAGATGAAAAAGGAGATGTTATCAATCCTACAATAATAGAAAAAGTAAAAAATGGATTGGAAAATGCTGTAAAAGCTCAACTTATGTCAGACGTTCCTTATGGAGTATTGCTTTCAGGAGGATTGGATTCTTCAATTATTGCGGCAATTACACAGAAGTATTCTAAAAAGCGAATAGAATCAGATTCAAAGGAAGAAGCCTGGTGGCCAAAACTTCATTCGTTTGCAGTCGGCTTGGAAGGTTCCCCAGATTTAGTGGCTGCTCAAAAAGCTGCAGATTACATAGGGACTATTCATCACGAAGTACATTTTACAATTCAAGAAGCATTGGATGCGCTTCCAGATGTAATTTATCACATTGAAACATACGATATTACAACGGTCCGGGCTTCTACTCCTATGTATCTTTTGGCTCGCGTAATTAAATCAATGGGAATAAAAATGGTTCTTTCTGGAGAAGGTTCTGACGAACTTTTTGGCGGTTATTTGTATTTTCACAAGGCACCAAACGCCAAAGAATTTCATGAAGAATTAGTTCGAAAAATGAGCAAACTTCATCTTTATGATTGTCTTCGTGCAAATAAATCACTTATGGCTTGGGGGGTAGAAGGCAGAGTTCCTTTCTTGGACAAAGAATTTATTGACATTGCCATGAGATTGAATCCAAGTGACAAAATGAATATTCCTTTGGCAGATGGCAAACAGCGAATGGAAAAGTGGATTATTCGTAAGGCTTTTGAAGATATGCTGCCGGAAAATATCTGTTGGCGTCAGAAGGAACAGTTTTCTGATGGCGTAGGTTATAACTGGATTGATACATTGAAGAAGATGACAGAAGAAAAAGTGAGTGACGCAGAATTTGCTCGCAGAGAAAACCGATTCCCTGTAAATCCACCTAAAACTAAAGAAGAATACTATTATCGGGAAATTTATAGTCGCTTCTTCCCTAGCGATAGTGCAGCAAAAGTTGTTCCACATGAAGCAGGAGTTGCATGTTCTACAGCAAAAGCTTTGGAATGGGATGCCGCATGGAAAAATATGGATGAACCAAGCGGAAGAGCTATTGCAGGAGTTCACGATAAAGCGTATAAGGAATAAGGTCTTTTTTTATGTCCCAAGTTGACCAAATTATTCGAAAATTAAAGAACTCTAGAGCTGCAGAAATTATTTCCGAAATGGATGCTATTTATGAAAGGATTTCTGCAGAACAAAAAGATTGGTATCAATCGGCGAAGTTTTTATGTCCTTCTGGATGTGGAACCTGTTGTCATAATTTTGAACCAGATTTACTTGAAGTTGAAGCGCTATACATGGCAGCTTGGCTTCTGCAAAATAAGCTGGAAGTAGCAGAATCTGTAGCTCGTGAAGAATTTCCTTTTGAAAACGGCAAGACTTGTATTTTTCACGATTACAGTAATCCTTACCATTGTACAATTTACGGAGGAAGGGCTGCTATTTGCCGCTTATTTGGAGCTGCCTGTTCACGAGATAAAAATGGCCAAGAAGTTTGGAAGCCGTGCAAATTTATTCCACTTGAGTATCTAAAAGCTTATGATGTTCGGCTTGACCACAAACAGTATAATAAGCAGGAAAGTGCTGAAATTTTAGGAAAATTACCACCAGTAATGAGTGATTTCATGGAGCAAATTCTTTCAATAATGCCTGAAAATCATCAAACTTTTTTGCTTCGCGATATTTTGCCTCTTACAATAAGGAAACTTATGTGGCTGATTCGTCTGGAAGAGTTAAATCCTGAAGATCCTGATACACCGAATTCACCAGACGAAAGACCAAAGGCAAGTTAGTTTGCAATTATTTTTTCCAGTAGGCCGGCATAAAGAAAATCATCATTGTGTAAAGTTCAAGTCGGCCTGCTAACATTGCAAAACAATACCACCATTTAACAAAAGCAGGCAGCCAGCCGTAGTTTGCACTTGGACCAAGTTTTCCGAATGCTGGACCAACGTTTCCAACCATAGAAAGAGCACCGGTAAAGGAAGTGAGTATATCCAGATTTCCAAGACATCCGACAAAAGTTGTTACTAAAACTAAAAATAAATATACGACTAAGAAGGCTGTTACCGTGAAAACAATGTCTTTTCGACCAGGGTTGTTGTTTAAACGGATTGAAAAAACTCCATGCGGATGAAGAATCTTTTTTACTTCGTTATTTACCTGTTTACCCAGAATAACCCAGCGAACAACTTTTATTCCTCCTCCTGTTGAACCAGACGAACCACCGATGAAGAAAAGAATAAAAATAAAGAACTGAGCGGCAGAAGGCCAAAGAGTGTAATCAGCGGTTGCAAAGCCAGAAGTTGTAATTATTGCACCTGTTTGAAATGTTGCGTAACGAAGGGCTTTTAAGAAAGAGCCGTAAATTGGCATTATAAAAAGAGCAATTAGAATCGATGAAATAAAGCAGATGCTCAAATAGGCCTTTAATTCGGAATTTTCGCGGATATCCTGAATTTTTCCAGTTACAAGATAAAAATAGAGACTGAAGTTTATACCTGCCAGAAACATGAACACAGTGATTACAATATCAATTCCGCAGGAATCGTAGCTTCCGATACTGGAATTCATTGTAGAAAATCCACCTGTTCCAAGGGTAGAAAAGGCGTGTGAAATTGCGTCTACAAGGGACATACCGCAAAGCTTTAAAAGAAGGGCTTCTAACACTGTAAGCACAAAATATATTATCCACAAGAGTTTTGCAGTTGTTGTGATTTTTGCAGTTACTTTGCCTTTTTCTGGACCTGTAGTTTCTGCTTTTATAAGCTGGAATCCTCCCACACCTAAAAGAGGAAGCAGGGCTACTGTCAGGGCAACGATTCCCATTCCACCCAGCCAGTGAGTCTGACATCTCCAAAGATTAATACTTATTGGAAGATTTTCTATTTCACTTAAAATTGTACAGCCAGTTGTAGTAAAACCACTCACACTTTCAAAAAAGGCATTCGTAAAGGATGGGATACAGCCGCTTACATAAAGAGGTATCATTCCGAAAAGGCTGGTAAAAATCCAAGCAAGTGCAACAACTACAAAGGTTGTGCGGATATTCAAATTGATTTTTCTTTTTTTGAAAATTAAGGCGACGATTAAAAATAAAAGCCAACTTGAAATCATTGGGATTACAAAAGATGGCAGGACTGAAAATTCTTTGTAGCAAATAGCAACAGTGATTGGAATCACCATTGTAGCTCCAACTATTGCGATGAGGGCAGAAAGAATTCTTAATAAATCTGTAACTATCATATTATTCGTTTATATTTCCAAAAAGCTCTAGTATTCTTCGGCTTTCTTCTGTTTTTACGATAAGAACAAGATGGTCGCCTGTTTGGAAAATAGTATTTCCTATTGCGATATCGTATTCTCCGTTTCCAACATGTCGGTCAAGCAAAACA
The DNA here is from genome assembly GCA_024693045.1 of Treponema sp. Taxonomy (GTDB): domain Bacteria; phylum Spirochaetota; class Spirochaetia; order Treponematales; family Treponemataceae; genus Treponema_D. The sequence continues at coordinate 17,815 of JAILLQ010000023.1, forward strand.
AGGAATATTCCAGGTTCTGCAATTTCTTTCAGCATTTTTCCCAATGTTTTGGAAGAAGCTGTTACTTCACATTCGATGATTTCATATTCACCGCTAGTAAGTGTATGAATTTCTTTTACTGCATTTCCTCTCATGTGGCTCATAATTGAATCAACAATTACATCTCTTAATGCAATAGAAACATCTACACCCAATTTTGTTGCGATGTCTGCAAAGGCTGAGTTATTTACAAGTGAAATTGATTGTTTTACACCAAGGGATTCCAGATAGGCTGCTACAACCATGTTAAGTTCATGGTTATGGGTAGCACAAATAGCCAGGTCAAAATCTGGAATATTTTCTTCCCGTAGGAATGATTCGTCTGTAGCATCGCCGCAGAGAACATTTGCTTCCGGAAAGCGTTCTGAAGCTGCTTTAGCAAGCTGTGAATCTGTATCGATAATGGCAATTTTTTGCGAACTATGTCTTTTTGCCATAAAGTTAATACCTAGAGTCTTTTTAGGTTCTATTATTTTTCCAGCAATCAAGGTACCTATTCTTCCGGCACCAATAATTGCAATTTTGCGAAGATTTTTCTTTTCAGAACCAAAGAGTTCAAGTATTTTGCTGACATCCTCTTTTGCACTTAAAATACCAAGTGTGCATCCTGCGTTCATCACTGTTGGTCCAGAAGGCAAACTTGTTTTTCCATCGATTTCTACATAACAGACCAGCATTTGAATATCAGTTAATGAACGCAATTCCATGAGTTTGTGGCCGTCTAGTAGACTACCCTCTTCTACTGTTATGCGGGAAATTTGCATTTCTGAATTATCAAAAGAAACTATGTTACTAACGGCTCCGTTTTCTACAGCTTCTACAATTGCATCGGCAGCTTCTACGTCCGGGTGAATCATGTAGTCAATACCGTAAAGAGGACGGTGGCTTCCACTAAATGTATTTGCATGAGTTTTTTTTGCAGTAGCTGTATTTACATAGTATGCATAATTTCTAACACGGGCGATTTTGAGAATATCAGGATAAAAAGCGTCTACCAAAGAACAGGTAATCATGTTGACTTCATCGTTATCTGTTAGACAAACAAGAGCATCTGCTTTTGCAATTCCAGCCGCTTCAAGGTTTTCAAGGTTGTTTCCGTCTTGTGTTACAACAGAACAATCTAATTGGTCGGCTATGTGACGGGTGATTTCTTCATTATTGTCGATTAGAGTAACATTATTTTTTTCGTTTATTAGGACTTTTGCAAGTTGAACGCCAGTAAAACCAGCTCCTACAATTACAACTTTCATTATTTCTCCTATATAGAAACATAGAAACACCGCGTTAGCGGCGAGCCAGGATGGCGAGAATCATAGTTTGAAAAAGCGAAGCGATTTCAAACTATGTTGATAAAAATTACAAGGAAGTAGTTTTTATCAACTCCTATAAAAACACCGCGTTAGTGGCGAGCCAGGGAATTCCTTTTCTTGAATTTTAGCTTAAAAAGAAAAATAAATAAATATACAAAGGCTACTAGAATTAAAGCAGCAATTGCTTCCAATATAATTTGCGGAAAAAGGATTTGCATTAGTTTAAACCAATTTATTCCATGCATTATTTCAGTGATTGTTTTATACATGAAGATATACATGGATGCAGTCATGAAAATAGAATGAAGCAAACTGCAAATAAATGAAGTAGAAATTGCATTTAAAGGACTTTTCATTAATTTACGCTTTTCCAAAAAAGTAAAAATATAATAAACGCATAAAGCAAAAATAATACATGGCAATATTGAGCACAAAGGATTTTTTAAGCATGGAGATAAAATTCCTGCCCTATTTCCAAAAGCGTTGATAAAAGTGGCAAGACCAAAAATGGAGCCTGTGATTACTGCTCCATGTAAACCATAGAAAATAGCAGCAATAATAACGGGAATGTGCATTAAAGTAAGGCTACATGTGAAAGAATCTGTTTTTATTGACAGGTATCCGATTTTCAAAGCAGGAATAGCCATTAGAACGAGTAAAATACTCAAAATAAGTAGATTTGTTTTACTTTTCATATGATTCATTTATTTTATAACGAAATAATTTACTAGTAAATAATTTAACTTTTTGGCTTTTGAAAAAAAAAGATTACCTATGTAAATGACTTTTATTTGCAAATTCGCAATTGAGAAATTATAATTCATTTAGTTAAAAAATATGATTAATACGTTTTCGTTTATTTTCGTTTTGTCAGCTATCTCTTTAATCATAAGTTTCTTCCTCACAAGAAGCATGAGGCAGTCATTCTCTCCTTATCTGAATCTTGTTCAAGTTACAACTTTTATTATTATTTGTTGCCACCTGGTAATTATTAACGGACAGAATTTATATTATGTAAAACTTGCGTATACCATTTTTTACATGGTCATTAATTTAATGCTCTTTTCGATTTACAAATTTTGTTTAAAGTACACCCGCTATAAAGCAAAATACCCTATGCTGAATAAGTTAATTTACCTTTTTCTTTCGATAGATGTAATTTCACTTATTTTGAATTATTTTCAGAACCACGAATATATTTTGCTTCCTTATGAATATACTATGGGTTCAACAAGTTTTACTATTTACAAGACAAAGATGTTTTCTATGCACTACTTCCATATGTGTCTTTCTTATATTCTTGTTGCTCTTATTCTTATAGTATTAATTATTCGAATCTATAAAACACCTAAACTTTACCGTTCTGCTTATACACATATTTTAATTTCAGTTTTAGTAATGATTATCGGAGATTCAATTTGGTATTACTCTAGTTTGCCAGTTGATATTTCTGTTGTTTTCTACACAGTAACAGCGATTTTGCTTTCCCTTTATTCAGGCCGAATTACCCCAAGGCAAATTCTTTATCGTCAATTAGAAGCCGTAGTTTCTAATATGAACGATTCTGTTAGAATTTTTGACATTGATGGCGAATGTATTTATACAAACGAAGCAATGTTCAAACTGATAGAAAAATATAAGGCTATAGGTTTAAATCCAGAAGGACCATTTGAAAGTTTATCTTCAGGCGATTATTATCGAAAGTTAAAAAATCTTCCTGACCGAGAATTTGACGAAGCTGTTTACCATAATAACACAATATACAATTTTCATATTGCTACTCATTGTTTACGAGATTCGAATAATAACTTTTTGGGTGCATTTTTCGTAGTCCATGATAAAACAAAAGAAGTTGAAAAATTAAATAATGAGCTTTACCTTGCTTATCATGATTCTTTAACTAATTTGCTGAATAAGGAAGGCTTTTACGAACAAGTTCGGACAGTGATTGCAAACGAGCCTGACGAAGAATACTACATGATTTGTAGTGATGTTGATAATTTCAAACTCATAAATGATAACTTTGGCCGTGAATCAGGGGATGAATTTCTCGTTAGAATCTCTCGTGAATTGTCTAAGCATGTAAAACCAAATGATGTTTATTGCCGCTTGGGTAGTGATCGTTTTGCTCTGTTCATGAAGAAAAGAGACTTTAACAAGGAAATCTTTATCCAATATTCAAAACAGATTGCCTATATAAAGGAAGATGTAAAGTTCCCTGTTACATTCCACTTTGGGGTGTATGAAGTAGAAGATATTTCGATGCCTGTAACTTCGATGATTGACCGTGCTTTTATGGCTCTAGAAAAAATTAAAGGGAACCTGCAGGAAAGTTTTGCTTTCTACAATGAATCTTTGCGTTCTAATATTTTACGAGAACAGGAGCTGATTGGAGAATTTCCTATTTCTTTGGCTACAGATCAGTTCAAAATGTATTTGCAGCCACAGGTGATGGTTGATAACTCTGTAAAAGGTGCCGAAGCTCTAGTTCGCTGGGAACATCAGAAAGAAGGAATTTTATCACCTCATGAATTTATTCCTATTTTTGAACGAAATGGTTTGATTACAAAACTTGATTTATACATATGGGATTTAGCCGCACAGAAACTACGAGAGTGGAAAGAAAAGGGGTTAGAAGATTACTACATTTCTGTAAATATTTCTCCAAAAGATTTCCTTTATGTAGATATTTACCAGACTTTTGTAGGCCTTGTAGAACGCTATGAAATCGATCCTCGTAATTTAAAACTTGAAATTACAGAGTCAGCTGTAATGATGAATCTGGATAACCAGTTAAAACTTATAAACAAATTGAGAACTTACGGTTTTCAGATTGAAATGGATGATTTTGGAAGCGGTTATTCTTCTTTGAACTTGTTAAAGGATATTCCATTTGATGTATTAAAAATTGATATGGGATTTTTGAGCGAAACAAAAAATACTGAGCGCTCTATTTCAATTCTTCATTCAATTATAAAACTTTCAAAACGATTGAACATGCCTGTTATTACAGAAGGTGTTGAAACAAAAGAACAGGTTGAATTTTTAAAAGAAATGGGAACTGATTACTATCAGGGTTTCTATTTTGATAAGCCAATGCCTGTTGAAGATTTTGAGAAAAAATATATAAAATAGAATAAATGTATTCTTTACCCATAACTCCATTTCTTCCTAAGATTAGTGAAAGTCTTAAAAATTCAGAAAGCCATTTTCTTGTTTTAACAGCAGAAACAGCTGCAGGAAAATCGACAGGGCTTCCTCCATTTTTATTGAATGAATTTCCCGGAAAAATTTTAATGCTGGAACCTAGACGACTGGCAGTTTTATCTATAGCATCCCGAATTGCAGAAACATTAGGGCAAGAAGTTGGAAAAACTGTTGGATATAGAATGCATTTGGAAAAAAAACTTTCTGCTGAAACAAGGCTTGAAATAATCACTGAAGCTATTTTGACAAAAAAACTCCAGGAAGATCCCAGCCTAGAAGGTACAAGTTTAGTAATCATAGATGAATTTCATGAACGTTCAATACATGCTGATTTAGCTTTAGCTTTTTTAAAAGAAGCTATGACTTTGAGGGATGACCTTTTTGTAATCGTAATGTCTGCAACTATCGAAACGGATAAACTTACTCAGTATTTGTCTTCTGATGGAAGAAACACACCTTTTTTGCAGATTCCAGGAAGGCAGTTTCCTGTAGAAATAGAATACGCAGGAAAAAAAGAAATGTCGCTTTCTATAAAAGAAGCCCTACCCCAACTTGATAAAGGAAGCGCTCTGCTTGCTTTTTTGCCGGGCATTTCGCAGATTAGAAAAACACAGGCGGAACTTTTGCAGCTAGGATATCCCGATGAAAGCACTGATGTAATGCTTTTGCACAGTTCGATTAATTTTTCTGAGCAAAAAAAAGTATTACAGCCAATTCAAGCTGATAAAAAAAGAATAATTCTTTCAAGTGCAATTGCAGAAACTTCTTTAACAGTTCCCGGAGTAAAGATTGTTATAGACAGCGGTTTATGTCGGGTAAACAAAATGAATGTTGCATTGGGAATGGAAGGCCTGGTAACTGAAAATGAAAGCCTATTTTCTGCGGAACAAAGGGCTGGTCGAGCAGGCCGTTTAGGACCTGGAAAATGCATTCGCCTTTGGTCTAAGCATGATGTTCGGCTAATAAACAGCCCTGCTGAAATTTTAAGAAGCGATATAACTCCCCTGGTTTTAGAATGTGTTGCCTGGGGGGCAGGTCAGCCGGGCAAAATAGACTGGCTGGAAGCACCTTCTCTTGCATCCTGGAATGAAGCTTTAAAACTTTTGCAGGAATTGGCTTGTGTAAAAGATTCTTCTGTAACTGCTCTTGGAAAAGCCTGTCTAAAACTTCCTTTGCATCCGCGGCTAGCTTGTCTTGCTTTGTCCGGTTTTGAAAGATATGTGGTTGATTTTACAAATTATGCAAAGGCTTCTTCCGACATTCAGAAGAAATTTGTAAAAGACCTGGAAGAAAGAGTTGCTCAAATTACTAAGGAGGCAAAGAAACCCCTTTTGCAGCCGGCAAAAAACCTGGCACTTGCTCTTTTATCAGGTTTTCCGGACCGTCTTGCCATGCAGGTTTCTGAAGATTTGTACCAGTTTCCAAATGGCAGGATGGCTCGAATAAAAAAAGACATGCAGAAAAAAGCTCTTCTTCCCAAGTGGATTGTGGCGGCAGAAGTTGATGCAGGTTTTAGTCAAGGACTTATTTATAAATACTGCGAAGTAAATGATTCTGATGCTGAAGAATGGTTGAAAGGTCGTACAGAATGTAAAGAAGAGATTTCTTTTGAGGGTGAAAAAATAAAAAAGACTCAAGATATCTGCTACGGAAAACTTGTTTTATCTTCTAAACGACTTGCTTCTTCCCCAGAAGATTATGCCAAGGCAATTTGCAATAAAATTAAAGAAAAGGGAATGGATTTTTTACCTCTTTCCGATGAAACAAAAATGCTCATCATCAGACAAAAGTTTTATGCCCAGCAAAAAGGTATTGAAGCAAAAGCACTGGAAGTAAACCTTTGCCAAAATGTAGAAGATTGGCTTTTACCCTTTGTCGCCGGAAAAACAAAAATAGATTCAAAAAGCCTGTATGATGCCCTTTACTGGTATTTAGACGGTTCTAGTTTGGATAAGGAAGTTCCTCTTTTGATAACTCTTCCAAATGGTAAAAAGCGTAAAATAATTTATGAACTTCAATCAGATCCACAGAATAGAACAAAACTTGTGATTAGACCTGTACTGGAAGTAATTATTCAACAGATTTTTGCTTGTTTTTCAACTCCAGAAATTATGGGCATGCCTTTGCTTTTTAAGTTACTTTCTCCAGCACGGCGCCCATTGCAGATAACGGACAACCTTGAAGAATTCTGGACTAATTCCTGGATTGAAATTTGTAAAGAAATGAAAGGCCGCTATCCTAAGCACAATTGGGACTACAGGATAGCGGAAAAGGATTGATTAGTATAAAAAGAAGAAAGAGAAGAACATGTATACGCTTGCTGTCAAAACGATTAAATCGCCGATAGCATGCAGGAACTTTGCCTTTCTAATACTACAGAAAACCAAACCAGTAGTAAAAAGAACGCCGCTTATAATCAAGAGGCCGAAACTTTTTGGAGAAATTGCATGATACAGACGGGCACAAATGAAAAGACAAGCCCAGCCCAATACCCCGTTGAATACGATATTTGTTATGTCAGTTCGGCTTCCACCAATTGCATACATAAAAATACCGACTAAGCAGACAATTCCCGCTATGCCAAGAATAATAAGTGCATAAACAGGAGAAACTGCACCCTGCCTTACAGCTGTGTATGAATAAATCATCAAAGTGCTTGCTATTACAAGGAAAATACTGATTCTGCAAAGGCGCTTAAAAACTTCTTTTGCACTTGGATTTGTAAGCGCGTGGTGCAAAACAGACATAATGTAGTTTAAAACCATTAATCCACCAAAAGAAGCAAAGAGTGCTGTGTAAACAGTTTTTGTTTCTTCTGGAACTTTAGAAGAGGCACCAACAGTGAGTAAAACTGTTGCTGCAATAAAAAGGCCTGCCCCTACTCCCTGCACAACTGAACTGAAAATTTCTTCACCGAGAGTATAGGGTCTTAAATTTCTAAGGAATTCGTGGCGTTTCTTTTCCTTTGCAATTTTAATTTCTGCTCTTTTTTTAGCTTTTTCTGAACGGGCATAATCAGAAGCTGCATATTTTGCCTTTAATCTTTCTGGGTCATCAGCGTACTGGATGTTGATTGCGCGAATTTTGTCTTCAGCTTCTTTTTTAATCTGATTAATTCTAAGTTTCTTTTTAAGTTTTAAAGATTTTAAAGTCGATTTTCTAACTGCTTTGTTGGCAACGATATCTTCTTTTGTCATATCAAACCTCATATAGAAATTCTAAAATAAAATGTAATAAAAATATTATAACATTATGATAATAAGGGTGCAATTAAACAAATGCTTTGAAAAAGACGGAAATTGTATATTTTAGGCATTTGTTTATTTTATCTGCATTTGTTATAGTTAATAAAATCAATAGGACGAAGGTGTATATGTTTGAAAAATTAACTCCTGGTCAGGAAATAGAAACAAGTGTAGTTGCAATTAATGGCGACACAGTATTTATCGACATGAGCGCAAAAAGTGAAGGCGTAATATCAAGTGCCGAATTTGCAGATGAAAACGGAAATCTTTCTGTAAAAGAAGGCGATAAAATCAAGGCTTACTACCTGGGTGAAAAAAACGGCGAAATGCGTTTTACAACAAAAATCGGCGGAAATGATGCTGATGATTCAATGCTTGAAAATGCATATAAAAACCGCATCCCTGTAGAAGGTCATGTTGAAAAAGAGATAAAAGGTGGATTTGAAGTAAGTCTTGGCGGAAAGCGCGCATTCTGCCCTTATTCACAGATGGGCTTTAGACAGAAAGAAGAAGCTTCTTATTTTGTTGGCCGCACACTTACTTTTATCATCCAGGAATACAAAGAAGGCGGAAAAAATATTCTGGTTTCAAATCGCAAAGTGCTTGAAGCTGAATACAAGGGGCAGCTTACTGCTTTAAGTGAAAAAATTGCAGTTGGTTCAATCGTTACCGGTACTGTAAAATCACTTCAATCTTTTGGCGCATTTGTAGATGTAGATGGATTCCAGGTTCTTCTTCCTATTTCTGAAGTTTCACTCGAAAGAATAACCGATCTTTCAAAAGTATTGGAAGTTGGTCAGGAAATTACTGCAAAAGTTATCAATGCAGATTGGGATAGCGAAAGAGTTTCTGTAAGTATGAAGGCTCTTATTAAAAGTCCATGGGAAAGTATTGGTGAACGATTTTCTAAAGGCCAGAAAATTGACGGAAAAATCAGTCGTGTAGCAGATTTTGGTGTATTCATCAATCTAGAAAGTGGGATAGATGGACTTGTTCATATTTCTGCTCTCGGAGTAGACCGCAATACAAACTTGAAGAAAAAGTTTTCTGTAGGTCAGGAAATGTCTGTTGTGATTAAAGAGATTGATGCAGAAAATCGCAGAATTGCCCTTCTTCCTAGTACAAGTACAGAACAGGACGACAACGCAAATGAATATTTTGCTAGTCACAGTGATGATTCTGGCGATACATATAATCCTTTTGCAGCTCTTTTGAAGAAGTAAAAAGTTTTACTGGTTAAATAAAAAATCCGCCGGCTGACTTCATTCAGTTACCGGCGGATTTTTTTATTTGATTTATTTGAACATTACATAGTAATTTACGCAGGAATCATCTGGTGTACTAGGATTAATTACTCCGCTGATTCCTGATCCGCTTGCGCTGCGAAAATCCAGACTTATCGAGTTGGCAGAACTGTCAACTGTTCCAAGGTAGTGAATCGATAATCCTAGAGGCTGAAGTTGGCAATAAGAATTTGCATATAAATAATAAGGACCATCATATTTAAAACTTGTATAATCTTTTTTTGTAAGAATGTCATCAAGATTCCATAAATCAATTGATTTAAGCGGATATTCATAGCCATTGTAGATTAAAGTTGTTTCCGGGCTTTTGTTAAAACTTGTGTAGCCCAAAGAGGTATCCTGGTAAATTAAAGCCTCTGAGTATTTTTTTTGCAGATTTGATATAGTCCAGCTCGTTTTTGTGGTGCTTTTTAGAGCTTCTAGAACGCATTCCATTTCTACGTATGAGTTAGTTGACATTTGGTGGATTAATTCTACACCTCCGTAGTTTCGTACTAGCCAGGCTCCAAAAGCATAAGTAGAAGAGTAATCAAGAGCATTGCTATTATTCCATTGATTTAATGCACTGAAGTAATAATACGAGTTGTAGTAAGGAAGTAGATACAAAGGGTGATTGTTATTGTCTGTGTTTAAATAATCGGCCATCATGTCTTCTGTTAGCATTGAAAGCATTTCTGTAAGCCATGAATTTGTCATGTTTGTTAGAAGTTCACAATCAATAATTTTATAACCATTGAATAATAGGTGCTGAAATTCATGAGAGAGTGTTGAGAAACAATCGTTTTCATCTGCAAGGCAAAAATATGAGTCCATATAGAAATAATTTCCTATGTTTGACTTAATATCATAGTAGTTAACAGCTTCAGAAGTTCCACTCGCTAAATCTTTCAAAACTGTAAGCCCTATAGTTCCTTCTGATAATGAACTTTCACTGTTATCTTCGTTTATATCTGCTATTACAATATTTATTTTAGTTCCGGTTTTACTATATTCTTCCATATCTCTGACTTCATATTTTTCTGACGATGTAAAATATAGGATATTTTCAGGAAGAGGGACTTCTACATGGCAGATGTATTTATAGATTTCCTGCATTTTTGCTGCGTATCTTTCTGCTATTTCTTTTGTAATTTCACCTTTACTTCCATCTTTTGAGATATATGGAGTTTTATCTTCTTCTACAACCCATACATAGACATCGTCTGTTTTAGCGTAAAGGGTTGCAGTTTTACTTTCTAACGTACTGGAAGAAATGTCTGTAAGAATATATAAATCTCTTGTATCATCAACTTCGTATGCTTCTTCAACGCTTGTTCCAGAGCGGGAAGAAGCTGTTTCTAGCTTGGTTTTAGACAGCAGATTTATATATTTTTCATCTATTTTTCTAATAGGGTCAGTTTTCGTTGAGCTTTGTTCTGATAAATCACTGGTTTCATATTCAGGAAGTTCGCTTCTTGAGGAAGTAGAAGTATTTAAATCCATATTTTCGGCATTTATTACACAGAACTGCTCTTCTTTTACAGAGGCATTAGTTGGATTTATTTTTACTAAGTAAACTTCTTTTCCTGCTATATCATCAGAAGTATGTGTCCAAGTTACTGAAGAGTTTTTGTTTGCCTGATTATTAATTAAGGCAAGTAGTAAATCATTATTTGACGAACTTGGAGAATTTTCACAAGAAATAAACAAAAAAACTAAAAGTATAAAAAAAACAGATAGTTTTAATTTCATATAAACACCGCGTTTTCATGCAACATCATTATAATTATAAATCCATTTATCAAATAAAATAACACAATATAATAAAAGTCGTTACAAAAAACTAATTTTATTCTAATATGTAAATTATGATAACAAAACATAAAATGCAGGAATTGCAGGAATTAGCGGCCCTGAATGGACCATTGTGCGTTGGTTTGGATACAGATCCTTCTTACTTACCAGAATCAGTAATTAAAGCAGTAGGTTCTCCGGAAGAGGCCGTACTTATGTATAATAAGGAAATTATACGACGTATTGCTGCAGATAAGTCTGCATGCTGCTGTAAAGTTCAGATAGCATATTATGAAGCAATGGGGCTCAAAGGCATGAAGATTTATGCCCAGACACTGGAAGCTGTAAAAGAAGCCGGACTTATCGTTATTTCTGATATTAAAAGAGGCGATATTGCTGCAACAGCAGATGCTTATGCCCGTGCTCATTTTACAGGTGATTTTGAAACTGATATTATTACAGTAAATCCTTATATGGGATTTGATACTCTAGAACCATTTACAAAATATGCAGCTCCAGAAAAAGAAGGAAAAGGTGCATTTGTTTTGTTATGTACTTCAAACCCTGGAATGACAGATATTGAACACCAGGAATTGAAAAACGGCGGACTTCTTCTTGATCGTGTAGGAAGTGAAATTGCCCGCATAAATACAGCTTATAAAGCAAATTATGCAGATCAGACTTGCGGTCCAATTGGTGCCGTTGTTGGTGCTACCCAGGAAGCTGATGCCCGCCGCATTCGTGACGCCTATCCTGAAACTTTCTTCCTTATTCCTGGTTATGGAGCACAGGGTGGAGCAGCTAGAATTGCAGCTACATTGCTTGATAAAGCTGGTGGAACAGTTAATTCAAGCCGTGGAATCTTGTGTGCATGGAAAAAAGCAGAAAATCTTGCAACAAGAAGGGAAGAAAATTCTTTATCTCTTGCAGATATTGCTGATGCAGCAAGTGCAAATGCTTTGTTCAGTAAAAATGATTTGTTGAACGCAAAGGCATCTTTGTAAAACATATCTTTGCAGGAAAAGTATGAAAAAGCAGATTTGTTTTTTTAAACTTGTATTGTTTTTTTTATTCTCCTCAAGCGCTTTTGCAGCAAAGGTTACTTTTCCTGTAAATTCAGAGACAATTCCATTTGAAAATCCTGTACCAGTAAGCTTGGATTGGGATGAAGGCTGGTTCAAAAAGTATTCTCCTTTTGAGTATCATCACGATGTAGCCAGAGTTGCCTGTTTGCTTTCCGAAATTGCATATACAAATGTTCAGATAGACCCTGAATTAAATCAAATTAAAAATGTATATAAAGCTATGGGAATTAAGAATTCTTCAATGGAATTCCACTACGATTTGGATTACGATGCTGCCGGTTTGGGAAGTAATCAAGTTGCCTTTAGTTTTGCTTCTAAAGAAGTTGATGAAATTGGTTCAAATGGTAAAAAGAAGCATCTGGTTTTTGTTGTTATTCGTGGAACGCCATCCGAAGCAAATGAGTGGATTTCCAATGTAAATGTTGCAGATTCATCAAGAAAAGAAACTCTACTGCACGAGGGCTTTTTTCTGGCAGAAACACAAGTTCATAAGGCTTTTATATACTATCTTTTGAAAATGCAGATAAACCCTGATGAATCTTATTTTCTGATTTCTGGGCACAGTCGTGGAGCAGCTATTGCAAATCTTTTAGGAGCAAATCTTCTGGACGAAGGATTTTTTAGAGCAGAAAATCTTTTCGTATATACTTTTGCAAGTCCAAACATTTCCCAGGAAGAAAAGACTTCGGATGAAAAATACAATTACATTTGGAATATCGTAAATCCCGAGGATATCGTTCCAACTGTACCAATGAGAAAAGGTGATTGGAATTTTAGAAAATATGGGAATACAAAAGTTTTTGCAAACCGCTGGAATACTTCTGAAGAAATATTTGAAGAAAATTATATCCCTAGGATAAATAAATACTTTCGATATTTTATGGACAAAGACTACTGTCCTTTTAATACCGGTTTTTTTATTCCTGCAATGATGACTAAGATACTGGTAAAACTTTATCCTTCCATAAAAAGATACTATGGTTCTTCTTTTGGATTACGCCAGTTTGCAGAAAAAATACTTTGGTCTTCATTTGCACCAAGTAAAAAAGGTGAAAAGAAATCAAAAACCACTCTTGAAAGGGTATTTGATTATGCAAATAAAAAGACAGAGGGGTTAGTTGATTATTCTTCCCAAGCCTTACTGGATATGCATATCTGTACAAGTTATTTGAGCTGGCTTTTGGCTCTTGAAGATGATGAACTTTATTCTGAAAAAATGTGCAGTATTTTAGTAATCAAAGGCCCCTACGAAAGTGCTATTTTCAATTCTAAAAATGAAGTTGTTCTTCGCATAATAGACGGTATGCCTCAGTTTAAAAGCATGAAAGTGCCTGTAATTGCTGTCCCATCTCCAATTGGAGTAATAATCGGAGTTCCTAGTTGTGAAGAATTCCTTACTGTTGTTTATAAAGACAGTTTGATTCCAACAATGATTCCGACAAAAATTGAACACTACGATGCAGAAGGCTATGTTACTGAAATTTGCCCAAAGAAATGTCTGTTTCCTCATAAAGGAATGGCTTATCATTTTACAATAGGCGAAACCACAGCCCTAAATTCAAGGATTACAGCACATAAGTCTCACAATAAAATTACACGAAAATTTATAAAACAGGCAAAATTAAAGCAGCAGGATGTTTTCAGGGTTCAACCAGAAGTTACAATTGATACCGACTTTAGATTTGAAGGTGGTTTGCGCCTGGGAACACAGATGATTCATGGCAATATTTTGACAGGCCAGTCACTTTCTGATTTTGGTTCTTCTCTTGCAATCAATATGGGCTTGGGCCACGAAGAAACATTAGTTGATAGAATTATGATAGATTTTGCAGCCTACGGAAAATTTCTAATTGCTACCGGTGATTTGGAAGAAAACGAGAATCGCTTCAATTTTGTTCCATCTGCCCGTTTTTCTCTATCTTACAAACCACTGCATCGACAGGCCTTTTTTGTTTCTGGGGTTTTCGATTTTGCAATTAACGGTTTTAACAACAAAGCTTTCGCATCTGACGTTCGTAATACAAACTTTGGCAGCATTTATCTGTCAGAAGGTGTAGATGTAATTCCATCTATTCGATTCGGAATAAGATTTTAGTTATATATAGTAAATGTGAAAAAATCTCATTATATTTAAGTGAACACAATTATGGAGAACAATATGAATTCAAAGGCAACTCATGACTGTAATGGCATTCCTTACCCTGTTTATTCAAAAGGAATAGTAACTTTGTGCGCTTCGGTTGATGGTGCAAAGCCAGCTGGTTCTGTATTTCATCTAAAAATCGAAGCAACAGGAAACGATGCTAGGCTTCCTCTTCCAGGACAGTTTCTTATGCTGCGTTCTGAAAAATCTCAGGCTCTTCTTGCCCGCCCTATCAGTGTTTTTCATGCTGAAGAAACAAAACACGGTGTTGAAACAAGTTTCTTAATTTTATTAAAAGGTCAGGGAACAAAGGAACTTTGCTCTCTTGAAGCAGATGATAAGGTTGAACTTTTAGGGCCTCTGGGAAATGTTTTTCCAAAACCTGATAAGCCAGGCAAAGTTTTAATTGCTGGCGGAGGAATTGGTGTTGCTCCTGTCGCTGGTTTTGCAGAAAGCCTTCCAGAAAAATCATATGATTTTATTGCTTCGTTCAAAAGCGGTTCTTACGGTTTAAATAACTTAAAAGCCGATAAGCTTACAATCACTACTGATGACGGAAGCGTTGGTATAAAAGGAATGGTTACAGCTGCCATTGATGCAGAAAAGATAAAAGAAGGCGGCTACACAGCTGTTTACGCATGTGGACCAGCTCCAATGCTAAACTACATAAAAAGTGTAAGTGAAGAAGCAGGCGTTCAGTGTTGGATTAGCATGGAAGCGAGAATGGCTTGTGGAGTGGGCGTTTGTTTAGGCTGCGTTATTCCAACTACAAAGGGAAATCTGCGTTGTTGTAAAGATGGTCCTGTTTTTGATTCAAAAATTTTATCTTTCCCAAAACCTGCTCCAAGCAGAATAAAAGCTACAAATGGAAATCCAGATCTTTCTGTATCTATTAAAGGTGTAAAATTTCAAAATCCGCTTATCGGTTCTTCTGGAACATTTGGATTTGGAACAGAATATGCATCTGTTTTTGATGTAAATCGTCTAGGAGGAATAGCCTCTAAGGGACTTACTCTAGAACCTCGTCAGGGAAACAGTGGAATTCGTGTATGGGAAACTCCAAGTGGACTTATGAATTCAATTGGTTTGCAGAATCCGGGAATTCCTCATTTTATCGAACACGAATTACCTGAAATGATGGCCTTAAAACCAGTTGCTATAGCAAATCTTTCTGGTTCAAGCCTGGATACTTATGTTGAAGGTGCAAAACTTCTTGAAAAAACAGATGTTCCTGTAATCGAATTGAATATTTCTTGTCCAAATGTAAGTGCTGGTGGGGCAGCATTTGGAATGTCTTGTTCATCTGCAAATACTGTTGTTTCTGCAGTTCGGGCTGTTACAAAAAAGCCTTTGTGGGTAAAACTTACTCCTCAGTCACCAGAATTAAATGCAGTTGCCTTGCAGTGTATTGAAGCAGGAGCTGATGCAATTTCTTTGTGTAACTCTTTCCAGGGGGTTGCTATTGATGTTGAAAGTGGTCGGCCTGTATTTGATAAGGTTAAGGCAGGTTTTGGCGGGCCTGCTGTTCGTCCTATTGCAGTTCGCTTGATTTATGAATTATATGAAGCTATTCAATCCCTGCCTGAAGAAAAAAGAGTACCAATAGTTGCTATCGGTGGAATTGCTAAGTGGTCAGATGTAATAGAATTTGTTATGGCTGGTGCAACAGCAGTTGAAGTTGGTACAAATACTTTTGCAAATCCATTAACAATGATTGAATGTATAGATGGAATGACTGAATACATGAAACGAAAAGGAATTAGTAATCTTTCTGAAATCCGCGGAATTGCACACAGAAAAGATTAATTGAGAATTTTTAATTCAAAATGACATTTTGTAGTTAAAATGTCATTTTGACACTTTCGCAAAAATTGTAAAAATGCTATTCTGAGCACATGAATACATTAGTAGCATTGTGCCCAGTTGGCGCAGAAAAAATTCTTGGAAACGAAATTAAGCATCTCGGATATAAACTCGAAGGCAATGCCCCTGGAAGAGTATTTTTTGAAGGTGACAACGATGCCATGTTTCGTTCAAATCTTTGTTTAAGAACAGCTGATCGTGTTTTTTTACAGATGGCAAAGTATACAGCTCTTGATTTTGATCAGCTTTTTGAAGGCGTTTACAACATTCCATGGCAGGATTATTTCAAAAAAGATTCAAAAGTAACAGTCGATAAAGTTCGCTGTCACAGAAGTAAGTTGAATTCGGAACATGCAATTCAATCTATTGTTCAAAAAGCTATTTATCAGAAATTGACCGAAAGATTTCACATGTCTTCTATGCCAGAAACAGGTGAAGAATCAACAGTCCGTGTATACATGGACCAGGATGAAGCTCTGATTTTGCTAGACCTTTCAGGACTTCCTCTGCATAAAAGAGGTTATCGAGTAGACGGTGGACTTGCCCCTCTTCGAGAAACAGTTGCAGCAGTCCTCTTGCAGGAAATGATGTGGCGCAGAAAAACTCCTCTTCACGATCCATTTTGCGGTTCAGGAACAATACCTATAGAAGCAGCTCTTTATGCATATAATGTCGCACCTGGTTTTGGTCGTCGATTTGCTTTGGAAAATCTTCCATTTTACAATCGCAAAAGAGCTGAAGAAATCAGAAAGGCAGAAGCGGAAAAAATCCGCCCGGATGTAGAAGTTAGAATTACTGGTAGTGATATTTCTACAGAAGCTGTTGAACGAGCAAAGAAAAATGCTGAATATGCATGTGTAATGGCTGGACGCGCTCTTCAATCAATTGGAAGTGATGCAAAAATTATTCGCCCAGATTTTATTCAGGCGGATTTTGTCGAATTGAGTGCTCCATATGAAAATGGTTTGATTTTGTGTAACCCACCATACGGAGAAAGACTTGGCGACGAAGAAGAAGCTGCAAAACTCTATAAAAATATGGACGAACTTTGGAATAGCTTTAAGGGATGGGAATTTGGAATTATTACATCTCATAAAGAATTTCAGGAAAATTTCGGTCATTACGCAAATTTGCTAAAAGATATAAAAGCTGGCAATTTGGATACAACTCTTTATATGTACACAAATGCGGCTAATTCTGCATCTCCTCGTTTTAATGCCAAAGGTGGAAATAACAAAAAGCCTGGAAAAAATGGAAAAAGCGGTTCTGGAAAAAAGTTTGATTCAAAAGACAGGAAGGTGAGATTTTAATGGCAACAGTTGTAGAGCATGATAAAAGACGACAGGAAATTCTTGAAAAATCTTTAGATGTATTTATGGAAGAAGGTTACGAAGATGTAACATTTCAGAAAATTGCAGATAGATGTGGAATTACCCGTACAACTCTTTATATATATTTTAAAAACAAAAGGGAAATCTTTTTATGGAGCATAAAGCAGCTTCTTTCAACATTAGAAGAAGTTTTGATTAAGATAGCTACTGATACTTCGATTTCAACTGAACAAGTTTTAAGGGATATGCTCTATTTTATTTTTGATCAGTGTAAACAGAATAGAAAACTCTTTTCCGTTTTGCTTACATATTTGATTCAGTTGCAGAAATCGGGAATAAATACTGAAGATCGCGTTAGAAGAAGAATTATTCGATTGCAGCATCTTATGAATTGTGCCATTATCCGTGGAATAAGAGCCGGTGAATTTAGAAAGGTAAACATCAAAGCTGCTTACGAGATGCTTTATGCACTAATTGAATCTGCAATTTTTAAAATTTCAGTACTAAATCAGCAGGATATCGAAGAAATTTATCGGGCTGCTGATTTAGCAGTGGAAGGCTTTTTAGCTGAAGCAAAGGATTAAATCTTATTCGTTAGTTATTGGACCTGAGTAAATATAGTCCACGTCTTCAGCAGAGCCTTTTGAAACTGTAAATGAAGTAACAGTTTTACTATCGATAACTAACTTTACGGCTTTTGGCAATGACCAGTGTATTGTTTTATAAAGGTAGTTTGTTTCGTCTGAAGTTGACGGGAATAACTCTTCCTTTTTATAAATAGCGCCAAGCAAAGAGAGAGTTTGGTTTTGCCATGAAGTTGGAAGAACAGAGTCCATTACTATATCTTCTGTTTCTTCAAATCTATCCCAGTCTGTAGTAGCGTTGTAAACATCGCCAAGTTTTACAATATGATTGCTATCAGATTTTTTTACACCGAGAGCAAGACTATATTTTTTAAAAATAGAATCATCACTTTCATCAGTGAATGATATATTTCCCCCTGTCATTGTCATGCGAAGGGTATCTTCATCGTAATCTAAATATGCCGAAGAAGAAACAACCGGTGTAGGTTCTGTATCGTAAGCAGAGCCTGTTACATAAATTGTATCCGTCCAGTCTGTTGCAAAGTAACCAGGTGATTCGTAGAGCAGGTAAAATGCCATATATGTATAAGGTTTGTTTGCAACTAGTTCATCTTCAAAAGCATAAGAAATAGTAGAAACTACATAAGAAGGATTAATTTCTCCGATATTATAGATATTACCACTTGCATCCTTGCGATAAATTTGAATCAAAAGTGTCTTTTCGACTTTTGGAACGGCCAGATAAACTTTTCCGTTAGCTAAATACCAACCTAAATTTTGAGAATCATCATCTTCTTCGTCATCTGCAGCACAAGAAAATAAAAGTCCGCTGACCAGTAACAGGCCCAGCAAGAATAAAAGTTTTTTCATAAAAGACCTCATTTACTTTTTCGGCGGATTTTTATTTTTTCTTTAGTACTCTGCTTTTATGAAAGGCAATAGATAGTAACGCTCTTTGCCCTGATGTCTACAGTAGAACCGTCTCCGAGAACAGGCTGTTTGTCTAAAGAGAAAAATTCACTACCATCTGCTACCAGTTGCCAGTCACCTTTTCCTTCTAAAGTAATAGAAATGTCTTCTTCTTCAGGATTTGCAGCAATTAGGATTTTTTTCCATGAATCGCCGCACTTACTGCCATCTAGAGTCCAGACAAGCGCTTTTTCTGATATACCTAATTTCTTGTTGTCCAGGAATTCCAATAGATCTTCGCACTGATGTTTTGTAGAAAGGCGGAATGCCGGATGAGCTTTTCTCAATTCAATTAACTTCTTTACATAAGAAAGAACGGATTCTTTTTGAATTGTACGCTTCCAGTCCATTCTGTTAATTCTATCGCAAAGGTTGTATGTATTTCTGCAGAAAGAACGCTTACCGTCATCAGATTTTGCGACATCATATATTACCGGATTTTGGTCCAAAATATCCTGAGGGATTTCCTTTGTACGGCAGAATTCCATACCTGCGTGCATAATAGGATACCCCTGGCTAAGCAAAAGAAGTGAAAGAGCCATTCTCTGCATATTATCAAGATATTCTTCCGGTTTATCCTGCATTGTCATAAAAAGTTTGTCGTAGCAGGTCATGTTGTCATGGATTTCCGTATAATTTACACTTACCCATGTTTTTAAACTCCACGGCTTTGGAGCCGCCGTACCTTCTACTTTAGAAAAATCAATCTGCTTATGGTCTACAGCTCCTGTTAAACCGAATTTAACTGCTTCCCGGCGGCTTCCGTCCTGGATAAAGCCATTCTGCTTGTCATCAAAAACAGGTCCCTTTATTCCGCAGCGGAAAGCGTCGTTGAATAAGCCGATGTTTGGCATTTTATGAGAATTTCTTTGATCTGCACTAATCATTTTTCCGGCGTTGTACATAGCCCAGCCTTCGCCATAGATGAGTACATCCGCTTTGATTTTTACAAGTTCATTTCTTATGTAGTTCATTGTTTCTACATCGTGAAGACCCATTAAGTCAAAGCGGAAGCCAGAAAGTTTGTATTCCTTTAACCAGAAGCACAGTGTATCTACCATGTATTTGCTGAACATGCAGCGTTCACTAGCAGTGTCTTCTCCTGCTCCAGAATAACCTTCGACTCTGTAGAAATAACCTGGAACGCTGTTACCTAAAGCATGATGAATACCATCGTTTACATGGTTGTAAACAACATCCATTATTATTCCGATTCCGGCTTCGTTATAGGTTTTTACCATTTGCTTAAATTCTTTAATTCTGACAGCTCCGTTGTATGGATCTGTTGAATAAGAACCTTCTAGGCAGGCATAGTTTTCCGGGTCATACCCCCAGTTAAAGTTTCCGAATGTAATTTTATTTTTATAATCGTCGTTGTTCACTTTATCTTCTTCAACAGAGCGGAAATCAAAAACAGGAAGAAGTTGAACATGAGTAACGCCAAGAGATTTTATGTAGTCAAAACCAGTAGGTTTGCCGTTTATTGTTGTACCGCTAGTGCAGGCTCCAAGGAATGTTCGGCGGAAATTATCCGGTCCGTTCCAGTCTGGACTAGAAGTTATATCTGCAATATGGGCTTCGTAGGCAATAACATCGCTTGGACTCTTAATTACTGGTGCATTTACCTTTTCCCAACCGCGTGGATTTGTGCGTTTAAGGTTTACTACCATTGAACGTTTTCCGTTTACTCCACAGGCTTTTGCATATGGGTCGGCAGAAAGTTGTTCTACTCCGTGCACTAAAACTTTGAAAAGATAATAGATTCCGTCTAAATCGCCCTTTTGTTCTGTTTCCCAAACTCCCGGTGCTTCCAGGCGACCAGTTAATTCCATAGGGATTTCTTTAAAGGCATCTCCCTTGTGGCCAGATTTGAATAGCAATAGGCTTACTTTTTTTGCCGTAGGAGCCCAAAGACGGAAAGTTGTACTTCGTTCTGAATAAAGGGCACCTAATTCGCAGTTTGTGTAGTATTTTCTCTTAAAATATTCAGAATCAAAGTACCATTCCAAAGCTGCTGTGTATTTTCCACCGGATGTTTTACTTTCCATACGGCCAGATTTAATCAGGTTACAAAGGTAATCTTCCTGGTGTTCTGCACCACAGAATTCATTATTCAAATTATGAGAAGCAAAAGGTTTTGTAATCCAATTTTTAGGAACGGCCAATTCAGAGGCTTCACAGAGAGTTGCTTTTGCGGCTGTAACATCACTAGTAATTTCTATTGGATGGTTAGCTTCAAGAGGAAGCCCGTTTATAGACAGCTGACTGGTTACTTTTTGCTCGGAAGCGGTTTTCCAGCATACAAGGGATTTTAATTTTTTCCCCTTTCTTTGAATTTTTGCAGAGAAAGTCCAGCCTGAGCCAAATGGAAATTCTACTGAAAGTTCATTCTGGCCTGCAGGAAGTTTTGGATTAAAATAGATTTCGTTATTTATAAGGTTTGGTTTAAATCCAGCAAAATCCTGTGCCAGACACCTTACATATTCGGCTATACTCCATGCCTGGCTAAATGTACCTGAAAGAATTGGATTTCCATCTGAGTCAGGTCTTGCGTGAATGTTTTCGCTAAGAGAACCGCAGCAACCGTATTCCATAATCATTTTTGCTTCGTTCTGGATTAAGGCACTTGCTTTTTCCGGCATATTTCCACTTGATAAAAGTGCACTCGCTGTGAAATATGGGCCCGCATTCCATTCCCAAATAGTACCGTTGTGGTAAGCGGCATCTTTATGGTACCAGTAATCATTTTCGTGTTCAGGATGGAAAAGAGGATCTTCAGGAGAAAGGCTGAACAAGCCAAATGGAGAAACAAGTTCTCTGTCTACATTTTCTAGAATTTTTTTAGCTATTTCCTTTGAAATAAAGTCGTTTTCTTTGCCCAAAATTGTTGGAACGGAAATAGTAAAAAGCTGGTTAGGGCGTACACTCATGTCTTTTGCCCATTCTCCATAACCGCCTTCAGGGAGGTGATCGGCAAGAGCAGAACAATCCGTATTCCAGAAAAGTCTTTCAAAAGATGTTTTTACCTTTTCTGCCATATCAGCATACTTTTTTTCCAGCTGTTCGTTCTGGCGTAATTTTTCAATTTTTTCACCAATTCTAAGTGCCGTGTACCAAAGTACCTGAATGTCGTTTGCCCTGCTTCCTCGAGGAGAAAGAGGTTCGTTTCCTGAAATTCTAGCATCCATCCAAGTGTCGGCATCTGCATGAAGAAGAAGTCCGTTTTCATCACAACGTTTAATATCCGCATCCAAAGCAATTTCAACATTGTCCTTTAAGCGGTTCAAAATATCTGTATCACCGGAATACTGTATGTATTCCCAAAGAGCTCTAATGAACCAAAGAGTTCCGTCTGCTGTGTTATAGATTACATCAGTGTTGTCGCGATAACGGTTAGGAATTCGACCGTAAGAAACGCTCTTTGAGTTTACATCCTGAAAATCTGCGAAACCTAAAAGCACATCCTTAGCTTCTTCAAAACAGCCGCTAACAAGCAGAGTGCCGCATAAAGCAATAAAAGTATCTCGTCCCCAGTTGTCTCTAAACCATGGAAGTCCAGCCCAAATTCCTCTGTAGTTACTTCCGTGGTCTTTTGTTGCCAAAAGCCAGGCATTAAAGCGCGCCCACTGGAAAGATTCGTTAAAAGTTCTGTTTCCAGAATCAAAATGGCATGAAGATAAAAAGTCCCGTATAACAGTTTTATGCGCTTCGATAGCATTGTTTTTTACAAGCCGAACAGCCTTTTTTATAGCTTCTTCTGCACTTTCTTCAAATGTTACATACCAGCCTTCACTTTTAAAAGGTTCTGGTGAAATTTCAAATCGATTTCCGTTGGCAAGGAAAATTTCTATGTCGTCATCATCTTGGCTGTGATAGAATTCATGTGAAGAAGCGATTGCGATACCTAATTTTGAAGAAATAAGGTGAACGCCGTCGATTTCCGCTTCTTCCCAGTTACCTACTTTTTGTATTTCTTCTACAAATACAGTTTCCCAGGAATTTTCAGTTTCAGAATCTTCAACTTTTTCATGTTTTTCTGTTACTTTTAAACGATTTAAACCTGTTAGTCCGATTCCTTTTGCGGCACTAATAAAAAGAGCTTGTTCATCGATTAAAAGTGAAAAATCAATAGATGTTTTTTCAAAATAAGCCCTAAATCCTTCAGGATAAACTTCTATGGAAGTAGCTTGGTCAAGACTTTTTTCCTGACAAGTTATACCTCTGAAATATGTTACATTTCCACGATGATAACCGTTTACAGGGTTTTCTTCTCCACAAAAATAATGAAAATAACCGTCTTTCCGATCAGTGTAAGCTAAACGTCTTTTAGAGTTTTTTTGAAGTTTTATGTACATGTTAGAAGAATACAATATAGCTAGAAAAACAGCAAATGGATTTGATAAAATATTCGTACAGATTGTACTACTAATTCTAAATTCTATATATAGTTCTTTCTGAGAAAGAGAAATTTGACAATTTTTATTAACTTGTTATACTTTAAAATTATGGACTCAAGAGAGATTCTGCTTTCCATTGTTGAAAATTTCTTTGAAAGTGATAATCAGAATTTAATCTATCTATCTCTGTCTGAACGTTTGATTGCGCAATTAAAGGAAATATTAACGGATGAGATTTGTGTTATTGATTTAGAAAAGGATTATACTCCTTTAAAACCATTCCTAGAAATTGTAAGAAGTGCAAAGCCTGACAAAAAAATTGTAGATGATGCATCTTATAGTCTTCAGAGAGACACATTTAGAATGTACTTCAAAAAAGGTTACGCTGAAGAAAGAAATGATATTATAGTCCGGGAAGAAATAAATTACGAAAAAAACAGAATCCGAAATACAGTTGTAGAACTTTTAAAAAAATATCTTAAGGGGAAATTCTTTATATTAAATGCTCAGTTATTGAGTGAAGAATCCCTTGCAATTCTTAAACAATTTGAAAAAACAGATTTTGAAGGAAAAATAGCTTTCTGTTTTAACGGACTAAAAATTGAAGATAGTGCTCCTTTTATGAGGGAATTTGTTCAGTCCATTTCGAATAAACCTGTTTACTATTCAATCGATACAAGTGCAGACATAGAAGAAACTGTCGTTCAAAAGAAGTCTTTTTTCAAGATGGAATACAAAGAACTTCTGCATACTCTAACTTCCTATGCTCAGTTTCTTGCCCTTGGAGAAGGATTTACACTCATTAAAAAAATTGAAAATGATGCAACTCTTCGTAGTTTTGAAAAGGAATCTTGCCGCATTCTTTATTACGAGATGGGTGTAATTTGCTTTCTAAAAGATGAACTTGATCAGGCTAATTATTATTTTGGCAATGTAACAGAAATGGGGCTTGGGGATATACTTGAACAGATGGCAACACTTTATCTTGCTAATGTCGCTTTCTTAAAAAATCTTAACACAATGGCCCTTCGGTACGTAAACAAGAATAAGCAGCTTTTAAAGGATAAGCCAAAATCCCGGGAATATGCTTTGAACAGCATGATGGAATATATCATCAGCGAAAGAATAAGTGATCAGTATTCTGTTCAATTCTATCTGGAAGTTCTTGATAACCTTGAAAAAAATAAGCTTCTCAACAATAAAATCAACACCTCTCTAGTAATTCCATGGAGTGTTATTTACAAGAAAAAGCTTCGTGAACTCATGTTGGGTAAAATTAAAGAAGCCTATATGCAGTCTATTCAGCTGGACAACATATATGGTTTAAGTACAGCCTGTCACTGGATGGGTATTTGTCTTGCACATGACGGCAAAAAGAATGAGTCGCTTGAATGGTATGACCGCTGCCGTGTATTAAGAGAAGATTTGGGTGAGATTACACCAGTTATCAAGGTAACAAACGGGCTTTCTTATGAGTATTTGAACAATGCTGAATATCAGAGGTCTTACGATTTAATCAACGGGTTTATCGCAAAACTTATGAATACAAACGATTATCCTGAAATTTTGATTACGCTTGCAAATGTTGGTAGAGCTCTCTTCTATGCAAGGAATTTTGATCAGGCTTATTCTGTATTCCAGACTCTCTTGAATATTCTTTATATTTTTGACTTGCAGGACATTTATTTTAATTCCTTTATGCCTGAATACAATGACATAATGACCTACAAATCAATTATAGATTTCTTTAAGGGTGAATATACAAGAGCAAAAATGAATCTTCATAATGTTTCTTGTAACGGAAAATACTTTACCCCGATAGAAGAAATTTTAAAACTTTTCCTGCAGGCTTGTGTAGAAGTAGAAGAAAAAAAAGTTTCTCACGCGATAGAAGTTTTTGAAAATGGAATTAAGTGTTTTGAAGAAATAGGAACTAATCTAGAGCATAGAATTGTATTTTTCTATTACGAATTTGCCTTAATCCTAAAAAAAGCCGGTTATGATGAAAAATCTGAGGAATACAAAAACAAAGGTTTTACTTTGGCTAAATCAAAGGGGCTTATATATTACACTTTAGGTCGTGACAACATAACTCTTTTTGACTATATCGAGAATGTAAAATATTTTGCGCCACTTAACATTGATTTAAATGCATTGGAAACAAAAGCTGAAAAAGAAAGGCTTATGAATCAGCTCCATAAGCGACTCAGAGATTTTCAGTTCTTGAATAAGCTTATGAGTTTAAGTATGGATACTTTTAGTGAAAAAAAGTATCTGGTTAATGCAATTCAGTCTGTTTTTGATTATACAATGTGTGAGGCGGTATTTATTGCCGAAAAAGTATCTTCTAAGTGGACTGTAAAAGCGTCTTCTTTGCGTTCCGATGTAAAGGAACCAACCAAAGAATTATGGAATGAGCTTTTAAGACAGACATCGAATATAACTCCTAATCATATTAAACGGGAAGAAGACCGTGATATCATGTTTGTAAATTTGAGTAAGTTTGAATTTACAGGTGGAATGATTATATATTTGCAGAAAAAATTCTGGTTAAGTGCAGAAGAGTTGAATACGATGAACATCGCTGTAAACAATATTCAGTCGCAATTAGTTATGTTCAAGCAAAATCAGCATCTTACAATCATTTCTTCTACAGACCAGCTTTCTCAATTGAAAAATAGATATGCATTGCAGGAACATCTTGGTTTACAGGCAGAACTTCTTGCCCGCTGTGAAAAAAAGCAGCACGGTTCAATGTACGAAGCAATTGTCTTTGTGGATTTGGATAACTTCAAGTATTACAACGATACATTTGGACACGAAGCCGGCGACCTTTTAATTTCTTGCATGGGGCGCCTTCTTAGCGATGTTTTCCGAAAAATCGATTTTGTTTCGCGTTACGGTGGAGACGAATTTGTTATAGTTTTGCCAAACACAACTTGTGAAGAAGCAAAGAGATCTGCGGAGCGCCTTTACGAATCATTGGAAAAGTCAAAATTCTTTATTCCTGACCTGGAACATCTTTTGGAACGCAATTTAAATATTCCTAAAGAAAAGCGACTAGGCTTTAGTGTTGGTATTAGCTGTACTACCGATAACGAAGATTTTACAGACATCGAAGAAACAATGGTAAACGCTGACCAGGCACTCTATTATTCAAAACAGCATAATAAAGGAATTATTTCAATTTGGTCTGAAGTAAAAGATAAAATCGCCGAAAATAATGAAACCGTAAAGCAAAAGGCTTTAAAGTAAGGTTTCAAGATGGCTTCAAAAAATATTTCCAGAGAAAAAATAATTAGTGCTTTTTTGTTTTGTGCTTTTGACAAAAACGTAGGTGGAACTTCTTTGCAAGATATTGCAGCCTACTTGGGAATAAAAAAAGCTTCTTTGTACAATCATTTTGCCGGTCGGGAAGAAATGTATAAAGCTACTTTGGAATACTGTCGCGATTATTGCGAAAAGTTGACTTTTATACCTGAAAACTTTATGAAACTGGACTTGTTTCAGAAAAAAAGTCTTTCCGAAGTTTTTAATACCCTTATTAAACGTTATATTCAGATATACGAAACAGAACCCGTTTTTCAGATTTTTACTTTTGTTCACAGCGAAAAATATTTTAATTCTTCTGCTGCAGAAATTGCAGAAAGAGAATTACAGAAACTTGAATATGGGGTTAGCCAGATTCTTTTAATTTATTGCAATGACAAAAAAGCTGGTCTTTCTCCTATAGAACTTGCTGCAGCTGTAAAATGGTATTCAAGTGCAATTTTTTGCCAGATTGATAATTATATAATGAAGAAAAAAGAAATTGTCCGCCAGAATCCAGAATGTGGCGTTGGAAGTCTTTTTGCGCTTCCGACAGATGACGAAGCTCTGGAAAAAATTTATTTCCTTTCAGATCAATACCTTACTGCCCTGCTAAAATAATCTATTGATTGTAAACAAGCCTTTTTTTCTATATACTCTAAACTAGATTCGATACTAATCGAAATTACAAAGAGGAAAAAAATGATATTTTCACCGAACGAAATTCAAGAAACAGTAAGTATGTTCATGAAGCAGAAACTTGATATCCGTTGTGTAACTATGGGTATCAATTTGCTTGATTGTGCAGATAGCGATGCAAAAAAATCTTGCGACAAGATTTACGACAAAATCATGAAAAAAGCCGGGAATCTTGTAAAAGTTGGTCAGGATATTGAAAAAGAATTCGGTGTTCCAATTATAAATAAACGAGTGTCTGTAACTCCAATTGCTCTTGTAGCCGGTGCTTCTAATGCAAAAAGTTATGTAGATTACTGCAAAACTTTGGACCGTGCAGCAAAAGATTTAGGAATCAACTTTTTGGGAGGATTTTCTGCTCTTGTTCAGAAAGGTATTACTCCTGCAGACCGCATTTTGATTGAATCTATTCCAGAAGCTCTAGCAACTACAGACTTTGTTTGTTCTTCTGTAAATGTTGGTACCACAAAAAATGGAATCAACATGGATGCAGTTAAATTAATGGGCGAAACAATCGTAAAAACTTCTGATATTTCTAAAGATTTGCCAATTAACGGTTGTGCAAAACTTGTTGTATTTTGTAATGCCCCAGAAGATAACCCATTTATGGCAGGTGCATTCCACGGTCCAGGAGAAGGAGACAGCGTAATCAATGTTGGTGTTTCAGGCCCTGGAGTAATTCTTGCAGCCGCTCGTGAATACAAAGGTCAGCCAATTAATGTTCTTGCAGATGGTATCAAAAAAATGGCATTTAAAATTACTCGTATGGGTCAGCTTGTAGGAACAGAAGCTGCTAAACGCCTTGATACAAACTTTGGTATCCTGGATTTAAGTCTTGCCCCTACTCCAGCTGTTGGTGACAGTGTTGCCCGAATTCTTGAAGAAATTGGACTTGACGGTTGTGGCGCACCTGGAACGACAGCTGCCCTGGCTATGCTTACAGATATGGTAAAAAAAGGTGGTGTTATGGCTTCTACTAATGTAGGTGGCCTTTCAGGTGCCTTTATTCCAGTAAGTGAAGATGAAGGAATGATTAACGCAGTAAAAACAGGTTCAATCTGTCTTGAAAAACTTGAAGCTATGACTACAGTTTGTTCTGTTGGTTTAGACATGATTGCAATTCCTGGTGATACTCCTGCAACAACAATTAGCGGAATACTTGCTGATGAATTTGCTATTGGTATGGTTAACAATAAAACTACAGCTTGTCGTCTTATTCCAGCTCCAGGCAAAAAAGCTGGCGAATGGGTTGAATTCGGTGGACTTCTAGGCGGTTGTCCAGTAATGCCGGTAAGTAAGTTTGGTTGTGCCGATTTTATTAACCGTGGTGGAAGAATCCCAGCACCAATACACAGTTTCCGAAACTAAAAATACCTTTGCTTGTGAAAAAGCCATGCAGGTTTACTTGCATGGCTTTTTTTTCTTTAAAAAATAGGTAAAGTGGGCGATAATATACAGTAGTTATTAATGTTATAGGAGAAATGAATGGGTTTAAAACTTAAAAAAGTAAAAAACGGAAAGTTATCAATTTTTGTTGCTTCAATTATTGCTGTTATTTTGATAGTTCTAAATGTTACTCAAACAACTATTGTTGCAGAAATAACTAAAACAGATATCAGAAAGGATACTTCAAGTCAGTATGAACACATAGCTGAGGTTTATTCCAAATTAATATCACAGATTTGTGCAGAAGATTTTGCTTATCTAGATTTTTATTGTAATCATGAAGTTGTACAGACTCTAGATTCCGATCAGATTGTTGCTTGGCTTAGAACAACAAAAGATTCCCGGGAAAAAGTATTCGATTATGTTGCCTGGGTAGATGCAGACGGTAGATTTGAATCTGATATAGGTTCTAAAACAAATGTCCTGGAAAGAGATTACTTTAAGGGCATTATGAATGAAGGAAAAAACTTTTTTATTGATAATCCTGTAACTTCTAAAACAACTGGTAAAACTGTAGTTCACATTTGTAAGGCCGCAAAAGTAAACGGTCGAACTGTAGGTTTCTTCTGTGGTGTTGCTCAGATACAGAATCTTACATATTTTATGGACGAAATCGATTTGGGAGGAAAAGGCAACGCTAGTCTAATTGGCTCAAATAAAAAGGTGTTTGTTTCGACAGACGATATTGAAATTATTTCAAAGCATCTGGAATCTCTCGGTGAACGAATGGATACCGTTATAAGTGATAGCGAAAGTGGAAATGGCGGCTATTTCTGGGCTAATGCTGAAAATGGTTCAAAACGTCTTTTGATACATGAACCAATTTCTAATGCTCCATGGACTTTACTTATATCATTGGAACAGAATGCTATTGAAGGAGTTGCAACAAAGGTAAGAAATTTACTTATTGTTGGAGCAATTGCCCTTTTGATTTTAGTTGTCTTAGTTCTTTCTCTTGTACTTGTAATTTCTTTAAAACCTCTTGGTGTTGTTGAAAAAACAATCGTGGATATTGCTTCTGGAGATGCAGATTTAACAAAGAGAATCAATCTTGAAGCAAATAACGAAATTGGTCGTGTAGTAGATGGATTTAATAAGTTTGCAGAAAAACTTCAGGATATCATTTCTCATATGAAGAATTCTAAGAACGATCTTTTGCTTGCAGGAGAATCTTTGTCTGCCTGTTCACAAGATACATCAGCTTCAATCACAGAAATTATTTCTAATATTGAAAGTATGGGGCACCAGATTGAAAATCAGTCGAACAGTGTTTCTGGAACAGCTGGTGCAGTAAATCAGATTGCATCTAATATAGAATCATTGAACAACATGATTGAAAACCAAACTTCTGCGGTAACTCAAGCTAGTGCAGCCGTAGAACAGATGATAGGAAATATTCATTCTGTAGATAATTCTGTAACAAAAATGGTGGCTATGTTCGAAGATCTAGAACAGAAGGTTGTTACAGGGGTAAAAAAACAGGATGATGTAAACGATAGAATTAAAGTTATTGATTCAGAAAGTAAAGCTTTGCAGGAAGCAAACGCCGTAATTTCAAGTATTGCCGAACAGACAAATCTTCTTGCTATGAATGCCGCTATCGAAGCTGCTCATGCAGGAGAAGCTGGTAAAGGATTCAGCGTTGTTGCTGATGAAATTCGTAAGCTTTCTGAAACATCTTCTTCTCAGTCAAAGACAATTGGTGACCAGCTTAAGACCATTTCAGAAAGTATTGAAGGAATTGTAACTGCCTCTATGTCTGCAAAGGAATCATTCGCGGAAGTTTCTGAAGGTATTGAAGATACAACGCACCTTGTTCACGAAATAAAGAATGCAATGCAAGAACAGGGTGAAGGTTCAAAGCAGATTTCTTTGGCTCTTAATTCTATGAATGACAGCTCAAATGAAGTAAAAAATGCTTCAAGAGAAATGCAGGATGGAAATAAGATGATTCTTAGAGAAATACAGAATCTCCAGGATGCAACTTCAAATATGAAATCTGGAATGGATGAAATGACTGTTGGTGCCACAAAAATTAATGAAACCGGTGCAGCTCTTTCTAATATTTCACGAGATATGGAAGAGTCTATTAATAAAATTGGTTCTCAGGTTGACCAATTTAGGGTATAAGCTTGTATTTCATTCCTTTAGAAGAAATCAAAGGCAAGAGCAGAAATTCTGTTCTTGCCTTTTTGCAAAAAAATGAAGAAATTTGCGTACAGTTGATTTCAAACTTACAAAAGAATATAAAAAATTGTTTTGTTCTGTATTTAGACCCGGATTCTAGAAAAGAAATCTATGGGATTGTTTCTTTAAAATCAACAATATTACATTGCCTTCCCTTTTCAAATCCACAAACAGAAACTGCTCTTCAGTTGGATTTTATAACTTCATTTGCAATTTTTTTCAAAGAAAATGGATTTGATAAACCTGTTTGTTTGAACGGTACTTATGCAGGTTCTCAATTGATTTTAAAAGCATTAGAAAAACTTTCTCTATTTCCTGCGGAAAGCAATTCTTATTCCCTTTTAAAACTTGATAGCAAAAGTTTTGTAAAAAAAATAGTCCGCAATCATCGGATAAACAGAGACCTTTCGGTTTTACGCTGTAAAAAAGATTTACCCGCTCCCCTTTTTGCACAGCTTTTAAATCTACAAATTAAATATGAACTGGAAGAAGTTCTACCTTCATGCATGGAATTTGATGAAGATTCCTGTCGACTGCGATTATTAAATGCCCTGCGAAAACAATATGTTCTTGCACTTAGTACAATTAATCAGGAAGGCCGGGAAACTCTTATTGCAAAAGCTGGAACTAATTCTATCGGGTATAAACATGTTCAAATTGGCGGGGTATTTACTTTACCCGAAGAGCGTGGAAAACACTATGCTTTTTATCTTCTTACATTGCTCTTAAGTAAAATTGTAAAAATGAAAAGGATTCCGGTTCTTTTCGTGAAAAAACAAAATTCCCCTGCATCCAAACTATATGATTCTCTGTGTTTTGAAAAAATAACTGACTATACTATTGCTTATTTTGACTGATAGTTATTAATTCTTCTGTGGTCTGAGACTTTTCGAATTCTTTTTTTATATCTTTCCAAATTGTAACTCTGTTTTTTCCTGTAGTTTTTGAATAATACAAAGAACGGTCGGCATTTGTCATAGTTGTGTTCATGTCGGTTGGGTCTTCAACATCAAAGTTGGAACAAATTCCCATACTAAAGCTGAGTTTGTTGCTTTCTGGAATTGTTATTTTTGAAGAAAGATGCTTTTCCATGTCAGGAATAAAGTGATTGGCCTTTTTTAAGGCTTCCATTAATCTTTCCGCTGCCCTTTTTGCTTCATTACAGTTTGTATTTGGCAAAAGAATAACAAATTCATCACCGCCGAAACGCGAAATAAAATCAACCCGCCTGTAAATTTTACGCAAGAGTTCAGAAAATTTGAAAATTATCAAATCTCCTGTTTCGTGACCAAAGGTATCGTTTATAATTTTAAAATTATCCAAATCTATAAAGGCGATACTTACCTGGAAATATTTTTCGCGTTTCATATTATAGCGGGAAATCATTTCGCTTTCGATATTAAGTTTTTCCTGTAGAGCCCGGCGATTGTTTAGCATAGAAAGCTGGTCAGTAGAAGAAATTCGTAAAAGGCGTTCATTCTGCCGGTGAATGACATACTGCGACTTTATGTTTGAAATGGCAATATTCAATATGTTTATGTCATTTTGGTTGATAGAAACTGTATCAGAAGGTACAAGAATCATTGCTGCTGGCAGGGCGTGTTCGGAAGATTTTGCATAAAACCAGCCGGAAACTTGATCTTTTACAAATCTGCAATTTGAAACGCAATGGTCATACTTTTCGAAAAGTTTCTTCCACTGTTTTTGCGATACCGAAAAATTCTTTATCTTTGAAAATTTTGCGTGACACACCCAGTTTTCGTCTTCGCGTATAACAACGATGATTGCATCACACAAGCAATATTCCATTATGATATGAATCGCGTTTCCGAGGAATTTTGAATCTTCGTAGATGTCATTTTCAAGAGCAGTTATTCTATTTAAGAAGCGGGCATCTTTTAAATGGCTGTGCATTTTTGTAATTAATTTGTCTTTTTTAATTTTTTCATCAAGCTTTGACAAATCTAATTTAAGCGGTTCAAATTCTTTTACTTTAGATAAATATTCATCAAGAGTGATAAGGGTGTTTTTATCGTGAAAAAAGTAGTCCAGTTGATATTCTTTTGCAAGATTAAAAGCTCTTTCAAAATATTCTTCAAATTTTTCGGTATGATTGTGTTCTCGTAAAAGCAGGCAGTATTCGAAAATCATAAGAACATGGCGGAAAGTTTGAGCAGAACTGTAGTTTTTATAACTATCTTCTGCCAGCTGGAATTCTTCATATGATTTATCAATGTTATTATCGTAAAGTGCGGTTATGGCTTGGAATAAAAATTTTAAAGGTTCGTTAATCTTTGTAATAACTCTTTTGTTGTGGAAAATATTATAAAAATTGATTTTGGCTCTATTATCATGTCCTTTAATTAATTCAATAAAAGTATTGTGAATTAATATGTCGTTATATTCAGGTAAAAAAGCCGTGACATTTCTTTGTTCAAAGTGGAAGAAAACTAAATACTGAAGAATTTTCTTATATAATTCGTATGCCTGGTCGTAGTGTCTGGCATGGAAAAGGGTTGTTGCAATATTGTTTAATGTGATGATGATTTCAGTGTTGTCGTTAATCTCAAGTAATTTTTCTGAAATATCATTAAGCAAATCGTAAGCTTTCTGGAACTGAGTAGAAACGAGATATTCATAGGAAAGTCCATTGCGAATTTTTATAATTGAAGAAATATCGCCTAAAGAAGTTCGTATTTCATTGCATTTATTGTAGTAAATATGGGCTTCTTTTCTCTGTCCGTTGTGAAGCAGAATAATTCCTTTCCAGTTGTAGGCAGTTGAAAGTGCATAGAGGTTTCCAATTTTTTCTGCCAGCTCGATAACTTCATTGACAATGGACATCATTTGCAATCGGAGCTTATCATTTGTCATTGCAACCCAAGGAATATTCAGTGAAGTTAATATGTAGTTATTAGTTAGTCCATTGGATTTTAATAAGTCTAGAGTTTTGTGAAATTTTTCTAGCGAATGCTCTGGATCTTGTTTTTGGGAAACGGTGTATTCCATCATACAGGCAACTGAATAGAGAGGTTCACTTGGAGTGTCTTTCAGGCGGTCCATAACTAGAATTGCACAACGAAGTGATTCCTTGTACATATTTTTTTCGTAATAAACGCGACTTAAAAGTACATATGCAGAATTTTCGGTTGAATCTTCAATCTGGTAGGAAATTATTCGGTTTAGGTAGTATAAAGCCTGATCAAAATTGTAAGAATAAAAATTAGAAATACCAATTTCAAATAAGAGATCTCGTTTTTCTTCTGGTGTAAAAGAAAAATTATTAATGTTGTCAGAAAGCCAACTACTAACATTCAAGGCTTGTTCAAGAGAAAGCATTCTACGGCAGTTTCGTAATACTGTATGGATTTCATCGAATGTTTCCAATTTGTAATCTCTTGAAAAGATAACTTCGTTTTTCTGGTTTTCCGCCGGTTCGGTTTCATCATATTTTGTAATTTCATAAAAATTGTCTGAATTTTCTAATGAGTGATAAAAATCTTCCAGTGTAGGAGACATGTAAAAAAATTCTTCATTATTAAAGCAGAAGATTATTTTTCCCTTATAGATATTTTTATTAATCTTTTTTAAGAACTCTACTGCTTCTTGAGAAAGTAATTGTGCATTTAGAATTAGATATTTATCTGCAAAAAAATTCTGTAAAAGATTATTACAAAAATTTCCTAACATTTGGCGTTCGTAATATAGCTCACTGAAATTAACCACATCGAGTCTATGGGGACAAATCCTTCCTTCGAAAAAAGCATGTAGAGCGCCTTTATGGAGCTCATAGGCATTATTTTCTATAAAGTCATAATCAGGATTAGAATCTTTCATAATTGAATAAAAAGGGGCAACCGGATTGTAGTCCCTTTGTAAGTCAATGATTTTAAAAGATTTCAAGGAAAATTCTTCTTGAATTGCATACGGAAACTTATGTGGAATTGAAAAATACAGAAAGGAACTGTTATCATTTTCGAGAAAACTTTTGGTAATAGAAAGAAATACATCAGATAAATTCATCTCTAATTTCTCATTATACACCCTATTCTGAAATTTCAAAATAAATTCTTGCCTGCTGATAATATTGTCGGATATAATAAAAGCCATGAAAAAGACAGCAGTAAAAACATTTGGAATTTTAACATCTGGTGGGGATGCACCTGGTTTAAACGCCGCAATTAGAGGTGTTTGCCGTTCTGCAATGATAAATTATGGGATGAAAATCGTAGGAATCAGAAATGGTTACCGAGGATTGATTAACGGCGATTGTTTTCCCGTTACAGCTGAAACTATTTCGGGAATTATTACTCGTGGTGGTACAATTTTAGGTACTAGCCGGGAAAAACCATTTAAAAATCCTGTAGCAAATCCAGAAACAGGACTTTTACCAATAGAAGCAATTAAAAAGAATTATAAAAAATGGAAACTGGATGCTCTTGTTGTGCTTGGCGGGAATGGTACAAACACAACAGGTAGCCTTCTTGCAAAAGAAGGTTTGAATGTAATCGGTTTACCTAAAACAATTGATAATGATATCGTAGGAACCGATGTAACATTTGGTTTTCATACTGCTGTAGATGTTGCAACAGAGGCCATCGACCGTATTCACACAACTGCTCACAGCCATAGCCGTGTAATGGTTGTAGAAGTAATGGGACACAAAGCTGGATGGCTGGCTCTTTATGCAGCAATAGCTGGTGGTGGAGATGTTTGTCTTATTCCAGAGATTCCATACGACATTAAATCTGTTGCAAAAAATGTTCTTGCCCGTCGTGATGCAGGAAAAGAATTTTCAATTGTTGTTGTAGCAGAAGGTGCTTTGAATAAAGAAGAAGCTAAACTTGATAAAAAGGCATTTAAAAAGGCTCGTGCCAGCATGCCTCAGTCAATTGGTTATCGAGTTGCAAAGGAGCTAGAAGAAGCAACTGGACTGGAAAGTCGTACTTCTGTTCTTGGATACCTTCAGAGAGGCGGAACTCCTAGTGCTTACGACCGTGTTTTAGCAACTCAGTTTGGTGCTGCGGCGGCTGATCAGCTTGCAGCCGGAAACTTTGGTAAATTGATTGCAATGCAGGAAGACAAAATCATTACAGTTCCCTTAGAAACTTGCGCTGGAAAAGTAAGAAATATTCCTGTTGATGATCCTCTTATTAGTCAGGGACGCTCTGTAGGTATTTGTTTTGGCGACTAATACTTTTTTTCAAGGTGATTTTAAATGTCACTTCTGTTCTGTTTGCAGGGGGCTTGCTTGTATAGGCCAGCTTCCGGGAATGGGCGGCGTAAATCAAAGCCGAAATTTTATTTTGAATTGCTCTGCCTGGGATACTTATGAAGTAGACGAAAGTATACCTGTTCTGCCGGAAAATCTTGGTATCGCTCCTGTAACGGGGGCTTCTCAGAATATTGGTTTTGAAAAAGAATCTGATTTTTACATAAACTATTTTACAGCCGCAAAACAAGCCGGAATTTCCATTTGTGTAGGAGATGGAGCTCCTGATGAAAAATTGGAACTGGGCAGAAAGGCTGTAGAAGACCTTTGTCAGAAGGCTTATTTTTTTCTGAAACCTTATCCTGATGAAAAATTGTTAAAGCGAATTGATTTTGTCAGGGAAAATGCAATTGCAGTAGGTATGGATATTGACGCTTATAATATTGCAACAATGAGAAATCAGGCAAAATTGGAACGCAAAAGTAAAAAACAAATTCAGAATCTTAGAGAATATGCAAAACTGCCTTTTATGCTCAAAGGAATTTTTACAGAGGCAGATGTTGAAATGTGCAGAGAAGTTCGTCCTGATATAATCGTTGTTTCAAATCATGGTGGGCGTGTAGAAACTGAAGAAGGTAGTACCGCTGATTTCTTAAAAAAATATGGGAGTCAATTAAAAGACTCTTGTGGTGAAATATGGGTAGATGGAGGCATTCGTAAAAAAAGAGATGTTCAGGTTGCAAAGAGCCTGGGTGCAAAAAAATGTCTGGTAGCCCGCTCATGGATTAGCAGATTAGTAACAGGCGGGCCGCTTTCAATGGAAGAAGCTATTCGCGAATTGTTTTAGTTTTAGAAATTTTACCGGTCATTTGTATTTCTACAAGCCGTAAAGTAAAATCCTGCAAATAAAATAAGCAATCCGTAAACTACAAGTCCCATTAAAATAGAATATTGGCTTCCGAAGGTACCCAATAAACTAAAATTCATAAATTTAAAGAAACTTTTAGAAAGCTCAAGGATAAAATGAATTACCGGACACAAAGCTGGGAAAATATAAATCCAGTGAAATTTGAAAATTGTGTTTTCATTAATACGGAAATTCCATGCAGTAACGGCTGCAAAAATAAAAAGAATCAGTATGTAGAATGGGTAGAAGAAACGGTTAATGAGTGACTGCCCATAAGCTTCACTAGAATATCCGTATTGATTTGCAGTTTCATAAAATTTCATAAGACTTGGCAAACTCATAGAATTAGGACCCTTACAAGCATCTTTAATAAGGTTAAATTCGTTGTATGGTATTGGCAGAATAATATAGCCCTGGTCGCGATTGTTTTCAAAACCACCAACGGAAACTGGGCCATAATTAATTCCTTCAAGATTTCTATCAATCGAATTTAAGAGGATCATTGGGATGTTTTTATCTTTTTTTGAAAGTCCGAAGTTATCCAGTATTTCTCCATCTATGTACTTTGTTTCGATGTTTTTCATCTTAGCGTAAGGTACATAAATTCCAGAAAGATATTCATCGTTTGGAGAAAGAGTTACAATCGAGAAACCTCTTAGATATTGAATCATATTTGCGGCAGTTCCTTTTGAAGCAACCCCTCTAATGAAATATGCACTTGTAGTTCCGTTGATTGAATTCTTAATTTTAAAGAAAACATTGTTGGCTGTTTCGTATCCTTGTAGGTTGAAGGTTTCATCATAGTAAAAACACTGGTTATTCAAGGCTTGTTCAGAAATGCGTAAGTAGCGTACAACATCAGAATCTAAAGAAAGGGCTTTTGAACTTGTTGAAAGAGTGTTGAATACATAATAAGAATGAAGATAGTCTTCACTTACTAAAGCTTTATATCCTTCAATTTTTTTTGCGAAGATTTTCTGTTCTTCAGTTGTTTTGAAAATTTTAGCTCCGGTGATTTTATTCCAGGCATCTGCTGCAAGTTGTTTACATTCTGTAACATTTAAATCAAGAGAATCAGAAATTTTCAAAGACTGCTGGGCGTAGTAGTGAGCTCCAAACCAATCTTCCTGATCCCGGCACTTTCTAGCAGCCTGCAGGAGTTTGTAAGATTCGTAAGGTTCTGCGGGAGCACTTATCTTTTCCTTTGGTTTTTCTAAAAAATCTTTTCCAAAAGTAAGTTCATTCATTGATTGCACAAGGCTTTTTGAAAGTTTTGCTTTTTCATCCAAAGCTGATTCTGTCTTGAATAATAATTCTTTATTTTTTTGGTTCTTGTCGTCAATTCCACAGGCAAGCTTTGCATATTTGTAGGCAAGTTCATAATTTTGATTTTTATAAAGATTTTCCGCAGTATTCTGATATTCAATTACTAATGATGGTAAATCTTCAAAATTTTGTAATTTCCGTTCGATTTGAGGCAAAAAAATCTCTATGCAAACTTCGATTATAAATATAAAAAAGAGTGAATTGATAATTACAATTTTAAGTCTTTCAAACATGGCAGAAGAAAAACGGAGACGGCTATTAGAAGCGTGAGCTCCAAAATCTAGTGCCCAACCGATAGTTGCACTGGTAAAAAGAATTGCAGGTAAAAATTTTATAAAAAGCTTTAGACTGTTTATGAATTTATAGTTAGCTGCGTGTTCAGGTAATATTTCAGGAATGAGTGTACCTGTAAAAGAGTATATTAAAATTGCTATGTAACAGATAATCAGAAAACTGATTGAAACTATATGAGTGCGACTAATTTTCATTAGATTCATCTCCTTTTGGCAGTGGCTTTAATTATTCCCACTGATGTCATGATTATAGCGAAAATCAAATTTATACAGGTTAATGGTAAAGAAATCTGTCTTTCCAGGAAGAATGTAAGGTGTCCTCCGTCGTGGAAGAGATTTGTGAGTACCTGTCGGACAAACGAAAAGGCATCTTGAAAGTAATAATAGTTGAACCATATTACAAGTCCTGTAAAAAAGGCTACCCAATAGCAGTTCAACAACTTCCATGAGCTTATTCTGATAAAACAGTAAAGAGATGCGAGGGCAAAACCCATAGAAGAAAAACATAACCAGGCAATAATACCGTTAAGCCATGCATTTTTTGCATTTTCTTTTATAGTTTTAAAGGCTTCATCCAGATTGTAAGGTATTGAAGGAGCTGTATCTTTTATGATTGGATCATGAAAATCTCCAAAAGTTTCTGAAAATCCTGAATTATTTCCTATTCTTATAAAATCTCTTTCTACCATTGAGGTTGGTCGTGAATAATCAAAAAAGCAAAAAACATCTGCGATATCGTCTCGAGAATCTGAAACAAAATAATATATTTTTCCGTTGATATTTCTGAAATATCCCCCGGAAAGCTGATTTTTGTTTTCAAGTTTTTCTATAGGAGTCAACATTGAATAAACTTTATCCTGCATAACAATAGATAAAGGAAATAGTGCAAACCAGGTAAAAGCTATTAAAAGGCTGTAAGTAATAAAACTTGAAAGAGGGGAACTTTTGTGGCGGATTTTATAAAAAATCACAAACATTGCAATAAACAGAAAAACTAAAGGCAAAGTTTCAAAAAGACCGTATGCAATAATATCAGCAGAAAAATCTATGTTTTTTCCGGCAACAAGAGTAAGCGAATTAAAATATTGAGTGAAAAAAAAGATACCTGCTACAACACATATAAATGTAACAGTCAAATAATCTAAAATTAAAGCGATTGGTTTTCTCATCTACAACCTTCCAATTAAGTTATCGGAAGAATTGTAGAATGAGTTTATATTTTAAAGTTGAAGACTACCATCTTGTAGAATAGTTCGAGTTGAACCGTCATCATAGGTAAGTGTAATAGTAGGATTCCTTACAACTCCGTCTAAGTGGATAAGGCTAGGAGCATCGTTGTCGTAATTTTCTCCAATTGCAAAGTGGCAGGTGTGAAAAGCTTTTTCATCTTCCA
Source organism: Treponema sp. (assembly GCA_024693045.1). Lineage (GTDB taxonomy): Bacteria > Spirochaetota > Spirochaetia > Treponematales > Treponemataceae > Treponema_D. The sequence continues at coordinate 57,834 of JAILLQ010000023.1, forward strand.
GCATATTTCCTGTTATTCTTGCTGCAGGATTTAAACCTATTCCAAGTTCTCCAATATTTCTGGCATTTTTTTTATATACTTCCCCCTGCCCTTCTGGAAGTTTTCCGCATTTTTCGTATTCGATTGAACGGCTTTCTGCTTCTGAAATTGTTTTTAAAAGCCTTTTTGCTTCGGCTCCTCCTGTTATATCAGTAACAAAACCTTTTTCTACACGGCAGGTAATTGGGGTTTCAAGAATTGAATCTCCGTCACTAAAGGTCATTGAACCGTCGTATACAATTGTGCCTTCGCTTTTGCCTACAAGAGGGCTTATAAACACTTCTCCAGCAGGAATGTTGCCGCCACTTCCAGGAGTAGAAAAATCTCCGTCGTCGTTCATAAGGGAACGGCCGTAGACCGGAATGGAAATATTTGTTCCGCCAGGAGCTGTTACTTGAACTGAAATAGTATTTTTAAAAATTTTACCAAGTTCATTACATCTTGAAGCAAGTTCTTTATAATCAATGTTTACAGTTCTGTTGAACATATCTTCTGTGATTCCAGGCGTCCACACAGCCCTCATTGATTTTTTTCCTTCCAGTAAATAATCAAAAATGTGGGTAAAAGCTTCTCCGTTTTCATTCTTATATGGATTTGCTGTGGCTTCAGGATCTTTTCCAAGTTTTATTTCGGAAATAGAAAAACATACATCAGGATTTGAGCCAATAGCTGCCAAAACCTCTTTTTCGGCGTTGTCGAATGAAGATTTTGCATTTTGGTATATTAGTGAAGTCTTTGCTCCAGCTTCATTTGCAGCCTGGTATATTTTTTCTGCTATTTGACTAGTCTGCGGGTTTGCAATAATAAGGACTCTTTCATCTTTTTTTACTTTGCAAACATTTTCTATTACATTTTGTTCGGGAGTAATTTCTTTTTTCATAAGATTATTATAGTCGATTTGACAGTCCTTTGATATAATTTAAGTGATGAATTTTACAAGTACGAGAGATAAGTCGATAAAGACTGATTTTTTTCATGCGGTTTTGAATCCTCTTCCTTCTGATGGAGGAATGTACGTTCCTTTAGAAACTGAAGATTTACGCCGCTGGCTTTTGTATACAGATGAAAATACAACATTTAGTTCCCTTGCAGGTTCTTTGACTTCTGCTTTTGTAAAAGATGAATTCAGTCCTATTATTTGTGAAACAATTGCAACAAAAGCATTTAGATTTTCACCAGAAATAAAGCAGTATGATGAAAACTTATTTTTACTGGATTTAGCTAAAGGTCCTACAGGAATTCACAGGGATTATGGAATTTCATATTTAGTTTCTTTCCTTGATACTACTTTACAATTAAAAGGGCAAAAAGCTGTTTTCTTGGATATTTCTACAGGTGAATTAGGTGCTAGCCTTGCCCATGCTCTTCGTGGAAAAAATAATTTAAAGGCAGTTATTTTGTATCCTCGTGGAACAGTTCGAGGCCTGGAAGAAAGTGATTATGTCTGGAATGGCGGAAATATCTATCCAATTGAAATCGACGGAAATGATGAAGCCTGTAATGCTCTGGTTCGAGAAATTTTTAAGGATAGAAGTTTTATTGAAGAAAATAACATTACTCTTGCAAATACTTTGAACATTGGACGCCTTATTGCACAAGCATTTTTTTATCCATTTGCCTTTTCAAGGATAAAAAACAAGGTTCACGGAGATATTGTTTACGCTTTGGCAGCCGGAAATTACAGCAACCTGGTTTCGGGTTTGTATGCCTGGCAATTTGCTTTACCTCTGAACGGGTTTATAGTTCCAGCAAATAATTTTCTGACTTTAGATGTAATGGGCAATCCTTTTGTTATGGACAGTATTATTCCCGTGGAAGAAAGACTTGATTCAGATCCTTCAAAAGCCTTTAATCTTGAACGCCTGGAAGATATATTCAGAGCAAATCAGTTGATGATGAAGCACTTTATATTCCCGGAAGAAGTTTCTGATTCAGAAATTGATACAGCCGCCAAAGAATTATTTATGAAATATGGATATCTTTCTGACCGACACACGGCAAGAGCTTATGCCGCTGCTAAATTACGAGGAAAGAGAGCTGAAGATGAATATTCAACTGTATTGATTGCCCGTGATCATCCAGCATATTCGGCAGATTATATTAGACAAACAATTGGCGAAGTGATTGAAATTCCAGAAAACATAAAAAAAGCCATGACTATATGTAATCCAGGACGAAATAATCTTAAGACTACAAAAGAAATAAAGAGTCTAATAAAAGAATTGTAAAATCTAAATATCAAATTTAAAAAAAATGAGGCTGAGCCAAAACCTGCGGAGAGAGAGATGCAGGAGTCTTGCTTGTGGGATAGCAAGTTTTATTTTAGCTCAGCCTCTAGGGTGTTTATCATTCACGGTTAGTTTCTATCCACTTAACTGCAAAATCTACCATTGGTCGTACCTTAATTAATCGGAGAGAAGAAGATCCCAATGTTATTTTCGCAACAGAAGTAGTACCTTCCGGTGAATTCTCAAAATCTCTGCCTATTTCTTCAAAATCTTCGCCATCCACGGCTAAGGTTTCATAGGCTTTCCAAACACGCTGCCCATTTTCGATAATAGCACTGTGCTCGGTTGTGTTGTGTTTGCTTTTATAATTGGCTCTAGCATCAGCTAAATGAAGTGAAGTGTTTTTATCGTAGCCAACTCCAATTAAAAGAGCATAACCATCTTCATCGTATAAGCGACTCAAGGGAGAACCTTCTCCGAAAATATTAGACAAATCATGGTCTTTGGTAAAAAAATCAGCATTCTTTCCCCAGGCAGCTATAGAGCGTGCCGGGTGATCGCTTCTTAAAGTACCAGGCCAAGATCGGAACATTTCGGCAACAGCGCCCATAGTGTTAGTGGGAGTAATTCGCTTATCATAAGCGGGCCAGTTTTGGCGGATAACATCCCACCATTCTTCTGGCTCTTCCCAGTGAACACCAGTTTCCGGGTCAAGGTTCTTCCAGCTTTGAGTTGGCATAAGAATAGTACCTTCTTTGCCAACGCTTTCTAGAAGACTTTCTATAATAATTTGCGGTCCCCCGCAAACAAATCCTATTGATGAAAGTGAACAGTGAACAATAATGTTCTGTCCTTTAGTAATACCTAAGGAAGTAAGTGCATTTTTAACATCTTTTTTTAATACAAGCGGCCTGTTTTCTTTAGTCAAAAGTGAGTTCCTCCGATTAGAGAATAAAGGGAAACCGTTATAAAATAGCTTTTTCCCTTTAAAACCGTACTAATTGTAATATACAATTATTTTTTTAGAGTTAACTTGCATAAAAATACTTAAAAATATAACAAAACTATCTTAGAAGCAAAATTTATCTGATGAAGAAATAAAAAAGGGCCTCCGTAAAAAATACGAAGACCCTTTCATTTTATTAGACGCAAGCACAGCTTGCGTCCCTCGCAATTAGTAAGTAAATCCTAAACCGACCCTTTTGGCTCGGTTTTTAACGGATTTTCTATTTTTGCGATTTAATAACAGCCTGTGCTCATGCCAATCTTGCGAGTGGTACGCGGAATGGTGAACAAGCCGAAAATCGAAGAACCGTTAAAAAGCAAGCCGTCAGGGTTGCTTTAGGTTCTACGAATAGTCGGCTCCGAGCGAGATTTATCGAGCGAGTCAATAAAAAAGGGTCCTCCACA
>JAILLQ010000028.1 GCA_024693045.1 Treponema sp.
CTTCTGTATTTATCCTTCGATCTGAATCAGTTTCTTTTCCGGTACCTCCGGTGCTTTTTCTTTCGGAAGTTCCAGATGCAGGACGCCATGTTCGAACTTCGCATGTACATCTTCCTCTTTTATTCCCTCTCCAATATAAAAGCTTCTGCTCATTGAACCGGAATACCGCTCCTTGCGGATTGTTTTACCGTTATTTGTCTGATCGTGCTCTTTGGAAGCACCCACCGTCAGATAGCCATTATTCAGTTCCAATTTGATTTCTTCTTTTTTGAATCCAGGCAGATCAATATCTACTTCATAATGATCGTCATGCTCATGGACATCTGTCTTCATCAGCTTGTCCGCATGCCTGCCGTAAAGCTTTCTTTCTGCTCTATCCAGATCCCTGAATTCAGGCCACTGTGGAAAATCAGCATCGAACCAGTCGTCAAACAGGTTTTCTCCAAAAATACTCGGTACTAACATAATGATACCTCCTTTACTCAATAACAATTTTATGTTTCTGAGCAAGGGAAGGAGGGTTTGGATCAGCTCTGATCTTCTCTGTTCCTTTGTTCTGATTATTTTATACCACTATTATTAGCACTCGTCAATAGAGAGTGCTAATAATATCTGTGAACATTTTGTGTTTTCTGCTTTATCACATTTCGCAATACATCTTTACTGCCTGTTCCACGACATCCAGCATATTACATATGGTTAAATCCAATCGGGAAAAATTGATGGATTCTCCTTATTACTTGGCTTTTTTACAAAGCAATTATGGTTGAGGATTCTTGGTATAATCTTTCTTTAGGGCTCCTCTGTAAGAGTTTTGATTATTTTTTGATACATCCCTTCCCCACAATTCTTTACAAAGAATTCGTAGTGTCATGTGAGGATATCTTTCTGCCCGATCTTTCGCCATCGGCCATTTATCTTCTCTTGAGATTCAACTGACAGCGTAATCATCAGTGTGTATCCGGTGTCATCTCCGTCGAAAATATGGAGAAGATTCCTTTTATTATCGGAGAATTCGACTTCCATCACATTGCTACCATGTGTTCCGTTTTCTACCTGTTCTTTAAGGTAATATAAAGGTTCTAGATTTTTCTTTATTATCATTTTTTGCCCCTTGTTTTTTGTGCACATAAATTATGGGGAGACTTTTTCTTCGGTTAGTATTTTTTTCTGAATGTTTTCTTATTTGATGATTTGATTTTTTCATTATGTTTTTAAATACTTCTCAGAAGGCATTTATAACGTTAGTGCTCATGGTTTTTGAAGTTCAAATAAACACTAAAAACAATTCATGTACAATTTTTTGTTAGTGGAGATTGAGATAATAGCCATATCAAAGGAGGTGAATATGGCTATGATGTGAACATCCAGAAGAAGTTTATTAAGAAGATTTATTCTTCTTAAAAACGATATCACGAGTAATTAAATCAGACTATTTAGAGCTAAAAAATAAGTATCTTTATAGTCGCTCATTCGTATTTTGAGGTATATTGGACATTAATGACCAATTTTCAGTCTAACTATTTTTTGTGCGGCTAATCTTTTTCCAAAGCTGATTTTTAGGAACTATTAATGCTTTTAGGTATTTTTATTAATGAGTGAACATTATGTAAAAAAGCCGAAATTCAAAGCAACTTAAAAAAACGGTTATTTAAATTCTGCGATAAGGTTAATGATATGGCATTTGTCATAGCAGTGAAGAGAGCCTTTATCTGCATAATGCCAATACTTATAGTATCCACATTGACCGGAATCATACTTGAAACACCAAATCCGGCATATCAGGCATGGCTGAATCATTTTCACAGTTTACGAAGAAATGAGATATTAAGCCTGTTAAGTGACATTAAGAGCGGATCTCGCCTTTTGCAAGGGGTAATCTTCTGTGCTGCTGTCTCACATTATTATATGGTTGAGCTAAAACCAAGGTTATTTACTGCCCAATGGGTTGTTTGTCCCGTGGCTTTGGTAGCATACGGCACATTTTTGAGTTCCGAGATTATTAATGATATTTCATTGCTGGGATACAGCAACAAACTTATAGCAATGCTGGTAGGCCTTTATGTAACAAAGGCATTTGTTTTTGTTTTAGACCATATTTCAGGGTACTGGTCTTCCAAGAAAGTCATTAATATAGATCCCCTCTGGAACGGTGTAATTGAGTATGGTCCGCCCTCTATTATTGCAGGTTTCTCTGCCGCAGTATGGAATAGATTAATGGTATCGCTATTTCATGCATCGCCTTCTCAGATAATCCAGAATATATGCTCTTCAGGATATGATTATTTACCGTTTGGAAGACATGTAATGGCGGTAATTTATTTTTTGGAAAATGCTTTATTTACATTCATAGGTCTGGATGTGAGGCATATGACAACCTATGTAAATAAACGATTCTTTTATTTAAATGAAAATGAATTCATAACGGAACCATTGCTGCAGCTCTGTAGGGGTATGGGCGGGTATGGTCTGGCTATTCCGCTGTTTTTTGCAGTAATATTGGTTTCCAATTCCTACAGAAGACGATGGGTTGCAAAAATATCAGTGCCGTTTATTATATCTAATTTTCCGGAAGTGATTCTTTATGGAATACCTGCTATATTCAATCCGATATTTGTACTTCCGATGATATTTCTTCCTATACTGAACCTTGAAATATTTGTTATTGCACACAAATTGGGCATTGTACCTATTGCAACGATGACACCACTCGCAATT
>JAILLQ010000019.1 GCA_024693045.1 Treponema sp.
GAAAGTCATGCCAAAACTCTTGCAGAACAGTTTGGCTTTGAATATGCGGTTCTTGAACCCGACAGTGCATCAATTTTGGATCATTATTCAGATATTATTATTCAAACAACAAAAGTTGGTATGAACAGCGAGGAAGCTCCAAATAAGGAAAATAATCCAATTTGGTTCTATACTTTCAAAGGTCATGAATATCTTTACGACATTGTATATGACCCTCAAGTTACACCAATTATGCAGGTGGCAAAACAGGCTGGCTGCAAAGTTTGTAATGGTTATTCAATGTTAAAGTATCAGGGATACAGACAGTTTAAATATTTTACAGGGGTTGGTTACGATGAAGAACTTAAACCAGAGTGAACAGAAGGTTTTGGCAGCTAGAACTGCCATTGAAACATTAGTTGCAAAGGGACTTATTTTTAGTGGAATGAAAATTGGTCTTGGAACTGGTTCTACAGCTCTTCCTGCTGTAAAAAGACTTTCTGAGTATATAGCGGACGGAACTTTAAAAGACGTTAAAGCTGTTGTAACTTCATTTCAGACAGAAAATGCCTGTGCTGATTGGGGAATCCCTGTTTATTCATTTAAAGACAGACTCATTGATGGAGAACTGGATTTAGCAATCGATGGTGCAGACGAAATCGACACAAACGGTAACTGTATTAAGGGTGGAGGCGCAGCTCTTCTTCGCGAAAAAATTGTTGCTTACAACGCAAAAAGATTTGTAATTGTTGCAGATTCTTCAAAGGCCGTAGAAACATTAGGAACAAAGTTCGCTCTTCCTGTTGAAATTATTGCAGAAGCTTATGTACCTGTAAAAAAGGCATTGGAAAAATTAGGGGCAAAGGTCATTCTTCGAGAAGGCGTAAGAAAGTGCGGACCTGTAATCACTGATAACGGTAACCAGATTGTAGACTGTCTTTGGGAAGCTCCTGTAGATGCAGAAAAAATGGAAGAAGTTATCAACGATATTACTGGTGTAGTTGAAGTTGGTTTCTTTACAAAAAATAAGCCGGCTGCATTTATCGCTCATGAAGACGGAAATGTAGAAATCCGCGGACTTTAATATGTTTCCTCCATTCCCGGAAGATAAAGCCTATCAGATTTGTCTAGAAATGATAGATGAACTTGAAAAGGGTTCTCTATCATTAGAACAGATTGGAAAAGAAAGCCAGGAAAGGAGCGGACAGGGCATTATGCTGGGGGCCGCACTTTGCCGGGATTCTAATGGCAGGCTTTATGCTCTAAAGACTCTTTCCGGTATATCAAAAACAATTCAGGTTAATCAAAATATCATAAGGAACATAAAAAGTAAGATTCCTTATGATGAGGAAATTTTTGTAGATCCTATTGTCCCTGCCGAAGATATAAATCAGGCACTTTCTGACAATGATAAAGAAATTCACCTGCTTACTGAAAAAATCAATATATTAAAAGAAACTCGCTTGCGGCCCGACGGTAAATATGAAAACCAGACTGACCAAGAAAAGGAATTGGTTGAAAAGAGAAAGGAACTTTGTAAGGCTTCTCTTAAAAAAGTTTACGAAAGATATTCTTTTCATTGTGCTGATGGTTGTGAAGAAAAACTTTTGGATATATGCCAGGGAAAACTTCCTCCCACGGGAACCGGTGATTGTTGTGCCCCAAAGATTTTAGATTATGCTTTTAAGTCGAATTTTAAGATTTTGAGCATGGCGGAAGTTTTTTATGGAAAAAACAGTGAAAAACGCAGAATGGCAGAAAAGTATTCTCCATGTGATGAACGCTGTGCCTTGATTTTACCGTATATGTTGGGATTAAAAATTCTTTATAGGGATGACGATATCATTGTAGTAAACAAACAGAGCGGGCTTTTAAGTGTACCTGGTCGTGGTCCAGATAAGCAGGACTGTATTGTTAATAGGGTAAAAAGGCTCTTTCCAGATTGTATTGAACAACCTAGTGTTCATCGTTTAGATATGGAAACAAGCGGACTTTTAGTTCTAGCTTTTACAAAAGAAGCTCACAGGGAATTGAACCGGCAGTTTGAATCAAGAGAAGTAAAAAAATCCTATATTGCGCTTTTGAGTGGTATTCTTCCTGAAAAGTTTGAAAAACACGGAAAGATGGAACTTTTTTTCCGCCTGGATGTTGATAACCGCCCTCATCAGATTTGGGATTCAGAATTTGGCAAAAATGCCCTTACAGAATGGTATGAAGAAGGAAGGGTCTTTTATACATCTCCAGATGGAAAAAAAGAGCAAGTGAGTAGAATTAAGTTTATTCCTCACACAGGGAGAACCCATCAGCTAAGACTTGCGGCCGCTGACAGTCATGGTTTTGGCCTTCCTATAATTGGAGACACCCTGTATGGAAAGTGCAGAGAGGGGGAACGGCTAATGCTGCATGCTGAATATCTGTCTTTTAAGCATCCTGCAAGTGGCCGTCTTATGGAATTTTACTGTCCGCCAGATTTTTAAATTATTCACTTACAGGATTTATTCCACAGCAGTAAAGGTACTTTCCTTCTCCATTAGGAATTAAAACTCCCCGAATATTTTTAATCTGTTTCTGCTGGTTTTTAATAGAAAAATGACAGACAGAAAGTTCGTCATTCAGGTTATTTATGTGTTCAGGACTGATAAAGCGTTTGAACTTTTCTCTGTCTTCTTCGATAACAAATTTATCTGCCCACTTATTGTATGATTCCTGAAGATTTCTTGTTTCATTTACCTGCTCAAGACTGAAGCTTGATTTTAAAGTTGTAGACTTGTTGTTTTTATAATCAAGCTCGTATATTTCGTTAAAAAGTGTGTATACAAAGTTTACATATTTAGAGAAATTATGTTTTTCCAGTTCATTTATGTCTACTATTACACAACTTATGTAGAAAGAACCGTCTGAGCGTTCAAGTAAATTTCCTGCAATCTGAACAGTTTTTGTGTTTCCATTTTTACAAAGGAATCTCGCTTTTGAATTAAAAGCAGGTAACTTTGAATGGAGAATATTTAAAAGGTATTCTTTATAATGTTCTCTGTCATTTTCATGGAACATAAGAAATGGATCTTTTCCGATTTTGCTGCGGAATTCAGACTGGTCAAAACCACCTAAACTAGCCGTATTTTCATTTAAGTAGGAAGTCTTAAATGTACCGTCGTAATCCAAAGTAATAATTCCACATGGAACATTTTCCATTATTGTAGAAAGCTGTTCTGAAAGGTTTGTATTTAACTGCAGAAGCTGCATTCTAAAGTCAATGTTTTCGATTGTAATGTAGAAAATATCGCTTGTAGCAGTTTTTGCAAGCTGCCTTGCTTTTGTTCTAATCCAGAAAGGACGGTTTCCTTCGTAAAGGGGTAAACTTTTTATTTCACAAAATTCTGTCTTCTTTGTCTTAGTAGCGTCTGCAAGCATAGAAAGTAAAATTGGTCTGCTGCTTTCTTCTATGTGTTCAAGCATGTTCTTATGGAAGGTAGAATATTTTTCTTGTGTTGTTCCCATTTCTTCAAGATACTGGTCGTTCATTCTGATAATTTCAATGCAATCACCTGTCCATTCAATGATTGCTGCCGCTCCAACGAATTTGTTGAAGAGAAGCGAATCCTGGGTAGTCGTATCTAAAAAGTTTACGGCTGGTGTAATATCTGATGAACTGTCTTCGTCTTTGCAAACTGGATTAAGTGTGTAAAGCAAATTACGGTATTCGTCAGAAGGCATAGGGCGAGCAAAATAGAAGCCCTGCATATGGAAACATCCTATGCTTTTTAAATAATCAGCCTGACTTTTAGATTCTATTCCCTCTGCAATAACAGGAAGATGAAGCCAGTTTGCCATTCTTACAACAGAACTTAAAATGCTTCCGCTTTTTGCTGCACTTTCCGAAAATTTATTGTTTTCTAAATCAGGTGTCGATTCAGCAATAAACTTCATGTCCAGTTTAAGTATATCAACAGGGACTTCTTTTAAGGTGTTCAGAGAAGAATAACCGCTTCCAAAGTCATCCATTTCCAGGCAGAAACCCTGATTTCTCAAGTTTTCAACAACCCTTATAAGTTGATCAGGGTTATCCATATAGGCAGACTCTGTTATTTCAAGTCTTAATAAATCCGGAGTTAGATTATATTTTAACAGAAGATTTTTGAAAATTTCAGAAAGGTCAGTATTGTAAATGTCTCTTCTCGAAATATTTACAGAAACCGGAACAGGATTTAGTCCTTCATCAATCCATTTTCGTAAGAGTCTGCAAGTTTCTTCCCAAATGTATTGATCGAGTTGGGTAATAAAGCCATTTTTTTCAAAAATCGGTATAAAAATGGTTGGCGAAATCAATCCTTTTTTAGGATGCTGCCAGCGAACAAGGGCTTCCGCTCCTGTTAAAGAATCGGTGGTATAATCATACTGTGGCTGTATGTAGACCTTGAATTCATGGTTATTTAGTCCTGTAACCATATCAGTTATGAGTTCCTGCTCTTCTTTCAGGTCATTCAGCATACTGTTTTTATAGAAGCCGATTCTTTCTGTAAAATTCTGTTTGATAGAATTCAGGGCAAGAAGAGAGCGGTCAATTGCAAGGTTTACATTTATATCTCTTTTATTAGAAGTTTCATAGACACCCATGCGAACTATAAAATCAAAAGAAGGGTAAATAGAGTTTACAAAATCCGTTATTTTTTTTAGGAATAGCTGGGGATTCAATTCCGATTTTTCTGCACAGATTATGAAGTGATCAGCGTGAACATGACCAAAAGTGAACTTTATATCCTGAGGAATTAGAAGCCATTCTCCTATTTTTCGTAAAATCTTGTCGCCTTCTTCAAAACCGAACAAGTCGTTAAATACTTTAAATCTATCCAAATCAAAGCGGACAAAAATAAAATCCTCTTTGTTTGAACTGTTAAAAAATTCCTTTGTTTTTTCGATGAAGGTTTTTCTATTGTAAATGCCGGCTTTGTCACTCAGTTGACTTAAACGCTGAATCGCACTTTTATGCTGATTATTCAAAATCGTAAAGCGTTCTGAATCCAGTTTAGAGTTTTGCATAATATTCTTTATTTTAAAGAAGATAATCTGCTTTGGGCTATTAATTGGAAAAACATCCGTAACATTCTGCTCTAAAAGGTTAATTCCCAAATTTTCATCATCAAGGTCCAGTAGAACTATGATTGGGACTTTTGTTATGAGGTCAGATTTTAAAGCAGCTTGTAAAGTAGTTTTTTTGTCGATTTTTTTTATCAGATCAAAATCATTATCTTTCGCAAAGGAATTTTCGATTACAATTGCATCTGTTTGTAATCCTGAATCAATCCTTGAAATAAAAGCATCTTCATCAGCGCAAAAGGTAATATTAAAATTTGATGTAAACAACTCATCCGAAAAGATTTTTTTTAACGATTTTTTTTCAGCTACAAGAATTTCAAACTTATCAGACATGTACAATTTCCTTAATGTGATTTTACCACGGATTTGTTCGAATTCAAGAAAAAAATAGAAGACTATAAATCGACAGAAGAAAGAAAAAGAGTTAATATTTATCAAGATAATTTAATCGGAGATGTAAAGTGAAAAAGATACTATTTCTTTTATTAGCCTGTCTTTCTATTTTTGCTTATTCAGAAACAGTGATTTCTGATTGGAAGGGGGCTGAACTGGGCCTTTCTGAAAATCCTAGGTGGCTTAAGGCATATAATAAAAATGAAAATGTTGAAAAAATCCGCTCCGCTTTTTCTATAGCCAAAGATGATTTGATATTCGTGGGAGAGGCAGAAGATGAGGATTCCCACGCGGCTAGCTTAAAGGCTAGAAATAAAGCTCAGCTTAAAGCAGCAAAAAAACTTACTCCCGATTTTAGTAAAGATGCTTCTGCTTTTATGGTAAAGGGCCTAATTCCTGTTTATTCCTTTTGGATAGAATACAGTGAACTTTCTTCCGACGAAGAAATCGAAAAATCCTGGTACAAGGTCTATGAAATTTATTCAATTTCAAAAAATCAGTGGGAATTGAATAAAGCAAAAATACATTAGCAAAAAAAAGCAGATGACTAAAAAATCATCTGCTTTTTTGATTGAGGGGGTAGTAAAAACCCTCAAAACGGCGAAGTCAAGGCTTTAAGCGTTAGCGTGCCTTGACTCGACGTATTATATATGGGTGATTTCTTTAGCCTTTTCGGTTACCTTTTCTGACAGCTTATTTACATCATCCTGGTTTTCTGTGATTATGCGGACAAATACAGAGCCTGCAACTACAGCTTCAACATAACCGGCAAGGTCTGCAGACTGTTTGCCGTTTGAAATGCCGAAGCCTCCGTATACTTTGCTTCCGCCAGCATTAACTTTTTTTAGGAAGTTTAGGGTTTTGTCATCTATTGTAGTTTCACTTCCTGTGATACCAGCTCTTAGGGCTGCGTAAATAAAAGGAAAACCCGCATTTGCCAATTTTGAAAGTCTTTCTTCGCTCATACTTGGAGCTGCAACAGGAATGTTTTCCATGCCATATTTTTTGCATGCGGCTGTAAGGCCTTCGTCAAAATCAAATGGCAGGTCTGGAATAATCATTCCCTTTACGCCAGCTTCAGAGGCTTTTTTGCAGAAGTTTTCTACTCCAGGAGTGTAAACCAATGAACCGTAACTCATTAGGTAAATTGGAATGTTTGGAAATTCCTTGTGAACTTGGGCTATGAAGTTTAATCCATCAGCAGTCCTATACTTTCTCTGCAAAACTTCAGTGCAGGCAGTTTGTATAGCAGGTCCATCTGCACTAGGGTCGCTAAAAGGTAACTGAATCTCTAAAATATCAGCACCACCTGCTACAAGTGCTCGAGCTGCGGCAAGGGCTTTTTCATCTGTTGGAAATCCCGCAACTAAGTGGGACATAAGTTTTATTTTGTTCATAGAATTGTCTCCTGTAAGTAAATCAGTGGTCTTTCATTAAATCTGCATCGTGAATGTCTTTGCTTGCGTTTAATCGTTCAAGTTCAGAGATAAGAAATTCTTTCCATTCTGCAGGGCGGAAAACAGGACAGGTGATAAATATATCTTTGTCGCCTCGACCACTCATATTTATGATGATAGCTTTGTTTTTTGGAAGACTAGGTGCTAGTTTTATTGCTTCTGCTCCTGCGTGGGCACTTTCCATAGCGAATAAAATTCCTTCATTTTTTGCAAAAAACTTTACGGCTTCCAAAGCTTCTTTATCCAGAGCAGAAGTAAATTCAACTCTTCCGCTTTTTCCTAAAGCTGCAAGCTGAGGTCCGATTCCACAGTAGTCTAGTCCTGCCGAAATTGAACGGGTTGGAAGAGCCTGTCCATCTTCGTCCAAAAGGAATCGGGATTTGTATCCTTGCATAATTCCTTCCCGACTGGCATTTCCTGTCATACGAGAAGCGTTTTCTCCGACATTAGGACCGATTCCACCTGCTTCAACTGCGATTAGGCGGGGATTTTTCTGGTCAACAAATGGACTGAAAAAACCAATTGAGTTTGAACCGCCTCCACAGCATGCAATTAAGGCTTCTACATCTAACTTTCTTTCTTCTGCCTGTTTTTTTACTTCTTTACCGATTACACTTTGGAATTCCCTTACAATATCAGGGAATGGGGCAGGTCCTAAGGCTGAACCTAAACAGTAGTGGGTTGTATCCGGATGAGCTGCCCAGTCTCTCATAGCTTCGTTTACGGCGTCCTTTAAAGTTCTACTTCCGCTTGTTACAGGAACAACTTTTGCTCCATACAATTCCATAGAAGCTACGTTAGGCTGTTGACGGCGAACATCAACTTCTCCCATGTAAACAATGCATTCCAGCCCAAGTTTTGCACAAGCAGCTGCTGTTGCAACACCGTGCTGTCCGGCACCTGTTTCGGCAATGATTCTCTTCTTTCCCATTTTTTTTGCAAGAAGGCACTGGCCAATGGCATTGTTTATTTTGTGGGCTCCGGTATTTGCAAGTCCTTCAAGTTTTATATAAATCTGAGCTCCGCCGAGTATCTCTGTTGCCCTTGGTGCATAATACAAAGGAGTTTCCCTACCGATGTAGTCACGGCGAATTTCATCTAATTCTGTAAGAAAATCCTTATCCTGCATATATTTTTTGAATGCAACTTCTAGTTCGTCTAAAGGTCGGCGAAGTACTTCTGCAACGTACTTTCCGCCAAATCTTCCAAAAAATCCCTTTTCTGATTCCATATTATGCTCCAATATTACTTATTAATTTCCATAAATAAAGTTTTCATTTTTTCCAGATCTTTTACACCCGGTTCGCTTTCAATTCCACTGCAAACATCTACTAGTTCCGGATTAAAGCGCTTTATCATTTCTTTTACATTTTTTTCACTAATTCCGCCAGAAAGCCAAAGTGGGCATTGTTTAGAAACTTTTTCGACCAGTTGAGCCGGTATATTTTTGCCAGTTCCGCCATAACGGCAATCACCATTAGCATTGTCTTGATTTATGTTTTTGGCGTCAATCAGAATTCGTGGAAAACCTTTTGAAAGAGATTCCTTTAACAAAGCCAAATCATTGTCGTCAGCTAAAGGTATTGCCGGATAACCGAGTGCTCCATCTGCTTTTTCTGGGCAAGCGTGGTACTGGATGCCGTCTAATATTCCCTGATAACAGAATTCATAGGCTGCATTTCCACAAGGGCTAGAAGGATCGACAATAACTCCTATCATTAAAGGAAACTTTTTGATTTTTCCACTAGAAAGCATATTTTCTAAGTCGACTCGGATTTTTTTAATTTTTTCCAAATCATCTGTTGAATTGCTTCTAGCAGATTTTTCTGCAAAAATAAAACCTAAAATGTCGGCTCCAAGGAGGGCTGCTGCTACTGCGTCTTCTTCCTTTTTTAAGCCGCAGATTTTTACAAGGGGACCTTTTTTTTCTTCCAGCATTGCTGCAATTTTATTCCAGAATTTATACTCATAGTCGAGCCTGCTTGTTTTTCTGGCATTTTTTGTAAAGGCCTGAACAAGCTTTTTTGCTTCTTTAGGATTTTTTGCAGCGGCTTCACCAATTAAAACAGAATGAAAACCTATATTCCCTACAAAAGCTGCTGCCTGTGGGGTAGTTACCCCAGATTCTGAAATGATTCTAGGGAATGGGAGTTCCTGACCTTTTTCTTTATAGATTTTTTTGATTCTTTCTTTAAGTTTTAGAGGAATCAAAAGGTCTATCGTAAAGTTTTTTAAATCTCTCGAGTTGATTCCAAGAACAATTTTGTCATCACAGTTGATTTTGTGGGCTAAAGAAAGAACATAAAATGCTTTTTCTATATCAGAGTCTTCCCGGATTTCTAAAAGAACTGAAATTCCAAGACTAAAGGCCTTGTGAGCCATAGAAATAAGTTTTTCCTGCTCCAAAATTCTTGCGATAAGTAAAACTGCATCGGCTCCGCACTTGTAAGCAACTTCGATTTCTTCTTCTTCAAGGAGAAAATCTTTTCTTAGAAGACTTGCTTTTTTTCCGGCTGCTTTTGCGGCTGCCTGAAGATCAAGAAGATTTCCGTGAAAATAGTTTTCTTCTGTCAGGCAGCTGATAGCCATTGTGCCGGCTTTTACATAGGCCTTAGCTGTTTTTGCAGCATTAAGGTCTGCAGAAATCATTCCTTTTGAAGGAGAGGCTCGTTTGATTTCCAAAATGGTTCCTGCTTTTGGTAAAAAAGGAACTACAGGCTTTTTTCTTTCTTCTGGAATTTTATGTCCAAAAGAAAAGCCTTTTATTTCAATTTGTGAACGTCTTTTATCGCAAATTTCTTTCAAGATATCCATATTTTTTCCGTTTAAGCGTTGCTTGCCAATTTGATTTCTTCAAGCTTTCTTTTAACAGCTCCGCTTTCGATTGCGTGAAGAATTTTTACAGAACCTTCTTTGATGGATTTTACTTTTCCACCGATGTAAAGAGCTGCTCCTCCATTAAGAGCTACTGCTGCTTTTAGAGTTCTGCGTCCCTTTCCTGCTAAAATGTCTAAAGCCATCTGGGCATTTTCTTCGCCAGTTCCGCCTATAAGTTCTTCGTCTTTGCAGCCAGTTAAACCGAATACGCTTGGGTCAATAGTATACTGTTTTTCTTTGCCGTCTTCATCGATTTCAAATACTTTTGTTGGAACAATTGGAGAAATTTCGTCGAATCCATCTTCTGAAACAACAACCATTACTCTTTTTGCCCCCAGGAGTTTTGCAGCTCTAGCAACCGGTGCAAGCAGTTCTTCTGAATAAACACCAAGCATCTGGTATTTTGCTCCAGCCGGATTAGAAAGAGGTCCAATCAGGTTCATAATTGTTTTTACACCTAATGCTTTTCTTACAGGACCTGCAAAACGCATGGCACTGTGATAAACAGGGGCGTATAAAAATCCGAAGTTTGTTTTTTTAATAACCTCTGCTGTTACTTCTGGGGAATTATCGATTTTTACTCCAAGAGCTTCGTAGAAATCTGCTGCTCCAGATTTTGAAGAAACAGCTCGGTTTCCGTGTTTTGCTACAGGAAGCCCACAAGCAGAAGCACAAAGGGCACTCATAGAACTTATGTTGAAAGAACCTTTGCTGTCTCCACCTGTTCCTACAATGTCTGTGAGTTCTGTTGTATCCAAAGGAAGAGGAGTTTTCTTTGCGACTAAAACTCCTGCACAGCCTGCCATTTCTTCTGGAGTAGCTTTTTTTGCTGCAAGAGAAATGAGAATAGCTGCTGTCATTCTTTCGTCCATACAGCCTTCTGTTAAATCACTCATGAACATTTCAGCAGTTTTGCGGCTCATATCTTTACCTTCAATTAATTCTGCCAAAACTTTATTTGCAGGAAAGGCTTCCCGGCGGTAATTTAAGAAAGCTGTAAAGAGTTCTTTTGTTTTAGGGCTTGCAATTGATTCTGGATGGAACTGAACACCTTCAATTGGAAGACTTTTATGGCGAATTCCCATTATATCTCCATCCTCTGCTCTTGCTGTAACTTCGAAATCCTCTGGTAAAGTCGATTCATCTATTACAAGAGAGTGATAGCGGGTAAAAGTTTCTTTTTTCCCCATCAGGCGGAAAAGGCCTTTCCCATCCAAAGAGATTTCTTCGGCAATTCCGTGTTTGATGTACTTTGCTCCTACGATTTTAGCACCAAAAGCATATCCAATTGCCTGGTGACCAAGGCAGATTCCCAGTACAGGGATTTTCTTGGAAAAATATTTTATTGCTTCAACAGAAACCCCTGCATCTTCTGGTCGTCCTGGACCTGGAGAAACAACAAGTCTGCTTGGATTCATTTCTTTGAGTTCTTCCAAAGAAACTTCTTTGCTTCTTACAACTTTTATTTCTTCTTTTGTAAGTTTTACCAGTGACTGGAAAACATTATATGTAAAACTGTCGTAATTATCCAAAATTAAAATCATAGTTATTTCCTCTCTGACTATTTGCCGCCAGATGGCAAAAAAATTAGTTACAAATTACAGCCTTCATTGCGCCGAGCTTTTCACAAGTTTCGGTGAATTCTCTTTCTGCATTAGAAGCATGAACGATTCCTCCACCTGCCTGCAAAGTCCATATGTCGTCTTTTTTTAGTGCACATCGAATTGCTATACAGAAATCCAGATTGTTCTGATTTCCAATATATCCAACAGCACCTGCATAAAAATTGCGTTTATTTTTTTCAAGTCTGGAAAGTATTTCTATCGCACTGATTTTTGGTGCACCACTAACCGTTCCGGCTGGAAAAGCAGCTCTTAAAACTTTTATTGCTGGTGTTTTAGGACTGATTTTTCCGATTACTTCAGAAACCAGGTGAATTACATGGCTATAAAGTTCTGTAAACATATATCGTGTAACTTCTACGCTTCCGTTTTCGCAAACTCTTCCCAAATCGTTTCTGGCAAGATCAACTAGCATAAGGTGTTCCGCTCTTTCTTTTGGATCATTTTTTAATTCTTCCATAAGAGCCTTGTCTTCCATTGCATCTTTTCCGCGACGACGGGTTCCTGCAATCGGGTGAATCATAGCTTCGCCATTTCTTACTCTGACTAAACTTTCAGGACTGGCACCAGTAAGCTGGAAATCTGTAAAATCCAAATAGAACATATATGGAGAAGGATTTACAGAACGCAGTCTGCGATAGATTTCAAGGGCAGGAACCTGGCTTTTAATTTGAAGTCTGCGGCTAGGAACTGCCTGTACTATGTTTCCTGCTACGATTTCTTTTTTAAGAGCTTCAACTTTCTGGCAATATTCTTTTTTGCTTTCTTCTTCGTCAGTGATGATTTCTGCCGGATAATTACTTTCAGGGGCTGCAAGATAAGAAAAATCCAGGTCGGAAAGTCTCTTTTTTACATTTTCGATAGCAGCATGAAGGTCTATTTCATGTTCCTTGTAATTTTGAGCACAAATGTAGATTTTTTCGCAGAAGTGGTCGAATACAATAAAAGTATGACCTACGATAAAAGCACTTTCAGGAGTTCCCAATTCATCATTTTGCTTTGCCAGGTGAATAGTGTCGCATTTTGCACAGAATTCGTAACTTAAATACCCCATTCCGGCAGCAGGAAGTGGAAAGTCTATACCTTCTTCAGGGGGATTTTGAGAAGCTATTTCTTGAAGAACATCGAGAATATCTCCGTTTTTCATTGCATAAATCGGTCTGCGTTCTCCATTCATAATTAAGGCGATACCTTCTTCGTCCTGAACTACCCTAAATGCTTCGTCCAGCATAATCATAGAGTAACGGTCTTTGCCCGATGAAAAATTTGCAGATTCTAGAACCGCTTTTGCGTTAAACTTTTTTGCTAAAGAAAAAGGAGTAAAGCGGTCTCCTGCTAAAACTTCATAAATCATTTTTGCCCCCTAAGTGTTACTGTGAATAGTAACGCTATGAGACAAATATATAATAGCTTTTTGTTACTGTCAATAGAAACATTAAAATTTATTGATTTTTTTTATTTTTTCTTTTAGCCGTTTCCAGCCTGATTCTTCGGTCCAGCATTGATTTTAATATTTCGGTCCAGAAAATTTTGATTTTAAATCCAATCTGAAAACCGGAAGGAATTAAGTCTTCGTTGAATTCGTAGTTTTCAGTTTTGTTGATTATGAATCTGTAGCCGAGGTTTACATCAGTCATCACTTTTTTAAAGAAAAATTGCTTCCATCCGATTGTAGGTGTTGCACAGAAAAATATGTCGTTGGGTGTCATTGGAGCGTAGTCTCCTGTGTAGAACAAAAAATCTGAACCAATTCCACATCCAGCATAAAGCCATTCTAATCCCTTTCCGAAAGGATAAATGTAGGAGCTTATTTCGGTTCGGATACCAGTGTACCATGTAGAAGCATCAGGAATTTGACAGATTATTGTTCCCAGCTGACCTTTTAAAGAAAAGTATCTCCAGATTTTCTGTTCATAGTTCAGGCCAAGACCTATTCCGTTGTTTTGAAGGGCTGTAAGAGTATAGATAAAGTCAAATGAAAAGATGTGATTGAGTTCGTGGTTTGGTAGTTTATCGGAAAGCCAGCGTGCATTAATTCCTAAGAAGGTTATAGGTTCATCGTCGTATTCTGTACTTATTCCTTCTTCATAAAAGGGGTTAGGAATATTTTTAAAAAGTTCCTTGTTAGGATCTTCTTCCTCGTCCAGAATGTCTTCTCTGATTTTAATTTTAGGTTTTTCTATGTCCTTGGAATTTTCATTATCTTCTTCATTTTCTTGATTCGAAATTTCCTGACCGCTATTTAAATTTTCAGTTGTACCTTCTGAAAAAAAAGGAAGAGAAGTGAAGAGTAGCAAAAATGTGAAGAATACAAATGTGCGCTTCAAATCTCCTCCTTATTTAGTAATTGTCTTCTATTCTAAAGAAAAACCTTCGTCTATTCCCAGGCTGATGTTAAAACACTGGACTGCAGCACCGCTAGCACCTTTTCCAAGGTTATCAAAACGGCTTGTAAGCATGATTCGGTCATCGTTTCCGTATACAAAAATCTGCATATTGTTTGTACCTGCCATTGTATTTGCCGGAATAAATTGTTCTGTAAGAGTTCCTTCTCCCATAAAGCCTGCAACTTTTACAAAGTGAGAATCTTTATAGTGTTCACTCATCATTTCCCATACATCGTGTGCAGTAACTTTTTTTTCAAGAAGGCGGCTGTGAAGTCCTACTGTAACTGTCATTCCCTGGAAATAGTCGCAAACATATGGATTAAAAATTGGTTCGTAATCCAAGCCGGAAATCTTTTTCATCTCTGGAAGATGTTTGTGTGCCTGAGTAAGAGCGTAAAGGCGTGGAGAATCCAATTCAGGATTTCTTCCTTCTGCTTCGTACTGGGCAATAGCTTTTTTTCCGGCACCAGAATAACCAGACACTGCATGAATAGTCACAGGATAATCTTTTGGCATGATTCCGCTTTTTACCAATGGGTAACCCAAAGAAATAAAGCCGGAAGCATAACAGCCTGGAACTGCAATTCTTTTTGAAGTCTGAATTTTTTCGCGGAAAGATTTATCCAATTCAGGGAATCCGTATGCCCAGTCAGGATTTGTTCTGTGTGCTGTTGAAGCATCTATAATTACTGTATCAGGATTTGTGCAGAGTTCAGCTGATTCTATGGCAGCTGCATCTGGAAGACAAAGGAAAGTGTAATCTGAAGCATTAATCATTTTTGCTTTTTCTACAGGATCCTTTCGTTTTTCATCATCTATCTGTAAGATTTCAAGGTCATTTCTTTTTGCGAAACGTTCAAAAATTTTAAGACCTGTAGTACCCTCTTTTCCGTCAATAAACACTTTTACTGCCATAATAAACCTCGTTCGTTTAAATATAGACTTATTTTTGTTTTATGAAAATAGTAAAAAGAAAGCCTCACAGGCAAAAAGTGGGAATTTTACTTGTGAGGCCAGGGAGAAAGTTGTGTGTATTTAAAAAGTCTTTTAAAGAACTGGAATTAACTGATCGTCTGGGTTTTCAAGAATAATATTCAAATTGCCGTTTCTTGTTCTAAGTTCATCGATAAATTCTTTTTCATTGATTCCGTTTTTTGGCTGAACCCAGTAGGAAATTGTAAATAAAGTACCCATGTTAGAAGTTTTTACATTTTTTACACCCCATTTAACAAGGTTCTTTTCAAAAATATCGTTGAAGACATCCTTGTAATTCATGTCTTCTGGAATTGTAATCTTAAGAATCTGCTTGTCTTCAACATTCCAAAGTCTAGAAATAAGGACAAAGAGAAGAGAAACGCTGATTGTCATAAGGAAGCCAAGCAGGTAGTCGTTTAGACCTATGATAAGACCGCTGGCGATTGAGAAGAATACATAGAGAATATCCTTTGAATCACCAGGAATACTTCGGAAACGGACTAGGGCAAAAACGCCGGCCAGAGAGAGAGTCTTTTTAAGGTCAGTTGCGATAAAAGGAATTACAATCGACATGATTACCGGTAAAAGTAAAACTGTGATTGCAAAGTTTTTTGAATATTTTTTTCCTTTGCAGGCAGCTATGTAACTTGAAGTAACTATTAAACCGGCGATAAAAGAAAAAAACATATTCAAAAGAACATTCATTCTTTCTGGTGTAAAACTAAATCCATTAGATAATAAATTCATATAAACCTCGTTAGATATTGTATGCAGGAAAATTATTTTGACTGCAAAAAGTTTTTGTATTCAGCACCATATTTTGAAAATGATGTACTGAAAATCTTTCGGCTTGAAAGGAAGTGTACAAACCAAAGCGGAAAAGCTTTGAATGCCTTTGCTTCCATGAGCCATTGCCCTTCTTTTAAAAGTTGAGTCCCGTAAGCGGGAGAATCAAGTCTTAAATCTGTGCGGCGGGTTTGTATATTTCTGTCGATTGTAAGGCGGAAATCCGAATTGTTTTTTTCGAAAAAGGCCAGCCTGTCATAAGAAATAAAAACCTTTGGCTTTAAGTCATAAAAGTGCATGATATAATCAATTTCTTTCATGACTTGGGCATTCATTTTGGGGTTATCCCGAATCTCTCCTGTTTCAAAATAATTGTAAGCATCCTCCAGTTTAAAAGTGGTTCTCCTCTTGTTTACAACGGAATCAAATTTCTTTTTGCTTTCCAGGAAAACATTATCAGAAAGTTGAACAGTTCCATAACTTCTTAAACGAATCTTCTCTTTAAAAGCTGGTTTTTCCAGAGATTTGCGGATAAGTTCGTTTGCAGAAGTGTCCAAGTACAAATTGCATATGGAGTAGGGCTTACCATCTTTATTAAAAGGGTCGCTGTCCATATAATTACCAATGATGGCAAGAAGGGCATCCTTGTCTTCGTCGGTGAGCATGTACTTAATTTCTCGTCGGTTAAAAACTTCTATAGCCATTTGAAAGTAAAACCTCACTACAAAGGAATTGTAACAGAGAATTTTAATAGGTCAAAAAAAAAGTTTAAAAAAACTGCATATATTTATATAATACAAGAAGTTTTGCCCTAAATCGCTAAAAATTCTCAATAAGATATTAAGGTTGGAAATATGAATGCAAAAGAACTTCATGAAACTATGTTTAAGTTTTCTCATTCCTTTTTTTTGGTCGATGCAAGAAATCATAAAAGTGATTTTTTTGCGGTAAGTCCCGAAGAGATGAAAAAATACTGGCTTTGCTATTCTGGTCAATTTTTGAACTATGTAATGGACGGAAAGTTAAAAGAGGCCTGGGATATTATTGATTCAATTCAGGGAAATGAAATTATGAAAATTGGCCTTAGTCTGGTTCATCCGGAAATTACATGGCAGCAATTTGTAAAAAAAATTGAATATCTTAAAAGTATAAATCAACCTTTGGCATGTGTTGTTCTTACCGCAGGGAGACCTTCTTTACTTAACGGATTTAATGATTTTTCTAGAATTGGTCCTGCTCTTGTAAACCATCAGAATATTTTTATTGACTACGGAAAGTATCTTTACGGAGAAGAATGTTCTCTGTTCATTTACAAACTCTGTCTTGCTGAATTTTATTATCAGAGAGGAAAACTCCTTGAAGCAGAAGTGCTTGTAAGCCAGACAATTAAAGAATTCGACAAAAAGAGTGAGATGCGTCTTCTTTTTGCGGCCCTTTATCTTCAGTCTAAAATTCTTCTGGCTCATAAAGAAAATGTGAATGCCGCAACCTATATAAAAGAAATCCGGAAATATATAAGGGAAGTAGGCTATGCGGAATTTTCGTACAATCTGGATGCCGCAGAAGTTCTCTATGCTTTTTATGATGGAGATTATGCCTTAATTAATAATTGGCTAAAAAAATCAGCTCCCGACGAATATCTAGACTTTAATATGCTGGATTTGTACCGTTACATGATAAAAATCCGCTGTTATATAGTAACAAAAAAATATGCGGCCCTAGTTGCCCTCTGCGAAAAACTACGACCTCTTTTGGAAGCAGGTCGTCGCCATATGGATTTATGTGAATTAGATTTACTTCTTGCCATGAGCCTGTATTCAAGTGGTAACAAAGAACTTGCCTTTGAAGCTTTGTCCAGGGCTTTAAAAATTGCCAAAAAACATTCTTATTACAGGCTTGTAGCAGATGAAGGTGAAATCATGCTGCATTTGCTTTTGGAATATGCAGAAATCAAAGGAAGGTCTCCAATCCTTATGAGAATAATTGAACTCACTCGAGAGATGGCAATCCGCTATCCTTTGTATTTAAAAGTTCAAATTGTAGTAAACGGCAAATTTACCAAAATGGAAGTAGATATTTTAAAATTAATTGAGCAGGGTAAATGTAAAGATGAAATTGCGGAATATTTTCTCATTACTGTAAACACAGTAAAGTATCATATGAAAAAGATTTATTCCAAATTACATGCAAAAAATTCCTGTCAGGCTATCTGGAACGCAAAACTTTTAGGAATTTTGTAAAAGCTATTCTTTAAAAATAGGGTAACATTCAAAGCCTGCGGAACGGAGCTGGTCACTCATCGTGGCCGACTCGTTTTCGTCTACCACAACTGAATAATAAATTGTGCCGCTATCTCTTTTTTCTTCCTGAATATAGGCTGTAAAACCTTTATCGTTTAGTTGGCTTACAAAATTCTGGGCATTTGTTTTATCTCTAAAAAGTCCCAGCTGCTGCTTTATTGGCTTTTCTTCTGTTGAAGAATTGTTTTTCTGTTCAGCCTTCTTACTGGTTTCAATTGCTTTTTCTGAATCTATTTCTTCTTTACCCTGGGTTTTTACTTTTTCAATTGTAATTTGGCTGGTAGACTCTTCGGACTTGGCTTCTTTTTGAGGGGTTTTCTCGGCATTTTTTTCGCTGTAATTTTTTGGAGTAAAATACCAGAATGGAGCCGGATAAAGCTGTACCTTACCATTAACTATTTCGGCTTCAGCAGATTTTGCAAAATCATTTTTTAAAGTGTTTGCAAACTCTTCATCCCCGGTTAAAAACCAAAGTGTAAGCAGTACCTGTCTTTTAATGCTTTCCATAGAAGGTATCTGAAGGTAAGCCTTGAGCATGGCGATTGGTTCAATCAAATCTACCTGATTTTCGGCCTTGCACAAAGCAGCCCACTGCTCATAGAGTTTTATCGTTGCAATTATTTCAGGGTTTTTGGAATTTCTTACGGCGGAATTCAAATAAATTTCTGCGTTTTCCCAGTTTCCTTCAGAAAGAGCACAACGGGTTGCGTCTAAAACCAGTCTTTCTGATGATTTTTTTGGCATTCCTGCTGCATCGCCGGCAGCTATTCCCGCTGCACTTGCATAAGATTTTTGGGCATCGCTAAAAAGGGCAAGTCTTTCCTGCACTGAGGCTAAAAAAGCGTAGGCTGCTCTTTTTTCGGCTGCTACGGTGATTCCTGGAATTTTAGAATTCAAGTATTCAATTGCTTTTTCAGGTGACTTTTTTGCAACAGCCTCCTGGGAAAGTTTTTTTGCTGTAATTTCCTGTGAATAAAGAGCAAAAGATGTAAAAAGAGCTGCTATTAGGCAAAGAGTTGATTTTTTCATACGGGGCTACCTGTCTCCAATTCTGTCGTCTGACTTTCTTCGCTTGTATTTGTTTTTTCTTCAGTATTTTTGACTACAGAATTTTTATCTTCTGTAGAATCGCTTTTCTTTTCAGGAGAATTTGTATTATTTTCTTCCGATTTTTTATTTTTGGCAAAGAATCCTGGCTTTTTTGTTTTTTCGGTCTTTTTTTCTTCTTTTTCTTTAGCTTTTTTTGCTTTTAATATTTTATGACCAAAGGCGAATGGAAGTGTAAAAAGAATTCCTGCGGCAAATGAAATCATTATTGTTATAAAAACCGGAACATTTTCAAAAGTTTTAAAAAGTATGTTTACATTGCACTTATTATCAAGATTAAAACCTATAAAAAATGCGAGAACGACAAGACCAGCAATTGTTCCTAAAAGTTTAATAACCATTTCTCCTCCTGCAGTAAAATCCTGCTTTATAATTTAAAGGATTTTAACTAATTCACCTTTAAATGTATGACCATTTAATGATTTTATATCAACCATCACAAATTTGCCAATTAAAGATTTTTCAGCTTTAAAACTTACTTTTTCATCCTGGGCTGTTTTGCCTAAAAGTTCATCTTTGTTGTCTCTGGTAATGCTTTCTACCAAAACCTTTACCGTCTTACCAACTCTTTTTTTCATCTGTTCATCAGTATGAATCATCTGTAAGTCTATAACTCTCTGAAGTCTTTCCTTTCTTATTTTTTCAGGAATCTGTTCCCATTTTGCAGCTGGAGTTCCTTCTCGAGGGTTGTAGTAATACATACAGGCACTTTCAAACTGAACCTGACGCATTAAATCCAAAGTGAGTTCAACATCTTCTTCCGTTTCTGTAGGGAATCCCATCATGATGTCGGTTGTAAGGGAAACATCAGGAATTGCTTCTTTAATTTTCTTTACAAGTTCCAGATAATGTTCTCTTGTGTAGCGGCGGTTCATAGCTTTTAGAACAGAAGTTGAACCGTGTTGTACAGGCAGGGCAATGTGATGGCAAATTAAGTCATTTTTTGCAATTACTTCTATTAAATCATCGCTAAAGTCTTTTGGATGGCTTGAAAGGAATCTTACCCAACCAATTGAAGATTTGATTTCTTTAAGATGGTCTACTATTATTTGCAAAAGTTGGGCGAAATTTACATCACTGCCTTTGTAAGTTGAATGATAGCTGTTTACATTTTGTCCGAGCAGAGTTATGTCCAGAACATGGTAGCGGGAAAGGGTGTCGAGCTCCTGAAGAATTTCTTCTACATCTCGGCTGATTTCCCGGCCTCTAACGTAAGGAACAATACAGTAGGTACAGAAATTGTTACATCCGTTCATAATAGGGACGAAAGTTGATTTTGACCCCTGTTCATAAGAGAGTGAGGCAAATTTGTAATTGTCTGTATCGTCAACAGGGATTGCATCTTTTTTGTCTTCAACGGCAGAAATGATTTCTCCAAAGTGATGCTTTGCGTATGTTCCTACAACATAATCTATGCATGGCCAGTCTTTTTTTAGGGAATCCAAAAGGCGTTCTGCCATACAGCCCATAACTACAACTGTAAGAGGAATAGCTTCGTCTTCTACTAGTTTTGACGCTTCTTCAAAGAAAGAATTTTTTGCTTTTGGGTCTTTGTTTCTTACAGCCTTTAGCCCAGTGTAATAACCAAGACGGCCAAATATGCGGTTTTCAGCGGATGCACGAACAGAACATGTGTTTAGAATTGCCATGTCGCATACTTCTGGTGAATCTGCTTTTTCCCAGCCACGAGCGATTAAAAGCTGTTCTACCGCAGCTGATTCTGCAATATTCATTTGGCAGCCGTAAGTTTCGAAAAAATATTTCATATTTTTTCTCCGTTGAATTCAGTGTAAGCGTATGCATTGTGATTATGAATAGATTCGTAATTTTCACATTCAACGCTGAACCATTTAAAAGGTTTTTCTATACTGAAATTTTTGAGTCCAAGATAAACTTCCCTTACCACGTCTTCAACAAAGCGAGGATTTTCATAAGCGTGTTCAGTTACAAACTTTTCGTCTTTGCGTTTTAGAAGAGAATAAAGCCCGTTTGAAGCGCAACTTTCAATCATAGTGATAATGTCTTCAATCCAGAAAAAGCCGGAATACAAAAGTTTGATTCTAACTTTGCCTCTCTGGTTGTGTGCGCCGTATTCACTTATAGCTTTTGAGCAAGGACAAACAGTAGTAACAGGAACTTCTATAGAGATAAAAAACTGTTTTTCTTCGGCGCTGACCTTTCCTTCGTAAGTGCAGGAATAGCTCATGATAGCCTTTTCTCCACTTACAGGTGCCGCTTTTTCCATAAAGAAAGGAAATCTCATTTCTCCAAAAGCTTCCTGAGCGTCGAGTTTAGTCCGAATTTCATCAAGCATATCCAAAAAATGATTCATGGATATATCTTTGTGGTGCTTGTGAAAAATCTCGATAAAGCGACTCATATGAGTCCCCTTAAAATGGTGAGGCAAATTAACGAATAAATCGACAACTGCCGTAGTACACTGAGTTTTATTGATTTTATCTAAAACAGTAACAGGATACTTAACCCCTTTAACGCCAACTTTTTCAAGCGGAACATTACGAGTGTCCTGTTCATTCTGAATATCACGCATAATTAAGACTTAGTTTAACAAAAAAGTGAAGGATATAAAAGCACTATAAAACATGAGTAAAAGGAGGGAAGAAAATAAAGGCAACCAAAACACCTGCTTGGTTGCCTTGAACAGACGTTTTTTACCTTAATCTGTTTTCTGCAGATTCCAAAGTGTTGAACATGAGCATTGCAATTGTCATAGGTCCAACTCCGCCTGGAACAGGTGTAATGAAAGAAGCTGTTTCAAGAAGGTCTGCATAATCTGTATCTCCAATCAAGCGGAAGCCAGATTTTTTGCTGCTGTCTGGAATGCGGTTTACACCTACATCGATAACTACGGCACCTTCTTTTACCATATCTTTTGTTACAGTGTGAGGGTGTCCGCTGGCTGCTATTATGATGTCAGCCTGTCGTGTGAAGGAAGCAATATCCTTTGTACCAGTGTGACAGATTGTTACTGTGCAGTTTGTTTCTTTTCTAGCCAGCAAAAGAGAAACTGGTTTTCCTACAATGTTCGAGCGGCCGATTACAACTGCGTGCTTTCCGCTTGTTTCGATACCCATTTTTTCAAGAAGTACTATAATTCCATGAGGTGTGCAAGGCAAAAAGGCCTTCTTTCCGATTACCATATTACCTACATTTACCGGGTGGAAGCCGTCAACATCTTTTGCAGGATCAATAGCCATAATAACTTTTTCTTCGTTGATGTGCTTTGGAAGTGGAAGCTGTACTAAAATTCCGTGAACTGTATCATCTTTATTTAAATCGTCGATGATTTTTAAAAGTTCTTCTTCAGATGTACTTTCTGGCAGGTGCATGCTTCTGTCTGCCATTCCAACTTCTGCAAGGGCTTTTTGCTTACCAGTAACATATGAAACGCTGGCAGGGTTTTCTCCTACTAAAATTACTGCAAGGCAAGGAGTAATTCCTTTTTCTTTTAAAGCTGAAACCTTGTCTTTTACTTCTCCACGAACCTGGGCTGCAATAGCTTTTCCGTCAATAATTGTTGCGCTCATTTGTTACCTTCTGTTTGAGTGTTTGTTTTCAATTGTAAAAAGACTAGAAAAAATGTATAGTCTTTATATAGTAGACATTATAAAAAAATGTGAGGAAAAATGAAACGCATTATTTCGCTTTTAGGCATACTTTTTTTAATTTTAGTGCCAGTTTTTGCCCAGTCAGAAGATGAAGCTGAATCAAATGAAAATCAGGAAGAAGAAAATATCGTTCGTGAAGATGATGATTATAAAATCAATGGCAAGGGAGACCAGTTTATCAAAATAGGTCTTATGCCAAATATCCCACTGAACTTTGGAGATTCTCTTTATGTAGGAGGAGCTGCTCAGCTGGGTTACTACCGTTTCTTCAATGGCTGGTTCGGTATAGGTGGTGATTTAATGGCCGGCTATAATCCAACATTGGGAAGTAATGTACTTACTTTCGTTCCTGTTACAGTTGGGGTTATGGTTCAGCCTACTGTCTGGCATTTTGAATTTCCTCTTTTTGCAAGTGTCGGAATGGCTTTTGAAACTTGTGCAAATAAAAAATACTTTCCGGGTTTTGCCTCAAAAATCGAACTCGGGGCTTTTTACAGAATTGTTGAAAGCTGGTCTGTAGGTCTTACCGGCCAATGGCTTTTCCTTGATGAATCTTATACAACAACAGATGGGGCAGATGCCGATTACGGTTCGTTTTTGCAGTTTTCCGTATCAGGCCGTTATCATTTTTAATTTGGAGTTAGCATGAAAAAGAAATCTTTATCAATAATTTTAGGCCTTTTGGCACTGTTAGCTTTTTCTTCCTGTCATGATTCTGTTTTTCAGGCGATTCGTGTTGAAGTAGAATTGGGAGACTCTTCTGTAAGTGGCTTTATTAATGGAATTGTTAGATTTAAACCAGAAGGGGCATCTTCTGATTATCTTGTTACAGCAAATGGCGTTATTTATATCAAAGATTCTACTTACAGGTCACCAGGCGGATGGATTCAGCTTTCTGGCTTAGGACTTCCTGAAGAGGTTTCTTATTCTTATTATGATTCATCTTTTTCAGGAGAACATATTTTTAAAGTTGCTGCAGATAATGAATGGCTTTATGCTCTTTCATACGCACCTGTTTATGACGAAGATAGCAGCCGAATAGTTCCAAAAAATCTTTATCTTTATGCTTGTAAGCCAAGAGTAAATTCAGATGGAGCTTTAGACTTTATTTCTAATGGTGGTTGGCAGAGAGTTGCTAATGTAAATACAGCAATAGAAGCCTATCTTGCTGTTGTTCAGTCTACAACAACTTCTTATTACAACATGAATGCAAGTATACAGCTTTTCTGTACAAATGCTCCTAATGCATCACATAGAAAGGCCTTTATCCGTGTAGGAGGTGGTTCTCCTTACGTTTATAATTCCGCAAATGATAATATGTGGGTCGTTTTCGATCTGAATGGATATAATTCGGCCGCTGTAATGAACTGCGGTACAAGTGCTTCATATGAGGTTTCTACTGATTCCAAATATAGCGAAGTTATTGTTGGAAAGGATGTTCTTGGTGCCGTTTGGTTTCAAGATAAAAATTCTAGTGATGCATCAAGCTTAAAAAATATCGTCTTTGTAAATTATGAAAACCCTATTACAAACGAATCTCTTGTTTCTTTCCCAACTCCTAATTATGCATATTATGGTCAGGGTGAATATCTATGGAAATTTTCAAAAGATGACTACAATTCTTCTTACACAATTGGTAAACCTAGCTATTCTACTGGAAAGCGTACTTATTCAGCATGTGAATTTAGTTTAATTAAAGGTTATTTGTCAGGTTATGGAATTATTGGAGAATCAGTAACTGTTGATGCAGATGGTAATGAAACAACAAAAACTGTTACAACAAGTATATCTCAGCCAAACACTTTGAACTGGACTTATATGAATACAGACTCTTCAATTTGTTCACTTGCTGTTACAAAAGATTATCTTCTCATAGGGACAGGTACTTATCGTTCTTCTGGAGATGGTATTTACCATCTTGCTCTTGATTCTAATGGCTGTCCTGCATCAACAGAAGCCTCTAATTCTGACTTTTCTTCGAATGCAGCTGAAGTTTTGTGCGAGCCATATATAGTTCGGTCCCTTCTTGCAGTTGATCCTGATAAAAAAGAAATAGAAGATTCTATTTATGCTTCAATGGACTATATTTATACAGAGTCTACTTCCGGAACAAATATCGAAGACAGAGGTCTCTGGTCTTATCATGTTTCGAAGTTAGAATGGAACCGAGAATAAAA
Source organism: Treponema sp. (assembly GCA_024693045.1). GTDB lineage: Bacteria > Spirochaetota > Spirochaetia > Treponematales > Treponemataceae > Treponema_D. The sequence goes on from JAILLQ010000019.1 coordinate 24,784, forward strand.
TTATAAAAAATTATATTTAATACCAAAAGCTGCTGTAAAAAGCAGCTTTTTTTTTGGAATTTTATAAGTAGTCTGAATTTCAATATAGGATTTTTGGATTTGCTCTTCTTTTGCATTAAGGTAAAAATCTGCTTTTGTGTAAAAATTGTTAATCTTAAAATTAAAAGCTGCCTTGTATAGGGATTTTTTATTTTCCTTGCTGTAAGAATAGGAAAGTTTTAATTTAGGACAAAAAAGTGAATAGAGGGAATGAGTACTGCTTACTGTAAAAATCCCTTCATCGAGGCTTTGACTCATAGTGTAGGGAATTCCTTCGTTTATAATTTTGTAAAAGCTTTCTCCTAATTTCATGTCAGAAAGTGAAAACATAATGGAAGTGTCAACTTTTTTTGTTCTGAACTCGCTTCGAAAAGCACCTTTTAATTTTACTAGGCTAGTGTCATTTTCTGCGATTTTTTCTTCTGATAATAAGATTAAACCAAATCGAAAACGAGCTGTATTAGTAGCTGAATAAATAAGAAGCTGGGGATTGATTTTAAATTGTGCCAGTGTGTTCAACCTTCTTCCTGAAGAATTGTATATATGTCTGCTAGAAGCCAAAAAGGCTGAAAAGTTAAGGGTAAAGTCTTTTATAGAAAGCGAATTTTCCGAGGAAAAACTATATTCATTTTTTGAATAGGGATTTATTGCAGACTGGTAAATGTTCAGGCTTTCCTTTGTAATAAAGTGTCTTGAAGAGAAAGAACTTTGAAGATTTTGAAATAAGTAAAAATTTTGGGGAAAATAAATTTCTTCGCTAATCCAGCTTGAGTTTTCAGAAGAAATTGGAAGATTTGCAGCTGTATAAGAAATAGAAAAATGAAGGTCAGAAAGAAAGTTTATGCTGGCAAGGCCACTTAAAGCAAATTTCTGGTCTAAATCATAAAAAGAAGAAAGTTGTGCCTGTTTTAGAATAATACTTTTGCAAAAAGGGATTCTAATTTCTGGGCTTTCTAGTTTCAGGTAAAATCCAGGAACTCTATCATAGCTGGAAGCTGAAGGCATAGAGGCCCCCAGAGAAGTAATCCTAGGAGAAAGTTTAGCCAGTGGTGAAAGTGAAGATGGGAGTGAAGGTGAGGAAAATAAAGATAGACTTCCACCGCAGGAAATTTGACCTAGCGTTAGGATAAACGGAAATTTCGTTACTTCTTTTACATTGAAAGATAAAGCAAAAGCCGGTCTATTAAAATCTGGCCTTTGATCGAATTCCCATGGAGAGTATTTCCAGGCACTTTTGAAGGTCAGACCCTTTAGGTACAAAGTAAAATCTGCAGTATCTGCAAGACTGGATTTTTCAATTTCTTCCTGCTCAAGATTCAATGCCAAATCATTTCTAATCAGAATTTTTTTTAGAACATGTCCGCTTTCTGAAAAGGATTTTGCAGAAGAGAGCAAAAAAAATGCCACGATAAAACAAGCACAACTTTTCTTCATGCTTATTTATCATGGCTTTTTTATCAATTTCTGCAGTATTTGCAGATTTATTTACTAAACTTCTGTTTTTGTGCTTGTAACATAACTTGCAGACTTAGCAAAAGTATCAATCTGTGAAATCTTGTTTCTCCAGTATTCAGCTTCAGTTTTTGTTGTATAAGGACCAACTCTTACACGGTAGAAAAGCTGATTCTTTTTGTTTGTATAAGTGAATACATCTGCTGTGATAGAATTTTTTGAAAGTTCTTCACGGGCAGCGTCTGCACTTTTACGGCTAGACAAGGCTGTTACCTGAATCCAATACTGTGTAATTTCTGGCTTTTTTGGTAGAGCCTTTTTTACTTCTTTTGAAGCAGCCTTTGCAGGAACTTTTTTGCTTTCGTATGTTACTACAGGCTTTTTAGCTTCAACATATTTAACACTTTCTACCTTTTTTCTTTCTGGAATAACTGTGTTTTCCACTTTTTTAGCAGGTACATCAGTGTTCAAATCTATCGTTGTTGCAGTTTTCAGATTATCAGCGATTACAGTAGCATTATCAACATGAACTGTAAGTTCTTTTACTTGTATTTCGTTTGAAAGTTCACTTTTCTTTTCTTCAATTTCTGAAGGAGCTTTTAGAGTATTTGCTTCGTTTTCAATTGGATTTGAAAGAGCTTGTCCTTCATTGTTTGTTGAAAAATCATTGCTGGCAAAATTCTGACCTGGTGTCTGAAGGTAAGTATCATCTTCGTCGCTTGGTGCTAAAGAAATCCAGCCGTTAGCAGAAGCCTTTGAATTCTGTTTATTAAGTGATGCAATTGACTGTGGTGTTTTTGTAGATGGAGAATAAATAATAAGAGCAGCACCCAAAACTACTAGAAGAAAAACTCCAACAGCTGCAATAATCCATAATAATCTTTTCTGTTCCATATCGCATTCCTTTGCGGTCTTCCCGACCCCTTACTTTTCTATCGGAATCTGAAAAAAATTGTTTAGGATTATTTTAAAAGTTTTATTTCAGAATAAAATATTTTTGCAGGGACTTTGATAAATTTTTCATACTGGTAAAATTATTTACTATACAAAGTTCTTTTCCAAATTCTTTGTATTTTTGCAAAAGTCCCTTTTGAGCCCTGAATCGTTCTATAATATTTTTGGTCTTAATTCCATCTCTCTTTTTTACCCGAAAAAATCTTATCAAGGCTGGAGCTGTTACAAAAAGAATTTTATCGCATAAGCAAAGGAGTTCTGGAGTTTTGTAGAGGACGGCTGCATTTAAAATTATATTTTTTTCTGGATTTTGACTTATTATCTTTTTTACCTCTTTGGTAATTATTGGATAGACGATTTCTTCCTGTTTTTTAAGAAGTTCCGGACGGGGAAAAATAAGTGAAGCAAGATTTTTGCGATTTAGGCTGCCGTCTTGATTTTGAAGACAGATGCCTAAATCTTCTGCATCTTTTTTAAAGCTGCTGATTATTTTTTCTCGGGCCTGTTCGACAGCCAAATGTCCTATTTTATCAGCATCGATGCAGAGCCAGCCGCCTTGTTCAAAGATTGAGCAGACATAATTTTTTCCGGCAGCAATTTTTCCCGTTACGCACAAAATCATTAGTGGAAAAGTCCCCAGGATTTTCCCTGTTCAATTGAAACTCTAAGAGGAACATTGAGTTTTACTGCATTTTCCATTTTATCTCGGATAATTTGTACAGTTTCTTCTACAATGGCTGGCTCTTCCGGGCATTCAAGAATAAGTTCGTCATGGACTTGAAGTAAAAGTCTGGCTCCATTTTGCTTTTCCTCAAGGGCTTTTGAAACTTCAATCATTGCTTTTTTTACAATGTCGGCTGCAGAACCTTGTACAGGTGTGTTTATTGCAATTCTTTCGGCTGCGGCTTTTTCAATTTTATTTCGACTGTTGATGTTTATAATAGGGCGTCGGCGACCAAAAATCGTTTCGACATAGCCTTTATCTTCTGCTTTTGCAATCGTTTCTACTTTAAATCTAGTTATGTCAGCATAGTGGCGGTCGTAGTTTTCTATAAACTGGCTGGCTTCTGTTCGGCTTATTCCTAAATCCTGAGCCAGTCGGAAGGCACTCATGCCGTAAATTACACCAAAATTAATTGTTTTTGCTGTTCGCCTCATTTCTGGTGTTACTTCTTCTGGCTTTACACCATAAATTAAGGCGGCGGTAGATTTATGAACGTCTGTTCCATTTATAAATGCATCGCTCATATTCTTGTCGCCAGAAAGATGGGCTAAAACTACAAGTTCGATTTGAGCATAATCGGCGGAAATCAAGACTTTTCCATCTGAGGCCGTAAAAGCACTTCTTATGCGGCGTCCTGCTTCATTTCTAACAGGTATATTTTGCAGGTTTGGTTCACGGCATGAAAGGCGACCGGTAGCTGTTCCAGTTTGTACAAAGTCGGTGTGGATTCTGTTCTGAGAATCTGTCAGTTTAGGAAGAGTTTCTACATAGGTTGACTGTAACTTTGCCATTTCCCTGTATTCAAGAATCATTTTGGGAACAGAGTCGTACATGGCTAGTTCTTCGAGAACCGAGGTGTCGGTTGAATAACCGGTCTTAGTTTTTTTACCAGGTTTAAGTTTTCTTTCTTCAAAGAGAACTGTCTGTAGCTGCTTTGGCGAAGCAATATTGAATTCGTGTCCAACTTCCTTATAAATTGCTTCTTCTGCTTTTTTTATCCCCTGGGATAATTCCTGATTGTATTGATTTAATTCCTGGGAATCCAAGTGAACGCCAGCTAATTCCATATTTGCAAGAATTGGCAAAAGGGTCATTTCAATTTCAAACAGATTTTTTAGAGGATACTCTTGATTATCTAACTCTGGTGAAAGTTTTTGCCAAAGTTGAAGGGTAAAATCGGCATCTTCAGAAGCGTAAGGAACTGCATTTTCTAAAGGAACGTCAGAGAAAGTTTGTCCTTTTGCAACGATGTCGGAAAATTCAATGCCCTTTAAGCCTAATAAAAGCTCAGAAAGCCCTTCCAGACTGTAAGAATTACGGCCGTTTCTTTCTGGATTTATGAGCCAGGCAGAAATCATTGTGTCAAAAAGTTTTGCCTTAAAAGTGATTTTTTTGTTTGCAAAAAGGCCGTTGGAAGCAAGGACTTTTAAGTCGAATTTTCCGTTGTGCATTATGATTGTAAGGTTCTGGCATTCAAATATTCTTTTTAATTCAGAAAAAGCTTCTTCTTTAGAAAGATTATCTGCTTCAAACAGGTTTTGACCTGATGAAAGAGGAATGTAAACTGCACTTCCCGCCTGATAGCAGAGTGAAAAGCCTAATATGTTTGCATTTATTGTGTCCAGACTGTCTGTTTCGCAGTCAAAGGCAATCTTTCCTGCTTGAATGGCTTTGTCTACAAAGTCTTTTAGTGTTGGAATATCTTTGATTGCAGAATAATTTCCGGAATTCTTTTTGATTTTTGAAAGTTCTACTGCATTTTCTACAAAAAAGTCTTTGTAAGTCGAATGAAGGGGGCGTTGCGGGGTGTCCCCACTAGAAGGGGTAGGTGAAGACGCGGAATTTTCCGTGGCTGAACCGAGGGGAAGGCTTTCCCCCTCCTGAATTTTTTCTCCGTTTTTTAAAGCCAGTTCGTTGTACTGCTTTGCAACCTGAAAGGCTCCATATTGGGCCAAAAGTTTAGAGGCTTCTGCAAAGTGGTAATTTGATTTGTTATTTAGAGCATCTTCTATCTGGCTGCACGGAACTGTGTCACAAAGGCGAACTAGTTTCTGTGAAAAATAGGCATTTTCCTTTCCGTCGATAAGCTTTTTCTGCATAGCGCCTTTTACCTGGTCGATATGTGCGTAAATTCCGTCCAAATCTTTGTAATCGGAAAGTAGTTTTGCGGCTGTTTTTACGCCAACGCCATGAACACCAGGAATGTTGTCTGCGGTGTCGCCATAAAGGGAAAGCAAATCAAGCAATTGTTCTGGTTTTACCCCCCATTCAGCTTCAACGCCTTCAATCCCGGTAATTTTCCATGCGCTTCCTGCGTCTGGTTTTAAGATTTGAGTTGTATCGCAAACTAACTGCATAAGGTCTTTGTCGCCGGAAAGGATACGGCAGGTGCGGCCGCTTTCCTGACATTTTTTTGCAACTGTTGCTATTATGTCGTCTGCCTCATAGCCGTCACACTGGAGTACAGGGATTCCAAGCTTTTCTAGAATTTCAGAAATCCATGGAATTTGGGCGTGCAGGTCTTCCGGCGTTTTATTTCTTGTAGCCTTGTATTCAGGGTAGAATTCGTGGCGGAAGGTTTTAGTTTTGGAATCCATGGCGGCAAAAATATAGCCTGGTTTGTAGTGTTCTAAAATAAAGTGAAGGTTTCTAAAGAAACCGAAAAGTGCGCTTATATTGTCGCCCTGTGGATTTGTAAGAGGACGGTTTATAAATGCAAAGTAGCAGCGGAAAATTAATCCGTATGAATCAAGAATGTATACTGTATTTTCGTTAAAGTCGACCATGATTTTGATTTTACAGTAAATCGGTAAAAATAGGTAGGCAAAAAAATACCCTGCCTCATATTTTTAGGGCAGGGTCGTATTTATGGATGCTCAGAAAATTATTCTTTTTCTTTTCCAAGAATAAGATTTGTGAGAACGCCAAGGATTAATGCACAGGCTACTGTTCTTATTTCTACTTTTCCGAATCTTACAATCATTCCACCTACGCCGGTGATGAAAATAACACTTGCTACGAAAAGGTTTTTATTTTTGTTTAAGTCAACTTTCTGGAACATCTTGAATCCTGATACTGCAATAAAGCCGTAGAGGGTGATACAAACGCCTCCCATTACACAGTTTGGAATTGTTTCAAGGAATGCTACAAGAGGACTTATCAAGCTGACTATGATACAAAGAATTGCGCAACCCCAAATTGTAATAGTGGAAGCATTTCTTGTAATTGCTACACAACCGATTGATTCTCCGTAGGTTGTATTTGGACATCCGCCGAATAAAGTAGAAACCATTGTTCCAACACCGTCACCTAAAAGAGTTCGTGTAAGTCCAGGTTCTTTTAAAAGGTCTGTTCCGATGATTGCAGAAAGGTTTTTGTGGTCAGCAAGGTGTTCTGCAAAAACTACAAAGGCTACAGGAACGTAGGCTGCAAATACTGTCAGAAGATAAGAAGCTGTTATGCCCTTAAAGCCTTCTTCTCCACCAAGAAGGAAGGTGAACTTTGGAAGTGAAAGGTATCCGGAAAAGTGAGCAAAATCGAGTTCTTTCAAAGCTCCATAATTGATTACGATGAGGGAAGGGTTTTCTGTAAGGTGACCGATAAGGGCAAAGATAGAAGCTGCTGCATAACCGGCAAGGATTCCGATGATGAATGGAATTAGACGGCCGGCTCTTTTGCCATAAGTTGAGCAGAGCATTGTTACAGCAAGTGTAATAAGTCCACAGATAAGGGCAACATATGTGCTTCCGCCTTCTACGCTTGATTTCATAAGGTCAGCAACTGCGTTTCCGGAAAGGCTTAAACCGATAATCGAAACTACAGGTCCTATGATTACAGGAGGCATTATGCGGTCAATCCATTTTACGCCGAAAAATTTTACTAGAATTGCGATTACTACATAAACTAGACCGGCCATAATGGCACCGATTATAAGTCCCCAGTAGCCGATTGAAATTGCGGCAGCACCTGCAAAGGCACTCTGCATGGAGCCGATAAAAGCAAATGAACTTCCTAAAAATACAGGACTGGAACTCTTAGTAAAAAGCAGATAGATAAAAGTTCCGACACCGGCTCCAAATAAAGCTGCGGAAGCTGTAAGTCCGTGCCCTACGATTGCAGGAACGGCGATTGTTGCTGCCATAATAGCAAGAAGCTGCTGTACGGCAAAAAGAAAAGTTTTTAAAAGACTTGGTCGGTCTTTAATGTTGAAAATTAAATTCATATATACTCCATAAAATAGTTTGAATATTAACCTAAAACTGTTCTTTCTATTTCGAACATCTGGGAACGATAAAGACGGGTAATGTTGTGTCCGTAATCCGCCAAAAGCTGCATAATATTTCTAGGCTTGTCTTTAGTGTCGCAACCGTTCAAGCGGTCACCTGCATCACCAAGACCTGGCATAATATAAGCCTTTTCGTTCATAACAGGATCCATCCACAAAGTGTAGCAGGTACAGTTTTCCAAGGCTCTTGTTACACGGATACTGCCTTTTAGAGTAGAAATAGTATTGAAGAAGGCAATGGATTTTGGTTTTACTCCCTGATCGTGCAGATATTTTACAACTGTTACAAGGGAGCCACCAGTAGCGTTCATAGGATCTGCAAAAATCAAATCTTTGCCTTCTAAATCTTCTAATTTGAAGAAAGATTTGTTCAAATCTAAAACGTATTCCATGTTATTTTCATTTTTTGAATCATTTCTGCTGATTTTGAAAAGAGCAAAAGGAGTTAAGTATTTGTGGGAAGAAAATTCTTCAATTTCTTTTGAAACAATCATACTTGGCAGAAGAGCTCCGCGAAGCATTACGCACATTACTGTATTTTCAATTTTGTGGTCAATATCAGGGATTTTGTGAACGGCGTAATTCTGAACCGGATAGGTAACAGGGGTTTTTACAACTATATGACCTTTGCGGTCTGTTTTTTCGTTAGTGTAAGCCATTTTAAAAAGCATTTCGTAAGCTCTCTGGCTGTAGTACATAAATTCTGCGTGATCTGTGTTTTCGTCACGGAGTTTTGAAATTACATGGCTGGCACTAGCCTGGGCAACTCTTTCTGTTTCAAAGGAATATACTTTGATTCTTGGATGCTTTTTGCATATTTCCTGCATGGCGTGACCCATTTTGTCGTAGCCTTCGATGATTTTTTCTTCATTCACCGGTTCAAAATAATGCATTGTTTCTTTGAACATTTCGTCCAATCGTTTTAAATCTGACATATCTTCTTGTGTCAGATACCCGTCCAAGTCTTCTGCTTTTAAGATGATTTTGTTTTCCATTGTATTCCTCTAATATTTATATCCTAAATATTGTATTGCTCTTTATGTATTTTGGAAAGTTTTACTTAAAATTTCTGGTAAACGATAAACATCTTTTACTCCGCTGACTAAAATTCCTCCCATTCCCATCTCTAAAGGAAGTGAAATATCCATGTCGTAGCGGTCTCCGATAGAAATGCATTCATTTGCTTTTGAAGAAGTCTTTTCTAGTGCGATTTCGAAAGGCTCTCGGGCCGGTTTTGATTTTCCTGATGTGTCGAGCCCTATTACATCTGGTATTAATTCTAAAATTCCTAAAGCTTCCAGTGTTTTTTTTGCTGGTAATTCAGGATTGTTCGTTACGCAAATTACTTTGTATTTTTTCTTTAATTCCTTGATTGTCTCTATGAGTCTTTGGTCTTTATGCAAAAAGTTTTTTGGTTCTAAAAGATTACGCCTCATTTGCACACTTTCTTCTATCGTAACCCCAAAGTGTGTGAAGGTATTCCCTAAGCTGATTTTTTTTCCAGAGTGCTGGCTGGACCAATTTCTGCGGAATTCGCTTATTTTGTTTCGGGCCTGGGCTTCACTGATATTCTGTTTTTTTGCCCAAAAGCGTATTTGTGCATCAACTTGTTCAAAGGCATAGGCCGCACTGGTATAAAGGGTCGAATCGATATCAAAGATAATCGTTGTCAATTTTTCTGGTATTGAAAAAACTTTAAAGCTTTCTGGACTTTCTTTTTCTGGGCTAAAAAGGTCTCTTTCTTTTACCAGTTTTTCGGCCCCTTGCTGCCAGCTATTGAATAAACCAAGAGATGTAAAGGCTATGATTGCATCTCCTAAAAGTTCTGAGTCAAAAACTTTTCCCCGGCATATGCTTGTTCCCAATACTTTTGCTTTTTCTTTGAGCCAGCGGGGATTTTTTGCCTGTCCCCCGGTTATAAAAACTTTGTCGTCAAATGGAATTTGAGCTTCATTTGCTAGCCCTTTTATTTCTTCAAAGCCTTTTTTATTATTTTCCAGTATTTCCGAAAGAATTCTCCAGCCTTCACTATTTTTGTCGTTAAAGGCATAGTCTATTATTTCTTCATAGGAAAGTTCCCTTTCTTCCAGGGAGCTGATTTCATTTTTAAAATCTGTTATTAAGCTGCCGCTTTTTGGAATCATGTAAGAAATATTCCATAGGCCGGGAATTACAGATGGTAGCGTTCTTAGATTTGGAGATTTTAAGGCTCTTTCTGAGCAGAAGTTGAGCCCTTCGCTGGAGCCTGCTCTGTCGCAGATTTTACCTGCTTTTAGACATCCTGTACCGATTAAGGCTGTAATAAAATCAGGTCCCCCACAGAAAACTGGAATGGCTTTTTTTAGGCCAAGAACCTTATTGCATTCTTCTGTTGTTTTTCCTGCAAAATACCCTGGTTCTACAAAGTCTGGTAATTTTTCTTCTTCTATGTCGAATGCTTTTAATTCTTCACTTGTCCAATAGGCATTCTGAAATCTTTTTTCTGGAAGAATTGTTACAGCCTTGTCTGTTAATTTATAGATAAGATATTCAGGGCCTGAAAAAATATGAGGGCTTCCTTTCCATTCATCCTTGTAGAAATGTTTAAAGGCAGCCAAAAGAGGAAGAAAAAGGGATTTTGTTGAAGGAAGTTTTAGTTCGGAAGGAAGAATACTGTTCCACAGAAGAGTTCTTCCATTTTGGGAAACTAATGTTGGTCCATTTCCTGAAATACAGATTGCAAGGACTTCTTCATCAGTTTTTTGAATACATTCCGCCCCTCCTCCGGTAAAAGCCTGAAGCCACTGATTTGCTACATAGTCGCTTTTCTGGAAATTCAAAGGGCGTTTACAAAATGAAACGACTTCGCCTTGCTCTGAAATTAGGGCAATTTTAAGCGAAGTCGTTCCAATGTCTGCACATAAGACGTTTGACAAGGTTTATTTATTGTCGGCTGCTTTGTCGCCGCCTTCCTGCTGAGTCTTTACAATCTTTTCGATGATGTTGCGGTTATCAAGCAAATCACCGATTGACTGATTGTGGTGTATGCGGGTAATAACATTTGCAAAAAGACCTGATACATCTGTTGAAATGTACCATTCCTTTTTCAGGAGTTCTTCATGGTAAACGGCGTTTGTACCGATTACGCGATAGAAAAGTCCCTTTTTATATGCTTCATCGAAAAGTTCGATTGCGTTACCTGTAAAGAATGGAAGGCTGATTGCAGCGATAACTTTTGTAGCACCGTTGTCCTTAAGGAAGCTCATAGCCTTAAGAAGAGTACCACCTGTTCCCAGCATATCGTCAGCAAGGAATGCTACCTTACCTTTTACATCGCCTAAGAGTTTTACAGATTTGATATTTGTATCTTTTGCGTTCATTGTAACTACAGAGTAGTCGCGTTCCTTGTAAATCATTGCAAGAGGAAGTTTTAGTCCAGAAGCGTAGAACTTGTTACGGTCGATAGCACCTGTATCAGGACTTACAACAACCATATCTTCTGTTTTTCCTGTTAAATCAACAACTTTGCTCAATTCGCGGATAATCTGGTATGAAGCGTGAAGATTTTCAAGATTGATTGTATTGAATGCGTTTACGATTTCTCGGCTATGGATGTCTAATGTAATAATTCTTGAAACACCAAGCATTTCATAAACATGACCAAGCATAGCAGCTGCAAGACCTTCTCGGCCCTTCTTTTTATGCTGGCGGCTGTATGGGTAAACTGGTACAACTAAAGTGATTTTTGAAGCACCTGCCTGGCGAACAGAATCGATAGTGTTCAAGAGGCACATAAGGTGGTCGTTTACTGAAAGTGAAAGTTTTGTTTTTCCACCGTTCAAATTCAGAACTTCATGGTTTTCTACATCCTGGAAGATAAATAAATCTTTGCCTCGGATAGATTCATTGATTTCTGTCTTAAACTCACCATTAGCAAAGTAAGTAAATGTTGTGTCTACTTTGAAAACTGGTGGACGGTACTTGTCAGTTGCGCCACGGATTACAAGGTCAGAAGTTTCAAGATCATTCTTTAAGTTGATGTCCTTGATAAGATCTTCTTTTGTAAGGTCATAACGCTTTGAAATGGCATCGTTTTTGAGAGTAAAACGATGTTTGTACATGTGTTTTAAATGTGTGATTACAGCATCTGCAAAGGCTTCTCCGCCAGGGCATGCTATAATCGCAAGATCAGTTGGTTCTGAATACGGCATTTTTCAAAAAACCTCTTTTAAGTGGGAAAGTATTGTAATACTAGCATTTTTAAGAGTCTGTTTCAATTACCGAATAAAAATGTAGGCGTCGTAAGCACAGTAGAGCAGAACCATTAGAATTCCGGCAAAGCGGGAAAGTTTGTATTTAGGACGAGCCAGAAGCCATACAAGAGAACTTGCAGCAAGCAAAAGTAAGGTATCTATTGTGCAGAACTGGTCGAGAAGCAATGGTTTTACAGTGGTTGAAAGCCCAAGGATAAAAAGAATATTAAAAATATTTGAGCCGATTACATTACCCATGGCGATGTCGTTTTCACCTTTTCTGGCTGCAATAATACTTGTTACAAGTTCAGGAAGACTGGTTCCAAAAGCAACGATTGTAAGTCCGATAAGGGTTTCGCTCATTCCTGCGGCTTCCGCTATAAATCTTGCACTTTTTACAACGGCTTGACCTCCGATTATTACACCGGCAAGTCCGATTACTGTAAGAATTGTACTTTTTACGGCAGAAGGTTTTTCTTCATCTTCATCACTAGTGTCTTCTGACTGTGATTTTAATGTGTATGAAACGGTAGAAAACATGAAGATTATAAAGAAGGACAGGAGTACAAGCCCGTCTGCTCTGGAAATTACATTTTGCTCTGCACCTGAAAGTTTTACATCAGAAAGCAGAAAGAATAGTGCTGCTGTAATAAGTATTGAATAGGGAAAATCTTTATGCATGAGGGATTTTTCAACTTTCATTGGAGAGATTGCTGCTGCAAGTCCGGCAACCAGCATAAGATTTACGATATTAGAACCGACAACATTACCGAATGCGATTCCTTCTACACCCTTGATGGCAGATGTTAAACTTACCGCAAGTTCAGGAAGACTGGTTCCAAAGGAAACGATTGTAAGACCTATTACAACGGAAGGAATTTTAAATAGGCGAGCAATTGCAGAACTGCCATCTACAAAAAAATCAGCTCCTTTTACAAGGAAAATAAAACCAATAACTAAGATTGCGATGTTTAAAGTAATCATAAAATCATTATAGAAATGACTGGGGAAAGTTGCAATCAGGGAAAAAAATAGACAATGTAAATTCTTTTAAAAGTCTATTTGCCATTCTCTCTTGAAAGTCATGAAAATCTCCTGTCCCACTTCAAATACTTTTTCAGTGCTCTGACTATAGGCTGTAATTTCTTTTGAATTTTCCATTTCGATTTTGTAGCGGAAACGGTCGCCAAAAAAAGTCCTGCTTAAAACTTTTGCCTTTATTTTTCCTTTGTCTGAATTTAGTGAAATCCATTCAGGGCGAACAAGAAATTTTTTACCTTCTTTTTCAAGAATGTTTGTTCTGCCGGCAAAGCTTGCTGCAAAGAGATTTTTTGGTTCAAAGTAAATTTTTTGCGGTTCGTCATACTGAATGATTTTTCCCTTCTGCATAAGGGCAATTTTATCAGAAAGACTCAAAGCTTCTTCCTGGTCATGGGTAACATAAACAGTTGTTATCTTTAATTTTTCCTGAATTTCTTTTAATTCTTCCCTAACTTTGATTCTTAGGTTTGTGTCCAGGGAAGAAAGTGGTTCGTCCATAAGTAAGAGTTCAGGTTCAAGAACCAGGGCTCGCCCCAAGGCAACTCTCTGCTGCTGACCACCGGAAAGTTCTGAAGGATAGCGCTTTAGAAGATTTGTTAATTCAAGATTTTCTGCACTCTTTAAGACAAGTTCCATGTTTTTTTCTTTTTGCCTGCGTGCATTTTCTTTAAGTTTTAAACCGTAAAGAAGATTTTCTTCTACCGTAAGATGAGGAAAAAGAGCGTAATCCTGAAAAACCATACCAATCTTTCTGCGGTTTGGAAGAATGCCATTTTGTTCCTGACCCTTGATTATAATTTTCCCCTGATTAGGATTTAGAAAACCAGAAATAAGGCGAAGAATTGTTGTTTTGCCGCAGCCACTTTCACCTAGTAGAGTGGTAAATTCTCCTTCTTCAACCGAAAGGGAAAAATCTTTGATAACCTGTGTTTTTTTATAAGAAAAGCAAATGTCTTTCAATTCAAGAAGCTTCATTTTTATTTACCTCATTATTTTTAGGCGTTTTTTGGTAATGAATGTTCCCAAAGCCAGAATTGTAAATGTAATACAAGTAAGAAGTAGGGCGAGGGCAGCAGAATTTCCCCAGTCTCCCTGTTCAGCAAGGTTTACAATGTTAATTGAAGCAAGGGGAGTATTAAACGAAACTAAAAATATTACAGCACTTAGAGTTCCTGCCCCCCGGATAAAGGCGTATAAAAAACCGCTGAAAATTCCTGTTTTACTAAGAGGAATTATTATACTCACGAAAGTGAAAAACTGGTTTGCACCTAAAGAACGGGCTCCGTCATCCAGACTTTTTCGTAACAGAGAATACGACTGGCTTACTATTCTGTAACTGAATGGCAAAAAAGCTACTGTCATTGCAATAATTATAAGTGCACTTGAATTTTTAAAAGAGACTTTTTGAGATGCAGTTAAGATTGAAAGTCCTAAAAGAGTTCCTGGTATAGCAGAAGGAAGTTGAGCAAAGGAATCCAGAGTCTTTCGTAAAGGAGCATCAGTTCTGTGTACGATATACGAAGTAAATGAGGCTATGGCTGTTCCTAAAGCTGCTGAAACAATAGAGTATAAGACTGAATTTATTATTCCTTTTGAATAGCGACCGGAAAGAGCAACTTTTATGTGTTCAAAAGTTAATTGCATATTTATACCCCATAGTTTTTGAAAACTTCCGGCAATAATTGCTATAAATTGGAGCAGAACGCAGAGTGAAATGAAGTATACAAAGGCACTTAGAAAAAAATCTGCCAGTCTACCGGAAGAAGAATCTCTTATAGTGAGTTTTCCTGTGTTTATTGCAATTTTACTTCCTTGCTTTTTTAGAAGTCTGTTCTGCAAAAGAAATAAAATAACAGAGGGAATAACGAGTATTATTCCGAGTACGGCACTTTTTCCTGAATTCAGCCAGCCGGTAAGTTGGTTATAGATTTCAACTGCCAGAACTCTGAATCTTCCTGCTACAATTAATGGATTTCCAAAATCACTAAGTACATTTACAGCTATAAAAAGAAAAGATGAAAGAATTCCAGGAATTGAAAGGGGTAGAGTAATTGTAAAAAATATTTTTTTATTGTTTGCACCTAAACTTCTAGCAGCTTCTTCCAGGTTTGGATTTATAGCACTTAAGTTTTGCAGGCAGATTAAATATGAAAGGGGAAAGAAACTTAATGTTTGTGCTATTAGAAGTCCAGGAAAGCCGTAAAGAGAAATATCAAGCCCTAAAAGTGTTTTTGTAATAAAGCCCTGGCGTCCAATCAAGAGAATGAAAGAAAGGCCTCCGACAAAGGGTGGTGTCATCAGGTGGATTAATGGAATCGAGGCAAAAAACTTTTTTCCCGGGACTCTTGCTTTTATTATGGCATAGGCAAAAATATAACCGGTAAGTACAGAAAGGCTAGAAGAGGCTATACATTCAAGAAGAGTGTTACGCATTGCCTGTCTGAAAATGTGTGAAGAAAAAACGGCTTTAAAATCTTCTGGTCTTGCTGAAATCAAAACACATACAAGAGGAAAGGCTACAAAAAGGGCAAAAAAGCCGAGAAGTAAAAGCCATATTGCAAGTAGAGAACGGCTGTTTTTTCTAAAGTCGATTTTCTTCATATTCAACGTATTTTCTACTTAATTATTTTACAGAAACAGACCACTTTTCGAGTACCTGATTTTTTTCTTCTGCTGCAAGTCTAGAATCAAAATCAATTAAGTCTATGTCTTCTACAGAAAGAGAGCCTTTTGCAGGGCTAGCATCAGGATTTACTGGAATAGTAAAATCTATTGAACTCATAAGAGTCTGGGCTTCTGCGGAAAGCATGAAGTCAACAAACTTTTTTGCGTATTCCAGGTGCTTTGCATTTTTTGTAATGGCAATGCAGTCAACGTCTCCAACTGATTGGGGAGGAGCAATAAGTTCTACATCAAAACCTTCTGACTTGTATTTAGAAAGGGCGTGAAGGTAAGAAATCCCAATTGCATATTCTCCTGTTCCAATGAGTTTTGCAGGTGCAGAGCCTGAATCTGGAAATTGTCCCACAAGAGGGGCAAGCTTTAAAAGATATTCCCAACCCTTTTCCTGGCCCAAACGCTGAAGCTGATTCTGTACAAAAAGATAGGCTGTTGAAGATGCAACTGGATTTGTAAGGACTATCTCTCCCTTGTATTCTTCATTTATTAAATCTTCCCAGCTTTGTGGTATTTTGATTTCAGGAAACTTTTCCTGGTATCTTTTTGTATTTATTCCAATACCCAGTGTAAGAAGGCAAAAGCCTGTCCATTTGCCGTCAGCAGAATGTGCGAAATCAGGGACTTTTTCTGCTAGTGGTGAAATGTATGCTTCCAGGGCACCTTCTGCAGCTGCCTGTATGTGGTATGAACTTGCTCCACCAAGCAAAATGTCGGCATTCGGATTATCTTTTTCGGCAATGATTCGGTTTACAAGTTCTCCGGTAGTTGCTCTTAAAAAGGTTGCAGGAATCCCAGTTTTCTTCGTAAATAAGTCGCAGAGGGCCTGGGTTTCTTCTTCATGGATTATTGAATAGATATGTAGTTCTTCTTTTTTCTGGCAGGAGGTTAGAGAAAGAAGAAAAATGAGTGAGCTCAACAATAAAAATAAAGTAGTTTTTTTCATTAGTGTTCTCCAAAAAAAACAGGTGATTTTTGATATTATAAAAATATAAAAAATCACCAGCTTTGGATATAACCAGATTAAGAGAAAAAAGTACTGTTCAAAATTTTAGGCGTTAAGACTAAAAAGAGCCCCTGCTTCCGGACGAGCCCCTGCTGCTGCGTAAGGCATAACTTCGGCAGCTTTTACAGCCTGTCGAATCTGTGTCTGGTAGTTATCAATCATTGCATCAATCTGTTCAGGACTTGCATTTTTTACAGCTGCCGGCTGTTTTCCGCTTTTTACTGCTGAAAGGTGGTCTATCAAAGTGTTCAAAATCTGAATTTTTGAAACAGATACTCCGTGCTGCCCCTTATTCGCAACGAATCCAGAAACATGCTCAAAGTGAGAATATAAAAGTGCACTCTTGCTAACAGGAACGTAGAGTTTGCTTGAAGATGAGGCAATACTGTTATAACTGTTTAATGAGACTGACATATTAACCTCCTACATTTAGATAATCGGAGATTGAAAAAAAATGTTTACAGTAATTTTTTAAGAAATATAATTAATAGCCCAGTTTCTTTAAATCTGAATAGCGTTCTTCGATTGTCTGAACTTTTTTACCAGGAATACCAGCAACAGATTCTTCAATAAATGGCAGTACAACCCTTTCTTTTATGTGTTCCCAGTTTTCTGGTTTTCTAGGATATACGCAGAATGTTCCTGCTTCAGGAATGTTAGAAAGTAAAGTTGTGTAATAAATTGGCAAAATATGTTCTGTTACGTCTCTTACAGTAGAAAAACCGCCGAAAAATCCAAAATCCCTGTTATCCGCTTTGATTTGGGTTTTACGCTCAAGGAATTTCTTCTGCATTTCAGAACTGAAAAAGGTTGAAATGAAATCTGAAGCTTCTGCTTGCTGTGAAGATTTTTTATATATTCCAAGCATTTTTATAGAATCATCCACAGGAATAAGATTTTCATATTCCAGCCAGCGGAAGTCAATTTTTTCCAGTTGTTCTGGTGTCATAGTGAATAAAGAATCACTTGTGGTGTATGCAAATAAAGTTCTGCCCCCAGTTACTTTTTTATCATCTGTTACAGAAAGGTACTTGTAGACAAAATCGCTTTCTGTTTGGGTACTTGTATTTTCTTCTGAAATCCATTGGTTCAGAAATGAAATTGATTTTTGCAACTGGTCCTGATCCCATGAAAATGATCCGTTTTTTTCTTCCCTGAAATTTGAACCTTTCACTTGAGTAACAGTGAACATGAAATTACTGCTGCTCTGAGGTGCAAAACCTATAGCCGTGTAGGCCCCTTTTTTATTTTTTGTATTAAATTCAGCCCCGGCATTTCTGAGCTGTTCCAGAGAAATAGTATAAGAGTTTTCAAGTTTAGAAGTGTTTTCCCGGGAAAAAATAATAGCAGGAAGATTGAATGAAACAGGTAAAAGATATTGCGAATGCTTTATTTTTCCTGCGTCCAGTAAGCTTTTGTAAAAAAAGTTTGATGAAATGTATTTTCTTTCAAAAAGGAAATCTACAGGTTCGAATGTTTTTTTTATGCGGGAATTTCGAAGCCAGTTTCCTATTATCAAATCCGGCTGAAGTTCATCTCTTACAGGAGGAATGCTGGCTGCAAGGTTATCCTTGTAGACAAGAACAACCTTTGTTTTGTGGTCGCGGTTGTAGATTTCAAGGAAAGGTGCCATTTCACTGCTGTCGGTCCATATAACCAGACGCTTTTCCTGGACTTTAGAATCACAGGAAACAAATAGTCCGAAAAGTATAAGGAGACTAAGAACTGACAGCAATGATTTTCTAAGCACGCTTCATTTCCTCTGCTGTGTTATATATTTCTGTATAAACCTTTTCAATAAGGTTTTCTTCTATACTAGAGAATGCTACGCGGAGTGTGCATGAATCAATCTGAATTGTACCTATTCCTTTTTCATTCAAAAGTTTCTGGCGTAATTCTTCTGCGTTGATTCCTACTGTGTGGAATGACATAAAGTAACCAGAGTTGAAAGGAAGAGCTTCAAGTCCAGAGCATTTGTGAGTATCAACAAATTTTCTTACAACCTTATAGCGACCTTCAAGAACTTTTCTGAAAGCTTCTTTTTCAGCATCATTGTTTGGATCCTGGAAAGATTTGAGTATCAGGTTTTGTGAAGGAGTTGCAGCACAAGAAACTGAAGAACGGATAACGCCCATAAGTTTTTTTGTAAGAGCTTCATACTGTGAATCCGTAAAGCCTTTACATCCGAATGTAAGGAATCCGCAGCGAAGACCCCATGCGAAATCTTCTTTTGTTGGTCCGTCAGCTTTTACCGCAAGAATGTTTTCATGTAAATCTGCAATGTGGGCAAAAAGGCTTTCAGGCTCAATGTCATCTTCATAGTTCAAACCGAAGTAAGCATCATCAGAAATCACCATGATTTTAGCACCGCTGTCTGCAGTTTCTTTAAGGATTCGGCAGAGTTCTTTTACTTCGCTCTTTGTAGGACTGTATCCAGATGGGTTCTGTGGAAAGTTCAAAATGAGACGAACGGAACTGTATTTTTTTGCTTCCTCTTTTACTGCTTTTTCAAGTGCAGCAATGTCGAATTTTCCATCTTTGAACATGTCAAACTGATGAAATTCACTTCCGCGTCGAGCTTCTGCGATAAGTACATAGTTATCCCAACTTGGGTTTGGAGCAAGCATTGGTTTATCTGCGTCTACAAAAAGGTCCATAATGTATGAAAGACCTGCTGTAAGACCAGGAACAACAACTGGAAGAGATGTTTTTTTAGCTGCAAGAGAAGGATTCTTTTTAATCTGCTTCTGTTTCCATGCTTCGCGAATTGCAGGAATACCTGCTGTTGGAGCGTAAGCAACAAGTTCACTAGAGGTCATTTCAGGAGCCCATTTCTGAACTGAAGGCAAAATAGCTGGTTTTCCGTTAATTACGGTTGTACCGATTGTGCCGTTTGCAACGCTTGCTTTTTGTTTTGCTTCGCCACCCTGAGAAATGATTCCTCGTGGGAAGTAAATTCGTTTTCCTAAATCAGAGAAGAGAGCTTCTGCTGATGTGTCTTTTAATAAATCGTTTAATTCTTGTGCTAAAGGGTTCAACATGATAAATTGAATTATTCTGAAATGACGATTTATTGTCAATGAAATTACGCTTTTAATTGTATATTTATGCAATTTCGGGATTAAAAATGGAAAAAAATAACATAAACGAAGTTGAATTGGAAAATGTTCGCAGTCTAGTAGAAAAATGTCGCCAGGAAGCAAAGAAACGCCTTATTGGCCAGGAAGAACTGGTTGAAGGAATTTTGATAGCCTTTGTTGCTGGCGGACACGTTTTGCTTGAAGGCGTTCCGGGTCTTGCAAAGACTTTGGCTGTAAAAACTTTTGCAGAAATTAGTGGTTTGGATTTTAAGCGTATCCAGTTTACACCTGATTTGCTGCCTGCTGATGTGAGCGGAACTTTGATTTATGAACAGGCTAAAGGTTCCTTTAGTGTTCGTAAGGGACCAGTTTTTTCAAATGTGGTTCTTGCTGATGAAATCAACCGTGCTCCAGCAAAAGTTCAGTCAGCAATGCTGGAAGCGATGGAAGAAAAACAGGTAACAATCGGTGAAGATTCTTATAAATTGCCGGAACCTTTCTTCGTTCTTGCAACTCAGAACCCTATTGAACAGGAAGGTACCTATAATCTGCCAGAGGCTGAATTAGACCGCTTCCTCTTGAAACTTACTTTGTCATATCCATCTGCAGAAGATGAAATCAAGATTGTAAAAACCCAGGGGGCAGCTTCTAAGGTTCCTGTAAATCAGGTTCTGTCAGCAAAGGATTTGATTCGTTTTAGAGAATTGAATAATCAGATTGTTTGTGATGATAAAATTGTAGAATACATAGTTCAGATTATTTCTGTTACAAGAAAGTCAGAAAAAAAGCAGTCTGAGCATGATATAACCCGTTACATTACTTTTGGGGCATCTCCTCGAGCAGGAATTGCTATTTTGCAGTGTGCAAAGGCAAAAGCTTTGCTGGCTGGTCGTTCTTTTGTTCTTCCTGAAGATGTAAAAGCTGTTGTTCCATTAGTATTAAGGCACAGAGTAGTTCTTTCGTATGAAGCTGCCGCCGACAGCATCAGTGCTGATGATATTATAGCAAAGATTTTGGATTTTATTCCGGTACCTTAGAAGCGGAATAACCTCTTCTGAAAGAGCAAACTTGTTCTACGCTTCTAATCAGTTTTCTGACGAAAACTGAAGAACTTGTTCCAAGAGCCGAAATAACATCTTCTGAAAGAGCAAACTTGTTCTACGGCTCTAATCAGTTTTCTGGAGAAAACTGAAGAACTTGTTCTGGGGAGAGGAATAACATCTTCTGAAAGAGCAAACTTGTTCTACGCTTCTAATCAGTTTTCTAGAGAAAACTGAAGAACTTGTTCTGGGAGCTTAGAGCCGGAATATCAGTTCTGAAGTAGCAAACTTGTTCTACGGCTCTAATCAGTTTCCTGACGAAAACTGAAGAACTTGTTCTGTAAGAGGGACTAGGGGTTTGGGTAATAATAAAAGTGATAGGTAGTTTATATGCAGCATCTTATTGCAGGTTCTAGAGATTCTCTTTCTCAAAAGGCAAGTTATTTGCGCGTTTGTGCAAGACATCTGGCGGATTCAATGAAATCGGGCGGATTTCGTTCGCTTTATCATGGCCAGGGAATTGAATTTGCTGGAGTACGCGAATATTTGCGTGGAGATGATGTAAGGTCAATAGACTGGAATGTAACCGCACGAATGGGAAAACCCTATGTCAAAATGTTTGAAGAAGACCAGGAACTACAGATTTTTTTGATTGTGGACAGGTCTTCTTCTATGTTTATAGGTTCAAAAGGACGTGTAAAATACGAAACAGCAGCAGAAGTAGCCGCTCTTTTAACACTGGCAGCGGAACAGAACGACAGTCCTGTTGGAGCAGTTTTCTTTGATGGTAAAATACATTTTTCCTCAAAACCAGAAGCTGGTCGAAGTCAGTCTATGCATCTTCTAACAAAACTAGACGAAGTAGAGCATATAGAAAGGGGTTCTGTAATGGGAAATGCCCTAAGTGGAGCCGCTAAGATACTTCGACACCATTCTCTTGTATTTATTCTTTCTGATTTTAGAAGCAGCGGTTGGGAAGAGCCATTTAAAATTCTTTCACAAAAAAATGATGTTGTTGCTGTTCAAGTAACAGATTCAACCGACTGGGAACTTCCTGCAATGGGTACAGTTCCTTTTGTAGACAGCGAAAGTGGTAAACGGCTGGTACTTCCAACACTTTCTTCTATATTTAAGTCTGCCTGGAGAGATGATTACAGGAAAAGAAGTTCAAAATTAGAAAATTATTGTATCCGACATGGAGCCCGCTATTTTTCTATTTCTACTGAAGAAGATGCAGTAAGAAAATTAACTGATTTTTTTGCCTCTCGTTTTAAATATTCTTCGCCTGTAAGAGGTGCTGGAAAATGAAAAAAATTATTTTTCTTCTGTTTTTTATTTCTTTTTCTCTTTCTGCCTTTGCTCAGTCTGAAGTACAACAGTTGGTTATGCCAAAAAGGCTTTATGTAGGGGATATTGCTGATCTTCATTATACCTTTCGCTCCGGGGTTGATTTTTTCCCAGATGAAGAACTTCTTGTAGAAAAAAAACTTAACTCCGACAAGTTTAATTTTTCTGTTGATAACAAAAATTTTACCATATTAAATGCTGTTTTGCAGAGAAACGGTCCTCTCTATACGGTTATTATAACTTTTATACCATGGAAAACAGGTCCATTAGATCTTCCGGCTTTTGATTTGTACTCCCTTGTCTTTGGAAATGGAAATGTTGTATTTGAAATTGATCCTGAAATAATTGAAATCAGTTCTATTTTATCAGACGATGATACTTCTTTAAGACCATTTGCCTCACCTTTGCTTTTCCCAGGAACAATCTATTTTGTTTATGCATCAGTAGTATTATTACTTGCCCTTTTGATTTTTGCAGTTCATTTTGCAATTCGCTGGCAGGATTTTTCCGATAAAATAAAGGCTCATCGAACTATTCGGCGCTATGTAAAAAGTTCAAGAAAAGCTTTACGACAGTTGAAAAAGCTTGAAAAGAATTCTTCAAAATTAAATGACATTGCCTTTTGTTCTGCTATTCAAAAAATCTTCCGCGAATATCTTACTGTTCGTTTAGGTATAAACTTTTTTTCATTATCTACAAATCAGTTTGCTGAAGCTTTTTATCGGGCTACAAGTGGAATTCTTGATGGATTTGTAATTGATAATCTCGAAGCAATTGTAGAAATCTTTATCCGCATGGATTATATACGTTTTGCTAGAAATTCTGTTGAATCAAAAAAACTCCCTGAAGAAAACTATGCGGCTTCTCTAAAAGAAGGTGAACGCCAGGAAAAAATAGATACTTCTCGGGCAATAATCAGATTATTTGAGAGGGGAAGATAATGCCAGATTTTCATAATCCTGCAGCCTTTTTACTTTTACTTTTTATCCCAGTTCTTTATCTGCTTAGAAAAAGTGGTTTTTTTTCTAGAATGGCTTTTCTTGTAACAATTTCTGATTGGAATGGAAAGACTTTTTCATGGAAAAAAAAGACAAGAAATTTTGCTTCAATGCTTTCCAGGATATCTGCAGTACTAGCTTTTTTCTTTGCAGTACTTGCCCTCGCAGATCCAGTACTTTACCGGCAGGAACGCATTTATACTTCCCGCGGTACGGATGTTATGTTTGTAATTGATGTTAGTCCTTCTATGGCTGCAAAAGATATAGGAGCTGTAACTCGCCTTGATGTTGCAAAAAAAGCTGTTATTGATTTGGTAAACGATAATCCTGGAGCTTCTTTTGGTGTTGTAGCAATGGGAGAGGAAGCTTCGATTGTAATTCCTCCGACTGTAGATAAAAGTATTTTTATGGAACGCCTTAAAAATATTAAACTAGGTTATTTAGGAAACGGTACTGCTATTGGAACAGGTCTTTCAACTGCAGTTTTTCATATGGTAAGTTCTGCCGCGCCAAAAAAATGCATAGTTCTGATAACTGACGGTGAAAACAATGCCGGTTCAATTCATCCTGAAACAGCTGCAGAGCTGGCCTATAAAAATAACATCACTGTTTACACTCTAGGGGTAGGAACTGACGGAACTGTTCCAATTGAATATGTAGATCCTATTTCTGGAAAATCTTATTCAGGTTTTCTTAATTCTACTTTTGACATTTCTGCTCTCAGGTCTATTTCTCAAATTGGCGGTGGAAGATTTTTTGAAATTCAATCTACCGGTGATTTTTCTTTAGCTCTTTCTGTTATCATAAAAAATCAGGGAGTTGTTCAAACCTATCATTCAAAAACTGTTAATTACGAATTCTACGATACACTGATTCTTATTGCAGGCATTCTTTTTGCCTTCAGTTGGTTTATTCGAAGCCTTTGTTTACAGGAGTTTATCTAATGAATTTTACTTGTCAGCGCCCAGAAGCTTTGTATGGTCTTTTGCTTTTAATACCTGCTTCGATATTTGCAATTATTAAGTACATGAAAGTAATCGAATCTTATAACAAGATTACTATAAAGGAAGAAGATTCCATAGAAGCAAAAAGAATAAAGCGTTTCCCGATAACAATTGCCCTAAAAAGTGTTTGCATGATGCTTTTCTGGGTAATGCTTGTTTTGGCCTATGCTGGTTTTTCATGGGGAACTTATCTTGAACCTGTTCAAAAGAGCGGAAAAGCGGTTTCTTTAGTTTTTGATATTTCTTACAGTATGCAGGCAGAAGACGCTCCTGGAGGAATTTCCAGACTTGAAGCCGCTAAAAAATACGCTTCTATGCTCATTTCTCACATGGATAGAACGGCAATCTCTGTTGTAGTCGCAAAAGGTGACGGGGTTGTTCTTGTTCCACTTACAGAAGATCGATCGGTTGTCGATACCCTTTTGGATTCTCTTTCACCTCAATTGATGAGTTCTGTAGGTACAAGTCTCGGAAAAGGATTAAAAGCCGCATTAAAATCTTTTCCTGCTAATTCAAGTCAGGCTAATACAATCTGGTTTTTTACAGACGGAGATGAAACGGATGGTCTTTTAGAAAGTGCCCTTTCAGAATGTATTAAAAGCGGTGTATCAGTTTTTTTAATAGGTTTTGGGAGTGAAAGAGAAAGCAAAATCATTTCTGGAGATGGTAAAACTCCCGTTATGACAGCTCTCCGTCTGGAAAATTTAAAGAAGGCTTGTGCCTCTGTTATGAAGAAGAATGCTGCAAGTCATATTTCTGATTTGCAGGTTTCTTATATTGATGCAACAGAACCTGGTTCAGCCTTGGAACTTTTGGAATCTATAAAAAAGAAAACAGAAAATACAAATATTTATTCAGATGCAGATGAAAAAAACGACGAATTTTTTGTTACTTATGAATTAAAACCTGTTCAGCGTTACAAAATATTTTTAGGAATTGGAATATTTTTCCTGGCTTTAGGTTTTATCATAAGCGAACTGAATCCCGATGGAATTGCTTCTCGTCTTCATAAACATTCAACTGTTTCAATTATTTTTCTGCTCCTAATGCTGACTTCCTGCAAAGAAAGAGTGTCCGGGGCTGGAACAATTCTTCAGAGCACATGGAACTGGTATCAGCAGAGATACAATGACTCTGTTGCAGGCTTTTTTCAAACTGCTTATGAAGCCGACTTAATTGGCGACGAACTCTTGGAACAGTATGCAGTTTATGATTTGGCTGTAACCTATCTTTCTCAAAATGAAAATGATGCTGCTT
Source organism: Treponema sp. (assembly GCA_024693045.1). GTDB lineage: Bacteria > Spirochaetota > Spirochaetia > Treponematales > Treponemataceae > Treponema_D. Next base: position 49,919 of record JAILLQ010000019.1, read on the forward strand.
TAGAGCGTTTTGCTCAGATTGTTGACAATGCGGATTCTTCTGTAAAATATGCCACACTTTATAACTGTGGTATTATCGCTTACAGAAAGGGAGATTTTGAAAGTGCCGCCCACTATTTTAGAGAAGCGATGAAAATAGACGGTTCAAAGATAAATGCAAAAATCAATCTGGAACTTTCTTTGAAAAACTCCGAAAAAGAAGCCCGTGCAAAGGAAAACGGTATTTCTCAAGTAAGTGAAACGAATGATTCGGATACGCTGGAAAAGGCAATTTTTGAACGAATTAGGGAGTATGATAAAAGACAATGGAAAAACAGCGAAAAAACAGAAAAATCAACTTCAACAATGGATTACTAAAAGCAGGTCTTTCTCTGATTCTTATTCTTTTGACGAGTCAGAATCTTTTTGCTCAGAGACTTACTTATAATATTATTAAGGGATTGACTGTTTCTGCAGTAAACAAAAATAATTTTAGTGGAACAGATTGTGCTTTTGAATTAAAGATTCCTTATATCAAATCAGAAAATGTTCAGGCTCAGATTCCGGATTTGCCTAATGGCGTAAATTTTGTTTCTCTTCGTCGCTCAGAATATTCAGATTCTGAAACCGGAACAAAAATTGAACTCTGGTTAAACTTTGCTGATTCTGGAGTGTATCGACTTAGTTCCTTAAAGGTTTACTTGAATAATCACCTGTATTATCTACCTTTCGAGCCGATTGTGATATTGGAAAATCCTAAAAATATCCTTCCTCAGTTGGTCGTGGCATTTGAAGATGGTTCAGAATTTATTCAGACTAGAAGGGGTGGTCAATCAACAAAGAAACGTTTTACAACAAAGGCCGGACAGCCGGTGAATTTTACTGTGTATCTGCAGTATGGAGTTCAAATCGTTTCTTTTAACTATTCTGTGCCAAAAAATGCTCTTTTTAGAGAACTGGAGCGCTTTGATATAACCCGAGGAACGCTTCGTTCTTCTGAATTTACAGAGGAAAAAATACCGGTAGCGCGTTTTGAATGGGAACCACTTTATAGCGGAGATCAAAAACTTCCCGACGTTCATATTGTTGCAACTTCCTATAATGGGGTCAGGGTAGATTTAACACTCCCACAGACTCCGGTAAATGTTCTTGAAGGCGATATTCAAACTTCTTCAGAAAATGAGGCGGAAGAATTATTTGGATATGCTTTTGCTCAGAAAAACAAAAAAATAAAAAAAACAGAAAAAGTTACTGTTTCTCTAAAAAATTGTGAAAGAATTGCAAAACTTCGTACTACAGAAAGACATTCTATTCCATTTACAAAGGCCTATAAGTTACGAAAATCCTTTGAAAACTCCTTAGGTTTGAATGACACCATTTTTGAACCCACTTACTTCACCGTAAAATTATCTGTAATATTGCTTATAATTTTTATACTTCTCCTGGGACTTATGATTTTTATGAAAAAGTTACAGGGAATAATTATTTTTTCAGTTTTTTCAATACTTTTTCTGGTTTCTACAATCATAACTTCTGTTTTGATTTTGACCCCTTATGCAATTTTTAAAGGTGGAGAAGTAAGCCCTGTTCCTGAAAAAGTTTCCAGTACATCTTCATCTATAGAAAGTGGAAAGAGAGTAAGAATAGAACACCGAAATGGTGGCTGGGTATATGTTCAATTCGGAAATTCTGGTGGTTGGGTAACAGAAGATAAAGTTATTTTTATAGATGAATAATCGAGGTTGCTATGGATTTTGGTGATATTTTAAATCAATGGGAAAATCAGCAGAAGGAAGAAATTCGACGGCAGAAAGAAAGTGGAAAAAATACTGTTTCTCATAAGAAAGCAAATGCCCCAACAGCAGAAGAAAAAGCTTTGAAAAAAATGCGGGAAGGTTTTGACTACAATGCCGAGCGAGATCGTAAAATAAACCCTATGGAACTTTGGCTCCGCCGTTATGGTACAGTTGATAAAGATTCCCTGAATGAGCAGGAAGAAGCAAGAGAGCGTTATAAGAGCCGTTCAAGCCTTGTTCGTTTAAAGTGTGAAGCTAGAATCGATTTACATGGATTAAAGCAGGAAGAAGCATGGAGCCGTTTGAATGCTTTTGTTACAGACTGTCAGGTTCGTAAAATAAAAAAAATAATGATAGTCCACGGAAAAGGAATACATACTCACGGAACCGATCCCGTTCTTGGTGAACTGGTAAGAAAATTTATTGAACAGGATAAGAGACTGGGAACTTCTGGACATCCGGAATATAATGAAGGCGGAAAAGGAGCTACCTGGGTTATTCTTAAAGATAATTTATTTAAGTAGATTTTTTTCCTTGTAACTCATATTTAAATTAGTTATTTTAATATTGAGGAGTGTGCGTGAAAGACTATTACGAAATTTTAGGTATACAGAAATCGGCTTCACAGGAAGAAATTAAAAAAGCTTACAGAAATTTGGCTTTTAAATATCACCCTGACCGCAATCCAAACGACAAAGCTGCAGAAGAAAAGTTTAAACTTATTTCTGAAGCCTATGATACTTTAGGAGACGAAAAGAAAAGGGCCTCCTACGATCGCTTTGGCTCTTCTTCTAATTCTTATTCGTCAAATACATGGGGACAGCAGAATACTTACAATTCATACAATTCAAATAACTCTTATCAGACGGAAGATGCCTTCTGGCAGTGGTTTAATTCTGGTGCTAATTCTGGTTCTAATTCTACTGGCAATGAATACAGAAGATACTATAACTCTAACTACAGTTCAAACAATTACAGAAGACCAGAAACTAAAATAAATCTTCTTATTAATTTTATATTGAGTATTTTAGAAGTATTTGCAGGGATTTTTCTTTTACAGATTCTTATATGGTTCTTGCCATTCGGCCCTTTGATTTGCCTTGGCTTGATTATAAACGGGATTTCCGGAGGAATTAATTCACTCCGGAAGTTTTTTAGATTTAGCGCTGGCGGAAAATAATTCGGCCTTTATCCAAGTCGTAAGGAGATAAAGCAACTTTTACGCTGTCTCCTGGAACAATTCTAATGTAGTGCTTTCTCATTTTTCCAGAAAGATGAGCCATAATCATGTGCCCATTCTGCAATTCAACACGGAACATTGTGTTTGGCAATGCTTCTTTTACAATACCTTCGACTTCAATAGCTTCTTCTTTAGCCACGATTCCTCCATAAGAAAAAAGAATTTTAATAGAAAAATTCAAAAAAAGTTGTTTTTTTGCTACTTTATACTTATATTAGTATGTACAAGTAAAAAATACAAGTCAGCAAGAAAAAAATGACTGTTGGCTAAAGGAAGGAGCAACTTATGGATGACAAATTCGTAGCTGAAGTAAAAGAAAAACTTATTGCACAGAGAGAAGAAATCTTAAAATCTCTTGCCGAACAATCTGATGAAATGAAAAATCTTGTAAAACCAATAGAATCTGGAGACGAAGCTGACGTAGCTTCTGATGTTATTGACAGAACTATGCTTGATGCTCTTGGAGCACAGAATTCATTGCGCCTAAAGCAGATTGATGCTGCTTTGGAACGAATTCGAACAGGAAAGTACGGAATTTGTTTAAACTGCAATAAGGAAATACCTCAGGCTCGTCTTGAAGCATTGCCTTATGCATTTTTGTGTGTAAACTGTGCTGCGGCTCAGGAACGCCGTAACCGCTAGTTTTCGATTCTTTGGAATTTAATTGAATCTTTTGATTCAATGTAGGCCAGTTCCCTATAGCCGGCTTTTACTGCTGCTTCAAGTGCTCTGTCAAAGGCAGCATCAAGATTAGCCGGCTGGTGACTGTCCGAACTTAAAGTTACAGGAACACCCCGTTCCTGTAAGAGCGACAGAAATTCATGGGAAGGGTAAACATCGTTCATCGTTCCCCTGGATATTGCTCCTGTGTTTATTTCTGCTATTACCCCTGCCTTTTTAATTGCATCTGCAGTAAGTTTTATTTCTTCCCTGTACCATGAATCATTTTCTGAAAACATATTAAGTTTTCCATTGTTTTTTCTGACTAAATCAGCATGTCCGATTATGGTAAAATTCCCCTTACTGAGCATTTCTCTCTGAAGTTCAAAATAGCGAATGGTCATTTCTTTTGCATTACCATTGAAGAGTTCTTGAATTTTTTTCTGCAAACTTTCGGCATTGTAGTCTACTGCAAGCCTTCCTTTTTCTGTAAAAATATAGTGAACTGAGCCAATCAGAAAATCCGGCTGGGTTCTATAGTAAAGGTCAAAGTCTGGGCAGGTCAGTCCTGGCACATAATCTGCTTCAAAACCGCAGAGAACTTTAATTTTGTCCTGATATTTTTTTGCTCCAGCTCTTACAGCCTTTGTGTAGTTTTCGAATTCCCTAGGAGCGATGTGCCAACTGCTTGCGAAAGGGTACATGCTGTGACTTGAAAAGCCAAGAATATCAAAACCCTTATTTATAGCTTCTGCTATGATTTCTTCAGGTTTTCCTTTGCCGTCGCAAAAAGATGTGTGTGTGTGATAATTTGTTTTTAGCATTTGCTTTTCCTTTTTAAATTGGGTATAGATGTCTCCATTTATTTGTTGCCAGTTCCAGAAGTTCAAAGTATTCTACAAAGTCATCCAAATTTTTTCGGAATTCCTTTTCACTTTGAATCTTTGTGGCGGCACTCATCTTAGACGCTATATTTGTAAGTTTATTTGCAGAAATTGCAGAAGAAGAGCCTTTTAAAGTATGGGCGATTCTGTGTAATTCTTCAAAATCTTTATTTTCAAGCAGGTCATATGCTGCGTTAATAAAGGAACGGGTTTGTTCAAGGTAATCCATAATAATCTGCTTTCCAAGGTCAATATCGTTACCAATAGTGTCTTCAAAGTCTGTAGAATCCCAAAGTTCGTTATTTGCAATCATAACTGAATCAACATAGGCAATTTGAGTGGCAGAAGGAAGATTTATTACAGTACTCCATTTATCAAGCATATTTCTAACATTTTCACGTTTAAAAGGTTTTACAAGAATATCGTTCATTCCAATTTTCTGGTAATTTATAAAATTCTGTGGGTCATTATTTGCAGTACAGGCGATGATTACTCCAGAATAGTTGATTTCTCTTAGTTCCTTTGTAGCGTCAATACCGCTCATTACAGGCATCTGTATATCCATGAAAATAAGTTTTATTTCATTATCTTTTTTTACTTTTTCAACAGCTTCTTTACCATCTGTTGCTTCTACAATTTCAGCACCGAATTTTCTTAAAAAGGCTACAAGAATTCTTCTGTTTACAGGGTGATCTTCAGCAACGAGAATTTTTATTCCCTGGGCCAAATTTGAATCCCTGTTCATTATTTCTTTTTCTCTTTCTTGTACTTCTTCTGGATTTTGAACTTCTTCAAATAAGCTGAAAGAAGAAACGGCGCCATTTGTTTCTATTAAAAGCTGGTCTAATTTTTCAAGCCTTACCGGTTTGTAAAGATACCCTGCAAACCAGTCCAGTAATTTCATTTTTGCGTCCTGGCCCATTTGCCCTTCCGGTACAAGCATAAATAGTTTTGTTTTTTTTAATTTACTATCGTTTTTTATGTCACTAGCCAGGTGCCAACCTTCGACTACAGGCATTTCCTTGTCTATGAAAACTAAATCAAAGGGATTACCCAATTGTTCTGCGTATTTAAGCTTTAACAGGGCATCATTACCATTTGAAGATTGTTTTATATATTGAAGTCCGATTGCGTTTAGTTTCTTTTTTAGACTGTTTGAGGCAAGTGGGCTGTCGTCGACGATAAGAATTTTGGTTGTTGCAGGAACAGGAAGTTCGTAAGGTTTTGCAGTGCTTTCTGAAGCTGAAATCATAGGTATCTTGAACCAGAAGCAGGAACCTCCAAAAGGATTTGGCTTTACTCCTATTTCACCTTTCATTTCTGTTACAAGACCCTTGCATATTGGAAGGCCAAGACCTGTACCTCCATATTTTCTTGAAATAGAAGGGTCTCCCTGGTCAAAAAATTCAAAGAGTTTTGAAGAACTTTTTTTTGAAATGCCAATTCCTGTATCCGTCACCTGGAAGAGCAAAAATCCATCTTCTTGGTTCAATTCAATATGGATGTATCCCTGGTTAGTAAATTTAACGGCATTTTTAATCAGATTTAAAAGAATCTGCTGTATGCGGGTAGGGTCCCCCATCACAGCTTCTGGTATGGAATAATCTACATCTGTAACTATTTCCAGATTTTTATTAAAGGCTTCGATACTCAAAAGATGAACTGTATTTTCCGTTAGATTTTTTACATTGAATGGAATGTTTTCCAATACCATCTTGTGAGATTTAATCTTTGAAAAATCCAAAATGTCATTTACAAGAGTTAAGAGAACATTTGCTCCGAATCGTATCTGACGAACATATTCAGTCTGTTCCTTGTTCAGAGGAGTATCAGACATCAAATCCAAGGTTCCTATGATAGTCTGAACTGGGGTACGAATTTCGTGAACTGCATTAGCCAGATAGAGTTCAGAAGGTAAATCTTTTAGAATTGATTTTTTAGTTTCCGGCATTTATGAATTCTTTCACCTTTAAAACTATAGTTTCAGGTTTCTGAGGCTTTACAAGATAATGTTTTGCACCTAAAGCTAAAGCCTGGACAACCATTTCTTTTCTAACGGCCTGCGAATATATGATAATCGGAGGTTTGTTTGAAAGTCCCTGAAGTCTCTTTAGCGTGTCAAATCCAGAAATTCCTGGGAGCATAATGTCCAGGATTACAGCAGAGTAGGTAACCTTTCCTATGGCTGCTAGAAAGTCTGTTCCTGTTGTATAAGCGTCGCAGGCATAACCGGCTCGTGTAAAGGTTGCAACAAGAAGTTTTTGAATTATGATATCGTCATCGATAACGGCAATTCTTAATCTTTTGTCTGTAGGAATTTGAGCTGTATTCTGATTTGCAATTTCAGAAATAGCAGCCTTAGATTCATCTGTTAATTTTTCTGTATCAGAAGAGAATCGCATTTCAATTGTGCCTTCTGCGTCAGAATCACTTTGTGTCAGTAATTTATCCGTTACAAGGTCAGAAACTCTGGAAGTTGTTGTGCTGTCTACCAGAGAATTTAGAACTTGAGAGATTTCTGTTGCCATTTCAATTCCGTCGTACTGAGGATGGCCGTCGATTAATTCCTTTGTAAATGCACTGAATGAAAGAACTTTGATATTTCTTGCAAGAATTTTAGAGTTAGCAAGAATATTGTCAAAAAGAAGCTCCAGGTTCAGACCGTCCACAAAGGTTAATTCCAGGTTTGTCATCATTAGGACAATCTTAGGATTTTCAATTTCGTGGCTTTCTATGATTTCTGAAAGTTTGTATTTTAATAACGAAAGTTTTTCTCTGTTTAAGCTCTGTGCAATTTCTATAAAAATAATATTTCCATTTCGGTGTATGTCTAGCACACAAGGTGTGGTGTCCATGGAAAATGGTGTGTGTAGGATATGTCCAATTGATTCAAAAAAAACGTCGAATTTGATTGGTTTGTTAAAATATTTATAGATTCCGTATTTAATGAATGCCGCTAAAGTATCTCTGCTGGCTGCAGGCCCTGTGGCTATCAATGGCACTCTAGAAGCATTTGGGTCTGCTTTTATATCGGAAAGCAGTTCAAGAAAATACTCGATGTCGTCGTATTCGCTAATATCCATAATAGCTAAATCTGGAAGCAGAGAATTCATTTTAATGATTGCGTCCCTTTTTTCGTGAACAACAGTTACTTCAATCTTTTCTTCAGAAAGCTTGTCTTTTAAGAATTCGCGAAACATTGGAGCTGCATCAACAATCAAAACGTTTTTCATATAAATATTTTATACACAAATAATTTATAATTCAAGGAAATAGTTTTTACTTGCCTTTTAAAGATAAAAAAAAAGTGTACCTTCAAAAATTGTCTCCAACTTTTGGGGTACACTTCATTCACTCTTCGCTTTTTTTTAGCGCTGGCAGGTACTTTTTCTTATGTGGTCTTTTGTTTCTTCTCCACAAAGAAGTCTTACCAATTCCATTGCAAATTCTTCGGCACAACCTGCTCCTCTAGAAGTGATTACATTTTTGTCTGTAACAAAAGCTACTCCACTTTTATGACAGCTTCCTTCAAGAAGTTCCTTTGCTTTATCTTCTGAGCCGCAGTATTCCCCAAGGCCTTTTTCCATTTCTGGATAGCAGGTCCAATTTTTACCTTTAAGAAGGCCTGTTTTAGCAAGAACAACAGCTGGAGCCGCACAGATTGCACTGATATACTTTCCTTCAGCAAAGCATTTTTTTAAGAAATCTGTTACTTCTTCATTAGCAGCAAGATTATCAGAGCCGACTTTTCCACCCGGGCAGAAAACTAAATCTGGTAAATCCGATTCAAAGTTTTTCTTGAATTCTGAAAAACTGTAATCAGCAACAACAGGGATTTTGTGAGAACTTGTGACTATATATTCATCGTTCATTGTTGGGCTAGGAACAGCAACTGTGTACAATTCAACTTTTGCTCTTCTTAAGTAATCAATTGGAGTAAAAGCTTCTACATCTTCAAAACCATCAGCCAAAAAAACTACAGCAATACTCATTTTTACCTCTCTAAAAAATAATTTAGCCTAGAGCCAAAAAGTTATGGCTCATCTATTTAGCAGCCAATTTCTGTCCCGATAAATTCTTTTTCATCAAGAATGTTTCGGATATTTTCAATATTTTTTCCACTTGCACAGATTACTTTCATTTTGCATTCATCTGCTTTTTTAGAAGCGATTGGGTCAAAAGGACAGTTTTTACCTGGAGTCCATTCGTCTCCAACCATCTTTCGGAAATCAGCCCATGAGATTTTATCTATAGGTTTTGCTTCTGGATTTTTGCGTGGATCGTCTGTATAAACCTTTTCAATATTTGAAAGGTTTACAACTGTTTTAGCACCGTGTTTTTCTGCCAGTAAAACAGCATCATTGTCTGTAGAAAAGCCTGGGTGCCATCCTGCAGCAAGTAGAATTCTACCCTTGAATTCTATAGGAGCTGTTGGATCGTAAACAACGTCGTTCTGGCATAAATCTGCGAAACTTGCCTTTACAAGCTGGGCGTTCAAACGAGTTGCCATTATACCAATCCAGTCAGCTGCGTCTAAAGCTGAAGAACCGCCTGTTTTTTCTGCAATTGCCTTGTAGGCATTCTGGTATACTCTTGCTGGTGCTCCTCCGCCTACAACTAAAATAAGTTTGCGGCTTTCGTCTTTGCTAAGCCAATCCTTTACCATAGAAATGAACTGGGTAAGAAATTCTGTATCCGGTGCATCAGGTACTACTATTGAACCACCTACTGATAATACTTTTGTCATGTTTAACTCCAAATTAAAATATATAAGGCTTCATACAGAAACCGCTATTAGTCGAAAGACTATATTTCTTGCTACTAGTATATACCAACAACCAGAGGATTTGACCAATAAGAACTGTATTTAATAGTTTTTCCGCTGGCTTCTTCCCAAATCGATTGCAGTGCATAACTTTTTTGCCTGTGTACAATTTTATTATTTGGTGCGGAAGGCTTTATCTCGTTCCATCCTCTACTAAATATTATATGCTGTCCGTCCATATTTCCAAAATAAAATTGCGATGCTTCGATATCTTTTTGCCAGCTTTGGAAAGGCATTCCGGCTCCAAGCGCTGGATCTACAGGAACCCAACCAAAACTTGCCAGGTAGAATTCTGACCACCAGTGATTTTGTGTTTTCATGTCAGAATTTACGATAAGTCCGCTGTCGGGAATAGCTGGAATTCCACAGGCTCTGAGTAAGGCTGTGTATATCATGGCAAAATCATAGGCATCTCCGTTTTTAGACTTTATAAGTTCTACAGGAGATTTGTCGCTTCTTTTTTTGTTATTTGCAATCGAATAATTTTGAATCATATAATTATAAAGCAGTACTGCCTGATTATATGGATTTTTTTCTTTTCCTATAACTTTTTTTGCAAGTGCAATTACATCTTCATTGTCGGAAGGAACGCAAGCATCTGCTTTTGTATACAAGTTGATTAGGGTTTCGTTTATTGGTTCCGACAAATTTAACTTTGCGGCGGTTATTTGTGTACGGGTTTCATACACAGTAATGGCAAAACTTTGCTGAAAGGTTCTTTTTCCTAGAGGACTTTTTGCTCCTGTTGTCTGATGAATTATTGTATGCTGGAAGTCACTGATTACAGGTTCCTGTGAATACTCAGTCATTTGTACAAGTGGTTGTGAAGGTGTAATAAAAGGCCTGGGACTTCTAAGAATAATGTCGGAATCTTTATCGCCGTTTGTTTCGTCGATATCTACGCTAGTTTGAACAAGGAAAGTCCTTGGTGAAATAAAACTTTTCTTTCCTGCTTTAGAATCTATGAAAAATTTTCTCTTAGTCGATTTTCCTTTCTGTGTTTCAACATAAACAAATCCACTGGAAGCCCCGTCTGGTACATAAAGTTTTATTTCGGAATCATTCCAGTAAACATAGTTGTAATCGTCTTCACTAGCTTCTATAAAATTCAGCTCATCATTAACAGGATTAGTATTTTTTTCTTCCTCTTTGATTTCTCTGTCTGTTGAAAAGAATACTTTAGAGCGTTCCCGGGAATTACCAAAATTTACACCTTTTATTGATATCAATGTTCCCGGATAAATTTTGTCTGGGGTAATGCTTGTAATAAGAGGTAAATTACTCTGCAGGTTCTGGTTTACTGCAACAGGAGCAGCTGTAGTGTTTGCAAAAAAAGCTGGTTTTGAACGGCCGTCTTTAGTTTCAACTACAACAAGTCCGTCTTTGATATTTGCCGGTAGAACAACTTTGATTTCTGTTTCAGTCCAGGATAAATAAGAACTGGAAGTGAGTTTACTTCCTCCGAATTCTATGTAGCTTGTATCGCGGATTGAGCCAAAATCCTTTCCTGTAATTATTATTAAATCTCCCGGAGCACCTACAGGAGGATTTATAGAATAGATTTCTGGTATCTTTTTTACATGAAAGTTAAAAAGTATCGAAAACAATGCAAAAATCACTACTAAGGAAAACCATAGTAATGATCTGAAAAGAGGTGATTTTCTAAAAAGATAACTTGTTGATTTTGTACTATTCACTTAAATTGTCCGGAATCATATTCACGGGCAGTTTAATTTCTATAGTATCGTCTTCTTCTTCCAAACCCGGAACATTGATTTTGATTGATATTTTTTTAGTTTCATCAAATTCCGGTCGCAGAACATCCACATTAGTTAAAGAAGAACTTAACCCTTCTGTATGCATAGGAGGACGAGGAGGTCCAAATCTGTGAGGAGGTGGATTACCGTTCTCGAAATCCATTTCTACATTGTTATTTGCTGTTCCGACAGGAGTAGCATAACTTGCAGAATAGTCAAAATTTCCGTTTACTTTTACACTCTGGCTGACAGGTGTTGGAACTGACTGTGGACGGGCAACAGGTGCAATTGATGCAACTTGATTTGCGCTTGTATTATTTTTTGAAGAATTAGAAATGCTTACAGGAACAATAGCGGCTACAAGAACTGCAGCAGCTGCAACTGCCCATTTTGTAATTTCTGGTGAAATCTTGAACTCTTTTACATGTACAGTATTTTTTGAATAACGCATTTTTGTCTGTAAGCGTTCAAAACTTTTTTCCATGAAGTCATCATCAAGAATAATTGAATCAGAATCTTTTTGAAAAGCATTTTTCACTCTTCTTAAGGATTCTAACTTTGCAGCACATTTAGGACAATTTTTTACATGGGCTTCGTAGTCCTTAATGTACGCAGGAGAAAGTTCATTATCCAAGTAAATAGAATGAATGTCATCAGTTGGGCAAGAATACATTTTCGGCACCTACCATTTCTTCAAGTAATTTGCGGGCACGGAAGATTCGTACTTTTACATTACCTTCTGTTATGCCTACAATTTTACCAATTTCTTTGTAATTCAAGTCACTGTACTCTGCAAGTACAATAACTTCCTTCAGTTTTGGAGGCAGCTTGTTTAAAGCATCCTGGGCAGTTTTAATAGTTTCTGATCTTAAAAGCTCTGTTTCACCAGAATTGTAAATTCTAGTTTCTTCATATAAAGCTTTTTCGTAAGCTTTTCTTTCCCTGCTCTTACGCTTTACATAATTCAATGAAGCGTTTTTTACAACGCGAATCAACCAGAATTTTGCATCGTTAATTGTAGGAAAATTAAGTTGTTTTTCGTTGGCTTTAATCAGAGAATCGTGAGCCAGGTCTTCTGCTGCATCTTCATCGTTTACGATTCGATACGAGATTTTATACAGCATCTGCATAGTCTCACTATAAATCTTTTTAAAGTCAGCAGGATTAGCTGCGTTCAGAGGTTTTAAATTAGCTGTCTGACCGTCCATATTAAATAAACGCACGAAACCTCCAAAGGTTACAAAAATTAATTAGAAACCTTAACATTATTCCACTTTGTAAGATCCATAACGGAAGAAGTGGTGATTTTTATTACTAAATCTTCTGTTGTTGTAAATGTAGATTTACCCTGGGAAGCCTTGTATACTTCATTTCCATTGCTGTCTTTTAAGAGTATATCTGCTGTATAGGGACCGTCAACTGTTATTTTGATGTATGTAAAACTGTATGAACCGTAAGTTCCCTCTACATTATAAGCTTCCATTGTTTCGTTAAAAACAGTTCCTTTTGGAATAGAAAGAGTTGAACTGCCAGCAGAATATACTATGTATTTTCGCAAGGCTTCATCATTGTCATGCATGTCTCCGCTGCAAGATGAAAAAATTAGAGCAAAGGTAAAACTTATTGCTGTAAGTAAAAATTTTAAGTTTCGTGTCATTTTTTAACAACTCCTTATCCACGTTTCCAAGTTGGTCCCTGTGGTGTATCTATAATAGTTATTCCCCTTTTTACTAATTCATCACGGATTTTGTCTGCGGTGGCAAAATCTTTGGCTTTTTTTGCATCTGTTCTTTCTTTTACAAGTGCATCGATTTCAGCAGCTTCAGGATCTCCTGAATGATCTGGCATTAGGGCTTTTGCTTCGTCATTCGCCTTTTTCTGAACAGCTGCGGCTGATTTCAGCAAACTAAGGCTCAGTACGCTGTCCATTCGGTCAATCAATTCAAGAGCTTCTTTTGCTTCAAGGGAAGAATCCTTGATAACCTTGTTCAAAACACTAAGTGCAACTGGTGTAAGAAGATCGTTTTCAAGACCAGATTTAAAGTTATCCAGGTAGGCTGAGGCTTTTTCTGAAAGGCCAGTGCGGTCATCAGCCTGTCCCTTTTTGTAGCTTTTTCCTTCTGTAAGTGTAATTCCACCTTTTTGTGCGAGTTTTGCAATTTTCTGAATCAGAGCAAGTCTACCGTTTTTTGCTGATTCAAGTGCGTCCAGGCTAAAAATGAGCTGTTTTCTGTAGTGTCCGCCCAAAAGGAAGAATCTGTAATCCAAAGCTTCATAGCCCTTGTCTTTTAATGAAAATCCCTTTTCTGCAGGAAGAGAGGTTTGTAAAGTAATGAATTTTCCGGAAGATTTACTCATCTTTCCGCCTTCAAGAATAAGGAATTCATTATGAAGCCAGTATTTTACCCAAGGACCTTCTTTGCGGTCTTCTTCGCTAAAACTTCCTTCGCTCTGGGCAATTTCATTAGTGTGGTGTACAGGTACATGGTCGATTCCACCAGTATGAATATCAATGTGTTTTCCAAGATATTTCATACTCATTGCTGAACATTCAATGTGCCAACCAGGGTAGCCTCTTCCCCAAGGAGAATCCCATGTCATAGCTTGATTTTCGAATTTTGATTTTGTAAACCAGAGTACAAAGTCTCCAGGATTTCGTTTGTTTTCGTCGATTACAACTTCTTTTCTCTTTCCTGCACCTTCTTTTAATTCATCTATGTTGAGGTTTGCAAGTTTTCCGTAATCAGGATAAGTTGAAATATCAAAATACAAGTTTCCACCGGCCATATAAGTGTGTCCGTTTTCTTCTATTTTTTTGATAAGTTCAATCATTTCCTGTATATGCTCTGTAGCTTTACAGATAACATCCGGACGGCGAATATTTAATGCGTCTATGTCTTTTAGGAAAGCGTCTGTGTAGAATTGTGCAACTTCAAGAACTGACTGATGGCGTTCTTCGGCTGATTTTACCATTTTGTCATCGCCGTTGTCGTTATCGCCAGTAAGATGTCCAACATCGGTAACATTCATTACATGTTTGATGTCGTATCCAAGATATGAAAGACTTTTGTCTAAGGTATCAAGAAAAACATAGGCACGAAGATTTCCGATGTGGGCGTAATTATATACGGTAGGTCCACAGCCGTAAAAGCCAACATAACCTTCGTGAACAGGCTTAAACTCTTCCATTTTGTGACCCATTGTATTAAATAATCTCAAAGACATGAAAAACCTCGTAAATATGTAGTTAATTCAGTTTAATGAAAAGACGGATAGTTTGCAATTAAACAGACTTTTTGTATAATTGAATTTATGGAAGAAATGCAGAAAAAAGTAAAAGCATTCGCAGAATCTAATGGACTTTCTCAGGTATTAAAATTTGATGAGCCTATGGCCGCAAAGACTACTTTTAAAATTGGCGGTAGTGCGGCTGTTTTTGCCGAACCAGAAGATTTTATGCAGTTTGTAAAGATTCTGCAGTTTGTACGTTCTGAAAATATTCACTTCATAGTCCTTGGTGGAGCTAGTAATGTTGTTTTTTGTGATGAATGTTATCAGGGGATTGTAATAAGTCTTTTGAAATTTAATGAAATATCCATGATGCCTCTTTCAGAGGAAGAAGTTCTTGTGACTTGTGGAGCAGGAGCAAGTATGGGGCAGCTGGTTAACTTTTGCGCAAAAAATAAACTTGAAGGACTAGAAGCTTTTGCCGGACTTCCAGGAACAACAGGCGGAGCTCTATATATGAATGCCCGTTGCTTTGATTTTTCAATAAGCCAGTTTTTTACCAGTGCAAAATATTTTGATTTAGATGATTTTTCAACTTATGAATTAAACTTTATTCCAGAGCAGTGGGATTACAAAGTTTCTCCTTTTCAAAAAAGTTCAAAAATTATTCTTACGGCTTCTTTCCGATTAAAAAAATCAAATAAAAGCCAGGAAGAGTTAACAGCTTTATGTCACACTTTTATAGAAGAAAGAAAAAGTAAAGGTCATTTTAAATACCCAAGTGCAGGAAGTGTATTTAAAAATAATAGAGCTTTCGGTTCTCCAAGCGGAAAAATTATTGATGAATGTGGCCTGAAAGGGCTAAGAGAAGGTAATGCACAAATTGCTCCTTTTCACGGCAATTTTATCGTTAATTTAGGTGGAGCTACTCAGAAAGATGTAAAAAAACTAGTTGATATAACCGTTAATAAGGTAATGCAGTTAAAAGGGCTTTTGCTTGAAACAGAGATTATTTTTATTGAGACTGACAAAAAGCTTTAATTGACACAGAAAAATCGAAATTTTATACTTAACGGTAAAGAAAGGGAGCTTAATTTGTTACAGTTACAATTTGCAAATTTCAGAAAAGATTCTTATCTTTTTGTAGAAGGAAAAGAAGATAACGACCATTTTTATATTATCCAGTCAGGAAAAGTTCGTTGTTTTAAATCAAACGATCCAAAAGGGTATTCTGTAAAAGTTTATGGTCCTGGGGATTTTGTAGGTGTTATTTCCTGTATGTCTAATCGTTCTCAAATTGAAAATGTTATAGCTCTTGCTGATACAAAGTGTATTTCTGTAAGGAAAGATCAGTATCCGGAATTAATCGAAAAAAATACTCCGATTGCATTAAAAATTATTCGCACCTTTGCAAATCGAATGAGATCTATGAATGAAATTTTCATGCAGGAATCTATAAAATCAACTTCTTCTGATTTCCCTGAACATATGCTGGATGTTGCAAGATATTACGACAAGATGGGAAAGCATTCAATTGCAATTTACGCTTTCTACCACTATATGAAGGAATGTCGTAACAGTGTGCATATTCCTGAAGTTCAGGAAAGATTTAAAGTTCTTAGCACAATGACTGATTTCCGTAATTTTGAACAAACAAAGGAACTTTCATGTTCATATTCAAAGGATGAAATGATTTTCTCTGAAAGTCAGTCTGGTTCAGATATGTTTGTTATTCAAGAGGGGGAAGTTGCAATTACAAAAGTAACATCTGGAAAAGAAGTTATACTTGCGGTTCTAAAAAAAGGCGATATGTTTGGAGAAATGGCTTTGCTTGAAAATAAGCCTCGCTCTGCATCCGCAATTGCTCATAGTGACTGTAGACTCATGGTAATTAACCGCGGAAACTTTGATCAGATGGTTTCTACTCAGCCACAACTTATTTCTCGCCTTACTACAACTTTTTCTGAACGTTTGTGGACTTCTTATCGACAGCTGGATAACGCTAATCTCGTTAATCCTGTTTATAAGATGACAGATATGCTTGCCCTTCAGCTTGAAAAGGCAAGAAAATTCACTGGTTCTTATCAGACTGAACTTACTTTAGAAGATCTTGCTAATATGACAGGTATCCCTGTAACATCTCATACATCTGTATTCACACAGTTTCCATCTGATAAAAGTAAAGGATTCCTGGTGGAAAAGGGTAAAATCTTTGTTCCAGATTGCGTAGAACTTCTTAAAATAGCTTCTTTTTACCGAAAAATGAATCAGAAAGCAACTCAGGGAGAAAAAAGTAACCCTTATTTATGAGAAAAATATTAATTTCGATAATTTTTTCTTTCTCCTTGTTTTTTCTTAATGCAGAAGACTTGCCAAAGGGCTACGGCGGTGTTGAACTTGGTATGTCTTTTGAAAATGTAAAAAAAGCACTAAAAGATAATCTTGATTTTGGTTACAGAGGAGAAAGAGATGTTTCTCTTCTTCCTGGGGAAAACAGGGCTCTTATCGAAACTGATACGACTACTTATGCAGGCTTTTCTTTTCTTGACCGCTGCTGGTTCCAGTTTTATGACGAAAAATTATATGTAATTACCATCAACATAAATCGGGAAAAAATGGATCACTTTTCAATTTTTGACACCCTTTGTAAAAAATATGGCAACCCGGTTTCTGTTAGTCCTGAAAAATCTGTGTGGAAAAATGATTCTGTTACAATGTCTTTAGAAAGACCTTTAACTTTAAAATATGTGGATCAGAAAACTTTTGATTCTCTTCAGAAAAAATCTCTGGTTAATCCTTCTGGAGTTGAAATGACAAGGGATATCTTCTTAAAAGGTTTATAATATGAAAATTAAAATACCAGCACTTCTACTTGCTTTCTTTTTTGCTTCGTCTGTTCTTTTTGCTTTTGGCAAAAGTTCAAAACTTGAAAAAAAAGATTTAACGTTAATTCGTTCAGATGGAACAAGTGTTTCTGTAATAGCGGAAATGGCTGTAAAAGTTGAAGATCGTAATTATGGATTTATGAATAGAAAGCGTATTCCTGATGGAACAGGAATGCTTTTTGTTTTTGAAAATGATCAGATTCTGCACTTTTGGATGAAGAATACTCCTCATCCTCTTTCAATCGCCTATATTACCAGTGACGGAAAAATTAAAGATATCTTTGACATGACTCCTTTTAGTCTTTCTGATGTAACTAGCAGCGGTTATGTTCGCTATGCATTAGAAGTTCCCCAGGGGTGGTTTCAGAGAGAAAACGTTCAGCCTGGGGATTATTTGAAAATCGATTTTGAATAATTTAATTATCGGCTTCTAGTTTTGCCAATTCATTTATTGCAATCTTGTCATTTGGGTCAAATTCCAAAACGGCAGTAAAATATTTCTGTGCTTCTTCCTTGTTTCCTTGTTTTAAACTTAAAAAACCAAGATTTGAGATAATTTTTGTATCTTCTGGAGAGATAGAAAAAGCTTGAACCAGAGCCTTTTTTGCTTCTTCGATTTTTCCCATTTCCATGTAGCAGATTGCCAGTTCGTTGAAAGTGTCAGAATTTTCGTTTCCACCACAAGAAAGAGACTGTTCGAATGCTTTTTGAGCGTCTTCCCAACGTCCCTGTTTTCTTAATCCCCAGCCCATAAGGAACCAGGCGTTCCAAACTTTTGGATTGTTTGAAATGTATTTAAGAATTTTATCTAGACCTTCTTTTTCTTTTCCACTTGAAATAAGCTTGTATGCCTGACTAAAAGCAATATCATCCATATTTTCATTTGAAATACGGTCAACTATTTCCTGGGCTCTTTCCTGCTTATATCTTGCATTATCGTCCATTTCTTCGTCTTTTGCATCACAGGTTAATGCCAGATAAGTTTCGAAAGCTCCTTTTGCCTCGTGATAATCGTGCTGCTTTAAGTAGAAAAAGCCTGCATTGAAGAAGGCATCTGGAATAGCAGGTTCTGCATTCATTGCGTCTGTGTAATAACCATTTGCTTCATTGTCACAGGCTTCTGCTTCGTCTAAAAGACCTGCTTTTTTGTAGTTTTCTGCTCTTTGGTCTAAGAAAAGAGCTAGATTCAAACTCACTGCTTTGTCTTCTGGATCCAGTCCTTTTAGGGTAAGAAATAATTCTTCCGCAAAATCCCAGTCTTCATTTTTAGTTTTAAGAATGGCTGTTTCGCTGAGCTCTTTTTTTATGTTTGGTCGGGCTTTTGAAATTATTTCCCTGTAATAGTCCAAGTGTTCGTTGTGTTTGTCATAGGCAAGTACAGTAAGGATTCCGGCTAAAATTTGCTCTGGGGCAATATCTTTCATGTTATAGTCGTCCGGATCGCCTTCTGTTTTTTGCTGAACAGGAAGAGGAATCTTTGGATCGATTTTCATTGCAGCTTCTGAAAATTTATATTCTTCCGGGATGTTTATAAAGTAAACTGACTCCAGTGGATTTTTTGAATTCATAATTCTTCCTGTCTTTTTTATTTTGTTTCTGTTTCGCTTGAAGAGCTTGCAGCAGGACTTGGACTTTCACTTGCATCTTGAGAAGGTTGAGCTTCTGTCTGAGCAGGTGTTTCTACTGCTGCCTGTGTCTGTGCAGCTGCAGGGGCTGTCTGAGTCTGTGCTTCTGTTCCAGCAGTCTGGTTTTCTGCCTGTGCAGTCTGAGCCTGGTTTTCTGCTGCTGTAGTTTGTGCATTTGCAGAAGATTCTGCTGTCTGAGCATTTGCGGCTTCAACAGTTCCTTGAGCACTCTTGTATTTGCCGGCTCCTACAGGATCGTGTGGTTTTACCTGATTATTTGCCGCTGTATCGAGCATCTTCTTTCGGGATGTAGAAAGATAATCATTGATACGAATCTTATAAGAAAGTGGAACCTGGTTTTCATCAAACTTGATACCCACTGCGGATAAATCCTGTCTTCCTTCTACAGGGTCTGCCTGTACAATAGTACCTTTTACATCAACGATCTCATCTGGATCAGAGAACATAAATCGTGTAATACAGTCTTTTCCGTTAAGAAATTTAGGAATTCCCATTAAAACGACTTTCGCACCAGAGAATGAAAGATTCCAAAGAATACAGCGTCTAGGGACATTCTGTATATAAATGATTGTTTCTTTTTTATAGATGCCTAAAGCTCTTTTTGAATCATCATTAATTACGATTCGGTCTTCTTTTCTGTGGGCAAAATTGTCATCTGCCGCAAGAAGAGTACCGATTTTGTAAATCAAATCGTCAGGCGGTCTTTGTGTAAACGAAAGAGTAACAACTGCGAGTTCATGAGAATTCATGTATGGTGTTACATCTGTAACTCTGCAAGTTACAAAGAATACAAGTGGCTGTCCATCAAGTTCTGTGAATCCGTAACGAAGGCTGACAGGAGGTGCATCTTTTTGTGTAATCTGCTGAAAAGCACCCCCGTTAGTTCCAATAATTATTTTTGCCTGCTGGAATGAGGTGGAGTTTATAATGCATGGCCATTGAGAACCAGCGCATTTAACATAAATCTGCCTTGGATCTGTGCGGAGAATGCGCATGATATCTTTTGTAAAGACTAACTCGTTCTCTCGGTAGCGGTTATAGTATTCACTTATTAACTGATTAGTTGCAATAGAAACCATGATTATTAAAGTTTACTCGTTATTCTGATATTCGTCAATTTTTATAGGCTTATTTTCTGTAGAAAGAAAGAGTCCGAATGCGGATGCGACTTTTCTCTGTAGGGGGGAATGGAAGTATTCTTTGTTCTTTATGATCAGAACTGTGGATTTTCCGCCGTCGAACTGAAGGGCCTTATATGCGCCTAGTTTCAAGAAAATCTTTGCCGTATCCATGTATGAAAGTCCTTTTCCTGCAAGGAGATAGAGCTTTTTACCATCTTTACTGACTGCTGCTGCACTTCTGTAATATTTGTAATTTTTGTACTGATAGATTTTAGAATCGTCCAATATTGTAAAAAATCCACCAAAAGCGAAATCGGGTTTTTTGTTTATCACTTCATCCTGTTTTTCTGCTATTTCTGCTGTAAAAGTTCCGTCATTTTGCCTGTAAAATAAAAGTGCGCTATACTTTGGATTCGCTTCCGAAATAATTTTTCCATGAGAGATAATGATTCCTAAATTTTTTACTTTTCCTGTTAATATTAGTGAATTTTTTGCTTCAAAGGGATTTGTGTTTATTGCGACCTGAAGTTTATTTTTTTTTGAAAAATCTTTTACATTTTGAGCTTTGTTCCAGCCGCTTTTTTCAGGAAAACTTTTTATTTCCCATGGAAGATTTAAATCAATTTTTGCAATGTGGTATTCAACCTGGGAATCTTTGTAATAATGCTTTGAAAGCCCCTGTGAAATTTCTTCCCACTGTATATTTTCTGCTTTTTCGCTTTCCGGAGGAATAAAATATTCCTGAGAAAGTGAAAGGCTTTTGCAGGAAAAAGCAAATAAGGCTGCTGTTAGTGTAAAGAAAAGAAAAAATTGTTTTGAACTGATTTTCATTATTTTATAAACCTGAATGAAGGGAAATTCTCATTAGATTCTTTTGCGTCATCATAATAATCAGGACTGTAGTAGCCGCTGGTAATTTGAGTATAAAGATTTTCGTCTGCTATTTCTTCTGAATTTAAAGCACTTCTAACTAAAATTTGTAAGGCTATTCTTTTTTTGTTTTGAAAATCCTCGTAGAAAAAGACTCTGTCTGTAAGTTGATATTTTATTCCTTTTTCTTTGTAGTAATCCTTAGCCAAATCCCGCCCAAATTCAGCTCTACCATAGATTTTGAGGTCATTTTTTTGAAAATCTCTTTGATGTTCTGTTTCTATTACTGCCTTTAATTTATTGTCTCTGAATTGAAATTCTATGTATTCGAAAGGGGATTTTTCATTTTCTTTCCAGGTGATTTTGTAGCAGTTTACTCCAAAGTGACTTAAATTACAGCGGGACCAGGAAGCCTTGTTGTTATTTTTTTTGACCCAGTCTTGAACTTGAACTTCTGTTGAATCCCATAAAATTCCTTTCCAGCCTGCATTTAAGTTTTTTGCTTTGAGCAGGACGAAAACTGGTGCTGCCAGGGCAAAGAAGGCTAGGATAGAGATAATGATTATTGCTTTTTTTTCAGTCATTTTTATTTCCTTCTATAAGCCTTTTTCCTTCTTTTTTCGCTTTTAATTCCAGGTTTTCATACCTTCCAAGAAAGAAATTTAAATCCAGCAGAAGGGTTTTGCGGTTAAAAGAGTCAGGGATAAATTCCAGGTAAAAACCACAGATTGAAGCTAAGATTGCAATAAAGCCCCATACACCTAGCGAGTTGTTAATGAAGGAAATATTTTTAAATATCATTACAAAGGCGAATAAAATCAGTAGTACTTTTGCAATTGACTGGGCTCCAAAAATCATTCCTGCAATGGTAAATGTTATAAAAACGGTAAGGGTTATATTTGTGTGCAGATTTTTTAAAATTTCAGAATGAGCGTAATTTGGAAAGATAAATATCTTAATCAATATGCTGAAAAACAAGGTGTGAACTATGATACTAAGAAGATCCATAAGAGTGTGTAAAAATCTGTGTTCGCTCTTTAAATTTTCAGAAGAGTTTGTTGTGACTTTAAGAATACCTCTGAATTCAAGTATGCAGATTAGGATAAGGGCTACAAGGGTACTGATAAAATCTGGAGTCTGCTGAATGTTTATATTTTTGTTATGTGAGATTCCAATCAGGGAAATTAATTCTCCCCAAATATTGTTAAAAAGGGGAACATTAACATTGACTTTTGAAGGAATCATAAAAAACCATGAAGATATCCATATCAATGTAAGGCCGGTGAGTCTGTAAAAATCTATAACTTTATACCAGGGTCTTTTCACAGTTTAATTATAGTGTAAATGCTAAAAATGGCAATTCAAGAAAAGAAAAAACTGTGTTATAATCTTGCCCATGGGTAACGCAGGAAACGATAAAGATTCTCTTTTTAGCATGGCGCGTTCTTTGCGTGAACCGCTTGCAGCCCGAATGAGGCCAAGGAATCTTGATGAATATATTGGTCAGGATCACATTGTCGGTAAAGGCCGACTTTTACGCCGTGCAATTGCGGCTGATCAACTTTCTTCGGTCATTTTTTATGGGCCTCCTGGAAGCGGAAAAACTACTTTAGCTCGTGTAATTGCAAATCACACAAAATCAAATTTTATCACTTTAAATGCAGTTTTAACCGGTGTTGCTGATATCCGTGAATCGATTAAAAATGCAGAAGAGTATTTTAATCTTTACAGTCGAAGAACAATCCTTTTTGTTGATGAAGTTCACCGTTGGAATAAAAGTCAGCAGGACGCTCTTTTACCATGGGTAGAAAACGGCACAATTATTTTAATTGGTGCGACAACTGAAAATCCATTTTTTGAAGTAAATAAGGCTCTTGTCAGCCGCTCTAGAGTTTTTCAACTTATGCCCCTTTCAACAGAAGATTTAATGAAGGCGGCTTATATGGCTCTGGAAGATAAAGAAAGGGGCTATGGACGCTGGAAGGTCGAATTTGAAGAAGGTGCACTTGAACATCTTGTTGAAACGGCTTCCGGAGATGCACGTTCTTTGCTGAATGCGCTGGAGCTGGCAGTTGAAACCACTCCCGAAAAATGGGCTCCTGAAGCTGAAAACCCGGAACCTGCTTATGGTTCAACAATTTATGTTTCAAAAGAAGCTGCAGAAGAGTCAATACAAAAAAAAGTTGTTCTTTACGATAGGGATGGAGATTATCATTACGATATTATTTCGGCTTTTATAAAGTCTCTGAGGGGAAGAGATCCTGATGCCGCCTGTTATTGGCTTGCGAGAATGGTAAGCGCTGGAGAAGATCCTCATTTTATTTTCAGACGAATGCTAATATCTGCTTGTGAAGATACAGGACTTGCAGAGCCTAATGCAATTTCAGTTGTGGAATCCTGTGCCCGGGCATTTGACAGAGTTGGACTTCCTGAAGGTAGATATTTTCTGGCTCATGCGGCTTTGTATCTTTCAACTGCACCAAAATCAAATTCCAGTATGGCCTTTTTTGATGCTCTTTCGGCTGTCGAAAAGGAAAATGCAGAAGTTCCAAATCATTTAAAAGATTCCAGCCGGGACGCAGAAGGTTTTGGCCACGGTTCAGGTTATCTTTATCCTCATGCTTACAGAGATCACTGGGTTGCCCAGCAGTATCTGCCGGACACTCTTATGGGCCGTGTTTTCTATACGCCTAGTACTCAAGGTTATGAAAAGGAAATCAGGGAAGGAGTTTTGAGCCGAAGAGAACTTCAGATAGCAGCAATTCTGGAAAAGCAAAACAAAGACGAAGATGATGTAAGAGTTAAAGATAAGTCTCCAGATATTCTTGCGGATTTAAATTCTATGGCCCAGGCAGAAAGGTCTGCAACGGCAAAAAGTTGTGCCAGTCCTGCAAGGTCTGAGTTCGGTCAGAATGTTCTTAATCAATGGTGGATTTCTGAACATTTTCATTCAGATGGTAATGGTGAAAACCTTACTTTTAGTCCTGTTAATACCGCCCGTGAAACAGCTCTTGATAAAGCCGATAAGCAGTGGCGACAAAGATTGGATTCTAACAGGGCAGAAGTTCTGCTCAATATCCGGGATACTATGATTTCTATGTCTGGCCTTTTGCGTCATCACAGAAGTTTGGTCTGGAATGCTGATGACGGGCTTTTGTTGTGGGAAATTGCAAGAAAAACTCCAGAAGGAGTTACCTGTGGACTTTGCCGTACTGAAAAAGGAATGCAGATTCTTGAACAGTACGGTAGAACTCTTGGGGACTTGGATAAACCTATTCTGCAGTTTAGACCTGAAAAATCTCGGGATGACTTTTTAACTCCAAAGAATTTTAGAGATTTGATTTATAAGTTCCAGTTCAAGGGTGCTATTTTTGACAGAATTTATTTTAGGGATCCTTTTATTTCTGAGGATTCTATTTCTGCCCTTGCTGATAGTTTTGCAACTATGGCCTTTCCTGAAAATGGCCGTCATTTTACTTTTGCCGGGGAAAACGAAGAGGCAGAACCCGGAGAACAACTTTTTAATTACGACAATGAAACAAAACGACCGGACGAAGATGATTCTCTGAATTCTTACAAGGCAGAATGCCCTTTAGCAGAAGATTGGAAACTGGTAATTGCTCAGAAGATTCCTGCCGGAGGACAAAGAATCAGCCTTTTGGTGCGAAATCAGATTTTGTCACATTCTTCGATGGAACCCTATTACGAAATTCTAGATAAAATGGAAAATGCAGAAAGAGAATTTTTTGGCGATAAAGAAAATCCTCTATTTAATTGGAATGAACTTACTGTTGCAGAAAAATTTAGAGCCGTTGGGTTTAAAGTAAAAAGTGCAGTACAAGTAATTACAGAAAAGCGCCGTATCAGTTCTCTTGAAATTCAAAAGTGGTTTGACACAGAGACAAGTGCATATGGTCGGGCTATGATTAATGCAGTAGGAAAAAATGATCTTCAGAAAATAGTAATGCTACTTGAATCTGCTGCCCAAAAGCAAATTTTCAACTGGCAGACCCAAATAGCATTCTTTAGTGTTTATTCAGAATAAAAATCTTACTGTTCAAGAGGAACTAAACAAGATTTTTCAAGAGATGTGAAAAGGTAGATTTTCTTATACAGATTAATGCTCATTTCTTTAATAGGTTCATCTGTGTAAGTCTGCAATTCCTTCCAGTTTGAAACTAATTCAGGCTTGTTCTTTGTGCAGTCTTCAACAAGAGGTTTGATGATTTTTCCTATTGTTACGATGCAGCGAAGACTTTCCATAATGAATGTGTATGCAGATTCGTTAGCATCTCCAATTAATCGATTGATAATGTTCTTTGAGCTGGAATCTCTTTCAGTTTTTGGAAGCAGAGTCTTAATTTTAACACCAATAGCTCCATCTTCTGCCAGTTCGTTGTCAAAAGTTGTTATCTTATCCGAAACAGATAGTAATGTGTTGTAACCATCGCTGAACTGAGAGTTCAAAGACTGAGTAGTCCACATTCCACGAACTATAACAAGGTCGTAATATTCTCTTAAATCCTTTTTTACTACTTCGATAAGAAAAGTTTTAAGATAATTAAGAGCCTGATAATTTTCGTAATATCTTAGTCCTTTGCGTTCAAAATTTGGCTTTAAGGCATCTGTGTAATTCTTTATCTGATTGATTTCTACATCGCCGAAAAGCTGATTTGCAAAGTCATTTGTTTTTGCAGATTTTGCAGACTCTACCAACTTGTTGATTGTTTTTTCAACTTCATTTTTTATGTTATCAAGGTAAGGTTCAACGATAGAAGCAGATGTGCTCTGAATATTAGGAATATAAGCAGGATTTGAAGAAGCAAGGCGAATTACCATTTCAAATGCTTCTGATGAACGAATTGCCTGAATTCTTGCTGCTATACGACGCCAAAGCCCCATGGAAATAGGTTCTGAACCTTTGAAATCTTTAAGAAATTTGAATAGATTTGTCCAGTCTGCTTCAAGAGAAAACTCCCACACTGTTTCAACGAATTCTTTTAAGTCATCTGCAAGGTATTCTGCATTTACTTTTTCAAAACGAGGTTGTGTAGAAAAATTACCTTCCTGAATTGATTTATCAAACTTTTTAAGGAAGAAGTAGTAATCGTAAGTTGCAATAGTTTTTAAAGTGCTTAATTGCTTGTACAGATTGTCTATTTCTGTAATTTTTTCCAAAGTAAAAAAGTCACTAAAGGCAGAAAGTCTTTCTGTTGCCTGAGAACTTAAATTTTCTATAGGAATCTGTTTTGAAAGTGCATAAATATTATCTTCTGTAAGGCTATCTGCAAGTTCCTGGATATTTTCTGGGAGAGAATAAGTTATAACCTTGTGCTTAAGCATATTCTGATTCTGAATTGCATTAAACATAACCTGAACAGGATAAATTGCTTTGTAAATGTCATAAAATTGCTTTCCTAAACCAGGAAGTATTTCATTTCCACTGAATTTATAAAAATTTTTAAACTTAGATTTTGAAAGTCTTTTTGCAATTGCTTTGAGTTGTCTTCGTTTGTCAGCGTCAGCATCTCCTGAATTAAAAAGAGATGCAAAAAGATTTGATAAAAATCCACCCTTTGATTCTTTTGCCATACGTTAATTTTAATAAAAATTATTTTACTGTCAAGTTGATGAGATTGAAAGCATGGCATAATAATTAAGTATAATATATAATCAATTCTATCTATTATTTTCTATATAAATTGTAAGAGGTGATTTATGAAAAAAATTATTTTGACAGCAGTAATGTTAGGTCTTACGACTTTGATGTTTGCATACAATCCTCCTGCTGGCGGTCAAATATATAATAATCTTACAAGTCCATTTCAGATGACATCGGCTTCTTCTGCAGCTGGCGGTGGAATTTTTTCTGCTCAGCCAACATCTATTTGTTTCAATCCTGCTTTAACAGCTTTTGAAGATCGCCCTGAAATTGATTTGGGGGTAACAGCTTTGGTAGGAAGTGGGGCTGCTTTTGAAACAGGTATGATTATTCCTACAAATATGTTTACTATTACAGGTCTTGTTCAAGGGGTTTTTTCTAATGTAGCAGAAATGGATTTAGGTGATTCCTTCATGGCTCGTGCAGGTCTTGCAAAGGAAATTACAGAAAATCTTACTTTCGGTGCTAATATGTACGGTGGAGTCCTTTTAAGTGATGGTGGTGACTGGTCCCTTGGCGGTGAAATAGGAGCTCTTTTTAGAACGGAAAAACTTGCCTTCATGAAGGATTTTAGAATTGGTGCTTCTCTGCTTAATCTGGGAAAACAGTTTTCTGGAACAAAACATGGTATAGAAAACAACGAAAGGGATTATTACTGGGATTCCTGGGGCTGGTACAAATATTACAATCCATATTTGAGATATTGTTACGCCTGGGAAAGAGTTTGTGACTATCTTGACGGGGATAACAACTCTGATGAATTTCCTGGATTTATGACAGTTAGAGCTGGAGTTGCCTTTGTTGTTTTTGAAACAGATTCTGTAAAGGGTGGTGTATCTTCTGATTTTACACTTGTTCATTCATATTTACCTGTATTTGATTTTGGTTACCAGATGACAATAAAAGATAATTTGATTCTTCGAGCTTCATACACTCTTGATATCAATGAATTGTCAAAAGAAAATATTTCAAATGTAACCCCTGCTATTTGTGTTGGTTATAAACTTGATATCGACACATCTAAGAGCGGATTTATGAAGAAGAAAGGCTGGGAAAAGAGTGAGCTTACAACTTCACTTGCTTATCAGAATCTTTATGAAGATATTCATGCTGTTTCTGCAGGAGCTAATTTTAAATTCGGTAAGGACGATGATGAAGCCCCTTCAATCGCTGTTTGGGGTGACTAATAGCTATAATCTTTTTTGCTAAGTCGCTTGTATATTGGAGATAAAATGAAAAAAACAGGTATTATTACACTTCTAATTTCTTTTACGTTTTTTATGCCTTTTGGCCTTTTTGCTGAAACAAGGTATATTTCGCCAAATAATGATGGTGTTCAGGATCAATTAGAAATCCCTTTGAAAATTTCTGACCGCCATTTTGTAAAGTCCTGGAAACTTGTAGTTGAAGATGAAAATGGTAATGTTATCCGAACTATTGGAAATAAAGTTGCCCTTCCTACAAAAGTTAATGTAAAGGGATTCTTTAAGCAGCTTGTAACTCCAAAGAGGGGGGTAGAAATTCCAGATTCTGTAATATGGAATGGTGCCATGAACAACGGTGAATACGCGCCTGATGGAAAGTATTATTACTACTTTGTTGCTCGCGATGATAAAGACAATGAAGGTAAAACAGAAAAATTTGAAGTTGTCGTAGATACAAAAGCTCCTGTTATTACACTTTCAAATCCAACAGATAAGATTTTTGGTGAAGGAGCAAAAGCTGATTTCCTTATTCGCCAAACAGGTTCCAGGGAAGATAAGTGGACTGGTGTATTTAAAAATACTATGGGACAGGTTGTCCGTACCTTTAATTGGACAGATAGCGAACCTGAAAACTTTAAGTGGAACGGCTCTGATGATGTGAATCACCAGGTTTCAGATGGCGTTTATTCTTATGAAATAAGCGCTGTAGACCGGGCTGGTAACTCTGCCCTGGCTACAATATCAAACATTATTTATTCAGCTGAAAAACCAGATACAAATATAAAACTTTTGGGAAGCAGATATTTTTCTCCAAATACAGATTCTGACTTGAAGAATATTACATTTGAAATAAATATTCCTATTCCTGAAGAAAGTTCTGGTAATAAACTTATCAAGTGGTCAGTAGCAATTAAAGATTCAAATGGAAAAATTTATAAAGAATACAATCAGGATAATTCAGAACTTCCTCCTAGTGAATTGATTTTTGATGGTAGTGATGCCAGTGGTTCTTTGATTCCAGAAGGAAAGTATCAGGCTGTTGTAAATGCTTCGTATTTGAACGGTTATGTACCAGCAGAATTGAAGTCACCTGAATTTGTAATGGATAGAACAAAACCTTCTGCCCAGATTGGAATTTCCGACAAAATCTTTGGTGGAGCAGGAAAACCGGATCTTACAATTTCTCTTCTTGACGAAGCTACAGGAAAGTTTGCTGCCGTACCTGAATGGAAGGGGCGCATTTATGACCTCAATTCTGGAAATACGGTAAGAGAATACAATTTCGGTCAGTACCTTCCAGAAACAATTGTATGGAGCGGTTTTGATTCCACAGGAAAACTTGTTGCAGACTCAAAATATAAGTTTGAACTTTCTGCATGTGACCTTGCTGGAAATAAAGGGGTGATTGTAAGTGCAGATGATTTTACTCTTGATACAAAAGAAGCTTCTATTCTTCTTTCTGCAAGTGAGTCTGCATTTAGTCCAAATGGCAATAAAGTAAAAGATACAGTAACCTTTATACCGGTTCTTAAAGATGTTTCCGGAATAAGCGATTACAAACTTGAAATTAAAGATTCCAGCGACAAAGTTGTTAAGACATATTCAGGTTCATCAACTCTTCCTGCTTCTTTTGTTTGGGATGGCAAAGATGATTCGGCTATTGTTTGTAAGGACGGAAATTATACAGCTTCTCTTTCGATAACAACGACAAATGGTTCTTCAGCATCGGTAAAAACTCAGGCAGTTGAACTTGATACTGCAGGTCCTTACCTTGAAGCTTCTACTCCATGGTCAATTTTCAGTTTGGATGGTCAGTCTTCGCAGAATACAATTCCTGTTTCAATCTCTAAATGTACAGACGAAAAAGTTTGGAAGGCAGAAGTTTTGTCTGCTTCTGGCAAGGTTGTAAAGAACTTTAACTGGAAAGGTAAAATCCGGTCAGATGGAAAAGATGAGTTTGTTTGGGACGGAACAGATAATACAGGAAATAAATTGCCGGATGGTCTTTATTCGATTGTGATTTCTTCAACAGATGATGCTGGAAACACATTCTCTACATCTCTTAAGAATCTTACACTTGATAGCCGAGAAACTAAGATTTATATCACAGCTGCCGAAGAAGGTATTTCACCAAATGGAGATTCACTTTTCGATACACAGAAATTTGATATAAGAGCTTCTGTTCCAGAAGGAATTCTTACATGGCATTTTGATATCAGAAGTGAAAACGGAACTTCGGTAAGAAGCTGGTCAGAAAAAGATAGTGCAGATCTGCCTTCTTCTATTGTATGGGATGGTCTTACAAGTGAAGGTAGTGTTGCAGAAGGCACATTCACAGGAACTTTGGAAGTTTCGTACAAAAAAGGAAATAAAGTAAACTCTGTATCAGCTCCATTTATCTGTACAGCAATTCCACCTCAGCTTTCTGTAAAAACTGCACCAGAATATTTCAGTCCAGATAATGATGGTACTGATGATGACTTGTATATAAAACTTTCAGGTTCTTCAAAAGCAATGTTCAAGTCATGGTCATT
Source organism: Treponema sp. (assembly GCA_024693045.1). GTDB lineage: Bacteria > Spirochaetota > Spirochaetia > Treponematales > Treponemataceae > Treponema_D. Next base: position 80,210 of record JAILLQ010000019.1, read on the forward strand.
TGTAATAAATGATCCAAAGGGTAAGGTTTTCTGGCAGACAGCTGGTTCTTCTGCAATTACAGAAAGAATTGTATGGGATGGTTTGAGTAATACTCAGAAGAATGCCCGTGGTTTTGCAGAACGAGTTCAGTCTGCAACAGATTACCCATATACATTTACAGTAACAGATACACTTGGCATGACAAGCACTGTTAACGGTGTAATTCAGGTCGATGTACTTGTAATTCGTGACGGCGATGTATTGAAGATGGCTGTTCCTTCTATTATATTCCGAAGTGATAATGCAGACTTTAAGACAAAGGCAGAGGTTAAGAATGGAATTGAACCTGAAATTGCAGCTAATAACGAAAGAGTTCTTAAGCGTGTTGCAGATATTTTGAACAAGTTTCAGGATTACAAAGTAACTGTTGTAGGTCATGCAAACCGTCTTACAGATAATGAAGCCGAAGAAACCGAAGATAATCCAAAACTTTGGGGTCCAGCTCTTATTCCTTTGTCAGGTAAACGCGCAGAATATGTAAAAGATTACCTGGTTAAAAAAGGTGTTGCCGAAACTCGTCTTTCAACAGAAGGAAAAGGCGGTACTGAGCTAGTAGTAGACTACAAAGACAAAGACAACAACTGGAAAAACCGCCGAGTAGAATTTATTTTGGAAAAAAATTAATAAAAATAAGTCCAACCAGTTGACACAAGTTAAGCAAAAGTATATATTACTAACACATTCGCAAGAATGATGGTTGCTTAGCTCAGCTGGTAGAGCAATGGACTGTTAATCCATGTGTCGCAGGTTCAAAACCTGCAGCAGCCGCTTAGGCCTTTCTCTAACGAGAAAGGCTTTTTTTATGCCCAAATACTATTTTTTGTAACCTAAAAGTCAGGTTTTGAAGCGGAGCGGCGGCATAAAAAAAAGCGAGCAGTGCGGAGCGTTTTTTAGGTAAACATGCATGGATGAATGTTTAGCCGTGGAGACGGCCTGGAGGGAGCAGACAGGAAGTCTGCGAGAGAAAGGCCAAAACCTGCAGCCGCCGCTAACCTCTAGTAAATGCTAGAGGTTTTTTTTATTTTTAAATTCATTCTATTTTGTAATTATAAATAAAAATTGCTATAATTAATTTGTTATGAGTTGTTGTGATGCAGGTCTAGAAAAACTTCCTTTGTCAGAAAGAAAAAAAATATTACGCAAGAAAGCAAAAACAGTATTAAAAGAATTATTTTCTGATAGCGCTTTGGCCAATCAGCTTTCAATTACAGTTTGTGATTACTTTACAAAATCTTCTATATATAAGGATGCACCAGCCATTTTTGCTTATATGGCTATGAGTGACGAAATAGATTTGAGCCCAGTGATGCAAAAAGCACTTAAAGATGGAAAAAAACTCTATCTTCCAAGGATGAAGGCTTCTGGAAATGAAATGGATTTTTATCAGGTAAAAGATTTGGAATCTTCTTTTACCAGTGACAACACTTATAAAATAAAGGAGCCGGCTGAAACTTGTCCCGTAATAGATAGTAGCGAGATTCCTGCTTACTCCGCCTTTTTAATTCCGGGGCTGGCTTTTAATCTAAATGGCGCCAGACTCGGTCGTGGAAAAGGTTATTATGACCGCTATCTTTCAAGCTTGGATGTAAAAGGAAAAAATCTGTCGCTTTCAGGTGTATGTTCCGTAAATTTGATTACAAAAGACATTCCAACTTCTGACAACGATTTTTTCGTAACTCATTTGCTGAATGAATATGCATTTATAGAATGCAAACAGTAATTTATTTTTTTGCATCACTGGAATAGACTTTTAAAAGAGGCGTTTCGAGTAAATATTCTTCTGCAATTTTTCTAAAATCTTCGGGTTTTGCCTCAAGAATATAGGTATAGTCTTCCAGGTATTCATCTGCTTTTTCACCTTTTGCCAAAAGTTTCGCAGTTCCCAAGTTGCTTTTGCTTTGAGAAAGGTAGTGCATTATCCAGCTGCTTTTAATGTTTTCAATTTCATCCTCGTTATTCAACCCTTCTGTGAATTCCTTGTAAAGTGAAAGATATAGATTTTCTATTTCTTCTGTATGAGAAACATTTAAGAAAGTTATACCCGATATTGGAAGTTCACTTTCCGGTAAAAACAATTTTGCATCAGCTCTTTCATTAATGAGTTCAAGAAAATTAATTAACAATGCATTGTATAAAAGTCTTTCGTAGTGGTCGTCAGGGCATTTCATAAGAAAAAGCAGAGGGTCAGAAAAATCTTTTGTCGGAACAAGTACTGCTGGCATAGGACCTGCATCTTCTGCTTTTACGTCTGTATAAAAAAGATGTCTTATTTTGCAGCTTACTCTTTTGGCTTTTTCAGGAAAATCAGCTTTTTGAAATTCTTTGTCCAAATCAAGCTTTTTCTGTGTTGAAAGTAGGCCTAAACTTGAGTTTAAATTTTCTAAGCTCTTTTCCTTATCAAAATTTCCCGTAATGTAGATTGAATATCGGTCAGCATTCAGGAGTTTTGGATAAGAAGCAAGAATTTCAGTATAAGTTGTTCTTTGAAGTATGTCCTTATCGCTGTCGTATATGTCACGGATAAGGTAATCATCGTAAAGATATTTAATTCCCCTGAAGATAATTTGATTTACGGGATTTGCATTAAAAATCCGCTTTTGAGTCTGGCAGGCGTAAACTGCACTATCAGCAGAAGCAGGGATTATGTCACTAAATATGAGTGCGTTTCCAATTGATTTAATACAAGGGGTAAGGTCTTCTTTTTGGCAGACAATTGAAATAAAGCTTTGCCTTTCAAGAGTTTCGGCTTCTACGTCCGGAAAACCTTCTAAAATTCCTTGGGCACTGTACTGGTTTAATTCATTTTGAATGTTATTTGCAAAAGAGTTAATCATAAGGCTTTCAAATCCGGCTTTTCCCTGGTCAGAAAATTTTCCACCTTTTACAGCGATGAGTATGGCTATTTGAGATGTGTTTTTGTTTTCTTTAAATGTTACAGGAATTCCGTTTTGTAATTTGTCGTATGAAAGGCTTTTTTTACTTTCTTCAATAAAACTTTTTAGAGCATCTTCTGAATCAAAGTCAGAAAGATAGGGAAGGGCTTTTTCTTGGACTAGATTCTGGCTGGCATTTTGCTGGAGTTTCTGCAGATACCAGGAGCCGTTTTTTCGATTAACGCTTTCGTAGCCTGCTTTTGCAAAGAGATTTTTACATTTTTTGAAATTTTTTGTATTTACTAAAACAAATACAAAGGCATCTTCCTTTTCCAGCTGATTTAAAATCTCCTTGTTATTTTCTGCATTGATTTCTTGAGGTCGCTTCATCATTTTTTGAGATAAAGAAATCTGGTTTTCAATAGAATCTGCATTACTTAAAGCCCAGAAATTTGAAAGATATTCCATAAAAGTTTCAGAGTCAGAAGAGATTTTGTTAAACGAAGAAATGATTCTGTTTTTTGCTGATGTAAACTCTTCTTCTCTTGTCATTTTAATTGAATCTCTTGTTTCTTTTACAAAATTTTCACACTGGTCAGTGATTGAGTATTTGTTTTTTTCTAGAAGTGCTTGTATTATCAACCTGCTTGTACCGTTTTTGTGGGCAGCTGCGGCATTGATATATTCTTTTTCCCTTATGTTTATTCCTGGGTTTTCAATTAGATTTGTCTTTAGAGTTGAAAAGTTTGAGTTCAAACAACTTGCGATAATGTCAGCCTGATTCATAGATAAAGATGCATACTGAACAATTATTTGAGTTAAATCTTCTGAAAAATCGTTATCGTAGAGTACGAATTTATGAACTTTATTTCCTGCTGCAAGTCCGTTTGACCTCTGAACTGAAAGAGCGGCCTCGTATTGTCCGAAAGTTCTTTTGATAAGGTTTAATGCAGCTTCTTTTTTTATACAGCCACTAATAAAAATTGCTGTGTTTTGCGGAATGTACCATCCGTTGGAAATTGCAGAAAGAATAGTTCTTGCCTGTGCAGGACTGGTTTTCGAAAATAATGCTGGATAGATTCCTGAATCGTGTTTCCATGGCGAAGAAGAAAAGACTCTGGAATCGATGCTGGCGTTAATAAATGCTGCTGGTGTGTAGGCGTATTGCATGACTTCTGTTTTTAGTGCAGAAAGTTCTTCTTTGATTAATTTATCAGAAAAGGCCGGAGAAAAGGCTTGAGATGCTAAAAGGGTAAGTGTTCTTTCTACTTTTGAAGGGCTTGTGCTGATTATGTATCTGGAGGAATCCGCATTGCATTCTGCATGGAGTTTTTTTAATTCATTGAAGTTTTTTGAACTCTTTTGAAAAAGTCTTGTGTATAAAGAAAAAAAGCCTGTGTTAGCCTGAGTTTGTGAACTAAATCCTGCTTTTACGCTGTATTCTATACGTATTGTGGCTGATGAGAAATCTTCCAGAACAAATATTTTTATTCCGTTTTCAAGTGTATATTCTTCGTATTGATTTTGGTTGAATACGTTTTCCTGTGCAAATAAAAATTCTGTAGCAAAAATAAGCAAAAATAGCTTTAAAAATTTTTTCATATCTAAAATTATAGCATTTTTTATTCAATTTAAGTAGAATGCGGGTATGACTGTTATCACTTATTTATCAAAAGAAAAAAATAAAATCGATCTTCCTAAGGAAATCCTTAAGGGTAAAAGAAATCTTTCTGAAAATGAAGTTTCCCGCCTTATAGAATTACGAAATAGCTCTGAAGATTGGTCAAATGTTTATGTATCTGAAAAAGATGGGGAATTTAATCCTGAATATATAAGAGACACTCGCTTTGAAGGTTTTGTTGTCATAGGTAGAATTTGTCCTGCGAAATTAAAATATCATGATTTGGAACTTGAAACTGGAATAATTAATTGTTTGGTACGAAATAGTGTAATTGGTAATGATTGTGTCGTTCGTAATGTTTCATATCTTGAAAATTACAGATTAGGTGATAGAGTTCTTCTATTTAATATACAGGAATTGAGTTGTACTCAGCACAGTAAATTTGGTAATGGGATTTTAAAAGAAGGTGAACCGGAAGAAAACCGAATTTGGATTGGAGTAGGAAACGAAAATAACGGTCGTTCTGTTCTGCCTTTTGAATCAATGATAGCTTCTGATGCTTATCTGTGGTCAAAATATCGAGGTGATTCTGAATTGATGAATCGCTTTGTTGAAATTACAGAGAATTCTTTTTCAAAAGCGAAAGATACTTTTGGAATAATTGAAAATGATGTCGTCATCAAGAATACAACTTTATTGAAAGATGTAAAGATTTGTTCCTGTACATATATTAAGGGTGCTTTCAAGATTAAAAACGTAACAATTCTTTCTAGTGAAGATGAGCCTAGCCAAGTTGGTGAAGGGGTAGAATTGGTTAACGGAATTGTAGGATATGGTTCCCATATTTTTTACCAGGCTGTTGCAATTCGCTTTATCTTAGGGCGAAACTGTCAGTTAAAGTACGGAGCACGACTGATTAATTCTGTTTTAGGAGATAACTCTACTGTATCATGTTGTGAACTTTTAAATAATTTGATTTTTCCATTTCATGAGCAGCATCACAATTCTTCTTTCTTGATTGCAACAACTGTTATGGGGCAGTCAAATATCGCAGCGGGTGCAACCATCGGTAGTAATCATAATTCACGAAGTCCTGATGGCGAAATAATAGCGGGTCGTGGTTTCTGGCCAGGTTTGTGTACAGATTTTAAACATAATAGCCGTTTTGCAAGCTTTGTTCTTTCATCTAAGGGGTCATATAAAAGAGAATTGGATATTCAATATCCATTTTCTTTGATTTCTGCCGGGGATGATATTGAAAGTCCAATTCATATTCTTCCTGCCTGGTGGTTTATGTACAATATGTTTGCCATTATTCGAAATAAGTACAAATTTTCAAAAAGAGATAAAAGGGCTGTAAAGGTTCAGATTATTGAAAATGACCCTTTTGCACCTGATACAATGGAAGAAATTGGTAAAGCTATTCGTAGGATAATCGAATTGACTGCAGGTCAGCTATCTCAGCTTGATGTAAGCCGCACAGAAACTATTTCCAGTCAGGAAGAACTTTTTCAGGCAGCAAAAGATTATCTTCATACTACATCAAACGATAAATTTACTTTATTTGATTTACAGGCTCAGAAAAAGGTAGGAGCAATAATTTATAAACCCTTAAAAGCATACAAGGCTTACAGACAGGTATGTAAATATTTTGCGGTTCGAACGTTAATAGATTTTTGTCGTAGAAATTCTCTTGTAGCTTTGGAAGAAATAATTGTTTCTGAAATCAAACTTATTCCTCTTTATATTGACTGGATGAATGTTGGCGGACAGGTTATGCCAAAGGAAAAAGTTCAGGAACTCTGTTCTCTTATAAAGGAAGGAAAGGTAAAGGACTGGGATTCTGTTCATGCTTTTTACGCTGATGTTCAGAAATATTATGAAGATTATAAATCTCGTTATGCAATTTATCTTCTTGAAAAACTTTATTCCAGAAGTATTGAAAAATTTGATAGTGAAATATTTGAAGATATTTTAGAAGATGTTTCAAAAATGGCAGAAACAATGCTCAAGTTCAGTATTGAATCAAGAGAAAAGGATTTTACAGATTATTACCGCTGTATGACTTACGAATCAAAAGAAGAAATGACAGCTGTTCTGGGAACTCTTGAAGATAATGACTTTTTGAAAGTCCTTAGCAAAGATACAGCTGCTTTTAAAAAGGATCTTGCAAATCTCTTTAGGGGTCTTGTTAAAAAGAATTAAATAACTCCCTTTAGTAGGTCTTTCTACAAGACATGTAGCAAAGCCTAAAAAAAAAACTGCCAGTCAGAAGGCATAGAAAGTTGCCTTGGGGACTGGCAGTATTTTGCAAGTTATACATTTTAAAACTTGCAGAAAGTAATTCTCTTTTTCTATTTATTATTCCTGAGATGTCAATTCTTTGAAGTAGTTTGTAATATCTTTTCGGTTTTCTTTTGTATATGCAATTGCTGTTCTTGGATGCTGGTTGAACTGTCCTGTAAGAAGGTAAGGAAGATCATAGCCCCAAACAACACCCTTTTCTTTCATTGGAATCATGTGCTTTTCGATAAAATCAAGAACTGGGTAAACATTATATTTAGGGTTCTTCAAGAAGCCTAAAAGAAGTTCCATTGCACAGTTACCAGCTCCTCGACCCATAGAAAGGTATGTTGCATCAAGGTAATCTACACCGTCACCCATACATTCGATTGTATTTGCAAAAGCAAGCTTCTGGTTGTCATGTGCGTGAATACCGAGTTTTTTGTTGTATTTTGCAGCAAAGTTACCAAATAAATCACAAACACGAGCCATTTCTTCAGGGTAAATTGAACCGTAGCTGTCTACGATGTAGATTACATCAACTGGTGACTGACCTGCCATTTCAAGTGCAGCCTTAATGTCATTTTCCTGACCTGTAGAAAGAGCCATGATGTTACAGCTTGTTTCGTAGCCTTTTTTGTGGGCGTCTTCAATCATATCGATAGCTGTTGGCATCTGGTGAAGATAAGTTGCAACACGAATCAAGTCGATTGGTGATTCAGCTCTGTCGTGAATGTCTTCTTTGTAGTTACAACGACCAACATCGGCCATAATTGCTACTTTTACCTTTCTTTCGCCGTCACCTACTACGCTGCGTATATAATCGTCATCACAGAATTTTGAAGGACCGAATTTATTTACATCGAACATTGTTTTATCAGCCTTGTAGCCGAATTCCATGTAATCAACGCCTGCTTTTATATTTGCTTCATAAAGAGCTTTTGCAAAATCTTCAGCAAAGAAAAAGTCGTTTACAAGACCTCCGTCGCGAAGTGTTGCGTCTACAACTTTAATATCGGCGCGGTAATTCATCATTTTTGTAATGTCTTTCATTTCTATCCTCTTCTTTTGAATTGAACTTTTTCTTTCCGGAACAGTTTTAGCTTGTCCCAAAAGATATTCCGGGCTTGTTCCCAATGCTTCTGCAATTTTGTTCAGAATTGCTCCGCGAGGGGTTCGGTTATTACTTAAATAATGTGAAACAGCCGCCTCGGTTATTTGAGCTTTTTCAGCAAGGTCCTTTTGATTCATGCCTTTTTGCTCTAGCAGGGAACGAATAATTTCACCCATCATTTTGTAAACCTCATTTTATTTGTTAAGAAGAATATAATACTTAAAAAATAAAATGTAAAGTGAATTTAGCTAAAATGTTAAGTGTTAAGTGAATAAATTAAAAATGTTAAGTATAATTAAAAGCACTGTTTAATCCATATAAAGCAGGAAAATAGAAAAAAAATTTGAGAATTCTAAATTCAGTTTTATAATATTACTATTATGAAACGCGTTCTTTTATTATCTATTTTATTTGCTTTTTTATTATGTTCTGCAACTGCAAAAACTTCTTTTTTTGAAAATTACGTCTGTCAGACATGGAGTTCTTTTGGAAATTTAAATGGTGCAACAGCCACTGATATCATTCAAACTAATGATGGTTACATCAATATTGGTACTTACGAAGGTTTGATTCGTTTTGATGGTGTGGAATTTAACAAAATTCGAAGATCAAAAGATAACGATATTACTTTTGCTTCTGTTCGTGTTATTTTTCAGGATTCTGCCGGTAATGTATGGATTGGTGCAAACGATGAAGGTGTTCAAAAACTTTCCGACTCAGGTAAAAAAACTTATTCAACTAAAAATGGGCTTCCTAACAATTCGGTTCGTACGATTTGTGAAGACAAAAGAGGAAATATCTGGTTGGGTACGGCTTCTGGTATCGTTTACATAACTCCTTCCGGTAAGATGATTACTCCTCAATTTGAAGCTGGTTCAATTCCTAAAGGTATTATTTCCAGAAATCTTTTTTGTGATTCAGCAGGAAGAGTTTGGCTTACTACAGAAAATGACCGAGGGTTATATCTTTATTCAGAAGGCCTTTTTAGAACTTTGAAGGAGTTAGATAAACTTGGAACATATTATGTAACAGCCATTACTCAGGATCTTCTGGGAAATTTTTGGATTTCACTTGCTGATAAGGGAATGATTTCTATTACCAATGGAAAAATTCGAAAAATCAAGAGTGATACAATTATTGATTATATTCCAACTCTTTCAATATTTACCGAGTCAAATGGAACAATTTGGTTTGGCACAGAAGAAGGGCTGGTAGTTTATTCCAATGGTAAATTTTATCAGTATGAAGGAAAAACCCTTTCTTCAGCTTGTATCAACCGCATAAATGGCGATCGCGAAGGAAATATCTGGTTTGCTACAGACAGAACCGGTATTTCAAAACTTACTCACGGGAAGTTCAGTATTTTCCGGACTGATTCTACTGTAAACTCTATTTGCGAAGATAGAAAAGGCAGAATGTGGCTGGGTACAGACGATGGACTTTTGTGTCTTGATAACGAACAGCTTGTTGAAAATAAACTTACAGAATATGTAAAAGGTGTTCGTATTCGTCATGTTGCAATCGCTATGAACGGAGATCTTCTGGTAAGTTGTTATAAAAAATATGGACAGATTCGTTATAATTTCAGTACAGACGAGATTAAATCCTGGACTGTAGATAAGGGGCTTGCAGGAAACAAGGTTCGCGTTGCACTGGAAGTTTCTCCTGGAGAAATATATGTAGGTACAACCACAGGTCTTTCGGTAATTCATTCTGACGGTAGTATTTCTAATTTGCGTCAAAGAGATGGTTTTGAAAACGAATATATAATGTGTATTTATCAAGACCACAAAGAATATGTATGGATTGGAACAGATGGTGGTGGAATCTATGTCATGAAAAAAGGAAAGATTGTTGCCCACTTTTCTACAGATGACGGTCTTATTGGAAATGTAATATTTAAAATCTTTCAGGATTCAAATGACTGCTATTGGATCTGTACGGGAGGAGGAATTTCTAGAGGCCTGTATTTCAATGAAGAAACTTATGCATTTAAAACATTTGATAACTATAATTCCGACCGTGGTTTAGGAACAGATGCTGTTTTCCAGACTATTATAGATTCTGTTGGTAATGTCTGGATGACCAGCAATCACGGAATTTCTTCAGTTTTACTTGATAATTTTCTTGCTTCCGATAAAGATTTATCTGTTAAAACAAAATTTTTCAACAATAACGACGGTCTTGATTCAAAGGGACCTACATCAACTTCTTTGAGTTGTATAGACCATTTTGGAAGAATTTGGTTTTCGATGGTTGATGGCTGTGCAATTTTTGACCCAGTGAAGTCATTTGAAACTCATGTAATGCCTCTTGTAAACATCGAAAAGATTTTTGTTGATAACACAATTTACCATGTTGACTCTAATGAACCGATTGTTTTAAAACCTGGAACCAAGCGTGTTGACATAAAATACACTGGTCTTAGTTTTGATGCTCCTGAAAGACTTAGTTTTTCATATATGCTTACAGGCTTTGACGAGGATTTTAGTGAACCGGTAAATGTAAGAACTGTTTCATATACAAACATAAGACCGGGTAAGCACATTTTTCAGGTACACGCTATCAATGGAAATAATCAGGTTTCTGAAAATGACGAAAAAATGTTGATTATTCAAAAACCTTATCTTCATCAGAGACCTGCTTTTTGGGTTGCAATTGCCCTTTTTACCCTTTCCCTTATTGTATTATTCTTCCATATAAGAGAGCAGAGAATCAAAAAGGTAAATATAAGGCTTGAACACATGGTTAAAGTAAAAACTGCTGACCTTGAAGCCGAAAAAAACAAATCTGATTCACTTTTACGAGCAATTTTACCTGACAAAATTGCTGACCGCCTCAAGGATACAGGGGTTCATTCTATCGGTGAAAATTTTGAAGAAGCGACAGTACTCTTTTCAGATATCGTAAACTTTACTAAAATAACCTCCGGTCATACTGCCGCCGAAATCGTAGATGCTTTGAACGATTTGTTCAGTCGATTTGACGAAAGGGCAAAAAGTATGGGCGTTGAAAAAATTAAAACAATCGGGGATGCCTATATGGCTGCCTGCGGAATTCCTGTAGCAAATCCTGATCATGTAAAAATAATCATTGATTTTGCAAAAGGAATGTACAAAGATTTGGAAGATTATAATCGAAGTGCAAAAATACGCTTTGATATTCGAATCGGTGTAAACTGTGGTCCAGTTACTGCAGGAGTTATCGGAAAAACAAAGTTTATTTATGATGTATGGGGAAATACAGTTAATGTTGCCAGTAGAATGGAAACGGCTGGAACTCCCGGAAAAATACGCGTAACAGAAGATATTCGTCAGCACTTGCTAAACAGCGCTTTTACATTCAGTGAACCGATAGAATGTAATGTTAAGGGCAAGGGTGTTATGATTACATACGATGTAGAATAGAGGATTCTATGAAGAAAGTTCAGAAGTTTTTGTTTATTAATTTCGCTTTAGTGTTTTTTATCTTTTTGTCTTGCAGTAATGAATCGAAGGTTGTAAAAGTAGGTATTCTTCATTCCCAAAGCGGTACCATGGAAATGAGCGAAAGACCTTTGATTCAAGCAGATCTTCTTGCTATCGAAGAAATTAATAATGCAGGTGGTGTATTAGGAAAAAAAATAGTTCCAATCGTAGAAGATGGTGCCAGTGACCCTGATACTTTTGCAGTTAAAGCAAAAAAACTTTTAACTGAAGATAAAGTTGCCTGTATTTTTGGTTGCTGGACAAGTGCTTCCCGTAAGGCTGTTAAAATCGTTGTTGAAGAAGAGTTTGGGCTTTTGTGGTATCCGCTTCAGTACGAAGGTATGGAATCTAGTCCGAATATTATGTATCTTGGGGCAACTCCAAACCAGCAGATTGTTCCAGCTGTTGAATATTGTGTTAAAAATTTCGGTAAAAACGCTTACCTGATTGGAAGTGACTATGTTTTTCCACAGACAGCTAATAAGATTATCAAGGCTCAGTTAAAGAGCCTGGGGGCTAATGTTGTTCAGGAAACTTATAAAACTCTAGGATGCACAAACTGTCTTCCTGCAATTGAAGAAATAAAGGCTATGAAACCTGATTTCGTTTTAAGTACTTTAAATGGAAGCACAAATATAAAATTTTTCCAGTTACTTCATGAAAGTGGTTTGGATCCAAAAGAAATTCCTATTATGAGTTTTTCTATCTCTGAAGCCGAAGTTGAAGCTATCGGACCGGAAAATATGGCAGGTCATTATCTTTCATGGAATTATTTTTCCTCTATGGACACTCCTGAAAATTTAGATTTTATTCGCAGGTATCGAAAAAAGTATGGCGACGAAAAAATGGTAGGGGCTCCACTTGAAGCCGCTTATTCTTCTGTCTTTATGTGGAAGCAGGCAGTCGAAAGTGCTGAATCTTTTGATGTAGAAGCTGTTAGAATTGCCTGCAAAAATATGGAAATCAAAATTCCAGAAGGTCTTGTAACCATGGACGGAAATAATCAGCATACATATAAAAAAATCCGCCTTGGTAAAATCAAAGCGGATGGTATGATTGAACAGGTTTGGGAATCTGAAACTTATGTTCGTCCGGACCCATACTTAAGTGTTTATGCATGGGCCCGAGGTCTTTAGTTTTAATTAAGAGCCTTAAAAATAAAGTTTGCTACAAATAGAGCCGCAAGAATCCATGTAATAAGTGGAACTTCTTTTGCTCTTTTTGCTGCAACTTTGCAGATACAGTAGCTTAGAATTCCCCATACAATACCATTTGAAATAGAATATGAGAAAGGAAGTACGATTATTGCGATAAAGGCTGGAATTCCTTCTGATGGGTCTTCAAAATTAATCTTTGTAATAGATTTCATCATCATGTAACCAACAAAAATTAATGCAGGAGCGGTTGCTGCAGATGGAATAATGGCAAAGACATTAGATAAGAAAAGTGAAAAAAAGAACAAAAGAGCTGTAACTATTGAAGCCAAACCTGTTCTGGCTCCAGCTGCAATTCCTGATGTAGATTCAACAAAACTTGTAACTGTTGAAGTTCCAAGACAAGCACCGAAAACTGTTCCGATAGAATCAGCGAGTAGAGCTTCTTTTCCGTTTTTAATAGAACCGTCTTCCTGCATCAAATCTGCTTCTTCAGCAACACCGATAAGAGTTCCCAAAGTATCAAAGAAATCCATGAAAAAGAAAGTAAAGAAAATTACAAAGAACTGGCTGAATACCAGGGCTGAAATTTTGTGTGTAGAAGGATTTACAAAAATACCATTAAAATCGAAGCAGAAAAGATGAGGAGCAGAAGGAAGTGATAAGAGTTCAAAGTTTTCTGGAACTTTTGTTACTCCGAAAGGAATTCCTATTATTGTTGTAACTGCGATCGCAATTAAAACAGAACCACGAACATTCAAGATATAAAGAACAATAGTGATTATGAGTCCTATGGTTGCAACCAAGGCAGATTTATGAGCAATGTCAAAGTTTACAAATGAAAGAGGAGTGCCAGCATTTGTAGTAATTATTCCTGCATTTGACAAACCGATTAAAGTGATGAAAAGTCCGATTCCGACAGCAACAGATTTTTTTAATGAGTCTGGAAATGTTTTAACAAGGGCTTCTCTTATACCGCAAAGGGAAAGAATAATAAAAATTATACCTTCAATTAAAACGGCTGTAAGAGCTAGCTGCCAACGGACTCCCATTTCAAGAACGACAGTAAAACTAAAGAATGCATTTAAACCAAGTCCAGGGGCAAGTGCTATAGGTAGGTTTGCAAGGAAGCCCATTACCAGTGTAGCAACTGCAGCCGACACAGCTGTCGCTGTAAAAACTCCGTTCCATGAAGGAAGAATCCCTGCAGGAAGGTTCAAATCTTTCCCACTAAGGATGTTTGGGTTTACGGCAAGAATGTATGCCATAGCAAGGAATGTTGTAATTCCACCGATAATTTCTTTACTTACGGTAGAGTTACGTTCGGAAATTTTAAAAAACTTATCCATCTGTTATACCTCTAAATAGTTTTAATTAGTCTAGCATTATGAACTTTAACTTTCAAACTCTATAGAAGAAAATTAATCAATGTGATAAACTTTTATCGAATTTTTTAGTTAATTTAAGGAAATTTTATGGCTATAGACAAATGGGAAATTGTAATCGGATGTGAAATCCATACTCAGCTTCTGACAAAAACAAAGGCTTTTTGTGCCTGTGAAAACCGTTACGGTGGAATGCCTGACACTCGCGTGTGTCCGGTTTGTCTGGGGCTTCCGGGAGCTATGCCAAGAATTTCTAAAGGTTATGTAGAACTTGGAGCTGTTGCCGGACTTGCATTGAATTGTGATATTGCTTCTTATACAAAATTTGACCGCAAGCATTACTTCTATCCTGACCTTGCAAAGGGATATCAGATTACTCAGTATGACTTACCACTTTGCACAGACGGTTTTGTAGATTTACCATTACGCCATTACCCAAAAGACCAGCAGCCAGGTGGTGAAAAATGTCGTACAAAGAACTTTATCGGCGAAGACTGTATTGTAGAAGGAAAATATCGTCGTGTTCGTGTAGAACGCATTCACCTTGAGGAAGACGTAGGTAAGTCCCTTCACTTGCAGGGTGCTCACTCTTACATCGATTATAACCGTTGTGGTACTCCTCTTATCGAAATTGTAACAAAACCTGATATGACTAGTCCTGAAGAAGCAGCTCTTTTTATGCAGACAGTTCAAGAAATCCTTCGTTATGTAAAAGTAACAAAGGGTAATCTAGAAGAAGGTAATATGCGATGTGATGCAAACATCAACCTTAATGTGTGGGAAGATGGAAAGTTGTATCATACTCCAATTTCAGAAATTAAAAACTTAAACTCATTTAAATCTATTCGAGATGCTTGTACTTATGAAGCTCAGCGTCAGTTAAAAGAATTCCAGGAAGACAGACAAGAATTTAATCCTGGTTTTAAGAATACAATGAACTGGGATGAAGAAAAGGGTGAAACTCAGATTATGCGTACAAAGAATAGTTTTGTTGACTATCGCTTTACTACAGAACCTGATATTAAACCTTTTACAGTAAGTACAGAACTTGTAGAAGCCGCAGCAGAAAGAGTAGGTGAACTTCCAGAACAGAAGAGAATCCGTTTCCAGGAAGAATTTGGCCTTACTCAGTTTGATTCGGAAGTTCTTACAGGAACTAGAGACCTTTCTCTTTGGTTTGAAGAAGCCGCTGCAGGTTCAAAATCTCCTAAACGTGTAGCAAACCTTATAATTGCAGAACTTCTTGCAGTTTTGAATGAAAAGAAAGAAACAATCAACGATGTAAAAATAACACCAAAACACATTGCAGAACTTGCTGATGCTCTTGAAGGCAAAAAGATTACTTCAAAGCAGGGTAAGGAAGTGTTTGCAGAAATGCTTCAGTCTAACAAGCTTCCTTCTGTTATAATTAAAGAAAAAGGTATGGAAGTTGTAAGTGATTCTGGTGAAATCGAAAAAATTGTTGATCAGGTTATTGCTTCTAATCCAAAGGCTATTGAAGATTTCAAGAAAGGAAAGACAAATGTTGTCGGATGGCTCATGGGTCAGGTTATGAAAGCTTCTCAAGGTAAGGCAAATCCTGGTCAGGCAACAAAGATGATTAACGAAAAGTTAGCTAAATTGTAATGACTATTTAGAATTAAAAGTGAGCCTATGTCAGAAATAGATTTTTTGAGAAATGAGATTTTCTCTAGATTCGGTTCTGTAAAAAGAGCCCGTGGATGTTTTCTGTATACTGCAAAGGGTGTTCGCCTGACAGATTTATATCAGGAAGGTGGACGAGCCGTTTTGGGCTGGGGAGGTTCTTCAGCTTTTACCCTTTTTAAGAATACTATGAACAGGGGACTGACAGGTTCTTTTCCAACAGATTATCCTCATAGAAGTAAAAGGGCTGTGGAAAAACTTTTTAATTCAAGTCGGGAACTATTTTACTTTTCTTCAAAAGAAGCTGCTTTAAGATCCGCTATTATGCTTTCTCCGGCGGGCACTTCGATGTTTCGCCCATGGAGTCCTGCTGAAACGAATTGGGCTAAGGTGGATTGTATCGTTTTTGTGCCTCCTTTAGCATGGTCTGAAAATCTTTATATACTTGCTGTAAATACAGAACTGTGCCAGAAGAAGTCCGACCTTTTTGCGTCAATCAAATCTGATACTTTTGTGCCTGCACCTTTACATGCAGGAATTGCCCGTTCAATTTATGATTTGATTAAGGTGATTCAGGAAAGAGAAGAAAAAGACTGGTTTATTTATGATACCATTCTAACAAAGTATTGGGAAAGAAAAGGTCCTTATCTTTTTTCAAAGGTTCCTTTAGAAAAATACAAGGCTTTTATTCAGCATTGTTTAGATTGTAATCTTGTAATTTCTCCAGATTGCAGGGAACCTTCTTTGGTACCTTATGGCGCTGACAAGGGAGTTTTTTCTAAATTAAAGAACAAGCCTTTTGAATTTTAAAATGTGCATTAGGAGTTATAATGTCTCAGTCTGAAATGATTCTATACGCTGTAAAACTTATCCTAGGAGGAATAACTGCTTTGACCGCAGTTATGTTGTACTCAAAAACAAAAGACGGTGCCTGGATTAGTTTAATTGCAGGGTTTGTAAGTCTTTATGTTGGATATGTCTATGAACTGTTACAGGGTTTAGGAATGTCTATTCCTCATGAGATTTATATTCTGGAAATACCTCTTACGGGCTTGATTTTTACTGTTCTTCCGGGGCTTTTCTTTATCCTTGCTTTTGCGATAATGTTGACTAGAAAATAAGTAGTATTTTAGGCGGAGGTTTTTATGGCACTTTCTCAGGCAGATGAATTTTGGGCTGATTTTATAAAAAATACTGGACGCGATGAAGATGATCGTTGCGCTGGTGATATTGATTTTGAATCTGGTGGCATAAAAAATGATGCTCAAGTTGCAATGATTCTTGCTGGAAAGAAAAAGGCCATTTTTTCTACATTCGCATCTTATAACGCAGATGGCGAGCCTCTTCCTGTAACAGGTGAACTCTACTTATTGATGGATCGAAGTAAAACTCCTAGGGCTGTCCTTGAACTTGAAAATGTAATAGTTTTACCATTTAATGAAGTTCCATGGTCTTTGGCTCAGCTTGAAGGAGAAGACTCTTCTCTTGAGGAATGGAAGGAAAGGCAGGAAGAGTATCTAAAAGATGAAGGAGCTATAGTCGGCTTTACTTTTTCTCCAGATTTAAAACTTATATGCCAGATTTTTAATGTTGTATACCGCTAGTTTCAGCAGTGAATACTAAATCAATAATAACAAGTTCTGGATTATTAAAGATTCGTGGAAGTTTTGGCTGCTGGTAAGAAAGTCCTCTGCTTACAATCATGACTTTTCTGCCATTTTTGTCCCTACAAGTGTATTTTCCTCCTGCATATTTTGGAAACAATCCTTGCATGGGTGCGTATATTCCATTTATACCAAACAGCCGCCACTGTCCGCCATGTGCATGACCAGAAAGAATAAGGTCAAAGCCTGTTTTTTTGTAAATTTCAAAGTATTCAGGTCTGTGGGCTAAAAGGATTTTGAAAGCTTCTTTGTTTTTAATTGAAAGTTTTTCACACTCTTCCCATAAAGAAAAAATCCTTTTGATGTAGGCTTCCTTATCGTCTTTATCTTTTAAGCGTTCTTTCTCTGATAAATCGGCAAAAGGGTCATCTATGCCGGCTATAATAAATTCTTTTTCTTTTACTTCTTCTATAAGAGCCTTGTTGTTTAGAACTTTTCCGCCGGCTTCTTCTATTAAATAATTGAATTCGTCATTGTGGTATAAATAGTATTCGTGATTTCCCGTTATGTAGAAAATGGGACATAAATCTTTAATTCCATTCAAAAGGAATTTTACATTTTCTACTGGTTTTAGTTTTTTCTGTTTAAAATCAAAAGTATCCCCAGTAAGAAAAATTAAATCTGGTTTTGCCTTGATTATTTTTTCAATCAGTACTTTTTCGTTTTTTCCAAAATCATTGCTGTGAAAATCTGAAATTTGAACAATTCTTACTTTACTTTCTTTATCATCTGTGTAATCCAGTTGATAGATGGGAGTATGAATAGTTTTGCAAGAAGCTATGGCGATTATAAAAAGAAGAAGAAAACACGATTTCATTCTATAAATTATAAAGCATAGAAGAAAAAAAGTCGCTAATCGCTTAAAATCATTTTCTTGTCTAGCCTTATTTTAGGGTATATAATAAGTTATCTTTATTTAAAGATGGAGGAAAAAATGGGTAAATCTGCTAAGAATTTATCACTTGGAAAACTTATTCTTCAGCTTGCAATCGGTGCAATGCTGGTAGTAGCTGGTATTTGGGTTTTGGCAAATACTAAGAGTGGTGGAGATGAAGCTGTAAAAGCGATCCGCAAAATTTTTGATGACAAAGATGTAGGTAAAATTGTCGGCGTAGTATTCGGTGTAATCGAACTTATCGCTGGTGGATTCCTTGTTCTTGAACCATTTGTAAGTGTTTTACACAATTATACTTCTCTAGCAATTCTTGCAGTAATTGCAATTTGGGTTATTGCAATTGTTCTTATTGATTTCTGCGGAACAGGTTCTGGCGGACTTCTTTCACCTTCAATTTCTATTGGGGATATAGAAGAAACAGAAGATTTCCTTAAGTGGCTTTACCAGTTTGCAGGTCATGCAACTATAGTTGGAGCTCTTGTTGCTATTCGTGACTAATTGCTGACTTCTTAAATGAAGTTTTTAAGCAGAAATTTGCCTTTTATGTGCAGATTTCTGCTTTTTTTCTTTAAATCTTCCGATAATAAAAGTATGAAAAAAATTATTTTATGCTTTTGCTTTTTGCTTATTTCATTTTTTGCTTTTGCTGAAACAGATAGTATTGTTAGAACAGATCTCGGATTTTCTACAGGAATTCCTGTTTACAGCCACCGTGATGATACAGTTACATTTGAAGAATCCAGGGCAATTATAGGTACTTTTGCAGATATATCATTTAAATTAGGACAGCCCCTAAGGTTTTTGTTTGGTGCAGATGTAATGTCTGATTTTATGTGGGGTGGAACAGACTATAATTATCATTTGGATTACGCTGGATGGGCTGGAATTAAGTTTTATCCTGGTTTTGGCGGATTAAATTTTTCCATATCATATGCACTTGGCAGCCGAACAGACTTTGTTTCTGTAACGGATAAAAAACTTAATTTCTATGACTACAATGGAAGTTCTATTCCTTATTTTAAAGAAGAAAGTGATACTTACGTCGAAAGTACCGCCTGGGGAAATGGTTTCAGAATTTCTTTTGATTATGATTTCCTTTATGGTAATGATAACAGTTTCGCTCCTGCCTTAGGAGGTTATTACCGCTGTATGCCTCGAGGTAATGATAACTGGGACAATATTTTTGCAGTGTACATTTCTTTTGGATTTTAAATATTCTTTTCTTGTTAAATAAATAGGGCTGTCATTTCTGACAGCCCCTTTGTTTTTTATTGAATTATCTTGCGTATTCTATGATACGAGTTTCACGAATCATTGTAATTCTGATTCTTCCTGGATACTTCAAATCGTTTTCAATTTGTTTTGCAATATCGCTTGCTAACTGCTTTACTTCGTTATCTGCAATTTTTTCATTGTTTACAAGAATACGAAGTTCGCGACCGGCTTGAATAGCGTAAGCTTTTTCAACACCTTCAAAGTTTTCTGCGATTGCTTCAAGGTTTTCAAGTCGTTTAACGTAGTTGTCTACTGTTTCACGACGGGCACCAGGTCTTGCAGCTGAAATTGCATCTGCAATCTGAACAATGATTGCTTCAAGTGTTGTAGGTTCAACATCATTGTGGTGAGCAGCAATAGCATTGATAACTCTTGGGTCTTCGCCCATTTTGCGAGCCATATCAGCACCAACTTCTGCGTGGTTCTGGTCGCTGTCATTTTCAGCTCCCTTACCGATATCGTGAAGGATAGCTGCTCTTTTTGCCAATTCTCTGTCTGCTCCAACTTCTGCTGCGAGCATAGAAGCAACTGTTGCAACTTCTTTTGAGTGAATAAGTACATTCTGACCGTAACTTGTTCGGAAGTAAAGGCGGCCAAGAGCACGAATTCCATCTGTAGGAAGATTGTGGATACCAAGGTCAAATAATGCCTTTTCTCCTTCTTCGTAAATCTTGTTCTGAATTTCGCGAGTAACTTTCTGAACAACTTCTTCGATTCTTGCCGGGTGAATTCGTCCGTCAGAAATAAGTCGTTCCAAAGACTGTTTTGCGATTTCTTTTCTTACAGGATCAAAACATGAAATTACAACTGCTTCTGGTGTATCATCAATTATGATGTCTACTCCAGTGAGTGTTTCAAGTGCACGAATATTTCGTCCTTCTCGTCCGATAATACGTCCCTTCATTTCATCGCTTGGAAGAGATACTGTTGTTACAGTAATGTCACTTGTAGTTTCCGGCGCAATACGCTGGATTGCGGAAACTAAAATTTCCCGGGCGCGTTTTTCTGCAGAAAGTTGTGCGTCCTGTTCTATCTTGTTTAATAGTGCCTGTGCATCGTGGCGGGCATCATTTTCAAGATTTTTGATAATAAGGTCTTTTGCTTCCTGAGCAGAAAGTCCTGAAATGCGTTCAAGTTCCCTGCGATAAGTTTCTTCCTGTACAGCAAGAGAGGCTTCTCTCTTTTTCATAGCAGTAAGTCTTTCATCACATTCCTTTTCTCTTTTTTCACATTCCGCAGCTTTCTGGTCAACAAGTTCTTCTTTTTTGTTTACGCGTGCTTCAAATCTTTGAACTTCGGCACGACGTTCCCTGTTTTCCCTTTCCTGCTGGTTTCGTTCACGAATGAGTTCATCTTTTGCATTAAGCAAAATTTCTTTTTTCTGAGCTTCAGCTTCTTTTATTGCATCCTGTTTAACACGTTCTGCTTTTTGCTCTGACGCTGATAATTGAAATCTGGCATAAACCAGTCGAATAGTCCATCCAAGAACGATTCCAACAATAGGGAGAATGATGAACATTATAATGTTCGAATTCATGTTTTCTCCTTAAAATTTTAGAATGGTTCTAGTCTCTATTTTAGTGTATGAATTATCTGTTGTCAAATAAAGTGCTAGATATATGTAGAAAATGAATGAATTACATTGAAAAGTCTTCGCCTAAATAGATTTTTCTAGCCAATTCTGAGTTCAAAATCTCTTCTCTTGAACCTTGTATTGAAATTTGACCGGAACTTACAATTATTGCACGGTCGGTGATTTCCAGCGTATCTCTTACGTTGTGGTCTGTAATCAATATTCCGATACCCCTCTTTGCAAGTAAACCTATCATGTGTTTGATATCTGCTACGGCAATTGGGTCGATTCCGGCAAATGGTTCGTCCAAAAGTAAAAATTTTGGTTCAATGGCAAGAGAGCGGGCGATTTCTGTTCTTCGGCGTTCTCCTCCGGAAAGGGTGAAAGCATACTGTTTTCTTATGCGCCCGATTGCAAATTCTTCTATGAGTTCTTCTAGATGTTGTTTTTTTTCAGCTTTAGTTAAATCTTTTCGCGTTTCAAGAATGGACCAGATATTTTCTTCGACAGTAAGCTTTTTAAAAACGCTTGGTTCCTGGGGAAGATATGAAATACCTTTTCGGGCGCGTTTATACATAGGAAGAGGAGTAATCTGTTCATCATCAAGAAATATATCTCCGGCAGTGGGCTGGTAAAAGCCTACTATCATGTAGAAAGTTGTAGTTTTTCCGGCTCCATTTGGACCTAGAAGACCTAAAACTTCTCCGGTCTGCATGGAAAATTCGATGCCTTTAACAACGCTTTTTCTTCCAAAACTTTTAAACAGACTTGAAACTCGTAAGGTGTGGATATTATCTGGTCTTGCTATTGTTTCTTCAGTGATAATGTCACTCATCTTTCTTGTCCTTTTCCTGCTGATTTTCTGTGTCTGGTGGAGGAGGCAAATTTTCAGGAGTTTTTTCTTTATCTTCTGATTTTTTTATCTCTTCGGATTCTATTTTATCTTCTGTTTTTTTCTCTTCATTTGGTTTTTCTGCAGATTTGCGTTCATCTACGACAGAACCTTTTACTCGCCCATCAAGGGTAATTTCCTGAGAATCCAAATCAAGGGTAATTTCCTGAGCTCGGAAGGTATCTTCCCCTTGCTTTATCTGAGCGTTTCCTGAAAGTTCAAGTTTCTGTTCTTTTTTTCGGTAGATAGCGTAGGCACCCTTACAGACATTATCTTTTTGTTTCAGTTCAATGTTGATTTGGATTACAGCTATGTCGGTGTTCTGGTTGTATTCAATAAGCTGGGCTTTTGCATTTACATCATTTTTTTCGTCAATAAGAGTTACATCCTGGCTTAATTTTGCAATTTTTGTCTCACGGTCATAGAGCATTTTTTCGCAGGTAAACTCCAACTCTGATTCCATGTTTTTGCCTTTGATTTTGCCGGAAGCTTCGATATAACGAAAGTCTTTTCCAGACATGCTGATTGAATCGGCAGAAATTTCCATTGTATCTGTAAGGACATAGGCTTCTCCGGAAAGGGTTGTTGAATCCGATTTGTCGCCTATTGTTCCTGTAAGGGAGTTTGCTGAAAAGGTAATTTTTTCAGCAAAGAGCAGGGAATTGCATAAAAGTATGAAAATCAAAAGCAATTGGATTTTATTAATCTTCATCAATTTTTTCCCCGCTTAAAATAGTATCTTCAGAAGAATTTTCTTCAGCTTCGTTATTTTCTTCATCCTTTGTAAATTCTCCAGAAATTACTCCGGTAAAAGAAAAACTTTTACTTACCGCACTTGCAGAAAAACCTGAGCCCATCATAAAAGTATCTCCTTTTTTTATAGAGACCATATCGTTGCGGCTTGAAGTTAGTTGCTCAGATTTTCCGTTCCATCTAAGTGTATCTGCTGTTACTTCGAAATCTTCCTTGAAATTTTTTACTTTTATCTGGTCAAAGAGAGTGTATTTTTCATCGTCTGAATTTGCAGCAAGAATATGACATGAACCTTCTGTTTCAACTTCTCCTGCTTTGTTTAAAAGCTGAAAGCTTACATCTTTTGCATACATTGAGTTATTCTGAGAGTATTGTTCCAGACTTGCGGCAGAAAGAGAAAGCTTTTTTGTATTGTCTTCATACTTTGTAAAAGTCGCATCTGTAAAAATAAATTCAGGAACGTCTGCTTCATCCTGATAAGAGGAGTTATAACGAAGCGAACATCCTGAAAATATTAAAACAATAATAAGCAGAAGACTTACTTTCATTATTTGTTTAGTGCAGCTCCTATAAAGGCTGTGAACAAAGGATGAGGTTTAGCCGGTCTTGAAACGAATTCTGGATGATACTGAACGCCTAAGCCCCAGCAATGATTTTTCCATTCAAAAGCTTCTGCTCTTTTTTCAATTTCAGAAGTTGCAGAAAGCAAAAGTCCATTTTCTTCAAGAATCTGAGCATACTTTTTATCGAATGTGTACTTGTTTCGGTGTCTTTCGATAATAGTTGATTTTTTGTATGCGTCGTGAAGTTTTGTACCCTTTGTAATTTTTACAGTTTGTGCACCAAGTTGCATTAATCCTGAAGCAGAAAATCCTGCCTGTTCTTCAGGAAGTGAAATAAGGGCGTGTTCACAATTCTGAATAAATTCAGTGCTGTCTGCATCTTCCCAGCCGATGAGATTTCTTGCAGTTTCGATTGACATAAGCTGCATTCCTAAATCTATTCCAAGATAAGGAGTATTGCTTTCTCTTGCATATTTTACAGTTGCAAGTAAACCAAGGAATCCTCTCTGCTCATAATTACCAGGAATTACAATTCCATCAACGCCCTGGAAGGCCTGGGTTATATTATCTCCGCTTTCCAGAGTTTCTGCGTCTATCTTGCGAATTTCAAGTTTTGCACCAAAAGAAGTAATTGCTGCATGGAAAAGTGCTTCTCTAACAGATTTGTTGCATTCGTCCAGGTAGTCCTTTTTTCCAACCATGGCGATTGTTACTTTTGGTCCATCTTCGTTAAGTTTGCTAAGGAAACTTGTCCACTGGCGGATATTTGAATTCTGAACTTCTGTTTTTATTGCAAGTTTACTTATAATTTTTTTATCAACCCCTTCTTTGTGGAAAAGAACTGGGAGTTCATAAATTGATTTTTCAATATTTGAAGAAGCAAAAACTGCATCCTGGCTTACGTTACAGAAAAGAGCCAGTTTTTTTCTCATGTCAGTTTCGATTTCTTTTTCACAACGACAAAGAAGAATATCCGGCTGAATACCAGCTTCCTGAAGTTGTTTTACCGAGTGCTGAGTAGGTTTTGATTTTAATTCACCGCCTGTAATAACAGGAATTAATGAAAGATGAATTGTGCATACATCGTTTTTTCCGAGTTCCCGGATGAGTTGACGGGCAGCTTCAAGGAATGGAATTGATTCGATGTCGCCTACAGTTCCTCCGATTTCAACAATAACAACATCAGCTGCGCTTTTTGCTCCTACTGTTAAAATTCTGCGCTTAATTTCGTCTGTAATATGAGGAATTACCTGTACAGTTCTTCCGTTGTAGCGGCCGGCTCTTTCGTTTTTGATAACCTGATCGTAAACCTTTCCGATTGTAATACAGTTATCGTTTGTAATATTAATGCTGGTAAAACGACTAAAGTTACCAAGGTCAAGATCGGTTTCAGCTCCGTCTTCTGTTACATAAACTTCCCCGTGCTGGAATGGGCTGATATTTCCTGCGTCCATGTTGATATATGGATCACACTTAATCATTGAAATTTTAAGCCCGTAGCCTTCCATAAGGCTTCCGATTGTTGCAGATGCAACGCCTTTTCCTAAAGATGAACAAACACCACTTGTTACCAGAATATATTTACTCATATCTCACCATTTTTTCATTATTGAAGATTTTAGTCAATGAGACAGAGAAGATTGATTGAAAGCCTTTATTAAAAAAAATGAATTTCGTTTACAACTAAAAATTTAAGATTTATAATATGCCTATGCTTGATACTTTAAACGATGCAGATTTTGAGCGTTTCCGCAAAACTATATATGATGAAAGCGGAATTACTTTTTCTGCAACAAACCGTCCTATATTGGATAGTAGAATTAAAGAGATTCTCCGCGAAAAGAAAATTGAATCGGTAGATGATTATTATAAATTGATTCATGCTGATCACGAAGAAATGAAAAAAATGCTGGATGCGGTTACTACAAATCTTACTAGATTTTTTAGAAACCAGCCGCATTTTGACGCTCTTGAAAAATATGTAATTCCTCACGTTCTTGAAGAAAAGAAGAAAACAGGTGATAAGACTGTGCGGGTTTGGAGTGCAGGTTGTTCTACCGGAGAGGAACCATATACAATTGCCATGCTTTTGAAGCGAATTTTGCCAGTAGGCTATGACTTTCAGGTTACAGCTTCTGATATTTCTTTGAAATCGCTTATGGTAGGCCAGACAGGTTTTTATGCTGACAATAAAGTAGACGGAATTCCGCCTGATTATTTGCAGCAGTTCTTTACAAAGTCGACTGGCGGATACCAGATGAATAAGGAGATAATGTCAAAAGTAAAATTTGACTATCATAACCTAAAAAATGATTCTGGTATGAGAAATCTTGATGTAATATTCTGTAGAAACGTTATGATTTATTTTGATGAGCCAGCTCAGCTTGTTGTATTGAACCGTTTCTGGAATTCAATGGCAAGTCATTCTTATCTATTTATTGGACATTCAGAATCCTTGTTTGGCATGGATACAAAATTTGAATTCTTAAAAACGGACTGGGCTTGTCTCTATCAGAAAAATGCTTAGTTTTTGAAAATTAGAGGCGCGTGATGGGAAATATTGACACAAATTATGACACTTTATCCGTAATGGTCTGCGACGATTCCGCTTTGATGCGAAATCTTGTTTCCAGAATTATAAATGAAGCACCAGGTATGCAGGTTGTTGGCAAAGCGATGAATGGTAAAATGCTTTTGGATAATCTGCCAAATATCAAACCTGATGTTGTTATTCTTGATATTGAAATGCCAATTATGACAGGTGTCGAATTTTTGCAGGAACGCAAAAAACTTAAGTGGGATGTTCCTGTAATTATTCTTTCTTCAATTGCAACTAAGGGTGCTGCAGTTACAATGCAGTGTCTTGAACTTGGTGCCAGTGATTTTATTACTAAACCGGGTGGATCTGTAACAACTGAAGTTGCAACTGTAAGCGAAGAGCTTGTTGAAATGATTGCTTCTTACGGTGGTATTTATGCACGCCGTCATGGTAAACGAATTCCTTCTTCTGACCACTTTGTTCAGGCATTTAAGATGCATGAAGCAGAAAAGTTCGTTGCAGCAAAGAAGAATATACCTATTTCTTCAACTGTAGATGAAACTTCTGATCACAAAGTAATTCCTTTACCTGCTTTTAAGCCTGTAGGACCAAAAGAGCCTGCTGTAATAACACCTGTTAGAGATGGCGGTAGAATTAAGATAATTGCCCTGGGAATTTCTACAGGTGGACCAAATGCTTTGAGAGATGTATTCAAGATGATAGATCCTCATCTAAAACAGCCTATTCTGGTTGTTCAGCATATGCCTGCTGGCTTTACCAATGAGTTTGCCCAAAGTTTGAATAGGATTTGTCCTCTGGAAGTTGTAGAAGCTTCTGATGAAATGCCTATTGAATCTGGACATATTTATATTGCTCCTGGTAATTTCCACATCAAAGTGGAAGAAAGAGTTACTGGAAATGTAATCCGAACTACACAGGAAGAGCAGAGAAACGGCCACCGTCCAAGTGCCGACGTTCTTTTTGAAAGCGTAGCGAAGATTTACAAAAATAATGCACTTGGTGTTATCATGACTGGAATGGGTAAAGATGGTGCCGTTGAAATTACCGAAATGCGAAAACAAGGTGCTTACACTCTTGGTCAGGATGAAAAAAGTGCAATTGTTTATGGAATGCCACGAGTTGCATGGGAATTAGGAGGTGTGCAAAAACAGGTACCTCTTATGCAAATGGCAGATGAAATCAGTAAACTTGCCAGAGAAAAGATTTAAGTATCTGAAAAAACTCCGTTTAGAAACGGAGTTTTTTATTTTTCAGCTGAAGAAAGAATTTGAAGTTTTACGATTGTAGGCGTGTTTCTAGAAAAGAAGAAAACGAAGGATGCACTGACAAAGAATACAATTGTGATGCAGATAAATTTAAAATTTTCTGTGTTATCCATTTTTAAAAGAACTGAAATTGGATTTGAACCTATAAGAGCAAGAAAGCAGAGAAGTAAAGGTAGAAAAAGTGAAAGTATACCTTTGAATGCTTCTGCTTTTTGCGATAGTCCTATGTATACTTTGGAACCTTCATGTATTTTTATCTTACGAGGATTGATTACTTCCAGGCTTGCATGGACTTTTGTCCCTTCCCCTTCCAGGTGTTTTTCTTGCATAGCAAATATGTGACTGTCTTCAATTTTTGTGATTACATATACCTGTTTCATCGGTTATCCCCATTGTTCTTAAGTTCTTTTAATCGCAAAGAACATTCAGTTTCTCCGACCTTATTACCAAGTTTTTTGTATGCGTCTCTAAGGTTAAACAGAGCATCATCATAGTATGGATTTAAGTATACAGCATTTTCGAAAGATTCGCATGCCTCTGTATAATTTCCCTTGTTAAAGAAATTTACACCTCTTGTATTCCATAAATTGTAGTTTTCAGGGTTTAATTTCAATCCTTCAAGACAGAGTTCTATTGAAGCGTCATGTTCTTCCAGATTAAATAAAATTATCGCAAGTTCTTCGATAACATCCTGGTCATTTGGAGAGATTTCTTTTGCCTTTAAAAGAGCCTCTTTTGCCTGTATTGTTTTACCTGCATCCCGGTAAGTTAAGGCTAAATTGTACCAGAGTAGTTCGTTGTTTTTTTCTAGAGTCAAAGCACGCGAAAAACATGCTATGGCCTCTTTGTAAGAGCCATCTTTTGCAAGGAGAATAGCCTGGTTGTTTAATCTTTCTACAGTTTCTTTCATTATTTTATTTTACTTTCGAATTTAGTTACCATGAGAGAAAAAAGTTCTTCAATCATTTTAGCAGATTCTGAGTCTTTTGAATTTGATAAAATTTCTGTATAAGCTTTGATATTTTCGTTTATCACTTCTTTTCCCTTTTCTAAAGCTTTTTCTATTGCGCCTTTTGTAGAAAGTAGAGCAATGCATTCTTCAACTGCGGAAGAATCAATTCCTTCTCTAGAAGCTTTTTCGAAGAGTTGTGAAATTTTTTCTTTATCTTCAGGATTTTCTGTTATATGAATCAAAATTGGAAGGCTCTTTTTACCTTCAACTATATCATCGCCTCTCTTTTTTCCCGGGTTACCGGTTGTCAGGTTTTGAACATCGTCTAAAATCTGGAATCCTTCGCCAAGGCATGCAGCGATTTTTCCTGACTTTTCGATTTGTTCTGAGTTAGCTCCACCTGCTAAAAATCCTGTTTGGGCTGCAAGGCTTGCTAATGTTCCTGTTTTACAATGAACCATCTGTGTGTATTCTTCTACACTTGGATATAAAGAAGGATTTCTATGCCAATAGATGTCCATTGCCTGCCCAAGGTGAAGACGCCTAACTTCGCTGGTGTAAAGAGCATAGAGTTTATTTTTTATGTTTTCATCCGCTTTTAGAGAATCTATAACGGTTGGAGCTTGGAAGTATAACCATGAAGCTGCGTTTAAGGCAGTGTCCAGACCGTAAGTAATGTGGGCACATGGTAAACCTCGTCTGGTGTCTGCTGAATCTTCAATATCATCATGAATTAAAGAAGCTGTATGTACAAATTCAACAAGAGGTGTAAGGGAATATGTTTCTTCCCGGCTTAAAGGAGAATGTAGTCCAGATTCACTGCAATATTGGCTGGAAAGAACAAGTAAAAGAGGACGCCAGCGTTTTCCACCTGAATCCATAAGGGTGCGGCAAGGAGTTATGAGCTGTGAAAAATGCTCTGTATTCGCATTTTCTATTTTCTTAAAAGATAAGGATTGCCATTCTGGATTTGTATACTCTGGGAGGAATCTTTTTAAGGAAATTTCAATATTTTCTAAAATAGAGTTAAATTGTTTGTTCATAAGATAAAATATTCTATATAAGAAGAAGCATTTAATCAATTTTATTTACTTTAAAGCTTACGATTATTTTACTAAGAAAATAAGGCTCTTGAGCCGAAAAATAAGTGATATGCCAGCAAATAGTTATGAAAAACCAGATTATTGGTCACAAAAAGCATTCTCAGAAGGGTATCCTGCCCGTTCAGTCTATAAATTAAAAGAGATGGACGAAAAATTTGGAATGATTAAAAAGAATTGTAATGTACTTGATTTAGGAGCTGCCCCTGGAAGTTGGACAACTTTTCTGCTTCGCAATTTGGGTGATGGTGGTTCTGTTACAAGTTGTGATTTGAATCCATTAAGTAAAAGCGTAAGAGGCGATAAACTTTTCTTTTTGCAGGGAGATTTAAATGATCCTGTAATTAGAAAGCAAATAAAAGAAAGGGGACCTTTCGATCTTGTTGTATGTGATGCCGCTCCTTTGACAACAGGTAATAGAATTGTGGATACAGCGCGTTCTGAACAGCTTGTAGAAATGGCGATATGGTATGGTGAAACTATGCTGAAGAAAGGCGGAAACTTTTGCGTAAAGATTTTCCAGAATGGAGACCAGCAGAAATTTTTAAAGAAAATGAGGGAACTTTTTACAATGGCAAAGGGTTTTAAACCGGAAGCTTGTCGTTCTGAATCATTTGAGACATTTCTAGTTGGCATTGGTCGGAAATAGGTGGTATTATGAAGAAGTATAATAGTTATAAGGATAATAAGTTTTTTTCAACTTTTGAAAATATGTATTACAAAATTTTTAATACCAGCATAAAAAGAATAATATCTAATTCAGTTCTAGCATTTTGCCTTGGTGGCGCAATAGCTTGTACTTGTCTTTTTATAGCTGGAAATCTACATGTCGAAAAGGGTATTGGTGGTCTTGAAACAGCAGGACTCCCTGACTTTAAAGTAAATGAATTGGATTCAAACGCTTCTGATATTATTGCAAAGACAGCTTCTACAGAAGAAAAGGCAGAAAGTGCTCTTTTAGATAAGAACTTTATGGATTCGGTAAATCAGGATGCCACAGAAGCCGACAGTTTGGATGCTGCCGCCTCTGTATTGAGTCAGGACGAATATTCTTCTGCAGGTCTTGATTTGTGTTATTTTACTTATAAAGTAAAAAAAGGTGATATGATTGGTTTTATTGCAGACAAGTTTAATATCACTCAGGACACAATTATCAGTGTGAATAATATTCACCAGTCTAGACTTTTGCAGATTGGCCAGTATCTAAAAATTCCTAGTATGCCTGGTATTGTATATACTGTTCGTAAGGATGGTGAAACCATTACAAGTATTGCCGAAAAGTATGAAATCAGTGCAGAAAAGTGTTCGACTGTAAATCATCTTGAAACAGAAAAAAGACTTGTGGCAGGAACTACTCTTTTTGTTCCTGATGCACAGCTTGACTGGGTTACCCGTCAAGAAATCAACGGAGACCTCTTCCACAAGCCTATCCATCATCGTTACTGGCTTTCTTCATATTATGGCTGGCGACAGTCACCATTTAGTGGTAAAAGATCCTTCCATTCTGGAGTCGATATGGCGGCTCCTACAGGGACTGCAATTTACTCTGCGTTGGGAGGAACTGTTTCTTCTGTAGGATTTAACAGTATTTACGGTAATTATGTAATTGTAACTCATCATTCCGGTTATAAGACCTTGTACGGTCACATGAGTGCAATTTTAGTTACCCGCGGACAGTATGTTGATACAAACACTCGCATTGGAAAGGTAGGTAGTACAGGTTTGAGTACAGGTCCTCATCTTCATTTTACAGTTTACAAGTTCGGTAAGACTGTAAATCCAATGGCTCTCTGGCGATAACTTTTTACGCAGCTTTTCCGGAAATCTTTTTTACAAAAACATCAATGTTTCCGAAAACAAAGGTAGCCGAGTAGCCGGTCACGCAAAAGGCTATCAAAAGGGCATAAATAATAGAAAGAGTTCTGCTGTTTGTAAGCGAAATTGTATAGATTGAGACAATCAGCAGAAATAGCATAATTAAACCGGTTACAATCCAGCTTCCAAAGGAAATAGACTTCTTTTGGATTTTTTTATATACATCTTCTGAAACAGATTCCATGATTTTTTGTATAGATTCGTCTGTTACTGGGCTAACCATAGAAAGTGGTTCAGCTATTTCCTTTTCTGCAATTTTAAGCATTTTTATAGTCTGTCTGCATTTGTTACAAAAGAGCAGGTGAAGGCTTATGTTTAGAGGAACCATTTGGTTTTTATCAAGCATAAGGTATTTGTTTAACAGCAAATCACATTTATTATTTTTCATATAAAGCCTCCAGTTTGGTCTTTAAGATTTTTTTTGCCCGGAATACATGGGATTTTATTGTGTTCACAGGAAAATCTGTGATTTCGCTTATTTCCTGATAAGAAATGTTGTAAGAAAAATACATTTCTATACAGACTGCATACTTTGGCGGTAATTCTTTTATAGCTTCTCTAACAGCTTCTTTTGTAATTTTTAAAATCTGCAATTCTTCAGGTGTTTTTATCTTACTGTCAGGTATAATCGAGTCATCATCTATGGCCTGATATTCAGCCTGCTTTTTATATGATGTAACTGCACTTGTGTAAGCAATTCTCATAAGCCAGGTGGAAAACATAGCTTCCCCCTTAAAGGAAGAAAGCTTTGTGTAAACTTTTATAAAAACATCCTGAACGAAATCTTCGGCGTCAGAATCATTGTGAAAAAAACTTTTACCAAGAATAAAAACTTTCTTTTTGTAAAGACAGATCAGGTGTTCAAAGGCCTTTTCATTTCCTGCTAAAGCTTGCTTTACAAGGGAGTAATCGCGGAATTTTATTCTTTCATGCTCCAGATGATAGAGAAAGTTTTTTGTCATTTTTTGTTGTGAAATTCAGGGTAGATTTTATAAAAAATCAGCATGGAAATTCCAATTGTTGCGGGAATTAGTCCTCCTAAAATCGAGTAAGAAAAACCATCTATGATGGCAAAAGAAATTGAAAGAATTAAGCCTAAACTTGTCAGAATAAGGCCTGTAAGCAGAGAAAAGGCTGCTGCGTTAAATTTAGAAGGTGTAAATGTTCCTGTCTTAATCTGTAGTGTAGTTTCGTGGTGTTTCCACAAAATATAGAAGAAAATAATAAGTGCGCCAAAGAAAATTCCTACGATTGGTACGATAGAAATTATTACCTGTGCAGCTGGCGATGTAATTGTTTGTTCCATAATAAAACCTCAATAATTAGACAGTTTAATAAGAAAAAGGTTGCAGATTTAGTCCAAAAAAATGTAATCCTCAAAATAAATTTCCTGAATTTTGTTTAAGGACATATTCTGATTAATTCTGTCTTTTAATTCATTTTTTATATTTTTTTCTCCAAGGGAATTTAGCTCTTCTTTTGTTTTAGAATTAAAATAGTCCGTAAAAATTTCCTTTATGCTCTGATTTTTTCGGGAAAGTTCTTCAAAAAAATCCTGGTCGCCGGAATCATAGGAAAGAATAGGTTTTATGACTAAGGTAACTCCTTTTCTTTTAGGCTCTGCCTTTGTAATAGCTCTTATAGTTCCTAGTTTTCTAAAATCACTCTGCTTTTTGTCGGAAATTGTATTAGCTCCACGGGCTACAACTATCGTTTTTTGTTCAGGCCGACTTTTTACTATTATGCTTCCACTAATAATCATAAAAGCAAGAAAAATAATTATTCCGATTAAAACTTTATTAAGAGTTATCATATCTAAAAAGTTTTTATTCATTTTATCCTCCAATTAAGAACGCCGCATTTTCAAATTGAACTTTATTTTAACTGGTATTTTTTGCAGATGTTTTTTGTTCGTTCTGCAATTCTTGCTTTTATAAGAACGCTGCTATCTTTCCACTCTTCTTCTATTATAATGCCTTCTGTTCGAATTTTATTGATAAGATCATTTTCTGTGCATGGAATTTCAAAAAATTCTTCATCACCTAGAAGTTTTTTGCTTATGGCATCAAATAAATCTGCAAAACCAAAACCTGTTTTCGCGCTTACTTTTATTGCATTAGGAAAAGCCCTGTTTAATTCGGCCTGATTAAGCTGATTTTCTTCAATTTTATCCCATTTATTTAAAACAATAAGACTGGCTTTTTCGGATGCTCCAATTTCTTGCAAAACTTCTTGAACTGTTTTGTATTGCTCGATAGCGTTAGAATCACCGGAATCTATTACAATAAGGTTTAAATCTGCTTTTTTTGCTTCAGAAAGAGTTGATTTAAAGGCATCGATAAGGCTGTGAGGAAGGTTAGAGATAAAACCTACTGTATCGGTTAATAAAATTCCTTTTCCATCTTTCAGATTTAATTTGCGGGTCAGAGGGTCTAGAGTAGCAAAGAGTTTATTTTCTACAAAACTTTCTGCTCCTGTAAGAGCATTGAGCAGACTTGATTTTCCTGCGTTTGTATAACCAATTAGGGCGCATTCTGGAATAGGAATAGCCCCCCTTCGTTTTCGCTGTGTTTCCCGGGTTTTTACAACTTCTTCAAGTTCTTTTTTTGTCTGCATAATTAAAGTTCTTACCCGTCTCTGGTCAAGTTCGAGCTGGGTTTCGCCTGAGCCTTTTGAGCCGTAGCTACCACCTCTTTGGCGAGCCATATCACCGTATGAATGTGCTAATCTTGGAAGGGAGTAGGTAAGTTTAGCCAGCTGAACTTGAAGGACAGCCTCTTTTGTTCTTGCTCTTTGGGCAAAAATTCTAATGATAACTTCCTGGCGGTCAAAGCAAGGGATTTTGGCAAGTTTTTCCCAGTTGCGCTGTTTTGTTGGCTCAAGATTAAAATCAAAAATAATGCAATCCGCTTCAACTTCTTTTGCTCTTTCTGCAATTTCCTGGGCTTTCCCTTTGCCCATTCCATATGCTGGTTGAACTTCCAGTCGGCTCAATGTAATTTTTTCTACACTTTCTAATCCTAAGGTATCCGTCAGACCGGTTAGTTCTGAAAGGTTATTTCCCGGTTCTCCAACTAGTAGAGCTCTTACTTTTTTATTTCTTTCTTCTTCCAAGTCAATCATCGTTTTTTACTATAAAACAGAGGCTTTGATTTTTCAACTCAGACTTTTTTTTCTTTATTATTCTCAAAAAATAACCGATAATCATTTAGTAGTGAAATCCTTTGTTAAAAACTCTGTAGGTTTGCTTCTTGCCGTAGGGCTTTGTAGTGGCATAACGGTAGCATCTTCATTGGGAATGTTTTCAAAGATTGAAAAGAATTTCTATGAACCTGCTAGACTTGCTTCTATACGAAATAAACTTGATGAAGTTGCATCTTACAGTAATGGCTACATGTATAGTATTCTCAATAAGTTGGGCTCAGAAGAAGGCTTTCTGTCTAATGATGTTGTTTCTTCATATTTTGAAAGGGAACCATCTAGAGAAGTCGGAAGGCTTTTTGGAAAGCTTTTGGATGATTTGCCTGCTTTGGACGGACTTAGAGTAGTTGAAAACAATGGAAAAAGTGTTCAGTACAGTTCCTACCGTAACGATTCAAAAAATGATCGTGGAAATAAAACATATTCAGATTATAAAGATTTAAAAACTTATTCCGGAAATCCAGAACTGGATTACCAGATTGTTTCTGCATTTGTAGAAACAGAAGAAGAAACTTCTTTTAATTCAAATAAATACAGAATGATATATGATGGTTATGAACAGAGAATTATTATTTCATATCCATATTATTATAATGAAAGGGCTTATTCTTTTGTATTCTATTTAAATCCAATCGATTTTGTAACTCAGCTTGTAGAAGAGCATATCATTTCTATAAACGAGCAGATGACTTTGATTTCTTCTAAAGATGGAAGCATAGGTGGTTTTGTATTCAGAATGCCAAGGGTTGGACAGGGGTTACTTGCAAACGAAATACTCCGTCGCTGGCACATAAGATCCTATGGCCCAGATGAAATTGCTTCTACCCCAAAAGTTCAGGTAAGTGGTCTGGTTGCAGACGAAAATGGAAGTAAAAGTGCAGAAAGCACTGAGCGTGAAGTTTCATGGAATTTACTAACCAGCCCTAAGGCAGAATTTTTCAACATCTGCGGTTTATATTCTTATGAAATGCTTGCAATGCCTCCTTATGTAAAAATACTGCTTTTAATCTGTTCATTTATAACTGTTTGTCTCATTACGATAATTATATTTAATATCAGAAAAGATGATGATGTTGTAATTCTTTCAAAAATTAAGAGTGTTCAAATTGGTCTTCTTAACGAATTTTTTGAAAAAAATGTTGATCGCACAAAGGTCGCAGCTTTAATAGAAAGTCAAAAGGATGCTCTTACAGCTAGAATTAAGAAAAGTCTTGGTCGACGTGGAAAAAAATACGGGGACGATTTAAGCATAATTTTAAATCAGAGCTGGCAGGACATTATTAATATACTTTCCGGCGATAATTCTGTGAATATTCAGAGTCTTTCTACAAATGATATGTCTGAAATTAGACGCATGTTTGAAGATGTTATGAATAATAGCTCTATTCGAGTTCAAGCCGTAACTCAGTTTCCGTCACGACAGATGCCTAAAAACTGGAAAAAAGAAGATAACTCAAGACCTGCCGGCATAGAAATTGCTCCACGCCCTGGTCATCCTGCAGTTGTAAGAGAAGGTTCTCTTGAAGAAATCACAGATGCTGAAGATTTGGAAGAACTGACAGATGTAGAACCATTAGAAGATGTAGAACCAGTAGAAGACGCAGAACCATTAGAAGACGCTGAGCCGATAGAAGACGCAGAACCAGTAGAAGATGCAGAACCATTAGAAGACGCAGAACCATTAGAAGACGCAGAACCATTAGAAGACGCAGAACCTGTAGAAGATGCAGAACCATTAGAAGACGCAGAACCATTAGAAGATGCAGAACCAGTAGAAGACGCAGAGCCACTAGAAGACGCAGAGCCACTAGAAGACGCAGAACCTGTAGAAGACGCAGAACCTGTAGAAGATGCAGAACCTGTAGAAAATGCAGAGCCTGTAGAAGACGCAGAACCAGTAGAAGACGCAGAACCATTAGAAGACGCAGAACCATTAGAAGACGCAGAACCATTAGAAGATGCAGAACCAGTAGAAGATGCAGAACCATTAGAAGACGCTGAGTCATTAGAAGATGCTGAGCCATTAGAAGACGCAGAACCATTAGAAGACGCTGAGCCGATAGAAGACGCAGAACCAGTAGAAGACGCAGAACCTGTAGAAGATGTAGAACCAGTAGAAAATGCAGAACCAGTAGAAGACGCAGAACCTGTAGAAGACGCAGAACCAGTAGAAGATGCAGAACCAGTAGAAAAAACTGAAACTGTTGAAGAAGTCTCTTCTAGTGATGCAAATCCTGAAACGGAA
The DNA here is from genome assembly GCA_024693045.1 of Treponema sp. Classification (GTDB taxonomy): domain Bacteria; phylum Spirochaetota; class Spirochaetia; order Treponematales; family Treponemataceae; genus Treponema_D. The sequence continues at coordinate 116,604 of JAILLQ010000019.1, forward strand.
GCCCTTTTTGAACAGGAATACGAAGCTCTGTCTCGTGCTGTTGATGATTTAAATGAAGTATCTTTTTCTGAAAGTGATGTGGCTTTAAATACACTTCAGTCTGAACTTCTAACCTCTGAGGAATTTAATTCTGCAGACCAGCAGAAAACTAATAAATCCGATGAGTCTGAATCTTTAAAACATGATGATGATGTCATAGAAGATTTGGAATTTGCGGATGAAGATGAAGAAGAATTAGAAGAAGGCAAAGAAAGAGTTGTTTTTTCTTCCCCAAGAAGTGAAGTAAGTCAGTTTGAAGGCACAGAAGTCTTAGAAATTGGAGATAGGCTTCAAGGAAAAGTAGAAAATGCCGATAATTCTGTAGTGGATGATTTTGTGGTCTATAACACCATAAATATATTCGAAGATTTATCGGTTGGAAACAACTTGCAAAAATCTTTAAAACAGGGGGAGTCTGATACAACTGAATTAAAAAAAAATGATTCAGGCGAAAATTCTATGAATGAAATAAAAAAAAAAGAGACTGATGATATAGTAGAATTGGAATCAGTTTCTAATAAAAGTGAGGATTTTATGTTTACCGCTTTTGCCGCAAATGATAATAATGTTACAGAACTTGCCCCAGATGCTATTGTTCAGGGGGATGATGGAGTTTTTTCTATTGCAAATGATGTTTCAACTATAGGTATTAAAATCGATGAAGATTTTAAGAAGCTTGTTGATTCAGTTTTAAAATAATCATTCTAAGAAGAGTCAGTTTTTGAACTGTTCTTCGATTTCTTTTATCTGATCACGCAGAGCTGCCGCCTGTTCGTATTCAAGACGCTCTGCACAATCGGACATTTCCTGTTTGAGGGCTTTGATAAGTTTTTCCCTCTGTTTTTTGTCGAATAGGTTGGCACTTTTTTTAAGAGTTTCAACTGTTACTTTTGCGTTTTCTTCTGCTTCTTCCTGTTGATGTTCCAGTATATCCTGAATCTGTTTTTTTACAGTTTGCGGAGTAATTCCGTGTTCCCTGTTATAGGCTTCCTGAACAGTACGACGGTGTTTTGTTTCATCGATTGCTTCTTTCATGGCGTCGCTCATTCGGTCTGCATACATAACAACTTTACCTTCCGCATTTCTTGCAGCTCGGCCAATAATCTGAATCAATGAAGTTGTTGAGCGCAAAAATCCGATTTTGTCTGCATCCAGAAGGGCAATAAAACTTACTTCAGGCAGATCTATTCCTTCTCTTAGAAGGTTGATACCAATTAGAACATCTATTTCACCTGTTCTTAAGGATTTTAATATTTCAACTCTTTCGAAAGTATCTATTTCCGAATGAATATATTTTACTTTTAAGTCTAGATCCAAAAGATAGGATGTAAGGTCTTCTGCCATTTTTTTAGTAAGTGTAAGAACTAAACTTCTTTCATTTTTTGCAATTCTTTCTTTTATTTCTTTGTAGATGTCTTCCATTTGACCTTCACTAGGTCTCACTTCAACAATAGGGTCAAGAAGTCCTGTAGGTCGAATTAGCTGTTCAACAACTTGTGTGGACTGTTTTATTTCTTCCTTTCTAGGGGTTGCTGTTACATAAATGACCTGATTCATCATGCTGGTAAATTCATCAGCTTTTAAAGGCCTATTATCCAGGGCACTTGGGAGGCGGAAGCCAAAATCTACTAGATTCTGTTTTCTGCTTCTGTCCCCTTCATACATGGCACCTATTTGAGGTACAGAAACATGAGCTTCATCTATCATACATAAAAAATCTGAAGGAAAGTAATGAAGTAGAGTTGCCGGAGCTTCCCCTGGTGCTCTTTGTGCGATAGGTGCAGAATAATTTTCGATACCTGAGCAATAGCCCATTTCTTTCATCATTTCTATGTCGTAGGTAACCCTGGTTTTCAGTCTTTCGGCTTCAAGTAATTTATGTTGACTATTCAAAACTTCAAGTCTTTCTTCTAGTTCCTTTTCAATGCGTTCTGTTGCCGCTGTAAGCTGATCCTGTGGAATTACAAAGTTTTTTGCAGGATAAATTGTAGTTTCGTCCAGTTCTTCTGTAACTTTTCCAGAAATTACATTAAATCGGCGTATTCTTACAACTTCATCCCAATCCAATTCGATTCTGTACGCTTCGTCAAATTCCATGTATGGCGGATAGATTTCAATAACGTCTCCTTTTATTCGGAAAGTTCCTCTATCTAGAACCATATCATTTCTATTGTACTGAATATGGGCAAGTTCAAGAGCAAGCTTATGGGTGTCTAATTCCTTTCCCTTTTCGATATGAATTCTCATGGATTTGTAGAGTTCCGGCATACCAAGACCATAAATGCAGGATACGGTTGCAATTACAATTACATCTCTTCTTTCCATAAGACTGTATGTAGCAGCCATTTTCATCTGGTCTATTTCCTTGTTAATCGCTGCGTCTTTTTCGATATATAGGTCTCTTGCAGGAACATAGGCTTCCGGCTGATAGTAGTCGTAATAAGAAACAAAGTATTCTACAGCGTTATTAGGAAAAAAGGATTTAAATTCACGGTAAAGCTGGGCAGAAAGAGTTTTGTTATGACTGATGATTAGAGTTGGTCTTTGTACTTTTTCTATAATTTTTGCCATAGTAAAGGTTTTACCACTACCAGTAACCCCTTTTAAAGTCTGATATTTATCGCCGCGTAAAAATCCTTCTGCTAGTCTATCAATTGCCTGTCCCTGATCTCCTGATGGCTGGAAAGGGGATACAACTTCAAATTTACGCATTGACTTATTCTCCTTTTAGGCGTGAAACCATAGTTAATATTTCTTTCCTCGAAACATTTCCTTTTTTGGAAATATTTGTAATAAGTTTTTCCTGCAGGTTTGATTCAAGGTAGACGTCTTTTATTTCTGCACACTGTTCTACAGCATACTTTACGCAGCCTTCGCCGCGATATTCCAGAATTCCCATATAAAATGAAGCACAGTAGTCATTGCAGATTTCTTTCCAGCTGGCTCCACACAAACCTTCTAGAATTGCACAAACTATGCCAGTTCTGTCTGTACCGATTGCGCAATGAATTTGGTATGGTCCGGGATTGTGATTTATAAACCTTACAATCTTTCCAATCGCTTTTGCAAAAGCTTCAGAATCACTGGAGGTATAACATTGTATATAACCGAATTCAGGAGCTTCTTTTTTTAGAAATAAAATATTTTTTACATTTTCTTTGTAATAGGCTGGAAGGTAATCAGTAACATTCTTTTTTATTTTTCCAGAAGAAATTTCGAATAAATCCACAGGAGCTGTTTTTAATTCAGTGTCATCAGAAATGTTTATATCTGATTTAATCTGAAATTTTTCACCTAGATATGCCAGATAGGTCATTCGGTAAGGGTCACTTTCGAAGAATAATTTATCTGAATAAATAGGGTGGTAGGAACGGAAAAGATTCTTACTTGCTGGGCACAGTCTGAAATTAGTTAAAATTTTAATGTCTTCGATTTTAGAAAAATTGAAATCAGCTGGAACTTTATAATTCTTTTCTGATTCGAAACGTTTTCTTATGTATTCTGGATTCTGTCGGTTAAAAATGATAAGGGGAAATTTATAATCCATAGGAGTAAGGGAATTGTATTTTACATAGATATAACCTTCCAGATTAACACCGGATTCGCTTTTTTTTGCGCACATCATTTTTCCGATTTCTATGTCTTTATCATTTACATTTAGCCTGAAAGTTGGCTGTCCAGACTGATTGGTTTGTCGCAAATTGTCGTAATCAATTACCGCATACCAAATTCCGCTTTTTGAATCTTTTATGAAGGGGTAGTTTCCGCCGTCAAATTCGGAAAAATCATTAATGCTTCCATTAAAATCGGCTGATACATCTTGAATTTCATTTGTGTAATTCCAGTATTCCGGGTTGAAAAGCATTAAAACTTCTCTGCTTTTTTCGTTGTCGTAAAAACAACTTGCATAATTCAATGCTGTAAGTGGAAAATCTTCAAGGTCTACTCTTTTACTTTGCGGGGTAAGGGCTGTTAAGTTACCTTCTTCATCTAAAAGGAAAACACCCTTTCCTTTGATGCTATATTCCTTTGCTTTACCAGTTGAAAAGTTGACACTGAATGATAGTTCATTCCTGTTGGTAAAATCGTAAATATTGTAACTAAGATTTGAATACAAGACGTTCTTCTTTTTGCAAAGAAGCTGGCTTTTATCCTTGCAGGAAATTTCAGCATTTTCGGGAAATAATAATGCTATGCCGTCATGTGAAAAGTGTCCTGTTTTAGAATCTTTCCCCGATTTTATAGTGATTTTGGCTTTATCGAGAAGATTTCCTTCTTTATCAAAAATACTTAGAATCCAGATACCAGGTGCGATTTCTGGGAGTGTAACCTTGCCTTCTTCTGTAAAAGTCTTTGCTTCCGAGATAGGATCGTTTACGATGACCGTAAAATCTTTGCAAAGTAACCAGTCAAAAGTGTAGGAACCAGTTTTAAGAAGATAATCTTCTTTTGCTCCAAAGGAATAGGCTGTGTAGCTTCCAAAGAGACCAGAAACGTCAAAGAGAAGGGGATGAATGGAGTCTGTTACAAGGCCCCTGAGAATTTGTAAATCAGATTCTGTTTCTTTGTCAGGGGAATTGATATTTTTTAGAGAATTACTTTTTATAAGCCTAAATATTAGATTTCCCCAGGCTGTAGTTTTTTTATTTACTACAAAAGTGTTTGTTTCAGAAACGATATCGTAAACAGCCCTAAGAGTAAGGAAGTCCACTTCGTTCATAAAAGAATCAAAAGGAATTACAGAAATAACTCTGTTTTTACCAAGGGGCAGGTTTTCAATTTTTATAGGATTTTTTGCATTTTCAAGGGGAATAAAATCGATAAGAACTTCGTTTTCGGCTGCAATGTCGCCGGAAGCGATGCACACCTTAAATCCTTTTATTGAATATAAGGATTTAATCTTTAACGAGGAAATTGATTTTTTCCAAACAAACTCTTCTAAATCAATTAAAAGAGTTCCCTTTGCAGTTCTACTCAAATTATATTCCTAGTTATCACTTAATATTACATCAACTTTTCTATCTTTACCATTTCTATGTAAGGTTATTGTAACTTTATCACCAGGACGCTTACTTTCCAGTGCTGAAAGGTAATCTGCATAGGTTGTTGTAGCAATTCCATCTATAGCTGTGATTACGTCTCCGCCCAGATAGAAAATATTCTGGTTGTAGCCGTAGCGAACTGCTTGAGTTCCTTCTACTATTCCAGCTTTTTCAGCGTTTCCACCTTTTTCTGTTCTTGAAACCAGAAGTCCTTGGCTTATATCAAGACGGGCATATTCTGCAATTGTCCTAGTCAGTTGAATTGGAGTTAAATCAAGTTGACCTCTGCGAACTTTACCGTATTTTAACAGGTCAGAAGTAACTCGAACTGCCGTTTCTGCTGGTACAGAAAATCCAATACCTGAACTTGAGCCGCTGCTTGAATAAATCATTGTGTTTATTCCAATCATTCTTCCGTTTGTGTCTAAAAGAGGTCCTCCCGAATTTCCCGGGTTGATAGCTGTATCCGTTTGAATCATATTGCGGATAATTCGGTTTGTGCTGGAATCTTTTAATGGGCGACCAAGGGCAGAAATTATTCCGGTAGTCATGGTTCTGTCAAATCCGTATGGGTTTCCGATTGCGATAACTTTTTGGCCCACTTTAAGTTTTGTGGAATCTCCAAAGGAAATTGTGTTTAAAACAGTTCCTTCTGGAGGAGTAAACTTTATTACTGCAAGGTCGCTGTCTGCATCCTGACCGATTATGCTTGCTTCATATTGTGTTCCATCAGAAAGGGAAACATAGATTTTCGAAGCCCCTTTGATTACATGAACATTTGTAAGAACATAACCTCTGTTGTCTATGATTGACCCCGAGCCACTTCCGCCATCCTGAACAATTGGTTCTAGAAACCAGTTTACGCCGGTCACCTGGGTGTTTATGTTTACAACTGCTGGGCTGCATTTTTCATAAACGTTTATGTTCTGCTTTTCGTCAACAGTAAATGAAGTATCTGTGGAAACAAGTTGTGTGTATTCGCTGCTCTCTGTTTTTTGAAATTCAAAAAGCTCTTCTGAAGAATTGGCTGATTTTTCTTCCTCTGCTTTTGTGCTTACTTCTATTTTTTTAGAATAGTTTTTATTCAAGAGTTTTACAGATAAAATTGGTGCAAATATTGCAGTGATTGTAATTCCTGTAATGGTAAAAAGTATCACCTGTGTTTTTGTATAAAGTTTCATACTGTAATTTTAGTGAATAAAATATACTTATGCAAATTTGAAGTTCAGATTTTTTTACTCTTTAGGGATTTCTTCTTCATTTTGTGACACTTCTTCTTCCAGATTAAAGTAAAAAGAAGAAGATATACCATTTTCTACTTCTATGTAACATTCTACCGGCAAAAAATTATTTTTATCTATGCGAAGAAAATATGTTCCGGGTGTAAGTTTTGTTATTGCCAGGGGTGTTAAGCCTTTGTAGGTACCATTCAGGTATATCGCAGCCTTTCTGTAATTTGTTTTTATAGTAACAGCAGTCTGGTTATCCTGGATGGCACTTTTAGAATCAGCTTCTACAAGTTTTTCTTCAGAGAAGGGAATTATTTGGCTCTGTAAAGAAAAAGAAAATGTGAACAATAATAGTGGCAGACAAAATGATTTTAATTTCATTACATAATTATACAGCCCTTCTTGAATTTATGTCCAATCCTTCTGTTTTTAATAGGTCGTGTTCCATAAAACTAAAGTAATTATTTTGCGAAAAAATTATATGGTCTAGAAAAGAAATACCCAGTATGTCAGCTGCGTATTTCAGGGTTTTTGTAGTATTAATATCGTAGCTGGAAGGTTCGCAATTTCCCGACGGATGATTATGACTTACTATTATGGCGGTAGCGTTTTCTTTTATAACTTCAGAAAAAATTTCTCGCGGATGAACTAAAGTTCTGTCTATGGTTCCTATTGAAACTACACGTATTTTTAAAATTTCGTTAGCGCCGTTTAAGCTTATGCAGATAAAATGCTCTTTATTGCTCATTGAATAATTTCTTATAAAGGGTATTATATCGCTCGGCTTTTTGATAACTGCTTCTTTGTAGCGATACTTTCTTCTGCCTAATTCCATTGCAGCTGCTATTGCTAAGGCTTTGCTATTACCCATTCCTCTTATGCTGAGCAGATTTTTTACAATATCTTCATCACTAGAGATATCAATAATATCAGAAACCTTTTTTGCAAGGATTTCAACAGGTAATTCTCTAGTACCTGTTCCCAAAATCATCATTATGAGTTCATCATTAGAAGGGTAAGAAAAGCCATGCTTAAGGGCAAGTTCCCTGGCGTTGGGTTTAATTTTTTCATTGTTCATCACTTATATATATTGAAGAAAAATTACAAAATCTGCATATTTTGAAGAAAAAGTTTTATTTAAAATAAAAAAGGGACTTCAGTAAAACTAAAGCCCCTTTTTCAATTTATAAATTACTTATTTTGCTGGTTTAGCAAGAACTTTTTCAAGATTAGGTCTCTTTACCAAATCTTTCTTCAGTCCTTCTGCACGAGCCTTGTTTACATAGTCTGGACTCTGGAAACTGTAAGTAAAGTTTGTGTGAACATCGTAAGTTCCTTTCATAAGTGCGTAAGCATCTTCTGTCATTACAAGTTCTTCATCTGTTGGGATAACGAAAATCTTTGTCTTTGAATCGTCTGCATGGATAAATGTTTCAGCATTACCAGTGAATGACCATTCATTTCTCTGAGCGTCGATTTTGATTCCATAGTTTTCCAAACCAGAACAAGCCTTCATTCGAGTGATAGGACCTCTTTCTCCAACACCTGCTGTCCATACGATTGCATCTACATGTCCAAGTTCAGCCATGAATGCACCAATGTACTTTTTGATGCGAAGAGCTTCCATTTCGATTGAAAGCTGGCAGAGTTTATCACCTTTTGCAGCATCGATTTCAATATCGCGGCGGTCAGAATATTTACCTGTAATACCAAGACAACCACATTTCTTGTTCAAAGCCTTGTCCATTTCATCTGCTGACATACCAGTTTTGCGCATGATGTAAAAAGGAAGGGCTGGATCCAAGTCTCCAGAGCGAGTACCCATTACAAGACCTTCGAGAGGTGTGATACCCATTGTTGTATCGTAGCAAACGCCATTCTTTACAGCACACATTGAAGAACCATTACCAATGTGGCAGATAATGATATTACAGTCTTCAGGCTTTTTTCCAAGAAGAACAGCTGCTCTTTTTGCTGTGTAAAGGAAACTTGTTCCATGGAAACCATAGCGGCGGGCTGCATATTTTTCATACCATTCGCGTGGAATTGCATACTGGAAAGTTTCTTCTGGCATAGTCTGATGCCATGCAGTATCCATAATTGCAGAATGAGGAACATTTGGCATAACTTTCTGAGCTGCTTCAATACCCATGATATTAGCAGGCATGTGTAATGGACCAAGATCGATTACTTCTCGGAAACCGTCCAAAACTTCTGGAGTGATAAGAACTGATTTTGTAAATTTTTCACCACCATGAAGAACACGATGACCAACGGCTCCAATTTCATCCATTGATTTAATTACACCAACTTCGCTGTCAGTTATTTCTTTAATTATAAGTTCAATTGCTTCTTTGTGTGTTGGGCAAGGACTTTCTATTTCTGTTTCTTTTCCCTTTGCCTTGTGTTTGATACAAGAACCTTCAATACCGATGCGTTCTACAACACCGTTTGCCATTACTTCTTTGTTATCCCAATCGTAAACCTGATATTTAGCTGATGAAGAACCGCAGTTCAAAGTTAAAATAACCATACTTTGTTTCCTTAAAAAATTTAAATTGAATTTATTATAAAAACATAGGGGGCAATTTTCAATTGTCAGCTATGCTATTTTGCAAATATGTCGTGACTTTGCTTTTCTTTGTTTTGAACAGTTACATATTGAATGAAGTGGTCTTCCAGAGTTTTGTGTGGTCCTGGAAGTTTCATTCTTTCTCTGGCACGAGCGTTATCCCGTCGGATTGTATAAAGAGAATAGAAGTCGCGGTAGTCTAAACCGGCATCGGCTTTTACGTGTTCCTGAAGGAATGAAGAAACTTCATCGCGATTGATTGCTGCAATTCCCTGTTCTCTCAGTTTACTCTTAAGGAATTCAATCTGCTCAAAAGAAATACCAAAGAGGAATTCTTCCATTGCCTGTTTTACTTCGGGATCTTCTAGTTTTGACTGAATAAAATGAATCCATTGTTCATCCATCTGCATTGACATCATGATAAGTTCGCTTGTACCCATCATAGTTCCAAAAGCAGGAGCCAGTTTTCTGCGGGCTTCCCAAACGGTCTGCAATACAGGGGCAATAGATTCTACTGTCTGGTCATTTCTGTGTTCCCAAATCAAAAGCAGAGAAAGAGCCCAGCTGCGTCTAAAATCCATAGGCTGGCTCGTATCTCTTAGCAAATTAAGGTAAACATCTTCGGCCATAAGCGAAAACATAATCGTAATAGTTTCAAGTTGAAGGGCCTTTGTAAGTTCAACTGGCGTTTGTGCTGTTATACTCAATTTAGTAAGCGATGAAAAAGTGTGAATTTTTGAAACCATAAAGGCTTTTCCTAAAATCGCTTTTGAAGGGAGCTGTAAACTTGAATCCCCCCTGTCCTGGTGTTTAATAAGAGAATCGATAAGAAGTTCTGGAGTACGAATTCCCCCTGGAAGATCACTTCGTTCCAATAGAGAAGGAAATCTTGCAATAGCTGCAATGAGCTTTCGTAAATCTTTCATTCTTTGTTTGATAGCGAAAGCTCTGTCCGGAGCAGCTTCTTCAAGATACGGCAATAACTGATTGTACAGTTCTTCCTCTTTTGCCGTTAATATTACAATACCTTCATTTTGTATTTCAGACGAATATTCTTCCTGGTCGTAGAAATCAGAGATACTGACTTCTGTAAATGTCTGATCTGTTTCTAATTCTTTCCCATCCACAATAACTATATTATACACTACCAGAGCCCCGTTTTTCAATTAATTATTTTGCTTAATTAGATAACTTTGTCCATTTTTTTGCCGATAATCAGAATATGAGAAAAATATTTTTTGCCATTTTGTCAGTTTTTGTAGTAACAAGTTTTCACCTTTCAGCTCAAAGTAAACTTCTTATAAAACCAGAAGATATACGACTTATTCCTGATTCTGGAAGTGATTTTGATAATATTTCTGGTTATCACCTTTATGTAAGAAAGTTACCAGGTGTAGAATCTATCATGCTGGTAGAGACAACAAAGGACCCGGAAGGTAAGGAAGATAATTATGCTTACAGGGCTTTGGAATATAACAAAACAAATGGAGATGAACAGAGAGTTTTAAATGGTAAGGTTCTAGATTCTCAATATGCCAGGTACAGTCTTATAGATTCCAGTCCAGAAGAAGATGAAGAATTCGGACAGGCTTTTCATATCTATATTCCTTATAAAATGGAGTTCGGCTATCCCTGGTCCAGACACGGCAGTGTAACTATTAGTCGGGGAACTTTTATAAATGTCCGTTCTTTTGAAAAAAAATACGGAGATTATTCAGGAGATTACTACGATAACGCATACATGTTTGATTTAGGTTCTCCTGTAGTTGTAAAAAAAGAAAAACCTGTAGAAGAAGTTCTTCCCCCTGTAGAAGAGCCAAAGGTGATTCCTGTTCTTACAGATGACTATAATCCCCTTGCAAGCGAAAAATTCGGTGAAATTTCAGATTTTCTTACATATTCAAAGGGACCGGAAACTATCGTAGATGATATTATGGCAGCTCTTGAATCTATAAACCCAAAACGAAAAGTTGACGTTGTTTTTGCAATAGATGCCACAGGAAGTATGCTTGACGATATTGAAGAACTAAGAAAAAAATGGGTTCCAAGACTTATAAGCGATCTTAAGCAGTTTGATGAAATCAGACTTGGTCTTCTATTATATCGAGATTATCCGGATAACTTCCGCTATAAGGGACTACCGGTTAAGTTTTTCAATTTTACTCATGATATAAAAGAATTTGAAGGAAATCTTAACGGTTTTGTGATTAAAGGAAATGAAGGAGGAGACATTCCTGAAGCTGTTTATGAAGCTCTCTATGCCTCTTTGGAATTTTATAAATGGGATGAAAATGCTCAGAAAAAAGTAATATTGATTGGTGATGCGGAACCTCATCCAAGGCCTAGAATGAGTGGAAAATATACAAAAGATTTAGTAATGAAACTTGCCGCCGAAAAGAATATTGCCATTGATGCAATCATAACTCCTGACGACAAGAGCAAAAGAGGCCGTAAGTAAGATTATTCTTCTTCTACAGCAGGTTTGTATTTTTCAGGAATTTTATCAAGATTAATCTGTGTCAGCTTCTTATATGCGGCCGGAAGGGTTCCTGCTTCTGCTTCCTGATACAGGGCTTCTAGTTCCAGAAAACGGGTAACAGCCTTGTCATATTTTTTCTGTGTTACATAAAGGTGACCAAGTTCATAAGTGGCTTCAATGTACTGGTTTACATTTAAGCCATAACGCTGAATTGCAGCCTGATAGTAAGCTTCTGCCGCCTTATAGTTTGCAAATTCAATAGAATCCTGTCCTTTCTGAATTAACTGAGTGTATGAAAGGTCTGTTGGGATTTCAGGAACAGTATTACATGCTGAAAATATCAAAATAAAAGCAAATGAAAGTAATGTTAAAAAATTTTTCATAGTCATAATTCTATAGAGAAAAATGCAGAATTGCTAGATAAGTTACAATATATTTGACATTTTACTTGCACCCTAAAAATAAGAGTTTTATAATAAGAAAGCATTTTATTCATTAATGTATTGGAGGACTTAGTAATGAAAAAAATTATTCCTGCTCTATCTGCTTTACTTGCAATTTCTTTGCTTTCTGGTTGTACAAAAGCAAATAAAAGCAAGGGCTCAGAAGGAAAAAAATTAAAGATTGGTATTATTCAGCTTGTAGAACACCCTGCTCTGGATAAAAACTTTCAGGGTTTTGTCGATGGTCTTGCTGAAGCTGGTTACAAAGACGGTGAAAATATTGTAATCGATTATCAGAATGCACAGGGCGAACAGGCAAACTGTGTAACAATCGCAGAAAAATTAATCAATGACAGAGATGATCTTATTTTTGCAATTGCAACTCCTGCAGCACAGGCTGTTGCAAATCTTACAAAAGATATTCCAATTATCATATCTTCTGTAACAGATCCAGAGTCTGCAAAACTTGTAAATAAAAATACAGCACCTGGAGTAAATGTAACAGGAACTTCTGATCTTACTCCATGTGAAGCTCAGATGGATTTGCTTAGAAAACTCGTTCCAAATGCAAAGACTGTAGGTATGGTTTATTGCTCAAGTGAACAGAATTCTTATTTCCAGGTTGCACTTGCTAAAGCAGCTTGTGATAAACTCGGTTTAAAATATGTTGACGGAACAGTTTCTAATTCAAACGAAATTCAGCAGGTTGTAACACACCTTTGCGGAAAAGTTGATGTAATTTACACACCAACAGATAATATGATTGCTGCTGGTATGGCTACAGTTGCTCAGGTTGCAAACGAATTCAAAATTCCAACAATCGTTGGTGAAGAAGGAATGGTTGCTTCTGGTGGACTTGCAACTTATGGAATCAATTACTATGAACTTGGAAAACAGACTGCAAAAATGGCTGTGCAGATTTTAAAAGGAGAAAAGAAACCTGCAGAAATGCCAATTCAGTATCTTGAAAAATGTGATTTGAGCATTAATCAGGAAACTGCTGAAATCCTTGGAATTAAAATTCCAGAAAATTTATAAACATTTCAAAAAAAATAACACAAGCTCCGATGCTGCTGTCGGAGCTTTTTATTGGAGCTTAAAATGGCAGTCTTATTTGCGATGGAAGGTGCAGTTTCCCAAGGTATTCTATGGGGACTTATGACCTTGGGAGTTTATCTTACTTTTAGAATTTTGAATGTAGCTGACATGACCGTAGATGGAAGTTTTACGGCTGGAGCTGCAATAGTTGCGATTTTTATAACAAAATATTCCCTTAATCCATTACTTATTCTTTTTTTAGCATTTTTGATGGGAACCTTGTGTGGCCTTGTAACAGGGGTGATGAATACCAAATTAAAGATAAATATACTTCTTTCGAGTATTCTTACTCAGATTGCTCTTTATTCAATTAATATCAGAATTATGGGTCGGCCTAATATTTCGTTCAACCGAACAAGAACTATAGTTACAATGGTTTCTGATATTTTTAAAAATAGTTTAAAAACAACTCACATTTCTCTCATAATCGGGACAGTAGTAATAGTTATTATCGTTGCTCTTTTGTATTGGTTCTTTGGTACAGAAGTAGGAAGTGCAATTAGAGCAACCGGCAGTAATGAACACATGGTTCGTGCCATGGGTGTAAATACAGATACAATGAAAATTCTAGGCCTTATGATTTCCAACGGAATGGTTGCTATGAGTGGTGCTCTTGTTTCTCAATGTCAGGGATTTGCAGATGTTGGAATGGGAACCGGAGCTATCGTAATAGGCCTTGCAAGCATTATTATAGGTGAAGTAATTTTTGGTGCCCATTTTGGATTCTGGTGGGTACTTCTTTCGGCCGTTTTCGGTTCGATAATTTATAGAATAATTATTGCAGTAGTTTTACAGATGGGCTTAAGATCTACAGACTTAAAGCTTTTGACAGCTCTTGTTGTAGCCGCATCTTTGTCTGTTCCAGAAATCAAGCATTACATAGCAAGAAGAAGACGGGCTATGCCAGGAAGAAAACTTGATACAGAAGAGAATACACGTCATCTTCCTGTAAAAACTCACGCAGATTCAGATACAACTTTAATAAACGCAAAGAATGGGGTGAAGTAAGATGTTAAGGCTCCTAAACGTAACTAAAACTTTTAATCCCGGAACTGTTACAGAAAAGAAAGCAATTCGTGGAATCGATTTAGAAATTGATGACGGAGATTTTGTTACCGTAATTGGTGGTAATGGTGCTGGTAAATCAACTCTTTTGAATATGATAGCAGGTGTTCATTTTAGCGATACAGGTTCTATTTTTTTGGACGATATTGATTTAACCTGCCGCCCAGAATACCAGAGGGCTAAATATCTTGGCAGAGTTTTTCAAGACCCAATGATGGGAACCGCTGCCAGTATGAGTATAGAAGAAAATCTTGCTATGGCTATGCGCCGTGGAAAACACAGAGGCCTTTCCTGGTATGTAAAAGCTGAAGAAAAGAAAATTTATCAGGAGAAATTAGCTCTTTTGGATTTAGGTCTTGAAAAGCGCATGAATGCAAAAGTCGGGCTCCTTTCTGGCGGTCAGAGACAGGCTCTTACTCTTTTGATGTCAACCTTGCAGAAACCAAAACTTCTTCTTCTTGATGAACATACAGCTGCACTTGATCCAAAAACAGCAAAAAAGGTTTTGGATTTAACAGAAGACTTTATCAGTCGTGATAATCTTACAGCATTTATGGTTACCCATAATATGAAAGACGCTATTCATTACGGTAATCGCCTGATTATGATGATGGACGGTAAGGTTGTATATGACGTGCGCGGTGAAGAAAAGAAAAACCTTAAGGTTGAAGATTTGCTTGCAAAATTCAGTATGGCAGGGCAAGTAAACGACAAAATGGTTTTAAGTTAATATCTGCTTTTTTATAGTATCCCGTTTCATTAGGAACGGGATTTTTATTTTAACTCTTCAAGCTCTTCGATTTCTTCAGTCTCATTATAATCATAGTTATCTGAATCTGATGAGTAATCCTCATATTCTTCCTCATCCTCTTCTTCATAGTTCTGCTCAATTTTAAGACTAGAATCAGTTCTCTTTAAAATAATGATTGTAATGTCATCTTCAAGAGGTTTGCCGTCTGTGAATTGTGCGAGTTCCCAGGTAAGTATATTTAGAATTTCATTAGGAGATTTTTCACTGTTTGCGGCAATAATGTTTTTAACACGTTTAAGGCCAAATTGTTCAGATTCTTTGTTTGAAGATTCTGTAATACCATCAGTATAGAATACAAGAATGTCACCAACTTGAATTTTGAACTTTGTTTCCGGATAGGAAACGTCCATTCCCCTCATTCCTATGGCTCCGTAGTGTATTTGTCCTTCTTCTTTTGTGATTTCCTTTACTAGAGCATCCTTTTTAGAAAAAAGTAGCGGGTAAGGATGACCTGCATTTCCCATTTCGACAGAACAGCTATCATCTTTTTCAAAATCTCCAAAGCGGCATAAAATTCCAGTCAGGTAGTTATCAATGTTTCCTTTTTCGCGGATAATCTGGTTATTGATTTTGTAGAGCATTTTTTCTACAGATTCTGACTTTCTATATCCTTTTTGGAAGGTATGAGAAATAATGTTTTTAGAAAGCATAGTAATAAGGCTTGCTGAAATACCGTGTCCAGATACATCGAAGAGAGAAAGTCCGTTCAGATATTCGTTGAAGTTGTAATAGTCGTAAAGGTCGCCAGAAACTTTTGCAAGTGGTTCGTAAAGAATTGCAATCTGCCAGCCTTTAAAAATCTTATTTGGTTGAGGGAAGAATTTTCTCTGGATAACAGACGCCATTTCCAAATCCATATCAGAACGGAATTTTTCTTTTTCCAGTCTTTCGTTTAGAACAGAAAGTTCATAGTTTGCGTCTTCAAGTTCATGAGTTCTTTTTCTTACTTCTTCATCAAGGTTTTCGTTAAGAATTTTTAATTCCTTAGCCTGAGAAATATTACTTCTGAATAGTTTGAGTGTTCTTCTAGCCATTATGAAGATGAAGATTATGATTGTTCCCTGCCACAGGATAAGGGTAAAGAATGGGAATACAACTGTAGGGTACATTCTTCTGATAACAATATCGATTACAATTCCTAAGAGTACAGGAATAAAACATTCAATTGTGACAATAGAATTGTGAATATTATATTTTTTTATGAGTGAAATAATCCAGAAAGCTAAACCAAATGATATATGAATAAAAATCATAATAATCATCATTATGGAAATGTTCATAAGTGCATCGTAGTTTTTAGTTGCGAGAATGATTATTTCAGAGGTTACGAATAAAAGCAGTCTTATGCCTTTTATCTGTTTTGGCTGAGGAAATTCAAGGAATTCTGCAATAAAGAATGAAAGCAGATAGAAGTTTGCCTCAAGACCCATACAAAGTGTAATTTTCATAAAAGTAAAATATTGAATATGTATGTATTTTTGCCAAGGAACTATATCTGCACTGAATGGAAGAAGAAATACAAAAGTTGAAAGATTTATTAAGGCAAAAAATCTATAGGCAGGGTTATTTCCAAATCCAATTGCCATAAACATGAAGAATATTACTGAAATTAAAAGTCCGCCCTGGAAAATTGCGTAAATATAACAGTTAAAGAAAGATGTTGTCCCTGCTGAACTAACTGCGTCTTTTGTCTCACCTATAAAAGTATTTTGTGAAATACCACTCTGCCCGTGACTCCAGACTTTTATTAAAAGAACATTATTCCCTTCTTGATTTAAAAGACCTTCTGGCAATGCGTGGTAGTGGGCAGAATAAAGGGCTGAACGCTCATGAGGAGGGAAAGAGCCTTTTTCTCCTATAAAGTTTCCGTTTAGATAGGTTTTTTCTGCCATACGAAGATAGGGTATGTTTAAGCCAAGGGAGCGGTTTTTCAAATTTTCTGGTATTTCAAAATCAATCCTAATCCATAAATAATGACCTTTAAGCCCCTTTTGTCCGTCATCTTTAAAAAGATTCTGTATGTTTTTCGTGGACATATCTCTTAAAGGTTTGAATTGATCTTTCTGGTTTATAACATCTTGACAAGTAGAAGCTTCATCAGTTTCACACCAAGTAAAATAAGGAGCTAGATACAATCTAGGACCATCTACCTTTGTATCTTTGCAGGATGCAAAGCAGAAAAAGAGAATGCTTGTGAGAAATAATAACTTAAAAAAAGTTTGACCTTTTTTCATAAAAGTATAAACCATAGAATTATAACACATTATCGGCAGAATAGTTGCTTTTTTTTATGACAAAGTATTCTATTTTTTTTCTTACATATAGGAAAAACCTATAACCCAGCATAAAAAACTAGTATTAGTAAAAAAAAATAAAAAAGAGTATGTTATTTTCAATAAAATTCATAGAGAGGTATTAAGTATGAAAAAAAATGTAAAAACTTTGGTTACTCTTATAGCTGTTCTTGCATCCGCACTGCTTTTTGGTTGCAAGGGAAAAAATGCAAAGGCTCTGACAATCGCTATTCCAAATGATACAACAAATGAAGCAAGAGCATTACTTTTGCTTCAGGATAACGGTTACATCACCTTAAAAGAAGGCGTTGGAATTACTGCAACTCCACTTGATATAGTTGAAAATCCAAATGGCTTTAAGTTTAATGAAGTTGAAGCCGCTCAGCTTCCAAATGTTCTTCCTGATGTTGATTATGCATTGATTAATTCAAATTATGCTCTTGGAGCAGGACTTAATCCATATAATGACGGACTTTTGATTGAAGGTTCTACTTCTGCATATGTAAACATTATTGCTGTAAAAAAAGGTAATGAAAATAAAGAAGAAGTAAAGGCTCTTGTAGCAGCAGTAAAAAGCCAGGAAGTTAAGGATTTTATCACAAATAAATACCAGGGCTCTGTAGTTCCTGTAGTTGAAGATGTAACAGACGGCTACGACTCTTCAGTTGATTATGATTCTATCAAGGGTAAAAAGATTTCTATTGCAGCTTCTCCAAACCCACATGCAGAGATTCTTGCAATTGCAAAAAAAATCCTTGCTGCAAAAGGTGTTGAACTTAAAATAGTAGAATTTAATGATTATGTTCAGCCAAACAAGGTTGTTGATAGCGGAGAAATCGATGCAAACTTCTTCCAGCATGAACCATACCTTATCGACTTTAATAAAGAAAATGGTACAGATGTTGTAAGTATTGTTGGTGTTCATGTAGAACCTCTTGCACTATACGCTGGAAAAACAAAGAATCTTGATAGTTTAAGAAAAGTTAAATAGACTTTTGTTATGATAGAAATAAAGAATCTTTCAAAAACTTTTTATACAAAAGGGGGAAGCGTTAATTCTTTAAAAAACGTTTCCCTTCAAATCGACGACGGGGATATCTTTGGTATCATAGGAATGTCTGGTGCCGGAAAAAGTACCCTGGTTCGTTCGATAAATATGCTGGAAAAGCCTAGCAGCGGAACTGTTGAAATTGATGGAACAGATCTTTCAAAACTGAGTGCAAAAGAACTTCGTGCTTTCAGAAGAAAAATCACTATGATTTTCCAGAGTTTTAACCTTTTAAGTCAGAGGAATTGTCTTAGCAATGTCTGCTTTCCTCTTGAACTTGAAGGCGTAAAAAAGTCTGCTGCAGAAAAAAAAGCTTTAGAACTTCTGGAACTTGTTGGATTAAGAGATAAGGCTTATGCCTATCCATCTCAGCTTTCCGGCGGGCAGCAGCAGAGAGTTGCTATAGCCAGAGCCCTTGCTTCAAATCCAAGAGTTTTACTCTGTGATGAAGCTACCAGTGCTCTAGATCCTCTAACCACTAATTCAATCCTTGAACTAATTCAGGAAATAAACAGAAAACTCAAGATTATAGTCGTAATTATTACACATCAGATGTCGGTTGTAGAAAAGATTTGTAATAAGGTTGCGATTCTTGAAAGAGGTTCTGTTGTTGAATGTGGAGATGTTCAGGAAATTTTTACAAATCCAAAGTCACTTGCGGCAAAAAAACTTGTATTTCCAGCTGATAGTCAGCAGGAAAGTGATTTGTCTGCATACAAAAAGAATGAAAATACAGTGAGAGTTGTATTTAATGGAGCTCAGGCTGCAAATATTCCTCTTGTTTCTCGCTTAGCTTCAGAAAAAGGAATTTTTTCGAATATTGCATTTGCTCAGACAAAATCTGTTGGAGACAAAGCTTTTGGTTCTATGTTTTTGAGTTATGCTTCACAGGAAGATATGGCAAAAGCTATGGAATTCTTTAGTAAATATCCTGATATATTCGTGGAGGTTCTCTAATGTTTGAAAATCTTTTTTCGGCTGAAAAAGCCCTTGAAGCTCTTGAAATAATAAAAAGTCAGTTTTTACTTGCTACCTGGGAAACTGTTTACGTAACAATTCTTGCAACTCTTTTCGCTTCTATCATTGGAGTTCCATTAGGAGTCCTTCTTGTAACAGGCGAGGAGGGCGGAATTAAACCTATCCCTAAGTTTTTACTTAAGACCTTAAATCTTATAATAAACTTGCTTCGTTCTATTCCTTTTTTAATTCTCATGATTCTTGTTTTTCCTTTGACACGCCTTATCACTGGAAGTGTTGTAGGAACTATTCCTTCAATTGTGCCTCTGGTGATAGCAGCTTTTCCTTTTGTTGCAAGACTTACAGAATCCAGCATAAGAGAAGTTAATCCGAATACAATTGAAATGGCTCAGAGCCTGGGAGCTTCTCCTTTTCAGATTGTTGTAAAAGTTATGATTCCAGAGTCAGTGCCTTCTTTGCTTTCAAATTTAACGATTGCAACTACAACGATTTTAGGTTATACAGCCATGAGTGGAATTATTGGAGGTGGTGGATTAGGTAAAATTGCTATCAATTACGGATATTACCGCTACAAAACTCTGATTATGATACTTGCTGTTCTTCTTTTAGTGCTCCTGGTTCAGCTTTTGCAGTCTTTGGGAAGCTATTACGCTGTTAAATTGAACAGAAAACTGAAAAAATAAAAAACTTGCGACTGTAGAAAGGTATGTTAAAATATACATAACTGTCATGAAAATTAAACATATTCTTTTTACAGTTCCTGTTATTATTTTACTCGTACTACTGCTTTTAGAATATTTTGTGCAACATGAAGGTAATAAAAGAAACGCTTTTCGCACTGATGAAATCTTAATTAATCAGGTTGAAGATATTATTCTTTCAAACCGCAAAAAAGAGCAGATTCTTAAAGATTCATTAAAAGATGACTATATTGGTAGAGCTCGTGCTATTTCTTACATACTCACTAAAAATCCCGAAATTGAAAAAGATATTGGAGAGTTAAAAAGAATTTCGAATCTTCTTCAAGTAGATGAAATTCATCTTTTTGATTCAAAAGGTAGGCTTTATGGCGGTACTGTACCTGCCTATTATGGTTTCACTTTTGATTCCGGCGAGCAGATGGAATATTTTAAGCCAATCTTAAAAGCGCCTTCACTTGTAATGTGTCAGGATCTTCTTCCTAATACAGCGGAAAACAAACAGATGATGTATGCCATTTGCTGGAACGAAAAAAAAGATAAACTGGTTCAGGTTGGAATCGAACCATACCGCCTGCTTTCGGAACTTAATTCAAATGAAATAAAAGAAGTTGTAAGAAACGCAGTTTTAGTAAAAGGTGTTGAACTTCTTATTGCTGATGTGGAAACAGGAAAGATTTTAGGTTCTTCCATTGAAGATAAAATAGGCCTTTCCGTAAAGGATATAGGACTTGAACTTAATACCTTTGATTTGAACAGAATATGCAGATTTAAAAATGAAGTTGATGGAAAAACTTATTACAGTATAATCCGGCGCTTCGATACCTTTGCAATTCTGCTAATGCATTGCAGTAGCTGTGCTGATGAAGATATGCCTTTATTAATGATAACGACTTTTTCTTACCTTCTTATAGCGATTATTGTAATAATTTTTATAACGCAGAAACTTTCTATTATTATTTTGAAAGAACAGGAAAATGCAAAGTCAGATCCTCTGACAAGTCTTTTAAATCGTCGTGCTTATGAAAGTGTTATAAAGGAGCTTGAAAGTTCAAAAACAAATGAAAGTTATCCCTCTGATTTGGTTTATATTTCGATGGATTTAAATGGCTTAAAAGCAGTAAATGATACTTATGGTCACAGTGAAGGAGATGAGTTGATTATAGCCGCTGCAAAAGCAATGAAAACTGCTTTTGGAAATTTCGGATCTATTTTCAGAATTGGGGGAGATGAATTTGTTGCCCTTATCAAACTGGAAGATGCCTGCCTGGAACTTGTTAAAAAGCATTTTTATACATACTTAGAAAAGTGGAAAGGTAAAAACGGTGAAAGACTTTCTCTTTCTTGTGGCTTTGTAAAAATAAAGGATTTTCCAGAACTTTCAATTCTTGAAATAAGTAGAATTGCTGATAAGTATATGTATGAAGAAAAGTCTAAATATTATGCAAAAAGTGGGAATGATAGGCGAAGGCGCTAGTTACGAGCTTTTGCGGCTTCTCTTGCTTCTTCTGTATTTTTTTTACTGAAGGCACAACCGCAGTACTGCTGACGATATAGACCGAATTCGCTTGAGAGTTCTAGACTTCTTTTGAATCCACCTTTTTTCTTAAAATCTGAAGTTAAAAACTTTGTAAAAACCTGGCCGTTTTTGAAGGCTGCTTCCTGAAGGTCATTTCCTATAACATTAATTTTTTCAGAATCTTTAAATGGCGAAATGCTCAAAGTTGTTGTAAACCATTCAAACTTATTTTCTACTGCATACTGCCAGGCTTTTTGCATGCGCATTTTATAACAAAGACGGCATCTTTCTCCTTTTTCTGCTTCTTTTGCAAATTCTGGATGATTTTTTAGATCCAATGCAGAATAAAAATCATCAGGATTGTAATTACTTTCTATTAGTTTTACTCCGTTTTTAAGTGCAATAGGAAATCTTGGAAGAAAGTTTTTTAATTCATTAAGCCGTCTCTGGTATTCTTCCTGGGGATAAATATTTGGATTGTAGTAAAAAATTGTAATATCAAAAATCGAAGACAGGTATTCCATAACGTAAGAAGAACACGGACCGCAACAGGCATGAAGAAGCAGGGTCGGTTTTCTTTCTTCTGGATTAATTTGAGAAATTATTTTGTCTAATTCTTTCTGGTAATTTTTCATTTTATGAAACAGATTAATTATAGTAAAAAACATTGATAAAAAACAGACTATTATTAAAAGACTAGTTTTAAAATTATGAAAAAGGCTTTCGATTATAATAGTCCATTTGTCATTCTATGTATTTTATATATTTTTTTAGGAATTGAGGGATAAAGTATTTTAGTAGATTATCTGACTTTTCTTTTCTCCTGCCTGTATCCTTTTTTTTCTAAATAAATGCCTTTTAATCCTATCGAACTAATTTATTAAATGTGCTATCTTTTAGAAGAAGTATTACCATAAAGGATAAATTATGACAGATATTGAAATCGCACAGAAAAATGTGATGAGTCCAATTTCGGACGTAGCAAAGAAAATCGGTCTTACAGATGATGATCTTGAATTTTACGGAAAGTACAAAGCAAAAATAACTATGAAAAAGCTTCGTGAATTCCAGGCGGCTACAAGTGATCCTAAGAAGAGGGGTAAACTTATCCTTGTTACAGCAATCACTCCAACACCAGCTGGAGAAGGTAAGTCTACTGTTTCGATAGGTTTAGGTGACGGTCTTAATAAAATTGGAAAGAAAACTGTTATTGCTTTGAGAGAACCAAGTCTTGGACCTTGTTTTGGTGTAAAGGGTGGTGCTTGCGGCGGCGGTTATGCCCAGATAGTTCCTATGGAAGATATCAATCTTCACTTTACTGGAGATATTCACGCAATTTCAATTGCAAACAATCTTATTGCCGCTTTAATAGATAATCACATTCAGCAGGGAAATCAGCTCGGTATTGATCCAAGAACTGTTACATGGAAGAGATGTGTCGATTTGAATGACCGACAGCTTAGAAATATCGTAAGCGGTTTAGGAGCAAGAACAGATGGAACTCCACGCGAAGACCACTTTCAGATAACAGTTGCTTCTGAAATTATGGCAATTATCTGTCTTTCCCGCTCTATTAGTGAATTAAAAGAACGAATATCTAATATTACAATAGGAAAAAACTACAATAGGGAAGAGGTAAAATTTGGTGACCTTAAATGCACAGGAGCCGTCGCTTCTTTATTAAAAGATGCTGTTAGACCTAATATAGTTCAGACTCTTGAAAAGAATCCTGTATTTGTTCATGGAGGCCCATTTGCAAATATCGCTCATGGCTGTAACTCAATCAATGCTACTTTAAGTGCACTTGCAACAGGAGATTATGTTGTTACAGAAGCAGGATTTGCAGCAGATTTAGGGGCAGAAAAGTTCATGGATATCAAATGCCGCATTGCCGGTATTGCTCCAGATGCGGTAGTAATTGTTGCAACAATTCGTGCACTTAAGATGCATGGTGGTGTTGCCAAAACTGAACTTTCTAAGCCAAATGTAGAAGCATTAAAGAAAGGCTTTGAAAATCTAAAAGCTCATATTGAAAATGTAGGTAAGTTCGGTGTTCCTGCTGTTGTAGCAGTAAATAAATTCATTACAGATACAGATGAAGAAATCGCCGAACTTGAAAAACTCTGTAAGGATAACGGTTCAGTTGCAGTTCTTTGTGAAGGCTGGGGAAAAGGTGGAGAAGGTGCCGTAGAACTTGCAAAAGTTGTTGCAGAAACTTGTGACAGCGGAAAAGCAAAATTCCATCACCTATATGAATCGGAACTTCCTTTGGATAAAAAAATTGAAAAGATTGCAAAAGAAATTTATCACGCAGACAGAGTTGAATTCCAGGGAACTTCATTGAAGAAGCTCAAGGAAATGGAAGAAAAAGGTTACGGTAATCTTCCTGTTTGTGTTGCAAAAACACAGAATTCTATTTCTCATGATCCAAAACTTATTGGTTCGCCAAAAGGTTATGTTTTCCCTGTTCGTGATGTTCAGCTTTATTCTGGAGCTGGTTTTGTTGTTGCTTTGGCAGGAGACATTATGACAATGCCAGGACTTCCAAAACTTCCAGCTGCATTAAATATTGATGTTGATGACGATGGAGTAATCAGCGGTCTTTTCTAAAATAAAGATGATAATTCCAAAGTAATAAAAAAACCGGTATTTTGAGAATATGTTCAAAATACCGGTTTTTTTATGATCCAGATGTGAGTCGAACACACGACCTGTCGCTTAGGAGGCGACCGCTCTATCCAACTGAGCTACAGGATCAGATATATTCAAAGTCTATAATAATTTTGCTTTTGCCGCAATAAGAGATTTTTTGCCTGAACTAAAAATCGTAATAAATACCCCGGCGTACTAGACCAGCAAAACCATCTTTTTGAACATCTGTCTTTTCACTTCCATCGTTGTAATGACAGAGCAGGGTTTTTGGTTTTAATTCATCAGGGATAGTTTTTATAATTTCAGTATAGCCTGCGTGAACCGCATTGTAGCCGAACTGGCAGTCATGGAAAATTGCGTCTAATTTGTAAGATGTACTTAGCCATTGGATTAATTCAGGATCATTCTTTGAATCCCCGGTGAATAAAACCCTTTCGTCGATGAGTACACCAACTGAATAGTAACTGTTTTTCCAATTGTTCATTGCGGAAAATAAGTGCTTTGTTCTAAAAATTTTTAAATCCAGGTTGCCAAGTTTTATTTCAAAGCAGGGGCGTGGTGCCTTTTTTACTTTTACAGGTTTAATCTGTTCAAAGTAATCATCAAAGGTCATTTTTTGCCTCATACCATCTTCACCACGAATAGAAAGTCCGCCACTGAGTGAGTGATCCCAGAGAATTTTTTTGTATTCGTCTGTTAAAATCATTTTGGGTCTACGCTGGGTTATGTACATATTCATAAGAGCAACTTCTTCCAGTCCGCCAATGTGATCTGCATGGGAATGAGTAATAAGTATGTTTTGGATATCTGTAATTTTTGAGTTAAAAGTTGAAAAAGAGAATGGGCATAGAGTACCGCAGTCTATAAGGATATGTGTATCACCTTTAATAACAATTAAGTTGTTTTGAAAATTCTTTTTTGTAAATGCGCTGCCTGTTCCTAAAAAAAACAGTGAAAGCTGCCCGTCGTTTGTTAGCTGAATAGTATCCTTAAAATCTCTGCACTTCATTTATTTCAGTATAGCATATTAAAAAAAATTAGAATAGAATATTGTTATGAATTTAGCTGCAGTAGAGCATCTTGCATTTGATAATTATTGTTATCCAATTAACGAAGACGAACTTGAAATCAATATAAAAACCGGAAAAGATGTTAAAAAAATCTTTATAGTTTGCGGAGATCCTTTTGCTGCTGGTATTATGGGTGGAAACTGGCAATGGAAAGGAGAGGAAAAAGAAATTGTTGAAAAAAAAGAACTTCAATTTCATTTTTACTGGACTATTCGAATAAAACCTCCTTTTAAAAGACTTTCTTACTATTTTAGACTTGTTGGAGATAGTGACGAGTTTTATTATTCTCACAATGGATTTTTTACTCCTGAAGAATTTGAAAATTATGGAAAAGAAACGGGACTATTTATTTTCCCTTGGATGAATCCTGCAGATATTGCTAAAACTCCTTCCTGGGTTAGGTCTACTGTATGGTATCAGATTTTTCCAGCAAGATTCTGCCGTGGAAAAAGTGATTTCGTGCCAGAAAATTTAAAGCCCTGGCCTGATTATAATAGCGTAATAGAAAATGGTAAGCCTGAACCTGTTTATGGCGGAAATCTGCAGGGAATAATTGACCGTTTGGATTATCTTAAAGATTTAGGAATTACAGGAATTTACACAACACCTTTAAATAAGTCTACAAGTCAGCATAAATATAATACTGATGACTACGAAAAGATAGATCCAGAATTCGGCGATTCTGAAACAATGAAGCTTTTTGTAAAGGAAGCCCATAAACGCGGAATAAAAATCATGCTGGACGGAGTATTTAATCATTCTGGCTGGTTTTTTGATAAATGGCAGGACGTCTGGAATAATAGAGAAAAGTCTGAATACAAAGACTGGTTTATGATAAATGATTTTAATTTTGAAGAACCAGGCTTTGGCTATGAAAAGAGTAATTCAGGAAAAGGAAAGTATTTTGCATTTGCCTTTGCAGACTTTATGCCAAAACTAAATACAAATAATCCTGCGGTCAGAAATTATATCTTAGACATCTGTGAAAAATGGGTTAGGGAATATGATATAGATGCGTTACGCCTGGATGTTGCAAATGAAATAAGCCATGTCTTCTGTAAGGAATTAAAGCAAAGAATGATTTCTCTCAAAGCTGATTTTTATATAATCGGTGAAATCTGGCATAATTCTCAGCCATGGCTTCGAGGGGATGAATTCGATTCTGTTATGAATTATCCTTTACAAAATGCTATTGCAGATTTTTGTGCAAAAGACCGTATGTCTGCAAAAGAATTTGAATGGGCAATAAACCGCTGTTATTCAATGTATTTCAGACAGGTAAATGAAGTTCTTTTTAATCAGATGGACAGCCACGATACAATCAGAATCCTGAATCGTTGTGACGGAGATAAAAATCGGGTCAAAAAATCCCTTGCTTTGCTATTTGCAATGGCAGGTTCTGTCTGCATTTATTATGGAACAGAAATTTTTCTGCCAGGTTCTTATGATCCGGACAATCGAAGATGTATGCCTTGGAAGGAAATTGATGAGGATTATTTTAAAGAGGATTCTGATTTCGTAAAAAAATTGATTGCACTTCGAAAAAATCACCCTGCCTTATATAGCACAAAATATGAATTTCTTCCTACAGAAGGCTTAAGAACTGTTCGCCTTGTAAAAGAATCAGAAGACGGCAAAGAGAAAATTTGCCTGCTCATTAACGGAGAAGATGATTCGATAAAAGAGGACGACATTTTGCTTAAAGAGCAGGAAATAACACTTTTTAAAATTTAGCGTCTTTTTTCTGTGGAAATTGCATCGAAATAATTGTGAATGCCGCTATTAGGGCAAGAACATATATCAATGAAAGGTAGGGAAAAATAAGCGGCATGAGCTTTGTAAGTATTCCGCAAAAAACTGTGAAGCCACCTGTTCCCATGGCAAC
Source organism: Treponema sp. (assembly GCA_024693045.1). Taxonomy (GTDB): domain Bacteria; phylum Spirochaetota; class Spirochaetia; order Treponematales; family Treponemataceae; genus Treponema_D. The sequence goes on from JAILLQ010000019.1 coordinate 143,526, forward strand.
ATAGCCGCATATTTTTCCACTTTTTTCGATTTTCTTCTTATCCGAATCATCCTTCTGGCTTTGTTTAAGTGACTGAAGAAATGTTTTGCTGGTAAAATAAAAGCCGCAAGCAAAAAAAACAATTCCCATAAAAAGAAAAGCTATTAATACTATACTTGCTTTCGTATCAGTTAGAATCATCTGTGTAATTTTCCTTTTTGAATGAAGTCCATTCCTGCCATTTGTCTTTTCGTTGGCTTAGAGTGTTTTTTTGCTTCTTCGTAAATATCCTTTTTTTGCGGTTTTTTGTTTGATTTGCGATTTCTTTCGCCGGCAGTATTCCATTCTCTTGCCCAGACAGCCGGAATGTTTCCAGTATTCTTTTCTACACACTGGCGCCATTCTGCGGGTTCGGGAATTTCGAATTTCATTTTTTCCCCGCTGTAGGGATGAATAAATTCGAGTGTACGTGCATGAAGGGCAAGGCGGGCAAAAGGATCTGTCTTTGCCCTGTAATTTTCGTCTCCGGCAAGCGGATAACCTTTGGAAGCTAAATGAGCCCTGATTTGATTTTTTCTGCCAGTGTCTAGACTAAGTTCGAATAGCGAATGAAATTTTCCTCTTAAAAGGATTTTGTAATGAGTTCTGGCACTTATCGTCTTAAATTCAGCTTTTCCGTTTTTTAAAGTAAGATTTTTACTGTAAACAGACTTTTCATTGTCGTGTCTTCCAGCTTCTTTGATAGCATTTTTTGCCTTTTCCTGATTAGGTTCATCCCCAAATTTTGGAACAAAAGCGATGTTATGAGAGTTATAGGCAAGTTCATCGTCTATCAAACCGCTGTCTTTTAAGAATAGTGTTTTTTCAGGATTTTCTGCGAGGGCAATGTAAAGTCTTTCTGTTACCATTTTTTGCCAGCTGTCCATGATTTTTTTCTGTGCAGCTGCAGTAAGAGCAAACATCATAACACCGCTTGTATCCCGGTCAAGCCGATGAACAACAAATGGTCTGTGGTTATTGGAAAAAGAGCCCTTCTTTCTAAGAATAGCTTCCAGTGCATCTTCGGCTGTTTTACTGTGACTTCCCGGATAGGGAACAGTCAGCATTCCACTTGGTTTAAATATAATTGCAAGCGCTTCATCCTCGTAGAGAAGTTCGATTTTTTCTTTTCCGAAATCAGCTTTATGTTCTTTTTTGTAATCTGTGCCGGCTTTTGGCATTTTTATTCATCCTCGTCTTCATCGTAGTAAAAATCAGCTGACATTTCTTCGAGAATTCCATTTAATCTCTTGTATTCTTCTTCCGAAGCTTTTTTGCTTTCTTCATCTCTTCCATCAATGATAAAGGCTTCTGCATAAGATTGAAGACATTCAAAGATAAAGCCGTAGTCGTCATCATCCAGGTCATTTAAAGATTCAATTCCGCTGATATCATCGATCAGGACTTTTAAAATGTCGTAGATTTCGATGTTATCTTCTGCAATTTCCATACTGTCGGTATCAGTAAACTGCTTTGCGTAATCATATTCATCTTTTACACTTGCCAGGTATTTTTTCAGGCATGAGATTAAAAATTCATCATCATTCATAGCATAAACAATACATCGAAAACCGATATTTTTCCATTAAAAAAGTGAATAATCTATTCCCAAGAGCTAAGATTATTCATATCGAGTTCAGCTGTATTTTTTGCACTTTCTGCAATATAAAGCTGGTGTCCTTTTTTTAGGAAGAAGGCAATTGTATCGCTATTAACTTCAATAAAATGGAGACCCTTTTGCAATTCTTTTCTTTCAGGAAGCCCCTTATCAAGTCCATGACCTTTTTTACAGGTAAACAAAATCATGTCTTCTGGAAGATAGACAGTTCGTCCATTTGAGTTTGCCTGAATAACAGGACAAATCATTAAATCGTCTCCAAGCATAAGCTGGTCTTCAATTTGACTTGCAATTCTGTCATTAGGGTAAGCAAGGGCCAGAGGTGTAAAATACATTTTTGAATTTTCTGCGCAGTCATTCAAAAGATTCCAAAGATAAGGAAGAAGACGGTAGCGAAATTTTATTATGGCAGCAAAATCTTCAGTTTTTTCAAACTGGTAAACTTCCTGTTCTCTGCTTCCTAGAGCACTGTGATTTCGCATCAGAGGCGTAAAGATTCCAATACTCAAGAAGCGGAGCAGTAATTCTCTATATGTGCTTCCACCAAAGCCACCTAAATCACAGCCAGTGTATAAAAAGCCGCACATGTTCAATGCAGGAAGTTGTTTTATAAGAAGGGCAAGATGAGCCCACCAGGCATTGTTATCGCCTGTCCAAATACCGGAGTATCGGTGCATACCAATATATGAAGCACGAGAAATAAGTAGAATCTTGCGTTCCAAATTTTTGCAAAACCATTCAGAAGCCGCACGAGTCATATTGTAACCGTAAAGATTGTGTACTTTTGCATGATTAACGGCAGTAAAACCTTCTTTTGAGAAAGAAAATTTTTCTTTTTCGCCCAAATTTCCTGCAATATCATTAGGAACCATGTGATAAAAACTCTTGTAATCATCCATGTTGTTTTGAACTTTTAATATTTGGTCTTTAACCTGCCAGTGCTGGTAAACATTAGGATTTTTATTTTTAATAAGTTCTTCAACTTTGTCATAGGCATTTTTCATGCTGTCTTCAGAATAGAAAAGAGCCGGTTCGTTCATATCGTTCCAGAATCCATCGATACCTGCGTCTGTAAGAGATTTGTATTTAGAGCCAAACCAATTTCTTGCCTGAGGATTTAAAAAATCTGCAAAGTGAGAAAGTCCTGGCCATACGCCAGCTTTTAGAAGATTTCCATCTTTTTTGTGGCAGTAAAAATCTTTCTCGACGCCTTCCCTGTCAACATCGAAAGTCTGGTCAGCTTTTATTCCCGCATCAATAATTGGAACAATGTGAATATTATGCTCTTTCATATTTTTTATCGCTGCAGGGAAATCAGGAAAATTTGTTGAATTTACAGAAAAATCTTTAAAATCTTCCATATAATCTATGTCCAAAAAGATTGCGTCCAATGGAACGTCATTTTCCTGGTGCATTTTATAAACTCTTTTTAAATCTTCTTCACTACCGTAGCCCCATCGGCTTTGCATGTAACCCATAGCCCAAAGAGGAGGAATATAACTTTTTCCGATTATTTTTCTGAAATTCTGAATGAGTTTTAATAGTTCACTTGATGAAATTTCGTTTTGAGAAGTTTCGTCGATTTCAAAAAAGTAAAAATCTGCATCACTTCCATCCAAAGTAACGCTCATCAAGTCGTAATTAGTAAAGGAAACATCCCAGCTAATGAGGCCAGGAAAATCAATAAAAAGAGCAAATGCTTTATTGCTTTCAGGTGAATGGTAAACAATAAAGTTGTGAGCTCCATAGAGAGCTTCTTTTGTTTCATCATGGATAGGATCATCTGTGCACCAGCTTTTGTAGACATGACCTCTCTTGTTGATTCCCCCCATACTTTCACCTAAACCAAAGATTCTGTCCTGGCTAAAAAGTTGTAATGAAAAATTTAGCTTTTGATTTTCACCAGGATTCTGTATGATTCCCAGTTTTCCGTATGGAATTTCGTAATCTTCATTAAATTCTATTAAGTTTTCAGGAAGGTTAATTACCGCTTCTGTATTAAAAGGTTTTCCGAATCTATATCTTTTTATCATAAGAACCTCAGGTTATAGTTTTAGATATTATAAACTAAAAAGCCCGATTACAGAATTATTTTCTATCTGAAGTCGGGCTTTCATCTTTTATTTGAAAAGTACTATTCTTTGTATTTCACAAGAGAGCCGTCTTTTTGTAGAATCATTTTTGTACCACTGAACATTTCGACTCCAGCACCAGCAGGGAACTGATTACCTTTTCCTCCATTTCCATTGTTGAAAATTATGTAAGTGGTTTGACTTTCCAGTTCGTAAGGAAGTACATAGCGGTAAATTCCGTTATCCATTTTTTTTAATTCGATTCCTGGCCAACTGGCATTGGTTTTACTTGCATCCGAATTGTAAACATAGGCACATACTTTTTCTCCAGGAATAAAATCTTTTTTCGAAAGAACAGATGGATCAAAGTAAATTATGGTATTTTTCTTGTACAGGCATTTTTTATAGACATATTTCTTCGTAATTTTTTTACCATCTTTACCTATTCCAGAAATAGTCAATTTTATTGATTTTCCGTAAGGTATGTTTTCACCTAGTGTCAATTGTGTTCCATTTACCGCCTTTTTTACAGATTCTTTATTTATCTGGTAAGTAAAATCTTCTACATTACGAGCTCTTAATGTAACTTTCATTGTTTCGTCAAGGAAGTAGCCAGAAAGTTCTGAACTTTCGATATCTGAATCAAACTCTTCTGTTTTTATATCTTTGTTCCACAATACAGCAACAGAACCTGCATTTATTCTTCCTGTGATTTTTCCATTTTTAACTTCAAAGATTTCTCCGTAAACCTGGTCTTTGTATTTTCCATCGGCCATAGATTTAACAGGCGAATCCTGAAGTTCAACTATACTGTCCAAGGAGTTTATAATTACAGAGCCTTCTTTTCCTCTTTCAATCATTACAACTTCTTTTTTGCCGGTAGGATTAGAAATGTATTCTTCTTTTCCAGCCATTGCATTTCTAAAGAAATTTACTTCTGTTACCTGCTTATCCTTAAAAATTGAGCTGCCTTCTTTTCCGATTACATTTTGACCCCATGGATTATTTTCTGTGCTGCCCTTAGGACGATCAAAGAAAAGTGGAGTTCCATTTTTGCGTGAAGCAATTACTGCCCAAGCTCTTATAACCTGACTTGGATTTACAATTTTGTAGGAAGCATCGTTACAGTAGTTATCATGAGATTCTACCCATGTTACAACTTTTTCAGGATTTGCTCCTTTTGGTAGAAGATTATCACTTATAAAAGCAGCGTCAAAATTGTTTGTTTTTGCTGCTTCTCTGATTCTGAAGCCGTACATTGAGTTAGTTGTTCTCATATATTTGTGGTAGGCAGCTAATCTGGAAGACAGTTCATCGTTGTAACCACTTGAAATATCTTTCGAATATGAAATGTTACCACCTTCCTGTAAAACTTCTCCATACTGGAATTTAGATCCGTTATTCAAAATTCTAGGCCAAAAGTCGCTTGTGAACTTTTGAACTTTATAATTGTTTGGATGTGTTTTTACGCTTCCGTTATATTTTTCCGGGTGACTTGTTGTATCATCTGGAAGTTCTATAAGTTTTGCAGCATCGTAGCGGAATCCGTCTGCTCCGTCTTCAACGCAGCGTTTTAAGAATTCAAGAATATGATTCTGAACTTTTGGGTTCTGTGTATTCAAATCCCATAAACCAGAAAGAGCATACTGGGTTTCTTCGTAGCGGTCAGTTTCGGACCAGTAACCGTCCTGGGAATGGAAGCCATCTCCTTCTATATTACGAAGTTTAGGATCTATTGCTTCCCAAGTTGCAGTACAGTGATTCGCTACCACATCAACAATGACTTTTACACCGTATTTATGGGCCTCGTTGCACATTTCTATAAATTCTTTTTCAGAACCCATTTGATAATTACCAATCGTGTATTTTGTAGGCTGATAGTGATAATACCACTTTCCACTTCCAAAAATTTCCAGACCACCATTCTCTCCTACCAGGCACTGGCTTACAGGTGAAGTTTGTATCGCAGAAAAACCAGAGGCTGCAATTTCCTTCATATTTTTTTTCATGGTGTTAAATGACCAGCACCATACATGAAGAATCGAACCATTTTCGATATTCTGAGATAGACCGTTTGGACTTAGATTTGAATTTGAAAAAGCTGATGATAAAGAAGTAAGAATAATCGCAGTTGCCATAATTTCCTTTAATTTTGAGTTTTTCATAGTTTCTCCTTTTAAAAGCCAGAAATGTTCTATGACTTTAAAGTTCTGTTTTTTTAGTAACATATTCTGCCTCAATAACCGGAAAACAGGGATGGACTGTATTCCATCCCTGCTAATAGAACGTAACTGTTTAGAGTTTAACGCTAAACCTTTACAAGCCATAATATATTTGTCATTATTTACTTTGTCAACAAAAAAATTATTTATTTTTAAATATTTATTATATACTTGGCTTAGATTGTCTTTTTGGAGTTTGATATGACATTAACAGATATAGCTAAAGAGTGTGGAGTAAGCATGATGACAGTTTCTAATGTCATCAATAAAAAATATAAAAAGGTTTCTCAAGAGACTGTTAAAAAAGTAAATGCTGTTATAGAAAAATATGATTTTGTCCCAAACCGAGCGGCCTGCACACTTTCTTCGAACTGTTCTCACTTGGTTTTGCTGGTTTATCCATCTATAAATGTATCTAATATAAATTCATTGTACACAGAATATCTTACAAATCTGACTTTTAGTATTGAGCGAGAATTAATGGAAAATGGTTATTATGTAATGATCAATTATGTTGATGAGATAAAAGAGATAGATACTATTTTTAAAACCTGGAATATAGATGGCGCGATTTTTCTTCTTCCTTATTTTAACAAAACAGTTTCAAATATAAAGGATTTAAAAAAAAGAAATTTTGTATTGATCGATAGTTATGACGACATAAAAGGAGTTTCTGTTGCTCGTTGTGATGATGAATCAGGAACCTATCTTTCTACAAAAACTTTAATTGATGCCGGACATAAAAAAATTATATTTGCTGCAGATTACAAAGGTAACAGACTTCTAGAACGGCGCCATGCTGGTTATAAACGTGCCTTAGAAGAAGCTGGAATTGAATATGAAGAATGTTTATCGCTCCCAGTAATACCGAATTATGAAGGCGGTCTCGAATTTGGAAAAACTTTAACAAAAGAAAAAATGAATTTTACAGGAATTGTAACTACATCTGATATGTGTGCCCTTGGGATAATTGACGGAGCGAAGGAAAAAGGAATTTTTTCTCCAGAAGATTATTCAATAATAGGTTTTGATAATCTTTCAGTCTGTAATTATTGTTCACCTAAATTGACGAGCGTGAATCAGAATATTACAGAAAAGGGAAGACAAGCTGTAAGGATGTTATTGAATAAAATCGAAGGAAAGACTGAAGATGAGGTTTTTTCCAGTAAAACACAAGTAATTTTACGAAATTCTGTAAAAAAATTGTAATTTTTGAATTTTTTTTCTTGCACAAATTTAAAAGTGGTGTATTCTTAATATAGTTTAACGCTAAACCTTTGCAAGTTTTTTGTGGAAGGTTTAATTATGAAAAAATCTCTTGTTTTTATCTCTCTCTCTTTTGCCGGAGCATTGCTTTTTGCTTCTCCAAAAGGTGGAAAAGTTCAGCTCAAGGTCTGGGAGTCACAGGGACCAGAAAGTGAATTTATTCACTACGCCATTAAGGAATACCGCAAGGTAAATCCAAAGGTAAAAGTAACTTATGAAGCAGTAAGTGCAACAGATTCTCGTGCAAAACTTGAACTTGATGGCCCTGCTGGAGTAGGTGCGGATATTTTTGTATCTCCTCATGATCATATCGGAGCTTTGGTTGCTGGAGGTCATGTAATTCCCGTTGAAGATTCAGAAAAATATCTGGATAGCTTCTACGATATGGCAAAGGTTGCTTCCTCTTATAATGGCCTAGCTTATGGATATCCGCTGGCAGCAGAAACTTATGCTTTATTTTACAACAAAAACATTATTAAAGTTCCTCCAAAGAGTTGGGAAGAAATAATTACTTTTGCAAAGACTTTTAATGTAAAGTCTGAAAATAAATTTGCTCTTGTCTGGAGCGTTGCAGATGCTTATTTCGATTATATGTTCCTTGATTCCTTTGGAGCTCCTTTGTTTGGACCAAACGGGGACAATTACAAACAGCATAATCTGAATTCTCCTGCAGCCATAAAATCCATGAAATATTTCCAAAAATTGCGTTCATTGATTTTTGATATTCCTGCTTCTGATGCAACCAGTGATATGTGTGATGCACAGTTTATTTCCGGTAAAGCAGCCATGATTATTACCGGACCATGGAAGATAGCAGATTACAAGAAAAATAATGTGAATTTTGGAATAGCCCCTCTTCCAGGTTTTAATGGAATTGCCGAACATTCTTCTTCTTTTTCAGGAGTAAGACTTGCTTTTGTTAGTGCCTATTCAGAACATCCGGAAGAAGCAAAAGAGTTTGCAAAGTTCATAACGTCAAAGGCTATGCTGGAAAAAAGATTTGAAATCACAAATCAGATTTCACCAAGAAAAGATATCGTAGTAAATGATGAACATTTAAATGGAATTAAAAGTCAGCTGGCTTATGCAAAACCTATGCCTGTTATACCTCAGTTGGGCATTTACTGGTCTGCCATGGGTGCCGCTTATGCCGGAATTTGGAGTGGGGATGATGTAAAAACTGCTCTGGATGCAGCAGCTGCTACCATGGAAGCTGCTCAATAAAAGCAAAAAAAGATACTAAGAAAACATCCGCTTTGGCGGTAGTTTAACGGAGGATATTATGAAAAAGATTTTAAAGATAGCGTCATTATTATTGATTTCGCTTTCAAATTTGATTTTTGCGGAGGTAAAGGTAAAACAGATTGATGAAAATCTAGTTGAAGTAACCTTCTTCTATGGAAATCCAAAATCAACAGATGTTAGACTTGCCGGAAATTTCAATGACTGGAATCAGGAAGTCGATGTAATGGAAAAGACAGAAAAAGGTTATACAATAACAAAGACTTTTTCTACATCTGATGAAATCCTTTATAAATTCGTTTCTGAAGGGAACTGGACACCAGATATGAAAGCTCCTGCTTTTATTGATGATGGCTTTGGTGGTAAAAACGGACAGATTATTCTCTCTGATTATGTAAAAGGAAAATCAGAAGATAACTCTTCTTTACCTGGAGGAAAAATTTCCTTTCAGACATGGACAATGACAGGTGTACAAGCTGCTTTCAGAACTTCCAGTGAAAACGACCCTTCAAAAAAAGGCTTGGATTTAGATGCCGTAACATTTGGTCTAAAATCTTACAATAAATTTGTAGGTTCTTTTCTGCCATCTTGCCCGATTTATGTTGAAATTGCTCTTGCTGAAACAGAACTAGACGAAGAAGTAACAGTTGATTCCAGCCCAATTTATCTTATGAGAAAGGATAAAGATGGAAATGATTTGGTTGAATTTGAGGATGGATTTCAGAATCTTTTGGATGGACTTTATACAAATGTAATTGCTACTACTGCACAATCCACAGATAATTCAGGAGGAGAGGCAGGCTATGGTTCTGGAAGTTCTTCAAAACTGGGACATTTAAAGTTTGGATTCGACACACCATACATTAACTTTACAGCAGGTTTTAACTATGCAAAAGCCGATGTTCGTCAGGAAATCATCTGGCAGACAGTTGGTAGTGGTTGGGACGCAGGTTATCAGCATGTGGGCGGATTTAATCAGTTTAGTCTCGGAGATAGAATTGCCCTTTTTCTTGAACAAAAAACCGGATTTAATTTTTCTTTAGGTTTTGCACCAAATAAAACAGCAGACAGAAAGGGAACAAAGTATGGTCACTGGGGATGGATTGGAGCTAAGAAAGGTGATTTTGCCTTGGATTTTCAGACCAATGGATTTTACGACGGAAATCATCCTTTCCAGTATTCAGTTGAACAGGATTTTATACTTGGCGTAAAAAATTCTTTCTACATCGGTGGCAACAAACTTAACTTGGCAGCACAGGGACTTTTAGCCCTTCACCAAAAGAGTTTTGATAATACAGAAAGTTCTGACTTAACTTCTTCTGCCGATTATTTTGGTTATTCAACAGATGTATTCTACCGTTCAGGTTCTTTTGATGGAATCAAAAATTTTGCATCCCAGATTAAAGTTGCTTATCAGGCTAGAAATTTTGACATAGAAGCCAGTTATCGTTTCAGAGGTTTTGAAGCATCTCAGCTTTATGTAAGAGAAAATATTGATGATGGTACATTTGATATTTCAGAACAGCTTGGTGTTTTAAACAGCCAGAATATCGATGTAAAGGGAAATGTTAAGTTTGAAAAACTAGGTCTGTCTCTGGCTGTAAAGTCAACAATACCTTTGGAAGATTTAACAGATGACGACGAATTTAATGCGGAAAATTACTGGGGAGCAGCAGGTGGAATTCAGACTTGGTATGAACCTCGTTGTGCTTCGTATATGTTACCTTTATTTACCCAGAACGGAGGTACTGAATTAACTTTTAGCCCTGCAGTTACCTATAGTTTTGATTCAATTGGATTGTCTTTGTCTGCATACTCAGACTTAAAAGCAAGTCTTTATACTTTTGCAGAAGGCGATTGGGCTGAACAGAACGAATATGATGCATCAGATTCACAATTCCTTTTTGAAAAAGCAGGAATTACAGCAGAGTGGAATGTAAACCAGCAGTTTGTAAAGAAGGTAAATGTATTCTATGGATTTGACAATTCCAATTCAGTTCGCCTCTTTAATACTTTGGTTGGACAAGTTGATTTGCTTAATGAAATTGAAGTTACAGCTGGAATTTGTGTTAAAACTGTAAAATATACAGATGCAGCTGCTGCCTATGACAGCGATTGGAATAATCCTTTTGCATTCGTTTTAGGAGCTTCAAAAAGACTTTCTAGCCTTAACAGACCTTATGTATATGCACAGGTTGTATACAATACAGACATGTTCAAGCGTTTTGGCGAAGGTCAGGAGCAGCTGTCTTTAAATCGTGCAAATATCAACTCAAGATGGGATAAAGGTGGATCAGGAGATGTATCTGCAGTTGATTATTTTGATGGAAAAGCAGCTATCCGTACAGGAATTCGATGGGAAATCTAATTATTTTTGATTATGACAGGAGATTAATATGAATAAAATTATTTTACTTTCTTTTTCAATTTTATCGTTGACGTTTTTTTGGTCATGCACCGATTTGCATGAACCTGTAGAAACTCTTATAACACTTCCAGTTGCCGAAACACAGAATGGTAATCAATCTGAAATTGTAACAACTCCAGTGCAAAACACTCCAGTATCTGGAACTTATGTGATTTCAGGAATGCCTGATTGGTGGGGAAATGATGGAGTCTTATGCCTTGTTTATATTTATGATTCTACTGATACATTAATCACAACTTTGGAAGGAAGTTATGATTCTTCAGCTCTTACTCTAACTTTTTCCTATGAAAATGAATTCAGTTATGTAATTCTTAGCAGAAAGGGTGATTCTGGTGAATGGAATCACACTGCACATATAACGCTAACAGATGGCAGTGGTTCATATGCAGAACAATAAAGTACGGAATATATAATAAAAAGGAGGTCTCAAATCCAATACAAAAGCCCGATAACAGAATTATTTTCTGAAGTCGGGCTTTTGTAATTAGGTAATTATCAATAATAAGCTTTTGAACTAGAAGTCATTTCCTGGGAATCTAGGAATCAAATCAGTTGCTTTTTTGATGTCTTCATCTGTTGGAATATAGTCGCTCATAGTCTTGTTGTTGAACTTTTCGTAACTCATCATGTCAAAGTAACCAGTTCCTGTAAGACCAAAGAGAATTGTCTTTTCTTCGCCAGTTTCTTTGCATTTTAAAGCTTCATCGATTGCAACTTTGATTGCATGGCTTGATTCTGGAGCAGGAAGAGTTCCTTCTGTGCGGCAGAAAAGTTCAGCAGCTTCAAATACAGAAGTCTGTTCAACAGAACGAGCTTCCATCAGGCCGTCATGGTAAAGCTGGCTCAAAATAGAACTCATTCCGTGATAGCGAAGTCCACCGGCATGGCTTGGGCTAGGCATAAACTGACTTCCTAAAGTGTACATTTTCTGCAATGGACAAACCTTTCCAGTGTCACAATAGTCATATGCAAATACACCGCGAGTAAGACTAGGGCAGCTTGCAGGTTCAACAGCGATAATCCGGTAATCAGCTTCTCCGCGAAGTTTTTCTCCTATAAATGGTGAAATAAGACCACCCAGGTTCGAACCGCCACCAGCACATCCTATGATGATATCCGGTTTGATTCCATATTTATCCAAAGCTTTTTTTGCTTCAAGACCAATAATAGTCTGATGTAAAAGAACCTGATTTAAAACGCTGCCTAAAACATAGCGGTAACCTTCTTTTTTAGTTGCAGTTTCAACCGCTTCACTGATGGCGCATCCTAAAGAACCTGAACAGCCAGGGAATTCTTCATTCATCTTGCGACCGATTTCAGTTTCCATACTAGGAGAAGGAATTGCTTTTCCCCCGTAAGTTCTTATTACTTCACGGCGATGAGGTTTTTGTTCATATGAGCAGCGAACCTGATAAACGATGCAGTCCAAGTCAAGGTAAGCACAAGCCATAGCCATAGCAGTACCCCACTGACCAGCACCTGTTTCTGTAGTAACGCCTTTTAAGCCCTGCTTCTTTGCATAATAAGCCTGAGCAATTGCTGAATTTAACTTGTGGCTTCCAGAAGTATTCTGACCTTCGAATTTATAGTAGATTTTTGCAGGAGTTCCCAGCTTCTTTTCAAGGCAGTAAGCACGAACAAGTGGAGCAGGTCGATACATCTTGTAAAAGTTTAAAATTTCTTCAGGGATGTCTATGTAAGGAGTTGTAGTGTCTAATTCCTGTTTTACGAGTTCAGAACAGAAAACGTGTTCCAGTTCACTAGCTGTACAAGGCTGATGAGTTTCTGGATTCAAAAGAGGCGCCGGCTTATTCTTCATGTCAGCTCGAACGTTATACCACTGTGTAGGAAGTTCTTCTTCAGAAAGGTAAATTTTGTAAGGGATGTTTTGTTTCGCCATTTATTTCAATCCTTGTTGTTTATGATACTTTTAATAGAATCATTTTATGAAAGTTGCCGATAAGTGTCAAACATTCTTTTTTATTTTTTCAGGCGATGCCCCTTTTAGCAGGATATTTTTTTTCATTAAAAAGCAGTTTTGCCTTACCGGCCTTCCAGGACCCGCTAACGCTTGGTCTTTTTTGCCGTCCCGTCAAAAAATCCTTGCGTCGTCCTTCGTCCTAGCAATCCTTCCACGCCGGCGCCAGCCCCTAGGAGAATCGAAGCGCGACAGTCGTGAACATCCTGTTCACTCCTTCTGCGCCGTCTTCGTTCGTTTTGTTCGACATCCCTGTCGAACAATTCTAAAAATTGCTCCGCACTGCTCGCAATTTTTAGAAGCACTC
>JAILLQ010000021.1 GCA_024693045.1 Treponema sp.
GGGCTGTACATGCAAGCTGCCAGTTTTCATCACTTACAAACAAAATAAGGTCATTCTTTTCTGCTCCGAGTTTTGAAGGCGGAATCTCTAAGTTCTATGCTGGAAAAGAAAGCGAAATCTGCAGCAAGCTTGGCGCAGAAAAGAACGACCTTCTTTTGTTCGTTAGTGATGAAAACTGGCAGCTTGCTTGTACAGCCCTTGGTGCAGTACGCAAACAGCTTGGTAAAGACTTGAACCTTTACAATCCTGCCAATGAATTCCACTTTGCATGGATTATCGACTTCCCATATTTTGCATTCAACGAAGAAACTCAGGCCTGGGAAACAGAACACCACATGTTCACATTGCCACAGAAACAGTACTGGGATACTTTGGAAAGCGACCCGGGCGCAGTAAAAGGCGACCTTTACGACTTAGTATTGAACGGCTACGAACTCGCTTCTGGTTCTATGCGTATCAACGACCCAGCTTTGCAGGAACGCATCTTTGAAATCGTAGGCTACAGCCGCGAACGCGCCGAAAAAGCCTTTGGCTTCTTAGTACAGGCCTTCAAGTTCGGCGCCCCACCACACGGAGGAATCGCCCCTGGATTGGACCGCCTGATTATGTTGATGAGACATGAAGAAAGTATACACGAAGTAATCGCATTCCCTAAGAATAATTTGGCAGCTTCACCTATGGATGAGTGTCCGAGTGCGGTTGATGAGCAGCAGCTTAAGGATTTGCACATCAATTGTTATGATGTAGAAGAATAATAGGTGAAGCGGTATTGGGCCGATGGATTGCGGTTGTATGCTAAAGGCAAACAACCGCAAAACGGCTGAGTCAAGGCCTTGAGCGAAGCGTGCCTTGACCAGACGTGTTTGGGGAAGATTAAATTTTTTTAACTCAAAAATATCGATTCAAAGAGCTGAAATTTATTTTGTAATATCAATTTTTATCATTATATTTATTTTATGACATACGGTTATATTCGAGTGAGTACTGACAAGCAAACTGTAGAAAACCAACGCTTCGAAATTCAGGAATTCTGCAATAAAAATCAATTAAAAGTCGACTCCTGGATAGAAGAAACTATCAGTGGAAGCGTAGAGCCCAGCCGCCGGGAACTTGGTACTCTTCTTTCCCTTGTAAAAAAAGACGATTTGATAATCTGTTCGGAACTAAGCCGCCTGGGTCGAAGCCTTTTTATGATAATGTCGATTTTGAACCTCTTGATGGAAAAAGGTGCCAGAGTTTGGACAATCAAAGACAACTATCGGCTGGGAGACGACATTCAAAGTAAGGTTTTAGCCTTTGCTTTTGGACTCAGCGCAGAAATCGAACGAAACCTGATAAGTCAACGAACAAAAGAAGCTTTGGAACGAAAAAAATCTGAAGGAATAAAACTAGGTCGCCCCCTTGGAGCCCAAAATCAGCGCAGCAAACTGGACGGAGCTGAACTAGCCGTAAGTCTGATGCTTCTTGCAGGAACAAATATAAATAAAATTGCTAAACTGTACGGAACCCACCGTTCAACTGTAAAGCGTTTTATAATCAAACGAAATTTAAACAATCAGGAAAATCTGGAAAAAGTAAAAAAAATGAGTTAAATGAGTGGAAAGCCCCTGAAAGTCTGGAAAAAAATCCACTAGAAAAATGCTCTGCAATAAGTCTTACAAAATCAAGTCTTTATATCTAATGTTTATATATATAGACATAAAAGCATTTTATGTTTATATTAATTGATGTTATGGGAAGAAATTCTGTTATTTTGTTACCAAAGCAGCAAAAACTGCTTTCTGCATTAGGCGAAAATATAAAACTTGCAAGACTTAGACGCGGATTTTCCGCAGAACTTGTTGCTGAACGAGCAGGAATAAGCAGGGCTTCACTTTGGTCTGTAGAAAAAGGCTCTCCCTCTGTTGCAATGGGTATTTATGTTTCAGTATTGAATGCCCTAAACTTGGAAAATGATTTACTTAAAGTAGCTGCAGATGACGAACTAGGTCGAAAACTCCAAGATTTAAATCTTCCGGTTAGAATGAGGTCTCCAAAATCAAAATGAAAACAATATATGTCTACGGAGATTGGGAAAGCCTTGAAAAAGAAACATTGATAGGAACGCTCAATACGGAAGTTTACAAAAACAAAGAAGTTTTCTCATTTGAATATGATAATTGCTGGTTAAAAAACAATCCCTACTCATTTTTTGATCCTGATTTACAGCTTTATCGAGGAAGACAATTTCCGCCACTTGAAAAAAAACTTTTCGGTGTTTTTAACGATTCCTGTCCTGACCGATGGGGTCGAATCTTGATGAAGAGAAAAGAATCAATAGAAGCTAGAGAGCAAAATCGTAAGGAACGAAATCTTTTAGATAGTGATTATCTTTTAGGCATTCAAGATTTAACTCGAACAGGAGCTATTCGCTTTAAGACAGATCCAGAAGGAGCTTTTCTTGCAGAAGATTCACAATATGTAATACCGGTATGGACAAGTCTTAGGGAATTGGAAGATGCCGCATTCCATTTTGATGCAGGTGATGGTAGTGATGAAGAAATTCGAAGATGGTTAAAAATACTACTTAAACCAGGGTCATCTCTTGGCGGAGCAAGACCTAAAGCCACTGTACAAGATACTAATGGAATATTGTGGATTGCAAAATTTCCTTCAAAATATGATGAAAATAATACTGGTGCCTGGGAAATGGTTGTACACGAGCTTGCAGTTTTATGTGGTCTGAATGTACCAGAGGCAATGTGTAGAAGCTTTTCAAAAAAGGGAAGTACCTTTCTTGTAAAAAGATTTGATAGAACAAGTACAAACAGGCGGATTCACTTTGTTTCAGCCATGACCCTTCTTGTAAAAAAAGATGGTGACGGGGCAGATGAAAATATAAGTTATCTAGACCTTGCTCAGGAAATTCAGCAGAACAGTACTCAACCTAAAAAAGATTTAGAAGAACTATGGAAAAGGATTGTATTCAACATAGCCGTAACAAATACAGATGATCATTTGCGTAACCATGGATTTTTGTTTAACAATAATTCATTTTCCCTTTCGCCACTTTTTGATGTAAATCCAAACATGAATGGAAGTGGACTTTCCTTAAATATTGATGAAAACAACAATTCTCTTGATTATGACCTGGCCATTGATGTTTCATCGTATTTCGGAATTAAAAAGGATCAAGCTTCAAAGATTGTATCTTTAACAAAGGACAGCATAAAAGATTGGCCGAAAATTGCTCAAAAATTTGGTCTTAGCAGACAAAATATAGCTGAAATGAAATATTGTTTTAAAGTATAACCATTTCCTGCTAAAAACTTATTCTGTAATAAGACTTGCCAATTCGTCTATAAGATTTTTGTCTTTTGGAATGTGCCTGTACATCAAAGATTTTACATCCACTGTAAATCCATAGATTTTGGAGTAAGATTTTTCTTCGGTATTTTTGTAATCAGCGTAAGAGTAACCAAAATATTGCAGCATAGAAGGACCTTCATTTTTCCCTGGAAGAATGAAGGCGTTGTAAATTTCATCTTTATTGAGAACCTTTTTTACATCTTTTGGGAGCGTAGAAGGGGCTTTTTCAACATATTCTGCGTATGCAAACTGTTTTACGATTGAACCCGTTCCTGGTAAGTCATAATCGTATTGAGACAGCCCGTACTTGTAATATTTAGAATCAAGTATAAAAATCTTTTGATTCTCTTTTCCCCGATTTGTAATCATAATTGTGTCAGGTCGAAGGGAATATTTTTTGTAAATGTCATTGCTCAAATTTGCCTGTCCTTTTCCTTCGATAAACCAGTGACATTTTGGATAGAATTTTTCCTTATCATCCTGGCCAAAAACTGAATCAATCAGACCTTCCCATACCGATTCAAAGTGCTCCGTTCCAAAATAAAAAGTTTTGCTTTCTGCAGAAGAATCCATATAGTCAATAATAAGAAGCATATTTTGAAAAAGCATAAGTTCTTTTTCGTCAAAAGTCTGAGAAATTTTACTTTTTACCACCGCCCTAAAAAGGTTTGCACTAAAGGGCAATGGGCCTTTTTGTGGCATAAAAGATGAAAAAAGCCAGCCGATTTTTGCAAAACTTTCGTATACAAGGCATTTGTGAATCTGACTTATAAGTTCGTTTTCGTTATGATTGGTTCGTTTTCTAATAAAATCAAGGTAAATTACAGAATCATCAACTAATTGAGGGCGAATTTGTTTTATTGTCCTGCTCCAGTTGATTTTTCCAGAGGATGATTTTTTGTAAAGAGACTGACTTTCAAAATAATAGCCCTTGTTCAAAAAATCAGAAATAAGATACATATAGGCCTGAATAGGAAATTGATTTGAATAATCTTTTGAAGAGGAGCCGTGAATAAAAGAATCCTTTCGGTCACAAAAAGATGAAAGAACGGAAATAAGGTTCAAAATGTCCCGGCGGATTTCTTTTTCGTCATCTGATTTAGCATAGCCCAGGGGGAATTGAACAGAGACTTTTCCATTTTCATATTTTAAGCCGACAAATTCATCACCTTGTAATTTTGCATCATAAATGCAGGCCTCTTTTAGAGAAAAATCTGAAATCTTTTCTTCTTCCATCTTTGTCATTCCTGATTTTCTTTTCCATTATTTGAAGAATCAGGATTCTGCACTGCAGAAGAGATAAAACTTGTATCCTTAAAAATGTTCCAGTTACAGATAGTTTTGCTTCCATTTTTAAAAGTCTGAACGATAGTTTCCAAACTTACAGCCTTATCTTTAATGTCAAAAATTTCATCCCGATTGAACTTAAAGGCATCATCCCAAAGATATTTAAGAACCTTTTCTGCAAAAGTATCTTTTGAGATTTGTCCCCCTTCTGCTTTTACAAACCAGCAGCCCAATCTTTTGTCTTCCATGCTGCTCATCCCCATAGCAGAGGACATTTCCCCAATTTTTTTATTGATATGAGTCTGAAATGCTTCCCAAGTAACTTCGCTTTCGCCGATTTTTGCATTGCGCTGACTTTCGGAATCATTTCCTTCAAACTTGTTTTCTATGAGTTTCATATCCCAGCGTCGCTGAAAAGCGTTGTCGAGGGTAAAGACATTCTGGTCGCTGGTATTCATCGTGGCGTAGAGGGAAAGATTTGGAGGGAGGCGAATGGAGGTGTTTTGGGTAAAATCAATTTCGCCAATTTTTTTGCTTGATGGCGGATTTTTTTCTGAATAACGGTCGTCCTCACTTCGGATAAAAGAATTTATATCAAGATTTTCTATATAATATGAACTCCAGCCGTCAGATTTTCTATCAAGCAGTTGAAATAGTTCCCCAAAAATCGCCGCTGCATTTCCACGGTTAATTTCTTCGATAATCAGATAATAAGGTTTGTCAGGATTCTTTAAAGCCTGTTTTAAAATTCTAGAAAAAGGACCAGCCTTAAATGGGTATTCCAAACCGTTGCTTGTTTGAACAGGAAGAATCTGACCAACGAAATCCGCATTAGTGTATTCTGGATGAAAAACCACACGCATTTTCTGCTCATCAGGAATGTTTTTGATTTTCTCATCGATTTTATGTGATTTTCCGGAACCAGGGACTCCGTAGTAGATGATTTGGGTGAAATTGGGAGTGTAGGAGGCTGAATTTTTATTATTAAAAATCTCAAAAAAAGCTTTTTTATCATTTCGATTTGCATTTACTTCCATGTTTCTTTCTCCTGATGGAATTATGTTGATTTTATTGTTTTCTATTTTTAATGATTCTGAATATCGATTTATTACATTTTTAAAAATATCAAGTTCACCAACAGTATCTTTTAGGATTTTTTCACACAATTGTTTAAAATCATTAAAAGACGGATTGCATCTCAGTTCTTCCTCCAATGTTGCTACTATAAATAAGGGTTTTTCTAATTTTTCAAATCCTCTTGTATATGGGTTTGGAACATAATAATTTTTAAACCAATTTGTTAAGTAAGATTCAGCATCACTTTCAGAGATATTCGAAGAAAAACGAGGATGATAAACATTATCTTCATCAATGTAATAAAGACCTGTTTGACAAGCTAATTGATAAGGAGTTTGTAAGAACATCTTTCCCCATTTTGAACCTGCCATATATTTACGAAAATCTTCGTTTGTCATTTCTGTTTTAGGTAGACTCTCGACAATTTCACATATTGTTTTTGGAGTCGCATTACGCCACCTGCATATTGGATCTGCCATTATTATTCTCCTTTCAAGAGTTGAGGGTAGCTTTCCAGAATTGATTCCATGATGTGAATCAAAACATCGACAACAATTGAATTTCCAGCTTGTTGATAGGCAGAAGTATCTGAAACTGGAATCTTGAAAGAGTCACTGAATCCCATAAGTCTAAAACACTCTCTTGGAGTAAGTTTTCTTAATCGGCCATCGGTAGTTACATAATTATCAACACCCGCACGATGCATTTTGTGCATAGTTGTAAGCAATGGACGGGCTACTTCCAAGTCAGTTTTTGGTTTTGAATAAAAATTTTTAGTTCCTGTTGCAAGAACATATTTTCTTACTTTTTCTGAAAGAAAATATTTTTCAAGATTTTCTTTTATTTTTTCTTTAGCTTCTTCTTCACTTTGAAATACAAAATCTCCATGCCAATTAAACTGTTGATTCTTTTTTTGGCAAAGTTGAATTTCACCATCAATCTGCGTATATCTTTTCGTAAGATTTTTCTCAGAAGTTACAAAATCAACACCCTTTTCAGGAAGAAAATAACCACCCGGTGCATTATCGATAAGAAAATCTTGCATTTTTCTTTCAAGTTTGATTGGTTTCGGAAATTCAAATTCTTTTTTAAGTTCTAAATCCTTCCTAAAACCAACTACAAAAACTCTTTCTCTGTTTTGTGGAATTCCATAATCCTTTGCATTTAAAACAGCTTTTTTCCATGTATAGTCAAGATCTGTAAAAACTTTTGAAATAGTTTCCCATGTTCGTCCTTCATCATTACTAAGAAGTGCTTTTACATTTTCGTAAATAAAAACTTTTGGCCGTATTTCTTTTACTAAACGTGCATATTCATAAAAAAGAGTTCCACGCGTATCAGCTAAACCTCTCTGTTTACCAACCAAACTGAAAGATTGGCATGGACTTCCACCAACAAATAAATCTACATAGCCTTTATATTGATTTCCATCCAAAAAAGAAACATTCCAATGAAAATCTTTGTTATCAAGAGAATAATTTGCCATATAGGTTTTCTTTACTTTGTTACTTTCTTCCTTATTTTTGTAAAGAGAATCTACATATTCTTTTTGTTTTTCATAGGACTCAATTTTGGAAAGTTCTTTTAAAACACGAAAAGAATTAATTTTTTCATGTAGCATTCCAGTTCTTTGGCAAATATCTTTGATTTGTCGATTTATTTTGTTTTCTGTTGAGTTTTCAAGATTCATTTTTTTGTAAATCTTTACTTCTTGATTAGTTCTCTCTAGAATTAGGTTTAGTTCATTTTTATAAAGTTTATCTTCGTCATTGAGAACTTCAATTTTGTTGATTTCTGTTGTTAATTCAGATAATTCTTTTTCTATCTCATTAATATCTTCAGGTATTTTTTTTGAAAGAACATCAACATCTCCGTTATCACATGCAAAAATTATTTTGTTTTTGAGATTCATTCTTTCTAGTGCATGTTCTATTGCTCCAATTCCACTGAAAACTGTAGCCAAACGAATTGGGGGCGTTGCGGGGGTGTCCCCCGCAGAAGGGGTAGCGGACAAGCCAACAAAGCGGAGAGAATCGTCCTGCTTGCAGGAACGATTCGTGGAGCGACTTGGCTTGGGAGCGAGGGGAAGGCTTTCCCCTCCTGCATCGCACTTTAAAGGGACGTTTTTGGTGACGGATAAATTGAGGTCATAACGTGGAAATTTTTAATTTGTTCTGCTAAAATAATAAAAGAAGGGTAATTATAGGAAGTAATTTTATGTGCCAAGGTGCTGTAAAAATTCCGGATTCAGTATTTTATGATACGCATATGAGGGAAACTTTATCAGTACAAATGGTAAAGAAGATTATTGCCTTACTCTATTATTTGCATTAACACCATTCTTTGGAGTATTGTTCACAAATAGCAGATACCACGGAATAAGATTTTGTTAAATATTTAGGTGAAATAGTGTATCTATATTCCTATATGAGGAAAAAAAAATTAGAAGAAATGCATAATACCTAAAGTAATAGTTAATTCAACACCATTAATTGTATTAAGCAATATAGATGAATTACTCTTATTAAAACAACTTTATAACTTAGTTAAAAACGAGGCAAAAGAATAATGTCTACTAATGAAGATATTGTAAGTGAAAATGTCACCAAAAACGTCCCTTTTTTCTGATGCTTTTTACAAATCCTATGTCTTATCACCCGCCACACCTTTAAAAATTGAGTTTTAGAAAAAAAGTGATATCATAATATTATGAGAAAGTTTATGCATGTAAATTTTAGTCCTAGAAAGATTCGCTTTTTTTCGACTTTTCTTGTTAGTATTGTCACCATGACTGTGGTTTTGCTATTAACAAACTGTATTATGAACCGGTCACTGGAGAATGCTGAAAAGCAGTATATTAAAACTTGCGAAGGAGTTTTAGAGGGCTACTCGAATGCGATTTATTATTATCTAGAAAACTATCATACTTCTCTTTCTTCCATGTACAATCGGGAACTTTTTTTAACTAACGATATAAAAGAGATTCACAATTGGATAAAAAAGACGGTTCCTTTTTCGCACAAAGATTTATGTGTTACTTACTATGTTACTAAAGAAGGAATGGCTTATTTTTCAAATGGCTTGATTCATGACATTTCTGGAACTTCTTATTATGAGTATGCAAAGCAAAACAAAATCGAATATTTGGTTTCTGATATTTATAAGTCAAAATATACTAATGAACTTGTTATAATTATTGCTTTACCTGTTTACCAGGGTAATAACTTTGAAGGCATGCTTTGTGCTGGAATAGTTCTTGATGTTTTTCAGAAAATTACTGAAGAGATAAAAATCGGTAATAACAGCTCTGCTTATCTTATTGATAAATCTGGAAAATTCATTGCCTCTTCAAATAAAAGTATGATAGGTAAAAAATTTAAACCTTCTGATAAGGATTATAAGAATATATCATCTGATTTTATTGCTTTATCAGAGAAGGGGTATGTGGAAACTGTTTCTTCTACAGGTGAAAAAATCAATTTGTTCTTAAAAAAAATCCCTGTATGTGGCTGGACTCTTACTGTTGGTTTTACTAAAGCGGAACTCAATAAAATCTATAAGCAGCAGCATATAGTTAGAATCAGTGTCATTATCGTTTCCCTTGTTGCCATTCTTATTCTTCTCTTTTTAGAAATGAAAATAAGTGAAAGTTTTTATAAAAGGCAGCTGATTTCTTTTTCTTATGACAGTTTGACTAAATTATGGACCAGACAAAAATTTGAATACGAAGCTAAAAAACTTCTCAAGCGATATCCTGACTCTGTTTTTATGTTTATAGAAACAGATATCCGGGGATTTAAATTTATTAACCAGAATTACGGTTCTCAGGTAGCAGATAATTTGATAAGTTCATTCTCTACACAAATTAATACTCTAGCTATGGAACGTCACGGTTTAATTGGACGCGGATATGCCGATCGTTTTTACATGTTATTCCGTGTTAAAAATGTAAGAAGTGCTATGAGCGATTTTAATAATAAAATTTACGATTTAATGGAAAGATGTAAAAATCATGATATTCCATTCTTTCCAAAATTTGGAATCACATTCATCAAACCAAAAAATCATAAATACTGGTCAATTAAGGAACTTGTAAGTCAGGCCGGTTTTGCAAAAAATACGATTAAAAACAATATGCTTTCTCCTTACGCAGTTTATAATACGCGAATGGTAAAAAATGCCAGAGAAATCAACTTTATCGAAAGCAGCATGGAAAAGGCTCTGGCTAACGAAGAGTTTTTTGTTGTTTATCAGCCAAAAATTTCTCTTGCAGACGATAAAGTTGTTGGGGCAGAAGCTCTTGTACGGTGGAAAAATCCTGATAAAGGAATTATAGGTCCTAATCAATTTATAGAAGTTTTTGAAAAGAATAATTTTATCCAAAAACTGGATTTTTATGTTTACGATAAAGTATTTAATTTTATAGACAGGCAGCTTAAGGCTGGAAAAAAGATTGTTCCAATTTCTGTGAATATGTCTAGAAATCACAATAAACCGGAAAAGTTCGTTCAGGAATTTACAAAAATTTTTAATAAATACGACATTCCGTCTAGTCTTGTTCAAGTTGAAATTATCGAACGCTCTGTGATGGACAAGTATGCTCTTCAGGCTATTACGGTGCTTCTGCATGATAATGGATTCTCTGTTGCTATGGATGATTTTGGTACAGGAGAATCTTCACTGAGTATGCTTACAAAAGTTCCTGTTGATGTTTTAAAATTTGACCGGGAATTCCTTCTTTCTTCAACAAAAGAAAACGGCGATATGGATGAAGATTCTGCTAATTTTATTTCTATTCTTATCAACTTGAGTAAGGTTCTTAAAAAGGAAACTATTTTTGAAGGGGTTGAAACAGAGAGCCAAAGGGACTTCTTAAAATCAATTAAATGCGACCAGGTTCAGGGATTTTTCTACTCAAAACCACTTTCAGAAGAAGATTTTGTTGAATTCTTAAAAAATCATTAAGAGAGGGCGGGCGGCAAATTGTCTTACATACCTGCTAAATCTTTTATAACTTGCCCTGCGATAATAAGACCGGCTACCGAAGGCACAAAGGCAGAGCTTCCAGGGGCAGGGGAAGCGCCCTTTAATTCTGAATCGGGACCGCTTTTGGGTGTTAGGGCCTTTTCTGTAGAAAAAAGAACTTTTACATCTGTAATTCCGCGTTTTTTACATTCCTGGCGCATAACCCGGGCAAGTGGGCAGACGCTGGTTTGGGAAATATCTGCAATCTGAAAGGCTGTGGGGTCAAGCTTGTTTCCGGCTCCCATACAGGAAATTACGGGAACATTATTTTCTTTTGCCTGCTGAATTATAAGGATTTTAGCAGTTACGGTGTCTACGGCGTCCACAACATAATCGTATTGAGAAAAGTCAAAATCGTCCTTGTTTTGAGGAAGATAAAAACATTCAAAAGCCTTTACCTGAGCCTGGGGATTTATGTCCAGAATTCGCTCTTTCATCACCTCTACTTTTGACCGGCCGATTGTGGAATGAAGGGCTACAATCTGGCGGTTTATGTTTGTAAGGGAAACGGTATCCTTGTCAATAAGGTCCAGTCTGGAGATTCCGCTTCTGGCAAGGGCTTCTGCTACATGGCCGCCGACTCCGCCTATTCCAAAGATTGCTACATGAGAAGCTTTTAATTTTTCCATGCACTGGCTTCCGAGTAGGAGTTCTGTTCTTGAAAATTCGTTCAGCATATTATTCCTTACACTTCCTTGCCGGCGATTATAGCACAGGAGGGGATTAGAAAAAAGGTTGGAAATGAAGGGGAATTCTTGAAGAAAGGCGAAAAAATAACTAGATTGAAAATATGCTTAGGAATTTTGATGAAAGTAATATACCTTTTTTGGTTGAAAGACTTTTACCGCTATGGGGAATTAAGGGTGAAAGCGAGGACTTTAACCGCCTTTATGTAAAAATGATTTTACTTTCGAATATGCACGAAAATCAGATGCAGTTTGAAATTTCTGACAAAGGTAAAGTGAAAGCTATAGCCTTTCTGGCTAGAAAGGGCGATTTTTGTAATTACAGTAGAATTGAAGAAATATATAAAAAACTTGATGAAGAAAAGAAAACTTATTTTCGAAATGGAAAAGATTACCTTTTCAAAATGGAAGAAAAGACTTTTTCCCTGCTTGGTGAAAATGATGTAAAGCTCTGCCTTTTTGTGAGTATCGAAAAGGGCTGGGGGCATCGCA
This sequence comes from Treponema sp., assembly GCA_024693045.1. Classification (GTDB taxonomy): domain Bacteria; phylum Spirochaetota; class Spirochaetia; order Treponematales; family Treponemataceae; genus Treponema_D. The sequence continues at coordinate 11,916 of JAILLQ010000021.1, forward strand.
TTTTAGAAGAAGTTTTTGCCCTTCTCAAAAGCAAAGGAATTGCAAATGTCTATCTCTGGACTGACTGCGAGTGTAACGTTCAGTGGTACTTTGACCATGACTATTTCCTTGTATCTGAAGAAGAATACCCGCCATTTAGCAGAAACGGTAAAAAATATATGACTTATATTTTCAAGAAGAGCTTGTAGGCGGGGCGGGAATTTATTTTGCAGTTAGCATTTCGTAAGTAACACCGTACTTTTCGGCAATATCTTTTGCAAAGGAAACTCCTTCTGGAGGAGCAATTTCTACTTTGAAAGAGCGTTGTCCGTCTTTTGCTTTTACAACAAGGGAAGAAGCTTTGAATTTGCTTTCTCCGGCGTTGATTTCGTCTATATCAAAAGCAAGCTTGTGCATGTGTGTGTTGTAGATAGTGCGGATTCCCTTGGTTAAAATGGCACGAACAGAGTCTTTTGCAATGTAATAGCCTTCTTCAAAAGATGTTGTTGAATATGTTTCATTCAGTAAAAGAAGGCTGGTGTCACTGCATTCTGTGTAGAGTTCTTTAAATCGTTTACATTCTTCGCCTAGTCTTCCTAAATCTAGTGTTTTGTCTTCGTCTGCCGGGAAATGGGTATAAATGGAATCTACAGGCATAAAATCAAACTTTTCGCCAGGAATGTAAAGACCAGCCTGGGCAAGCACGAAAAGCAGCCCGATTGCCTGGGTTATAGTAGTTTTTCCTCCTCTGTTAGCTCCTGTTAAAATGTATGCAAGGTGGTCGGGGTCAAAGTCCAGGTTATTTGTTATAATTTCAGCAGGACCTTTATCTTCAAAGGCGGAAACTAACTTGAAATTATATATTCCTCGGGCCTGCATAAAGCACTTGTCTTTACCGTTTGCGATATTTGCCTTTGAAAAGTTAAATCCCTTTTTCTGCATATTTTTAAAGTATTCTGCAAAACGAATGTAAAAAATGAATTGTGGTATTAAATCTGTGATTTCTGTAACTGGAATATAAACATATTTTTTTAATGTTGCCTTTAATTTATGAACAATACTTGAAATCATTGTGTTTGCAATTTTGTCCAGATGAAATGTTGCAGATTGTGCCCTAGGGTCATTTACACCAGCAATTGCTATGAGTTTTGAAAATATGTCTTCGTTCATTTCCATTGAATGGAATTTATAGTTTTCATTCCAGTCTGTGTCTTTGTTTAGCTGGTCTTTTTGAGATACTTTTTTTACAAACTCACCGATTACATTTGAAGAGGTAAATGATTTTTTGTTGAATGAAACAAGTCCTATTCCGTTTGCCTCAAATTTTTCGTTCAGATTTATTCCCAGGGTAATACTTTTTAGGTTTTCTGTATTTGCTTTAAGAGATGCTATGTCTTTTTTTAGTTCTGCAAAACCATTGTCAGAATAAATTTTGTCTACATGATTTTTTAATGAGTTTATACCTTCTGATTTAAGCTTGTATCCATCCAGGCATGAATGAATAGCTTCTACAGATTTTATATAGCCGTTAATTTGTTCAAGCTGGTGCAGAAGTTCCCATGCAGAATCGCTTTCTTCAAAATGACCGGAAAAGCCGCTGAATCTTTTTTCATAATTGATTTTTTCCAGTTCTTCCAGAAGATTCTTGCTCATCTCAGGATTGTTAAAAATGTCGTCAAAAACGTCGCAGCGGTATTTTGTTACAGAGGGGTCATCGGTCATTTTGTAGAAAATCTGTGCAAAATGTTCTCTTTCCTCTGTTTTGTCTGTTATTTTATTGCAGATAAAATCAATTCCCAAATCGTGGAATGCAGTGTCTGAAAGTGTTTTAAAATTATCTTCTCCGAAAGGGTACAAAAGGTTGATTTTTTCTTCGTTCATGCTGTTAATTTAACGAAATTAATTTCATATGGAAAGAGAAAAATAAAAAAAGCGTATTCCTTTTTGGAATACGCTTTTGGTTTTACTGCCAGTTTATTTTAGCAGATTTCGCAGTTGTCGCTTTTTTCTGTTGTAATAGCTTTTCCGTCTGCTACAAGATTTACACCGGCAATTTGTGCAGTGTGATTTTTGATTTCATAATAACACTTGCAGAATTTGTCGATGTCAATTTTTGCAGGCTTCTGGAAACTTGGATCAGCACCTTCAAGGACTACAGGAGTTCCTGCTGGAGCCCAAGGAGCTGTAAGAAGTTCAACCTTTTCTTTTCCGTCTTCTGTGTAATCTGCAGCAAGGAGCATTCCTCGACTTTCTACACCCTTCATCTTTCGAGGAGCAAGGTTAGAAGCGATGATTACATGTTTTCCTAAAAGTTCTTCTTCTTTAAGGTAAGGGCGAAGACCTGACTGAATAATTCTGTCTTCTCCGCTTCCATCGTCCATGTGTTCGATATAGAGTTTGTCGCCCTGAGGATTTGTTTCTACAGATTTGATTACTGCAACTTTAAGTTCAACATGTTCATTGAAATATGCAACCTGGTCTTCTGCAAATTTAGGACCTTTTTCTGCTGGTGCAGCAGGCTTTTTAGCTTCCTGTTTTTTCTGAGCAGGTGCAGATACATTTGCATTTGCTTTTCCAGCTTTTTTATCTTTTGGAGTAAGAGCTAGTAATTCTTCAAGGTCGATTTCTCCACCAAAGCATGGAACTGTAATTGCCCAGTTTTCAAGAACCTGTGGATGAATTTCACCGAATACGCCGACTTGTTTTCCGTTTACCATAACGGCTGCCTGACGACCAGGAATAAAGCGTGAATCATTTGATTCTGCAACTTCATATTTGTGGTCAAGGAAGTAAAGTACAGAAGCAACTTCAGAGGCTGCGGTGTTGTAGTTTGCGTTTGCTTCAGCTGTGATAAAGCCTAAGCACTGTCGTGTTCTGGTTCCTGTATTTTCTTCTTCGCAAAGGTATGCAACTTTTCCGATTTCGAAAATTTTGTGTGGATAAATTGCATTTGCGGATTTTGCTTCTGCACGCAAGAGGGAAGAAAGTATATCTGAGCGAACGAACTGATAGTTTTCGCTCATAGGGTTTGCAATTTCGATTACTTTTGCAGGATCTATCAACATATTGTCGATAAAGTCTTTCTTTGAGCCTACATAGTTAAAAATCATTTCCTGGTAGCCGAGACCAACCATCAATGTTTTTGCTTTTCTTGAATAGTAAGTTATTGGAAGAAGACGACCGATTGTGAAATCATTTGGAGTTTCCGGCTGATATGTTTCAAGCTTTGTTCCAATCATTACATCTTCAATTACATCAACTTCGTGAAGGAAGTCGTTGCGGTAAGGAGCTGGAGAAAGAGTGTATTCGAAATCGTCATCGGCAATTTTTTTAGATTCAACTGTGGAACCCATTCTTACAAGAGCATCCTGGATTGTTGCATCGTCGAAGTTTGTTCCTAAAAGCTTGTTGATGTGCTTTAAAGTTGCTTTTGTTGTTGGCTGGAAGTAGTAAGGAGCAACAACATCACGGCCGAAGCAAGTGTCGTATGGATGTTTTACCATAATAGGTTCAATTTCGTAACCTACATCTGCAAAGTCACAGGCAACGATATTTGCTGCGAGCATAAGGTTTTCCATGTTATCGCCTGTAAGTTCTACCATAAGACCTGTATCGCCAACCTGTACGTTTCCCAAAGTTGCACTGTTGATAACAGGAGCCATAGAAAGAACTTCTCCACTTGCATCTGTGAGCAATGGGAACTTTTTTAAGTCCTGGATAATCCAGCCGAAATCTTTTCCTTTTGGATGTTCTGTAAGAATCTGGCGGCAAGTCATAGGACTTTCAAAACCAAGAGGAACAAAAGAAGTTTTATCAGGATCTACAGCTTTATACTGAGCAGGGAATTTAACATCTTTAATTCTGTAAACACCCATAGAAATAGACTTTCTTTTGCGTCCAAAGTTCCAGCAGAGTTTTTCCTGAGTCTGGATGATATCTTTGAGCATAGGGTCGTCGATTGCCTTTCCGGAAATAAGGAAAGAAACCATATAAGGGCGGATGTCTTTGAGTTCTGGGTCAACGATAATTTCGCGACCATGTGTATCTTTTATGTTTCCTTTAGAAGACATGAATTTTGAATAGTCAGTTCCTTTTACACCACGGTGAAGGCGAAGCTGGCGGGCAACACCGTTTGTTGACCAGAGGTCCGGGCGGTTTGTGTCGTTTAATTCAATTTTTATGACTCTTTCTGCTTCTGGCTGAGTTGTGTCAGGTTTTTCATCTAGTTCAGCCTTTGCATAAGTAAGTTTCTTTTCAAGAGTGTCGTAGTCGTATTTTTCTTCAAGAAGAGTGAAGAAGAGCTGTTCATTTACTTCAATTTTTGGCATGGTAAATCCTTCTAAACTTATATATAAGAAAATTATAATTCATTATGAAGATTGTTTCAATTTGTAAGCCGTCGATTTAAATCTGTCTATTTACATAGAATTTATACAAATTCTGTTGACTATTATTATACAAGTGTATATATTCAAAAAATAGATAGTCCAATTTTGGAATATCTAAAAAAAGAGGATTTTATGTGTACTGAATTAGAACGATTTCATTTTCCAATGTTGATGGAGCTTTCCGTTTATAACCGTCATTATGTAGCGAATGCGTTAACTCCAATTGCAAAAGAAAATGATCTTAAGATGAGTGAAGTATCTCTTTTGCTGCTTCTGTATTTGAATCCATCTGTAAAAACAGCGAAAGAAATAGCTTGTTTGGGTGAATTAAAGAGAGGAAATATCTCTGTATTGGTAGAAAGTCTTTCTAAAAGAGGTCTTATTTCTCAAGTAGAAGATGTTGAGGACCGCAGAAAAAAGACTTTGGAATTAACATCGGAAGCTTCAGGGATTATTGAAAGCTGCAAAGGAATTTTAGTAGATATGCTTAAAATCAGCTTCAATGGAATTCCAGAAGATGAATTAAAAATCTGCGAAAAAGTTTTTATGAAAATGTATGACAACATGAAAACTGCTTTCGGAAAGGAGTTGTATAGATGAAAAGTTTAAATAAAAAAACCTTATCGTTATTTATTTTGCTTCTTTTGGGTGCTTGGGTTTTTTCTCAGGAAGAAAAATCTGAAAGCAAGGATGTAGAACCGATTCTTAGTCTAACAGTAGAAGATGCTGTTTCATATGCTCTGGAAAATTCAAAGTCATTAAAAAGTAGTGCAATCGAATTGGAAATTAAGAAAAGGGCCGCAGATAATTCCTGGAATATTTTTTTACCAAGCCTTTCTGCAAGTGGAACTTTAGCTAGAACTTCAAGCAATTCTACTTATACCAGTATAGCTTCTTCTGTAACTACAGTTGCTAGAATCAGTCAGTTAGAAAACGGAAAAGTTCTTCCTTCGTATATGTATGATTCTGTTGTTTCTTCTGCTGGTTATGATGATACAGAAGATTTACACTGGGCTTTGGTTGCTAATGCAAAGGCTCAATGGAATTTTAATCTTGCAATGATTGATTCAATTAAAATTGCAAAAAAACAGTATGAAACAGGCCTGATTACATGGGAACAGGCAAGCCGGGAAACAGAAGTGAATATTCGTAAATTGTTTTACGGTCTTTTGGTTCAGCAGGAAAGTGTAAATATTCAGAAGACTTCTATGGAAAATGCAGAAGCTCGCTGGAAGCAGGCTGAACGCCAGTACAGCAACGGTTCTGTTCCTCGCTTGCAGATGTTGAACGCCAGAGTAACTTACGAAAATAAAAGACCTGATTTGCTTTCTGCTGAACAGGGACTTAAACAGAACAAAGAAATGTTTGTATTCCTTTTAGGCTTGCCTTATGGACGAGAAATTGAGCTTGTTGGAGGCCTTGAATTTTCTTACAAAGAATTGGATGCAGACAAACTTTTTCAGAAATATGTAGATAGAAATAATGAAATTCAGAATTTGCTTAAAAATAAAGAAATCCTTGAATATTCAATTAGGGCAAAAAAACTTTCTACATTTACACCTAGTCTTTCACTGGGTTGGTCTTATCAGCCAACTTTGTATGCAGGCGGTTCTTGGAATTCCAGTGATATTGGACCATTCCAGAGCAATGACGGTGGAAATTTAAGTTTTACACTAGTTTATTCAAACCTGTTTGATATGCTTCCATGCTCTGCAAATATGCAGGCAATTAAGGATTTGAAGCAGCAGTATAATCAGGTTTTGCTGGGACTTGAACAGTTGTATCAGAATTCTGAAATCGAAATTCATAAGCTCTGCGATAAAATTGCTGTAGCAAAGGCTAACATTGAAGCTATGGAAAACAATGTTAGCCTTGCCCAGGAAGCTTATGAGTCTACTCTTAAGGCCTATAACGCAGGTCAGACAGAACGCCTGGAACTTCAGGATTCAGAAGAATCTTTGAATAAAGCGAAACTTGGTCTTATGAGCCAGAAAAACGAATACATTTCAAGTCTTTTGGATTTGGAAACAAAACTTAATATTACTTTGGACTAGCTATAAGTTCAGAAAATGAAATTTAGATAATATAGGAGATTTTATGAAAATTACTAAATTGATTTCGGTCATCTGTATTGGAAGTGTGATAACTGCAGGCTTGTGTAGTTGTGGAAATAAAAATAAGGCAGCAAAGGCTAAGGCAAAAGGTGAAAAAGAGGTTGTTGAAACAATCTTTGCTGTAAATGCCTATAAGGCTATTCCTAGAACATTAGATAATTATCTTGAATTTGGAGGAAACGTTCAGACTTCTTCTAGCGTAGATATTTATCCAGATGTTCAGAGTGGTAAGCTTTCAAAGATAAATGTGAAAGTTGGCGACAAGGTAAAAAAGGATCAGATTGTAGCTTTTGTAGATGCTAGCCGTGCAGGTATGGATTATCAGTCAAGCCCGATAAAAGCTCCTGTAGACGGAACAATTACTTCTTTCCCTTTCAATGTAGGGGCTACGGTATCGGCTTCTATGTCAGTTGGAAAAATCAGTTCAACTGGTACTTTGGAAATAAAGACAAATGTTGCAGAAAGATTTTTGAGCCGTGTAAAAATGAATCAGAAGGCTGAACTTACTTTTGATGCTTATCCTGGTGTAGTTTTTTCTGCAAAACTTGTTGAAATAGATCCTATTCTTGATACAAATACTCGTACTTTGGGCATAAAACTCATCGTAACTCCAAGTGATTCAAGATTAAGAGCCGGAATGTATGCTCGAATCAAATTGATTACTGATACAAGAAAAAATACAATCGTTCTTCCTTCTAATGTTGTTGTAACTAGAAATGAAGAAGATGTCGTATACATTATTGATTCAGTTACAAATATTGTAAAAGCAAGTCCTGTTAAAAAAGGTATTCGTGTAGATGACAAGCAGGAAATTGAACAGGGAATTGCACCTGGTGATTTGGTTGTTATTAAGGGACAGTCACTTCTTTCTGACGGTTCTAAGGTAAATGTTGTTTCTGTTATAGAGTAATAAGTGTGAAAATGGGGGCCTAGATGTCTTTTTCTAAATTGGCTGTAAAAAAACCAACGACTGTCCTGATTATATTTATGATTTTGGCAGCCCTTGGTATTTATTGTACTACAACTCTTCCTGTAGATATGTATCCTGATATGGATATTCCATACATTATCATTATTACCAGTTATTCAAATGCTGGTCCGGAAGAAGTAGAAAAAAGTGTTACGCGAACGCTGGAAAGTTCTCTTTCCGGGGTTTCTGGATTAAAAGAATGTACTTCTCAATCTCAGACAGGTACCAGTCTTGTCATAATGGAATTTGAGTACGGAACCAACCTGGATGCGGCGTCAAATGAAATACGCGATAAAATCGATATTGTACGAGGCTTTCTGCCAGAAGACGCTGACACTCCTATGATTATTAAAATGGACCCTTCTATGATGCCGGTAATGAATCTTGTTGTTACTGGTTCTAGAACTCCAGAAGAATTGAGTTCTTACGTAGAAGATATAATTGAACCTCGTCTTGAACAGGTTGATGGTGTTGCTTCGGTAACAGTTGTAGGTGACCGAGAAAAGGCTATTATCATCGATGTTCCTAGAGACCGACTGGATGCTTACGGGCTTACTTTTTCAGGAATTGCTCAGACAATTGGTGTGCAGAATATTACTAGTTCCGGCGGTTCAATTGAATCCGGGGATTCAAATTATTCTATTTCTGCAGAAGGAACTTACAAATCTATAAAGGATATTAAAAATACAGTATTGGCTCAGCCAAGAAAGGCAAATGGCGAAAAGGTTGATGTTTTGCTTCGTGATATTGCAAATGTTTATGAAGGTTACAAAGATACTACAAGCCTTGCCTTCTATGAAGACAAGCCTTCAATTTTGCTTTTGATAACAAAACAGTCGGGTAAAAATACAGTAGAAACTGCTAAAAAGGTTAGAAAACAGCTTCCTATTATTATGGATAATCTTCCTGATGATATTGAGCTTGTAGAAACAGCAAATAATGCAGACGACATTAACAACACTATTTGGACCGTAATCAAATCTCTTCTTGAAGGTATTGTTCTTGCCGTAGTAATTTTGTACATCTTCCTTCGTTCATTTAAATCTACTTTCATTATTGCGCTTGCAATTCCAATGTCGGTAATTATTACTCTCTGTCTCATGTACTTCTGTGGACTTTCTATCAACATGATGACTTTGTCAGGTTTGCTTTTGGGTATTGGTATGCTTGTAGATAACTCAATCGTAGTTCTTGAAAACATATTCAGTTATCGAGAACGAGATGCAAAACCTGAAGTTGCAGCCGTACTCGGTTCAGAAGAAATGATTAACTCTATTACAGGTTCTACTTTGACAACTGTATGTATCTTCCTTCCTATGATTATGCTCAGAAAGATGCTTGGTATCATGGGGCAGATGTTCATCGGTTTTGCCTTTACAATTATTTTCTCTCTTTTGTGTTCACTGGTTGTAGCGGCAGTTTTAGTTCCTGTTCTTTCCTCTAAGTATTTGGTTATCGAAAAATCATCTGCCCGCAAAATGAATAAGCCTTTGGCTGCATTTGACGGAATTATGAGCAGGTTCTTTACCTGGTTGGATAATATTTATGCTTCTGGTGTAAGAAAAGTTTTGCACCACAGAAAACTTACTATTGCCGTAGTATTCGGGCTTTTTGTGCTTTCTATTTATGGAGTAACGATAGTTGGATTTATTTTTATGCCGGAAGTTCCTTCTACTCAGGTAATCGTTGATTTAACTATGCCAAAAGGTACAACAATCGATATAACTCGAGAAGTTATGTATCAGATGAAGGCTAACATTATGAATGATCTTAAGGGAGTTAAGTTTACTACAACTTCTGTTGGTGGTTCTAATATGCTCAGTAGTGCATCTGATTCAAATACAGCTGAATTGACTTTGACCTTGTACAAGGAATCTGAAAGACAGCCTGGCTGGGATAATGAAGATAGTGCAAAAGAAAAAATCCGAAAGTACTTTAATGCTTTCCCAGGGGCAGAATTCGTATTTGGAACTGGCCAGCAGTCTATGTCTAGATCTGCAATTGATGTTGTTGTACGTTCGGACAATCTTGATTTAGCACGCAAAACAGCAAAAGACATTCAGAAGATTATTAAAGAGTATGCTTCTGACTATGTAAACGAAACAACCATTGACCTTGAAGACGGCTTGCCTGAGCTCAAAATTAATATGGACAGAAACCGTATGTATGAACTTGGTGTAAACGCTTATTCCGCTGGTGCCGAACTTAACGCTGCTATCAACGGTAAAACTGCTAGCCGTTACGATGACAATGGTACTCAGATAGATATGATTGTTCGCCTTGATCCTAACGACAAGAAAAAGTTTGCAGATTTGGAACAGCTTTATGTTATGAACTCTGTAGGACAGAGAATTCCATTTGCAAGTTTTTCTCGCTATGAACAGTCTTTGTCACCAGTAACAATTCGCCGTGAAAGTCAGACTCGTACAATTCGCGTTTCGATTGTTCCAAAGAAGGGTTATTCACTCAATGTAATTCAGAATAATTTGGATAAATTGATTAAGGAAAAAATTATTCAGGATGAAAACCTTATAATTACTTTTGACGGTTCATACAAAGATATGGTTGAAGCGATTCAGAAATTCTCGGTAGTTATTATTATGGCTGCGATTCTGGTATTTGCGGTTATGGCCAGTCAGTTTGAATCCTTTAAGGATCCTTACATCATCGTATTTACAATTCCTCTGTCCTTTATTGGGGTAGTTGCAATTTATCTTATGACAGGAAATATGATGAACGTAGTTTCTGTTGTCGGTATGCTGGTACTTGTTGGTACCATTGTAAATAACGGTATCGTTCTGGTTGACTACACGAACTTGCTTAGAAAACGAGGCTTTGCTTTGGAAGAAGCTTGTGTAGAAGCCGCTAGAAACCGACTTAGACCAATTTTGATGTCTACACTTACAACAGTTACTTCACTTATTCCTATGGCCTTCTTCCCAGGCGAAGGTGGACAGCTTACACAGCCTATTGGTTTGACTGTATTGGGTGGTATGACATTTGGTTCTTTGATGACTTTGTTTGTAATGCCGGTTATTTACTACAACTTCAACCTAAAGAGAGAAAAGAAACTTTTGGCAGAAAGAGCAAAAGAAGCTGAAACTCATAACTTCCTTGTAGATAAAGCTTTGGTCGCAAAAGTAAAGACTTCTAAACAAAATAGAGAAGAAAAAAAACAGGAAGCTGATTCAGATGACTCTGTGGAGGGGCAAGCGGACAGTGCAATAAAAGCTGCTGAAGACGAATTGCAGAAAGACCGGATTGAACATGCCATGGAATCTGTAAGCATGAAGGAACCTCGCGAAAAGAGCCGAATAGTTGAAGTTTTGGAAAAGAAGGCTACTGCTGATAAAAAGAAGAGCCGCAAATTTCTTGCAGAAAGATTAAAGGAATTGCAGTCAGCTTTGACAGATGTTTCTGAAATGATTAACGAAGATAAGCAGGATGGTGAGTAATGAAGAGAATTGAAATCGTTATGACACAGGCTATTGAAGTAGATTTTATGGGACTTTACGAAAAAGCTTGTCGTATTGCAGAAATAAAATGCAAGTTCACAAAAATTGATGGTGTAATGGGCCAGGGAAATACAAATCCAAAATTGGGTGATTCTATTTGGCCTCAGTTGAATGTAATGTTCATTCTTGTTATTGAAGACAAGTATGTAGGAATCATTAAAAACATCATTGAAACTTTGCACAAAACATTTGTAGGAGAGGGGGTCGCTGCGTTTATCAGTGATGCAGATGACCTTATGAATATTTAGAAAAGAAAGCCTTAAAAAGAGTAAATGCAGTTCTCAATAAACCTCCGAAATATTTATTAGATTTGCAGACACTCTTTTTAAGGCTTGTTTATTTTACAATATATTTATCTAAAAATAGAAGTACGAATAATTTTTATGTGATTAGCCCGACTTACCGAATAGAAGCGTATTTCTCCACTTTTTTGATCGGCAAATTTTACTAGAGAATCGTTTGTTTGTTTTGCCAGCATTAAAGGTTGCCCTAAAAAAGTTTCCATTATCGAAGAGTCTTTTTCGTTAGGAATTGTTAATTCAATCATATCGCCAGCCTGTATGGCATTTTCCAAAAGGTGGATTTTTCCATTGTAGTTCATTCCATCTGCTTCTAGGATTTCCAGTCTTACAGTTTCCGGCTTAAGTTGTTCTTCATTAAGAATAACCTTTCTTTCGATGCGGGTTAAAAGTCCTTCGTATTGCTGTTTAGAAAGTTCCATTGATTCTAGTTTTGCAATTAAGGCTTTTTTAAATTCATCTGCTTTTTGCGAGGAGGCAAGAAGTTCCTGTTCTGCCTGAGGATTATCAATTGAATTGTAGAAATAATTTGCCCCCTGATTAACAGGTGGGTAATTGATTGTTTCGTTTTCTGGTGCGGCAGCTTTTACATTTCCCATAAATTCCAGTCCAGATTCTTTTATAAAGAGGTCTGCATCCTGGGAGAGAGGAATGTTAAGCAGAAAAATCCCGGTGGCAAGCTTTAGTTGTATGTATGGGGCAATTTTCGGATTATTTTGAACAAGTCTTTCAATCTTTTCATCTACTTTAAGGATATAACCTTTGTACAAAAGAGCGGAAGAATAACTGGTCTGCCATTCTTCAATATTGATTTCAAGGTTCTGTGGAATTTTATAAGCGTTATAGAGAGAAAGCCTTTCAAGTATATCTTCTTTTGTGAGATTTTTATCGAAGGCACGACTGATTGATTTTCTGTTGATTTCAAATTCTGTTACTGTGCTGGAACTTTTTACATCCATAAAAAGTACAAGTTGCATAAGTTCATTTAAAGTAAGACCTGGCATAATTGTAATGTTTGTGCCGGCATTTATATTCAAAATTCCTTTTTTTTGTTCGCTAGAAAGTTTGAGTTCCTGATTTGTTAGAACCGGTCCTGGAATCAAAATGGCTTCTTCAGTTTCGCTTTTGCCGATTTCTGTAAAAAGTCCAAAGGTTATTGCATTGTCGATAATTTCTTCTTCAATTTGGCCTGAATATTCGGTCTTGTCAGATGAGTTTAAATGGCTTTCTATCATGCGGGAAAAACGGCTCCTGCCAGGACGCCTGTCTTCATCTGCAACTTTATTACTGATTAAAAAGGCTATTCTAAGTAAAGATGATTTTGAAACTCCGGTTTGAGGAGTAGAAGCTGCTACATCCAGTAAAAGCTGGGTTTGAGAGCGTAAACCTTCTCTTCCTAATCGCACTGCAGCCGCTGTACTTAAAAAAGCGTATTGTAGAACTTCAGGGTTTTCAGAAAATATTTCAAAGCGCTTTTGATCAACTTCGATAGATTTTTCGCCAATTTTAATGAGCTTAAGGTTAACAAGCCCTTTAAAAAGTTTTTTTAAGATTTCAATTTTTCCAGGGAAAATAAGATTCAGTTTTTCAATGTCTTTCTTTTTGAATTCGCAGTTGTTGCGGCACATTTCTGGATTTTCATAAATATAAGAAATGAAAGAAGCAATAAAAAGCGGTGTAAGAGTAAATGGAGGATCGAAATTATGAGCCAAAAAAACTGGTTCTGAAATTAGTTTTTTTAGATTTATGTAAGGCTGTAAAAGCTCTTCCAGAAGAGGGTTGATAGCAAATAATGATTCTTCTTTGTCGTTTTTGTAGCTGTAAATTATAAGTCGTTCGTTTAGGTTTAAAAGCTGGGAATAGATTTCTGAAACTGGATATTCACTTTTAAAAAAATCTGTGATTTTGTCTCTGCTTGCGTTTTTAATTGAAGAAATTGCTGAAATTATTTTTATATCGAATTCACTTAGATAGGCGATGATTTTTTCTTTATTCTGCTCTTTTCTAAAAATGGAACTCAGTTGTTCAATCAGTTTGTCTTTGTTAAAAGGAGTGTGGATTTCTCCGATGTAAATTCGCATGATTTCGAAAAATCTTTCGTCATCCAAGAGAGACAAAGTGTTTCGCCAGCGTATAATCCGCTGGACTTTTGGGTTTTCTTTTTCTATCTCCATCCTATTTCCTTTCTGTTATGCAGGCAGTATCTTCCAACTCGTTTAAATCGTTTTCTTCTGTATATCGAAGAATTTTATAAGTGTAGCCCTGTTCTGCAAGAAATTTCTGTCGATTTGAACCGAAGTCTTCTTCTACAGTATTTCGTGTAATTATAGTAAAGAAGCGGCTTTTGCGTTCTTTTGGTCGCAAAATTCTTCCTAAACGCTGAGCTTCTTCCTGGCGGCTTCCAAAAGTTCCGCTTACCTGGATTGCGATAGAAGCATCAGGAAGATCTATCGCGAAGTTAGCAACTTTAGAAACAACTAAAACGTGTATCTTGCCTTCTCTGAAATCCTTGTAAATGCGATCTCTTTCTACATTTGGAGTTTTTCCTGTAATTATCGGAGCTTTTAAAAGCTTTGCAATTTCATTCAGCTGGTCAAGGTACTGGCCGATTACCAGGATTTTGTCTTCCGGGTAACGCTCAATTAATTTCTGGGTAATTTCTACCTTTTTGGGATTTACACTGGAAAGCTTGTGTTTTTCGCGTGGAGGAGCTACCGCATATTCAATTTCTTTATTTTCGGGTAAATCAGTTCGAATTTCAACACATTCGGCACTTGCAATCCAGTGACTTTTTTCAAGTTCTTTCCAGGGAACATCATAGCGTTTGGGACCAACTAAGCTGAAGACAAAGCCTTCACAGCCATCTTCCCGAACTAAAGTTGCAGTAAGGCCTACTCGGCGAACGGCTTGAACTTCAGCAACGACTCTGAAAACGGGTGCAGGGAGCATATGAACTTCGTCATAAATAATCAGTCCCCATTTGCGTTTTGTAAAAATTGAGAAGTGAGGATATGGGCCGTCTTTTTCCGGGCGCCAAGTTAAAATCTGGTATGTTGCAACGGTTACTGGAGCAAGGTTTTTATTTTCTCCTGTGTATTCTGCAATATCTTCGTCTTTTAAGTTGCTCTTATCTTTTAATTCCTGAATCCACTGGTGAACCGCTGATATATTTGTTGTGATAATAAGTGTGCTGGTTTTTAACAAATCCATTATAGTCATGCCGACTATAGTTTTTCCGGCTCCACAAGGAAGTACAATTGTACCAAAACCTGTGCCTGGACCTCTGTTACCAATCAAGGCCTTTGCAGCTTCTTTCTGGTAGTTTCGGATTTCAAAAGATTTTCCTGCGCTGGTTTCGTTTTTCAGTTCAAAGTTCAGGGGTTCTCCATCTTCTAGCTGGACTTCATCTTTTACTGGCCAAAGGGCTGTTAGCAGAACTTGTTTTATGGTACCGCGGTCTGTAAGCTTTAATTGAAAACAATATTTTTTTTCGTCTTCACTTAATTCTGCGGGGTTTTCAACTCCTTCTGCATTGTATTCTACAGGGTCTAAAAGTTTTTTTGCCTGGGGGTTTGCTTTTATTTCCAGGAAAACTTGTCTGGAATTTGCTACAAGGTATAAGTATTGCTCTTCGATTGTCTTGATGTCAGTTTCTTTTTTATCTTCTGCAAGAATATCTGCACTTTTTACCGGTACGGTTATTTTTGGACCTGGTACGAGCCTTAGTTTTCCAAAGCGGCTAGCTGTTTCTTTGATCCACATTGAAATATTTTGCGGAACATCATAACGGGCATATTTTTCCAGGACTTTTACTGCATCGTCTGCGGTAAGTCCGGCACTAGTTGCATTCCACAAAGAAAGTGGGGTAAGGCGATAGGTGTGTAAGTGTTCAGGAGAACGCTCAAGTTCAGCAAATGGAATCAGCTCATTGCGGCATTCATTTGCCAAAGGGGCGTGTACATCTAAAAGTAAAGTTCTATCTCCCTGAACAATTAATGGATTATCAAATTGCATAGCAGACTATAATACTATAATCAAGAAAAGTTCTCAATGAGTTTAGGATTTATTGTATTCAACAAGTAAGTCCTGGCCGATTTGTTTGACCGAATCCATTATGAAGTTAAAGGCCTGGTCAGGGCTATCTACGCCTTCTCCTGATACAGGTGATTTTGCTTTGCCGCCAAAAATTTTAGGGGCAATAAAGGCGTATATGTGCTGAACGATTCCACTTTCAAGACAAGAATAATTTAATTCTCCTCCGCCTTCTACAAGTATGCTGTCAATCTGTCTTGAGCCTAGAACTTTAACCAATTCCTTTAGATTTGCTTTTCCTTTTTTGTCTGCAGAAAGAATTAAAACTTCTAGACCTTTTTCTTCTAATTGGGCTTTTTTAGCCTCTGGAGGATTTACACATGCAAGTATGGTTGGGATTTCTTTTGCACTTTTTACGATTTTGCTTTCAAGAGGAATTTTCAGTTCCGTGTCACAGATAATTCGTATTGGATTTCTTCCACCTGGAATTCTACAGTTTAAAAGAGGATCGTCTGCTAAAAGAGTTCCAGAACCGCACATAATTGCTGCATAACGGTTTCTGAGCTGATGGACAAAGTTTCTGCTTTCTTCTGAGCTAATCCATTTAGATTTTCCGCTTTTTGTAGCAATTTTTCCGTCTAATGTACAGGCGTATTTTAAAGCGACATAAGGAGTTTTAGTTGAAATGTAGTGGAAAAAAATTGGATTCAAAGAATCACATTCCTGGCGCAAAAAATCTTCTTCTACGATTACCCCATGTTCACGAAGATAGGCATTACCTTTTCCATGAACAAGAGGATTTGGATCACGACTTCCTACAAAAACTTTACTGATATGGTTTTCTACAAGAGCCTGGCAACAAGGTGGTTGTTTTCCGAAATGGCAGCAAGGTTCAAGCGTTACATAGATTGTTGCACCACTTGGATCATTGTTTTTATTTTTACAGTCGGCAAGGGCTTCTCTTTCTGCGTGAAGCTGCCCATACTGGCGGTGGAAACCTTCTCCAATAATTTTGCCATCTTTTACTATAATCGCACCTACAAGAGGATTTGGATTTGTTCTTCCTTCTCCGCCTCGTGCCAGTTCAATAGCTCTTCTCATGTAAAAAGCATCATCAGTATCTTGCATTTATTTTCCTTAATAGCGTTTATTCTCTGTATCTTCAGCGTAATCCTTAAAAAGTTTTAAGCATTTGTCGCGGCCAAATTCTTTTTTTGAAAGGAGATTATTTTTTCCTGCGAAGGTTTCATAGAATTTGTCATCCCGGAAACCAATTTTATCAGTGTCAGAAATTGTGCAGCCATAAAAAACTTCGGTAATATTTGCCCATAAAATTCCACCAAGGCACATAGGGCATGGTTCTGCCGTTGTGTAAAGCTGGCAGCCCGAAAGGTCGTGTGTTCCAAGCTTTTTGCAGGCATCTCTAATGGCTTCCATTTCTCCGTGGCAGGTTGGGTCTTTGTTTAAAAGAACCCTGTTATGTCCTCTTCCGACGATTTTTCCGTCTTTTACAATAACGCTACCAAATGGCCCGCCTTCTTTTTTTGTAATTCCATCGTAGGCTTCTTTAATAGCCTCTTCCATAAAGTCCATAAGCATTTCCTTTTTAGTTATCTTTGTCGACTCCTAAGCCAAATAGGGCAAAATCTCCTTTGCAAGGGTCGTTTGGCCAAATCTGCTTTAGTTCACCTGTAATTTGAATTGCAGTTTTAAGTGAAGCATTTGCTTTTTCGTCTATTATACACATTTTTTTAGCTTCTTGCAGAACGTGTGTGTCCAGAGGAATAATTAAATTTTCTGCCTTATACCAGGACCATAAACCCAAATCTACAGGCGAATTCTGTCGGACCATCCAGCGCAAAAACATATGAATTCGTTTATTTGGACTGTTTTTTCCTTTTGGAACGATGCTGCAGTTCGGAAAGGCCTCTGAAATTATCTGGTTTAGGGAAGGATTTTTGTTTTCCAAGGATTCTTTTTCATATCGACTTTGTACAAATTGGCCAAGACTTTTGTATTCCTCCAGGATTTTTTTGTATGTGCGGAAGAGTATTTTCATGTCTTCATAAGAATAGAAACGGTAGAATTTTTTATCATTGTTTCCGTCAGGGGCGTTAAAATCTTTTTCATATGCCTGACTTAAAATCCATTTTGAAAATGAACCATTCTTATCGGCGTGGGTGAAAATTTCTTGTATTTTAGGTATGAATTGCCTGCGATTCCCAAAAGAAAGCAGAGCTGCTGTAAAAGCGGCAAGTTCTATATCGCACCTTTCTTTATACCAGCATAGAAACTGGCTGGGATCGGAGGTTATGAACTGGCTTGTTTCATATTTTTCGGCGAGATTTTTTAGTTTAATTTTTAATTCTTCTGTCATATTAAAAAAAAGGCGTGCTAAGTGCACGCCATTGTATATTAAGCATCGCGTTTTTTCAGGTAGTTTTTTATAAAATCAACGAGCATATCGACTGTGCCGTCAATTCCTAATTTTCCTGAATCTATGCAAAGGTCGTAGTTTGAAAGTTCGCCCCACTTTGAATGGCAAAAATAATCGTGATAAGCCTTACGTTTTTTGTCGTGCCTTTCGATTGTTTTTACTGCTTCGGAGGCATCCATTCCTCTTTTTTCCATTACGCGTTTAACTTTTGTATCGAGGTCTCCACGAATAAAGATTTTTAAAACATCAGAAATTCCCATGAAAATTTCATCAGAGCAACGACCCAGAATAACAAAAGAATCTTCGTCTGCAGCTTTTTGCTTGAGCAGGGAAAACTGCATTTCGGCGATATTCTGTTCCGGAGAATTTGTGTATCCGCGAACTGTTCTGCTGAAAAAAGGATTTCTTGGTTTTTCATCGTATTTTTTGAGTAGGTTTGTATCCACACCTTTAATGTTAGATAACTCGTCTAAAAGATTTCTGTCAAAAAATTCAAATTCCAGCTTTTCGGCTAGTTTTCTGCCGATTTCATGTCCACCACTTCCATACTCACGGCTGATTGAAATAATAATCTGTTTATCCATAGCACACCCCCAATCACAAAGCCTATGCTATAAGTATCGCATGAAAATTGAAATTGTGCTAATTAATAATACAATAATCGTAGCTGGAGCACAGATTTTGCAATATTCTGACCAGCCAACAGGATATCCAGCCTTCTGAGCAACGGAAGTTCCAACAACATTTGCAGAAGCTCCGATTGGTGTAGCTGAACCACCAATATCAGTACCGACAGAAAGTGCCCAGGCCATAACAGGAAGCATGTTTGCACCTGAAACTAGTGAAAGATTCTGTATTACAGGAACCATAGTTGCCGCAAAAGGAATGTTATCGATGAAGGCAGATGCAATTGCAGAAACCCAAATAATAATTGCAATCATTACATAGATGTTTCCAGCAGAAATGTTTTCGATAAATGATGCAATTAATTCCAGAATGTGAGTTTGTTCAAGTCCTCCAACAACAACAAAGAGCCCTATGAAAAACAATATAGTCTGCCAGTCTACTTTTTTTAGAAGCATAGGAATGTATTTTGCGGAAGTAATTAAAGTGATAAGAGCAATTCCTACACCAATAGTTGCAACGCTAAGATGAGTTTGAGCATGGGTAATAAGAAGAATGACAGCAAGTCCAAAGATTATGCTGGAAGATACAAAGCCCTTTTTATCTGTAATTGCAGATTCTGGAGAAGGCAGGTAAGTGCTTTTTACTTCTTCTTTTGGCATGATATGTTTTTTGCAAATGAAATAGAAATAAAGAAGCATAACTATCAAGCCAATACCCGCAATCAAGCCTGTGTTTGTAAGGAAGTCTACGAAAGTGTAATGAAGTTTTGATCCAATGATGATGTTTGGAGGGTCACCGCACATAGTTGCAGAACCACCAAGATTTGCACAGAAAATTTCTGCAAGAATCATTGGAACAGGGTTGAATTTTAAAAGCTGAGAAAGCTCAATAGTAACAGCAGAGAGGAATAAAATTACAGTAATTGAATCGATGAACATTGAAAGAATTGCGCTCATCAACATGAAAACTATAAAAATTGGTATAACTTTGTAATGAACAGCTTTTGCTAAACGAAGACATAACCAGCGGAAAAATCCAACTCTTGCCATTCCTTCTACCATGATCATCATTCCTGTAAGGAAGATTATGGTTGCCCAGTCGATACCTTTTGATTCGGCTTCTCCCGCTGCAGTGTACCAGAAACCGGCTGTAAAAATATTGTGAATATTTAAAGTTTCTTTTATTGACTGAAGAGAAGAGTATTCTCTTGAAAAGAAATGAATGTCCAGCTGCATTCCGAGCCCAAAGACCAAAATCAATGTTAAAGCACCACAAACGAGTGTTGTGTATTGTTTTGGAAATCTTTCTGTAATTATTAACCCAAACATAATAAGGAAAATAGTTACAGCTAAAAACTGCGCAATCATATTACGCCCCCAAGTGGTAGACTCTCGAAGATGAATTATACTGGTTTATAAAAATAGATACAATTAAACTTTAGTCAAAGAAAGAGGAAAGAACTAAGTTTGGTCTTGAAAGTTTTACTTCCACATTTTCAAACTTATCTTCATAAAGTTTAGAGTTTCCGTTGTAGTATATTACTTTTCCAGAGTAATAGCCCGGATCTAGAGAAAAGCCAGCAGCACTTGCAGCTCTTGGGAATATGTAGGCCTGTCGGATATCTGCAAATTCACTTAAATCGATTGCATCTACAGCGTATTCTATTGTGTGCCAGGCGGTTACATATGTGATTTCAGCAGCTGCTCTCAGTATACTGTTGTCTGCTTTTTCCAGAGTTTTTTTTGCTGCAATAAGGGTTGCCTCGCCGCTTGCGAGAGCAGTTGTTTTTTTTGAAATACTTCTAATCATACTTCGGGTAAAGGCTTTGTTGGCTTTTAGGCGAACATCTTTTGCCAGAGCCTGGTCAAAATCTTCTACGAGTACAGCTGATTTTGTTCCATGTCCATCTACTTCTACATCAATTCTAGTTACACTGGCTTCTTGACCCGAGTATTCAGGCCATGTGAATTTTAACTTGAACAAAATAGGTTTTGCCCCGTCGATGGGTACATAGAAGGGAAGAATTCGGGGTGTTTCAAATTTAGCTTCATGGCGGCGTCCGATAAGTCCACTTAAAGCGAGTACATTTAGACGTCCTTTTCCGGTAGGAATATCTACATCTTCGGAAACATTAATTTCGCTTCCAAGACTGGCTAGCATTTTTGCATCGATTTCAACATTGGAGCGGTTTCCGTTAGCACTGTATAGAATGAGTGAAAGGTAGCGCAATAAAGGAGAATCTTTGTATAAGTCATTGATATTTGCTTTTTTAGGAGAATTTGCTTTGAGTTCGGAAAGATTTAGACCTAACTTAGTTACAGATGAGTTGAACTTTTCAGAATCCTCATTTGAAATGGCATCTTTAAGTTCTACTTCTCCATATTTTGCAATGTATTCGTTTTCTTTGATTCCTGCTTTATTCAGTTCAACGATTGCGTTTTCCAAGTCGCCAAGCTGTATAAAATTCATTGCGTTAAAAGCATTTAACAAAAGGTATTCATAAATATTTCCTGTGTATTCAGAAATGTTATCATTAAAGATAGTTGAACCAGTTGTTTTGGTGATGCTTTTTGTAAGGGCTTCTTGCATAAGAGCATCTGTTAAGTCAAATACTTTTATGGAAGTTTCATAGTCTTGGTTCAAGTAGCAGAGCATAGCTTCATCAAGGTTGTCGCGTATGTCTCTGCCACTTTTGTTTTTATCATGCAGCATAGCGATGCAGGTTGAATAGTTTTCTGCTTCAAAGGCTGCATCGTATTTTTTTTGATTATATTTTATAACTCCGTACTTGTCGCCGTCTCTTGGAATTCTACCAGATGTGGCACAAGAAAATAAAAGTAGAATTAATAAAAATAAACTAGCTGCTGATAAAAACTTTCTCATAATTTATTACTCTTCTGTTAACCAAGCGTATTCTGAATCAGCTGCTGATTCTTCAAGAGATTCTGTACCTGTTCCACCAAGAGGGTCATTTGCTGATTTGTAAATTGCTTTTGCAAGAGCCTTTGAATCAACAGTTTCGCCTTCTTCAAGACCAAGACCTGCTACATTCTTTAGCATAAACTCACTAACTTCTGCGTTTAATTCAGGATTTCCAACAGCTGCCTGTACCTGTGAATCCCATGCTTTTTTGTCCATAGAATAGATTACATAGTACTGGTAGTAAATTTCTGCGTTAGACATATCCTTCTTAATCTTTTTCTTAGGATTAGTTGGAGCTGCATATTTTACCCAGAAAGTAGCTTCTTTTACCATTCCAGAAAGACGAACTTTTGAGCTGATGTTCATTTTGTCTGTAAGCTGCTTTTTGATTTCAGATGTTCCGCCAGAATAGAGAGCGTCTACATTGCGTTCTACTACACGACTCATAGATGTGGCAATTTCTGCCTGCATATCTACTGTATCTGTCCAGTGCTGAAGGAAGTCCAAATCAGGACCTTTGTTTGTAAAGAAGAAAACCTGTCGGTCTTTTAAATTTAAGGCTTTTGAAATACCCTTTACATCCTGTTTTAAAGCTGCTGAAACCCATTTTGGATAACCTGCACCTTCTTCGATTCCAGGGAAATCAAGAACCATCTTTGTTGACTGCTTTGTAGCTTTTGCCTTACTTCTTGCTGTTGCTGTAAAAGCTGTCAATGCTGAAACCATCATTACCATTGCAATGATCTTTGAACATTTCATAAAAACTCCTTAAAAAACACCGTGTTAGCGGCGAGCCAGGAAGGCGAGAATCTTAGATTGAAAAGGCAACGCATTTTCAATCTAAAATGATAAAAATTACAGGGACGTAATTTTTATCAGGCCTCCTTAAAAACACCGCGTTAGCGGCGAGCCAGGAAGGCGAGAATCTTAGATTGAAAAATGCAACGCATTTTCAATCTAAAATGAAAAAAATTACAGGGACGTAATTTTTTTCACACCTCCTGAATCCTGTTTATTCAACAGAAATTTGTTTTAAAAATTTGTTAAATTTGTTATCGAAATCAGAAGATATTTTCTTTTCGATTGTTTTTTCTGCACGATTTTTTGCACCCACAAAGTTGTAATGAGAAGCTCTTCCGCTTAAAGCAAAAGGAAAAAGCTCAACATTATTCTGTCTGTCTTTTAGATAGGTAACGAGTTCATAGCGACAGTGGATATTTTTCCCGTCGGCAGTTTTTGCTTCAGAATATTCAATGGAGCCCGTAAAATAATAGCGGGCTGCATCAGACTTTGTGGTTTTAAAACCGTACTTCGTAATTACATTTGCAAATGCAGCAGAGTATTTTCCTGTGTCGTCGTTCTTTATTGAAAGGTAAACAGGAATTTTCGAAGCAATGTCAAAGAGTTGAATTTTTATATCCTTTGACGATTTGCAGGAAGATTGAATTCTTCTGGCTGCATCTGAATTAATAACAGAAAGACGTTCCAGATATCTTTCATTTAAAACCGCTATGTCTGCTGCGTAATCGCAAAGGGCATAGGAATCCATTGAAATTCCATTTACTCTTGAAAGGAGTTTATTAATGGATTCATTGTTTTTTGAAATCATGCTTTCGTAAAGCTCTGTAACTTTTGCTCTGTCAATTACAGCGATTACGTACCAAGTAGAACGTTTCTGGTCTTCGTAATATTCTGGAATTTCGATTCCAATTAAATCATCCTGAGAAATGTTTCTGATTACTTTTTGGTCAAAAGAAGACAGAGATGCATTTGCTACAGTTCCGTTGACCTTTCCTTCTAGAAGTCGTTTTTCGGCTGTGCTATCAGCTTTTATGGACTGGCTGAACATTGCTGCAAGTCCCTGAACTGCGTTTAATTCAGCAGAAGCCCTGTTTGAATCATGTCCAACAGAAAACATGTATTTTTCAGCTGGATAGACTTTTGCTGGTGTATTAATCCATGCAGGATTTTTTGCGTTTGCAGAGATACAGGTAAATAAGAATGCAGCTAATGCAATAAAATATCTTTTTTGCATAAAGCTCCTCTATTAGAACTTTACAGATTTCTGTTTAAAGTATTTGCGAACAGGAGCTTCCGAGTTGTCTCCTTCCCAAATAATTCTGTGTGTCTGTAAATCAGTGAGGCTGACAGTTACAAAATATGTACGAACCGATTTTTTTCCTTCTTTCTGTACGATTGCTTTTACACTGCCCTGAAGCATAAAATCGGCGCCTTCTTCTTCGTCCATAGCTTTTGCAGTATCTTCACTAGCGTGGTCTGCTTGGCTTTTTACTTCGTCGCGAAGTTCTTCTCGTTCTGAAGCATCTGCAACGAATTCGAGAACACCAGTTCTTAGAATTGCTGTCTGCATTTTTTTTGAAATGATAGTAGTGTCAATTCTTTCTGCACTTTCGTTTTTGATAGTTCCTAGAATTACAACTGGAGCCCTTCCGTTTTTGTCTTCGAATTTAGCAATTCGAGGTGAAGCGATACAGTCTTCAATTAAGGCTTCGCAAACAATTTTTACATCGTTTTCATTCCAGAAACCGTTTAAATCTAAAACTTTATCGTTATCTAAACGTTTAACATTTCCACCTGCAAAAAGAGATGTGATTGCAAGAGATGCAAGAATAATAGATGACAATAATTTTTTCATTATCTCACTCCTAATAAAACACCGCGTTAGCGGCGAGCTAGGATGGCAAGAATCTTAGTTTGAAAAAGCGAAGCGTTTCAAACTAAGATTATAAAAATTACACGGATGTAATTTTTATAATGCCTCCTAATAATTGTTAACATATTATAAGATTATAATTAGAAAGTGTCGATGTTAAAAAATTATAAATTATTAAATTGATAATTTAATTACATTAGTCGGGCCTGATCGTTTTCCATCAGATTTGTTTTTAAACTTCTGAATTTTTCTACAAGATCTTCCATAGAAAGTTTTGCTTTTTCCCGGCCTGCGATATCAAAAAGAATTTTTCCTTTATCCATCATAAGAAGCCTGTTTCCGTAATCAAGGGCGTGCTGCATATTGTGAGTAATCATCATTACGGTCAAATTGTATTCTTCTGCAAACTTTCGGGTTAGCGCCATAATTTTATCTGCATTTGTAGGGTCTAAAGCTGCAGTATGTTCATCTAGAAGTAAAAGAGCTGGTCGACTCATAACAGCCATCAAGAGAGTAAGGGCTTGTCTTTGCCCTCCGCTGAACTGGCTTACATTATCCTGAAGTCGGTTTTCCAAGTCCATGTTTAGGACTTTCAGTTCTTCCCTAAAATATTGCCGCTTTTTATTAGTCAAACTGATTTTGATACCCTTCCAGCCTTTTTTAGAACAAATCATCATGTTGTCTTCCAGGCTCATTTTTCCAGCTGTTCCTAGAAGAGGATTCTGAAAAATTCGGCCTATATACTTGGCTCTCTGGTATTCTTTATCTTTTGTGATTTCTTTTTTTTCTTCGTCTAGATAAATGTGTCCGCTTTCTACAGGAATTGTGCCTGCGATTGCGTTGTATAAGGTTGATTTTCCGGCTCCATTTGAACCGATTACGGTTATAAAATCACCTCTGTTTATTTTTAAATTTATATTTTTAAGGGCATGATTTTCGTCGGGAGTTCCTTTATTAAAAATTACATTTAAATCCTGTATTGTAATCATTTTGAAGTCCCCCTAGTGAAGTGCTTTTTTAAATCTATTTTTCCCTGCATAGAAGAGATAAGAAGGCAAATGATGATAAGTAAACCTGTAATGAATTTTAAATCATTTGGGGTAAGATGCAGGTGGTGACCATACTGACGGGCTAGGAGCATGAGGGCACGGTAAATTATAGATCCCAGCAAGACTCTGAGTGTCTGCCACTGAATTTTATTTGAACGGATAATAAATTCACCGAGCATAAGGGAAGCTAAGCCACTAACGATAACGCCGGTTCCGCTTCCTACATCGGCAAATCCGTTGTACATAGCGGCAAAGGCTCCTGCAAGGGCGGCTAAACCGTCTCCAAAGCAAACGCCTATGCCTCTCAAAATCTGAGGATTTACACCAAGGCTAACAATCATCTGTTCGTTAGCGCCAAGGGCACCCATGGTTAGTCCCATATCTGTGTGGAAGAATAAATCCAGCAATGATTTTAGCAGAATAACAAAAATCAAGAGAAAGATGAGTATCCCGATTTCTGAAGGAAGCATAGGAAGTTTTTCTTCAAAAAAGGCTGTAATTTCAGAGAAAGGAGTTTTTATGCGCAGAAAAGATATGTTAGCACGATTTCCCATGATTCGAAGGTTTACCGAATAAAGCATTGTCATGGTTAGAATTCCTGCTAGTAAATCAGGGATGCGGAATTTTGTGTAAAGTAGGGTAGTACAGAGTCCTACAAGACAACCGCATAAAAATACCAGTGGAAGAGCAAGAGCTGCAGGAAGCCCAGCTAAAAGGCAAACGGCTAGAATACAGCCTCCCATGGGAAAGGCTCCATCCACTGTCATATCGCAGAAATTCAAGGCTCTAAAGGAGATAAACACACCCAGAACCATAATTCCATAAATTAAACCTTCAATTAAAATCGTTTCTAACATATAAAAAACTCTTTATTTTTCCTGCAATTTTCCATCTTTGATTATGAAACTTGCTTTATCCAAAAGCTCCTGAGGAATAGAAATTCCGCAATTTTCTGCAGCGTCCAGGTCAAAGAGTAAATCGCTGTCTTCTGGTTTTGTCATGAATCGAACAGGGATTTCAGCAGGCTTTTTTCCCTGAAGAATCTGCACAACGATTTCTCCTGTAGCCAGTCCTGCTTTGTAGTAGTTGAATCCGCTTGCCATAAAACAGCCGCCTTCTTTTGCTCCTGTAACATCACCGCTAAAGACAGGTTTTTTTGCCTTTCGGAATACATTTACAAGACTTGGTAGGGCACTAAAAACAGTGTTGTCTGTAGTAAGGTAGATTCCGTCTACTCTTCCTACAATTGATTCAGCTGCCTGTTTTACTTCTGAAGAAGTTGAAATTGACTGAGTAACAAGTTCAATGCCAGCCTGCTTACAGCCTTCCTGGATGAGATTTAAACTTGAAAGAGAATTGTCTTCGTTAGAAGTGTAGATGTAGCCTAATGTTTTAAGATTTGCAATTTTAGCAAAGAGTTTTACATGCTCGATAGAAGGAAGTTCATCGCTCATGCCGGTTACATTTTTATCACCGTGATCTACAGTTGTTACCAAACCTGCTTTAATTGGATCTGTTACAGTTCCGAATACTACAGGAATATCGTCCAATGTGTTTGCAAGAGCAATAGCAACAGGAGTAGCAATGCCAACTGCAAGGTCTACTTTTTCAGCTTTGTACTGAACTGCAATTTGATTTGCTGTGTTTACATCACCATTTGCATTTTGTAAGTCGTAATCGGCTTTAATTCCAGCTTCGTTGATTGCGTCCATAACGCCTTTTTCAACTTCGTCTAATGCGACGTGCTGGGTAATTTTTGCAATACCGATTTTTACGCTTGCTGCTTCACTAGTAGTTTTAGAATTATTTTTTTTGCAGCCGGCTAAAGAAAGTGCAGTAAAAAGGGCTGCCAGAATAAGAACAGTTTTTTTCATATATCCTCCAAATAAGAAAATTATAACTGTTCTTATGTATAGAAACAATAGCTGAAAATGCAGAAAA
The DNA here is from genome assembly GCA_024693045.1 of Treponema sp. Classification (GTDB taxonomy): domain Bacteria; phylum Spirochaetota; class Spirochaetia; order Treponematales; family Treponemataceae; genus Treponema_D. The sequence goes on from JAILLQ010000021.1 coordinate 38,863, forward strand.
AAAACTGCCAAAGCTCATCGGCATTGGCAGTTAGTCAGTAAAGAAAGTTTTATCCTTTGATTTTGTTATTCAGTGCATCAAGCTCGCTTTGCACGTCCGCACCATTCCAGATATTCCATAAGGCACTTCCCATTTCGCCCCAGAATTTTCCCATAGCAGGAATAGAAGGCATTGGAAAAGCAACATCAAGCTGCTGTAGGAAACCAGCCATGTACTTGCTGTTTACTTTTGTGTTTATCGAAGGAAGAACACCGGTAAGTTCAAATCTAAGTTTCTGCATTTCTGGAGTAATCAGGAAAGCTGCAAAATCAGATGCTTCATCAGGGTGTTCTGAGTAAGCTGTAACGAACATACCTCGTGTACCACTGAATGAAGAAGCTGGCTTACTTTCGCCGGGTAGAGCAGGAAGCTGTGATACACCAAAATCAATTCCAGCTTTTTCAAAGGTACTTACATTCCATAGCCCAGTGATGTGCATAGCTGCGTTTCCTGAAGAAAACATTCCGTCGCATGCAGCAGAACTTAATTCAATGCCTTCAAGGTTTAGTTTGCTTCTAAGAGATTGAAAAACTTTCATTCCCTTTACTGCCGCTGGTGTGTTCATATTCGGGCTATTTGCTTGAGTTCCAGAATCTCCGTAAAGGCGGTTGCCATTTGCTGTTGTAAACAAAATTGAATAATAGGCATTTGTTACATCCATTACAAAGCCGAGCTGTCCAGGATGGTTTTCGTTAAAATCCTGTACCCAGTCGATGAGTTCATCCCATGTTTTAGGAACTTCATTTTCTGCAATAAGATTTTTATTGTAGAAAAGTGCATAAGTTTCGGCACAAGCTGGATAGCCGTACATTTGGCCATTGTAAGTAAGGGCTTTTGAACAGGCTCCCAAAACTTTCTTAGAAACATCCTGGGGATTCTTTGTTGGAATTACAAGTTTTTTTGTAACTAGATTACCCAGGTTGTCATGAGGAGATGCAATAATGTCAGCGCCAATACCATGAGGTCCATCGGCTTCAAGTGTAGGAATCATATCGTTTAAGCCGACATTCAGGTAATCAATAATTACATTAGGATGTTTTTCTGTGTAGGCTTTTCCAGCTTCTTTAATAAACTGGTCGATTCCATTTTTTGTTTCCCATACACGAATGTGGATTTCCTTGTTTTTTGAAGATTTGTTTTTTGAGCATCCACTTAAAGTTAAAAGTTGTATGAGAGCTATGCTTAAAATTAAAACTTTATTTGTAAAAATTTTCATATCTTTTCTCCCTAGTCTAAGGCCTTTTAAACCTGGAACTGATCTACCTGTTCACCGATTTCGTTGATAGAATCTGTCATCTTGTCAGAAATATCAGAAAGAGAAGAACCTGTCTGTTTGATAGATTCAGCACCATTCTGCATTTCTGCCATGTGATTTTTTAGTTCCATTGTCGAAGTCTGAAGGTTTTGAATTTCCTTAAGGATTGCTGCATTTCCCTGTGACATTTCATTTACAGCAGAAAGAACTATTGAAGTGCTGTCATTCATTGTTCCAAGAGATTCATTAATCTTTTCTGAGCCCTTGTGCTGTTCTTCCATTGCAGTAGATATTTCGTGAACAAGATGGTCTGTAGACTGAATTTCTTCGCTAACATCTTTGAATGCAAGTCTTGATTCATTTGAAGAAACGATGATTTCCTTGATTGATTCCTGAATGTTGCTGAGCTGTTCACCGATTTCCTTAGATTGTGCAGTTGAAGTTTCTGAAAGTTTTCGGATTTCGTCTGCAACTACAGAGAATCCCTTGCCTGCATCTCCGGCGTGAGCGGCTTCGATAGCTGCGTTCATAGCAAGAAGGTTTGTCTGGCTTGCAATTGCCTGGATTGTTTTGTTTGCATTTCCCAGCATCTGCGACTGTTCGCCGATAATTTCAATTTTTTTGCTCATATCGTCCTGTTTAGAAACACCGTTTTCAGCTTTTAATTCCAGGTTTTCAAAAGAGTTTGCCATTTTTTCAACAGAAGCGTTTACAGAGGAAATATTTTTAATCATTTCGCTAACTGCTTCGCTGGCAACTTTTACACTTGCAGACTGGTTTTCTACCATTCGTTCCAGAGATTCTATGTTCGAAGAAATTTCGTGTACGGCAGTTGCAGTCTGGTCAACGCTGGCAAACTGCTGACTGGTTCCTTCTTCTGTAGATTTAATGTTTTCCAGAATTTCTGTAATCGAATTAAGGGTTTCTGTTGTGTTCTGATTCAAAAGTGTACCGACCTCAAAGAGAGAATTTTTTGAATCTTTCATAACCTTTATAATTGTCTGAAGTTTTTCGGTAAAGGTGTTGAAACCTCCTACCAGTTCACCGATTTCGTATTCAGCTTTAATGTCGATTCTCTGGGTAAGATCTGCCTTACCAGAAGCGATTTGCCCGATGTTTTTGCTGACCTGACGAAGAGGTGTAAGACTTCTTGAAAGAATGATACCGCTAATACAACCTAATATAATCGCAATTATAGTAACAAGAATCATTCGGGTTAAAATGAGGTTTAGGATTGCAAGGGCTTGAGATTTATCCTGAATGATACCAAGGTGCCAGCTTCCTCCGTTAATTGCAATAAATGACAGAAAGTAGGATTTTCCGTTCATAGAGAAAGTTTCAAGACCGCTGTCTTTTTGAATCATTTCAATCTGCATATCGCGGAACTGAGCAAATTTCGTGTTTGGAGCAAAGTCTGGATCATGAATATTGTTTTCAAGTTTTTCCTTTGTGTTGTAGTCTATGCCTGCCATTTTTTCACCAGCATCGTTGATGATGAAGATAAATCCATCGTAGTCCAAATCGATTGAAGATGTAATCTGGTTTGTAAAGGATGCATCGGCTACCCCACAAAGTACGCCTGTGATTACTCCCTGGTCATTGTGGATAGGGCAGCTGACAACAACTACCATCTTTTTGTAGCGTCTGTCGTAAACTAAATCAGAAATGTTAGCTTTTCCTCCCAGGGCGGTTCCGTAGTAAGCGCGGTCGCCAACCCAGAGGTCATCGCCAGAAGTAGAATGAGCCTGTCCGTTTATGTTTCCGACTTCAAATGATTCAAAACCGATTCGTTTAGCTTCAGCTTGAAGAACGGGTTTTTGAATATTCCAATTCATAGAGCGAATATCTGTGCGTTGAGCAATGGCTTCAACTTCTCGGATATAGGCCTCTATCGAAAGTTCAATGAGTTTTCCGGCATCGTCGCGACATTTTGTCATTGTTCCGATTACCTGATTTGTTTGAACTTTATTTAAAAGATGAATTGCAAATGCTGTCTGTAAAATACAAATAAGCATAACAAGAAGTGCAATTCGAATGACTATTTTAAATTTGAGTGAGTTGGTTTTGATAATGTTCATAAAGAACTCCTTTTAAGCACCGCCTTAATGATGTTCCTAAGACACCACCTTAGCGACGAGTCAAGGATATTGATTCTTTGATGGGGAGAATTGAATCACATATCCTTTTAGAAGCTGAATAAGACAAGAATACCGATATTTTTCAGTCTAGTTCATAAAATACATTTTGTACAACTATTTTCGAAAATTCTTCCTATTTGACCGCAGTGATTTTGTTCTGTATAATTAAAGGCTATGGAAGTTTTTCTTGGTATTTCAGCGGCTGAAGGAACTGCAGTCGGACAGGCGTTTATCATTCCGGAAACGGAAAAGCGAACAGTTTTACAAAAGCGAATTAAGGTCTCTGATTTAGAAGATGGCTGGAAGAGTTTTGAAGAAGCCATCAAAGTTGTAACAGCTGATGTATCTGAAAAACTTTCCTTACTGCCCAAAGAAATCAAAGCAAACGACATACAACGTGAAATACTTGAAACTTACATACTTATGCTGGCAGATCCAGTCTTCTTAAATGAAGTTAAGGATTTTTACGAAAAAGAACTATATAACATTGAATACGCTGTTTACTTCAAATCAGAAGAATATGCAGCTAGACTTCGTAATGCCGGTAACGAATACCTTGCAGAAAGAGCTCAGGATATAACTGATGTATTTGGAATGGTTTTGAACGAAATGATGGGACTTCATCCTTTTGATATTAACCGTGTTCCAGAAAATAAAATTGTACTTGCAACAACTCTTTCACCAACAGATATAATTGTTCTTTCCAAGAAAAAACTTTTAGGCCTGGTTCTTACAGAAGGTGGACTTTCCAGCCATGTTGTAATTCTTGCACGAAATTATGGAATTCCAACCCTTGTAGGTGTAAACCGCGCTAGTATTCAAAAAAAGATTAAGAATGATGAATGGCTCGTAATCGATACAGGAATAGGTGAAATTCTTGCAGAACCAGATGAAGATACATTGGCTGAATATCGCCAGAAAATTGAAGCAGAAAGAGAAGAACTTTTACTTTTCAATGAATATCTGGACAAACCTGCTAAAACAAAAGACGGTGAAGAATTTAAACTTTATGCAAATATAGGTTCGACAGAAGAAGCTGATATTGCTGCAAAATGCGGTGCAGATGGCATTGGACTTTTTAGAACCGAATTCCTGTATATGAGCATGGCTGATGGAACTCCTCATGTTTCGGCCAGAGCTTTTAATGAAGAAGGCCAGTTTGAAGCTTATAAGCATGTTCTGGAAATTATGAAAGGAAAACCTGTAACGATTCGTACTTTGGATGCAGGTGGTGACAAACTCATTAATTCAACAGATATTCCTACTTTTACAGAAAAAAATCCTCTTATGGGGATGCGTGCAGTTCGTTTGAGCCTAGCCTTTCCTCAGATTTTAAAAACCCAGTTGCGGGCTTTGTATAGAGCTAGCATATACGGAAATCTTAAAATCATGCTTCCATTGATAACCTCTTCTGAACAGGTTGAACAGTGTCTTGCTATTGCGGCTCAAGTTAGGGAAGAATTAGAAAGCGAAAATATTCCATTTAATAAAGAAGTTCCGATTGGAATTATGATTGAAACAGCTGCTGCAGCTTTAACCAGCGATTGTCTTGCAAAAGTAAGCGACTTTTTCTCTTTGGGAACTAATGACCTTACCCAGTATACACTTGCAGTAGACCGTGAAAATTCAAATGTTTCGGAACTATATGATGAATTCAATCTTGCTGTTTTGCGCTTAATAGACATTACTATAAATAATGCAAAAAAAGAAAAAATCCCAGTTTCTGTTTGTGGAGAAATGGCAAGTCGAAAGGACAGTGTTTTAGTTTTGGGCGGAATGGGTATTCGAAATTTGAGTATGGGTGCCAAACTTATAACCAGAACAAAAAAGCTCCTTTCTCAGTTTACAATCAAAGAGTTAAAGGCGATTTCCTCTAAGAGACTAAATCGGTTATAATCAGTCGGCTTTCAGGCAAATTAAGAAAAAGGAAAATAGAATGGCAAAAAAGAAAAAGGCTAAGCCGGATTTTTCTAAACCAAAGAATGCACCTGTTTTTGAAGAACAGAATTTAGAAGCAGAAATTACAGATATTTCAGCTGCTCCGGAAGAAGATGATTCTGAAGATTCTTATTTCAACGAAGAAGATTCCAGTGAAGATTCTGAAAAAAATGATACAGAAATAATTCAAGAAGATCGCAAATATGGCATGACCAAAAAGCAGTATGCGGGGGCACCTCTTTTAGTTATTGCTGGCCGACCTAATGTAGGAAAATCGACTTTATTTAATCGATTTATGCAGCGCAGACTTGCTATTGTAGATCCAACTCCTGGTGTAACACGAGATCCTGTTGAAGGTTTTGCCCTTTTTAATGGTAATCCCGTTCATCTTGTGGATACAGGTGGATACAAGCTTCAGCGTGATATTGGAACCATGGAAGCTGAACTTGATGAACTTGTTGTTGAAAAATCAATTCAGATGATAGATAAAGCTGATTTAGTTCTTCTTGTTCTTGAGGCAGAAAAAATTACTCCAGAAGATGAAGAAATGATTCATCAGCTAAGAAAACACTGGAAAAAGTTGATTGCAGTTGTAAATAAAACTGAAGGCGGAAGAAACGAAAATGTTGCATGGAATTTTGCTCAGTTTGGTTTTGAAGAACTTCTTTTTATCTCTGCAGAACATGGTGACAACATCAGTGCCCTCTACAAAAAAATTGAAGAACGCTTGGATTTTTCTAGAGTAGAACTTATTTCCGAAGAAGAACCTATTCGAATTGCGATTATGGGTAAGCCAAACACAGGAAAGTCAACACTTTCAAATCGTCTTACTCATACAGAAGCTTCAATTGTCTGCGATTATGCCGGTACAACCAGAGACACTGTTGAAGGATATTTTGAATTCGAAGGAAAACATTTTCAGGTTCTTGATACAGCTGGTATTCGCCGAAAGGCAAAAGTTCACGAAAATGTAGAATATTATTCTGTAAATAGAGCAATTAAAACTCTGGAACGCTGTGACATTGTATTTTTGATGATTGATTCTCAGGAAGGACTTTCTGAGCAGGACAAAAAAATCTGTAGTCTGGCTTATGAAAGGGGCAGAGGAATTATTTTTGCTCTTAACAAATGGGACTTGAATGAAGATCAGAGCAAAAAAGCTGTAAAAAATATAAAAACCTGGATGAACATCATGTTCGGTCAGATGGAATATGCACCTATTGTTGCCCTTTCAGCTTTAAAGGGGACTGGAGTTATTGAACTTTTGCGTGAAGCTGTAGATATTTACGGACAGCTTACTCATAAGGTTGAAACTGCAGCTTTGAATATGGCCCTTAATGACTGGCTCTTTAAATATCCGCCTCCAGCAAGTAAAACTGCTCATTTTAAGATTCGCTACATGACGCAAAAGGGTACAAATCCTGTTAAGTTTTTGATTTTCGCAACCCGACCGGAAGTTGTTCCTGAAACTTATGTGACATACTTGAAAAACCGTATCCGCGAAGATTTAGGCTTTGATAAAATTCCTGTTCAGTTGGAAATGAAGGCTAGCCGCAAGAAGTGGGAAGACAGGAAGCGCTAGATGCAGTATTCAATCGGCGAAATAGAAGAACTTACAGGTGTAAAAACTCATGTATTGCGTTACTGGGAAGAAGTTATTCCAGGACTTTCGCCGATGAAGGATATAGGTGGTCGCCGTAGTTATTCTCAGAGAGAACTTGAAATGATAATGCGATTAAAGCACTTGATAGTAAATAGAAAATTTACTATTGAAGGTGCTCGCGACCAGCTTATTGCAGAAGTTGATGCCGTAAATGAAAATGCTGATTTGGTTAAACAGATGCACGATATGAAAGCAGAACTTACGGATTTATATTTTTACGCTAAAAAACACAAGCTTTAATTTTTGATTATTATGAACGAAGAAAAATTTTATTCCCGTTTTACAGAGAAAAAGTCCTCTAAGGCGGAAGCTAAGAACAAGCGACGCGAGTTTAATCGTCAGCGCGACAAGTTTTATGATGAAAAACGACGGGGATTGGACAAAAAAAATCAAATTGAATTTGAAAGCAAAAAATCTATACCAGTTGATGCCAAAATTATTGCTTCATCAAACTTGTTTGACGAAAAAAAACTACCAGCCGATGCAGTAAAAGTTTTGGAATCCTATGATTCAATTGTTCAGGCTGTTCGCCCTATGAATAGCAGACAGTTAAATAATCTGCCAAAGGATATACGAAATCTTTCGCATCTTCTTACAGATGACCGGGAAAGTCGACACATTTCTTATATGAATGCAACGGAGCAACTTTCTGCTTATCTTCGTTATTTTACATGGTGGAACCTTGTTCGACTTACCCGTGTATTTGCAAATATAAAGCCTGAAGCCTTTCAGTTAGAAGATGGTGATGTTGTTTTGGATATAGGTTCTGGGCCTCTTACAGCTGTAAATGCACTTTGGCTTTCCCGCCCTGAATTAAGAGCAAAAAAATTACAGATTTACTGCATGGATATTTCTCAAAGCACAATGGCTGTTGGGGAAGAAATTTATATGTCGATAGCGGCTAAAGCCAGACCGGCAGATGAAGATGCGGATGCATTCTGGAAAATTACCCGAGTAAAGGGCGAAATAGGTACAGAGATTAGAAAAAAAGCAAAGTTTATAACTTGTGCAAATATGTTCAACGAGTTGTATCAGAAAGAAAAAGAAGCTCCTGAAAAAATCGCCGACAAGCAGATTCAGAATCTTTTGAGATATGCTTGTGAAGATTGTTCTGTTTTTATTGCAGAACCAGGCATGCCGGTTGCGGGCCGTTTTATAAGCCTTATGAGGGAGCGATTTATTAATAAGAAATTCGAAATCACTGCTCCTTGTCCTCATCAGGGAAAGTGCGCAATGAATGGACTTCATGCCCGTTATGGTGGAAGTGCTAAATGGTGTAATTTTTCATTTTCAACAGAAAATGTGCCGGCTAAACTTTTAAAGCTTTCTGAAAGTGCGGGGCTTCCAAAAGACAGAGCTGTAATTAGCTATGTCTTTGCCTGTAAAAAAGGCGAAAAACTGGAAAAGAACGCTGACAAAAATACTGCAAAAGTTGCTGTAGTTTCGGATCCTATTCTTCTGCCGGGAAGAAGACAGGGATTTTATTCCTGTGCAGAAAGCGGAATGGTTTTGATTCAGAATCCATATGGCAAAAATATAAAATCCGGAGACAGCCTTGAATTAAGCCTTTTCAAGCCTGTTGAAAAACTTGAAAAGGATAAGAAGTCTGGAGCTCCGGAAATAAAGATTTAATCAATTTTAAGTTTTATCTACTCTGCTTTAAAGATACTTTCGATTTCTGTTTTGTAAATTTCTGCAAGGCGATAACGCATGATTTCTTGCTTTGCAGAAAGTTCTACACCAACTTCAAAAGGTTTTGTAATCAAAGCAAATTTGTTTACTCGTTCGAACATTTTAAATCCTGTTCTTGGATTTACCAAAGTGTTGATTTCTGAGTCGAAAAGTTTCTGAATTTCTTCAGAAGCTAGAAGAGAATCGTAACTTTCGTACTGAAGACCATTTTCAGAAGCATAAGCCTTGATTTCTTCTTCGTCTGGAAGAATCAGGGCACCTAAATAACGCTGATCCTGTCCAACCACAACAGAAGATTTGATAAAACGAGATTCAGCAAGCTTTGATTCAATAGGAACTGGTTCTACATTTTCACCGCCGAGAAGTACGATAGTATCCTTTTTTCTACCCTTGATAACGATTTCATCATGAACGGAAAGAATACCTAAATCACCTGTATCGAACCAACCGTCTACAGTCATTACTTTTTCTGTAAGGTCTGGGCGTTTGTAGTAGCCCTTCATTACTGTACCACCCTTAATCTGGATAGCACCGAACTGTCCTCTTTTTAAAACAAATCCATCTTCAGGACTAACAATTCTGCATTTTACGCCTCTGATTGGAGAACCTACATTTCCAAAAACAGGAGCTGCAATAGGGCGAACAGAAATAATAGGGGCTGTTTCTGTAAGGCCGTATCCTTCTACGATTTTTACGCCTATAGCCCAGAAGAATTCATCAAGGTATTTTGGATAAGCTCCGCCGCCGGCAACACCAGAGCGGAAGTTTTTTCCAAGCATTGCACGAATTTTCTTGAAAACAATGATATTTCCTAAAAGTTTAAGGGGCCAGAGAAGAGACCAAGGGATGAGGAATAAAATCCACCAGAAAATTGTATAATAGCGTGTAAAGCAAACATCCTGGTTAAACATTTTTCTGTGCATTCTGGAATGAAGAATTGCCACTTTTACAAAGAAGTTGAAAAGTGCGTAAACAAGTCCGCCGGTTTTTCGCATTTTTCTCTGGATTCCGTCGTATACGGCTTCGAAAACGCGCGGTACGGCAGGTAAAATTGCAGGGTTTACTTTTGCAATGTCAGCAAGAAGAATACTTCCGATTGGTTTTGAATAACACAAGGTAGCTGCCTGAATCATAATTACATATTCAACTTCGCGTTCAAATACGTGCCAGACAGGTAATACAAGTACGGCTGTATCTCCTGGGTTTAGCATAATTCTTTCTGGAATTTCATCTAGCTGAGTAAGGAAGTTTCCGTGTGAAAGCTGAACTCCTTTTGGTGTTCCTGTTGTTCCTGATGTAAAGATGATACATGCCAAATCATCCCAGGAACCTTTTTCCAGTTCGTTTTCTACGAGATTAGGGTTTTCGTTTCTGAATGCACGACCGGTTTTTAAAAGCTCGGCAAAAGTATGAAGTTCGACATTCTGTTTTTTTGCTTCTTCCTGTACTTCTGCTGTAATTTCATCAAATGAAATCAAAGTTTGAAGGGCTGGAAGTTTTTCTTTGATTGAAAGAATCTTTTTGATTTGTGAAGAATTTTCTGTGATAGTGTATTTACATTCGGTGATAGAAAGAATAGCTTCTAAATCGCTGATAGTTGCATCACAGCCACGAGGTACATCAACGGCACCAATTGCCATAATTCCCATGTCTGCCTGTAGCCATTCCTTTCTGTTGTCGGAGATAAGTCCTACTGGTTCACCTCGTTTTACATTCAAACTGATTAAGGCTGCACCGAAATTCAATGCAATGTCATAAAGTTCTCGGTATGTTACCGGTTCAAATTCTCCCTGTTTGTTTTTGCCCATTTGAGCAGCTACTTCAGAATGTTCTGCAGCAACTTTACGTAACATCTTTGGTACGGTCTGTTCCATAAATAAAACTCCATTGTTCTCAAAGCATAAATTATATTAGGAATGTCTTGTAAAGGCAAGAATAAAGGGTTTTTCAATTTTTTTGACTTATAGCTGCCTGGTACATGACAAATTGGGGGTCTATGCTATATTATTGCCCCATGACAGTAATAGAAAAATTCAGATCAGATGTTGAGCGTTCGATTAAACATAATCGTGCTGAAAACAATGGCCGTTATGATGCGGCAAAAGCCTGTGATTATATTCAGAATTTATTTTTAAGAAATTGTATTGTTTCTGAAGGTATTGCTCGTTCGGTAATTTTTTACTGGCGAGATACTTATATCGACCATTCCGAAGATTTTTCAAATGAGCCAAAATCAGAGAACATAGACCGCCTCTGTGCATTTCTTTCTTTCTTGAATGATGCAGATGAAGGCGAAGAAATTCTTAACGACGATGATTTACAGGAATTAAATGATGCTATAAATGATGAAGCAGAAACAATGCCTTTGGAACAGCTTCAGGTATTGATGGGTAAACTTGTAGACCGCGGTGCTCTTTAATAATGACTTCTGAGTTGTATAAAGCCTGTAATCAATGTTCTCGAAAATGTGGAGTAAACCGCCTTACTGGAAAAAAAGGTATTTGCGGTGAAAGTGATCAAGTTCGTATTGCTACAGCTTGTTTGCATTTTGGAGAAGAGCCGCTGATTACCGTTCATGGTGGCAGTGGGACTATTTTTCTTACAGGCTGTACTTTGAAATGTGCCTTTTGTCAGAATTATCAGATTTCACAGGATGGAATGGGACGGGAAGTTTCTTCTGAAGAATTTACAGAGATTTGCCTTAAATTACAGGAATCTGGTGCTGAAAATATAAATCTTGTTACAGGAAGTCATGCTATTCCTCGGCTTTCTGAATATATACCGGCGGCTCAAAAAGCTGGCTGTAAAATTCCATTTTGCTGGAATAGTTCTGCTTACGAAAGTGTAGAAATGCTGGAACTATTAAAGCCTTACGTAAAAATATGGCTTCCAGATTTAAAAACCTTAAATTCCGAACTTTCGGCTTCTCTATTTTCTGCAAGGGATTACCCAGAAACTGCAATAAAGGCAATCAGCTGGATGTTGAATAATTTCCCTTTGAAAATAGAAGAAATTCCTGCAGCTAAGGATTATACAGATTCAAATGGTGAAGACTGGAAAAAGGGTGAAATTAAAGAGAAGATGTTTCAGGGCGTTATTATTCGCCATTTATTTATGCCTGGAAAATTTCAGGAGACAGCAGATGTTCTTGAATGGCTTAAAAATAATGCAGACGGAAAAGCCTGTCTTTCTTTGATGAATCAATATACGCCAGTTCCTTTTGAGGAAGAAGAAAAAAAACTTCAGGGAAGAAAAAAAGCTTTGTCTTCCATAGAAAACCGACTGGTCAATAAAGAAGAAGATGCAGATTTACAGGATTTGATGGAAGCATATGATTTTGACTGGCTCTTTTATCAGGAACTTTCTGATGACACAAGCTGGCTTCCTGATTTTACAAGAATTCAGCCTTTTAGTAATAAACTTGCAAAACCTGTCTGGCATTGGAGTAAGGGTTTTATTAATTAAAAAATATTTTGTTAATCAGTTTTGAACTTTCTGTGAGTGCGGAGTAATGCCCCATTTTTTCTTGTAGCATTTAATAAAGTAGGAAAGGCTTTCAAAACCGCACATGGCCGAAACTTGGGAAACATTGTAATCCGAGTGGCGTAGAAAATCCTGGGCTTTTTCTAGACGGTATTCATTCAAATAAGAGTTAAATGAAGTTCCAAAAGTAGTTTTAAAAGATTTCATAAAAAAACTTTCCGAATAGTTGCAGATTTCGGCAGCCTGCTTTATGGAAATCGCTTCTCCGTAATTTTTTTCGACATAGGTCAGGAGAGGTTTGAATCTGGCAGAGCTTGCGTTTGCTTTTTTTTCTGCAAAGGGATTGTTTTTTGCCATTTCGTAAATCAGTTCAAAGATGCGGAACATTTTAGTTTTTATTGAAAGCATGTTATTTTGAGCTGGAATTTGCCATTGTTCTGTTAGTTGTTCAATAAGGGGTCGAAGGTTTTGGCTTGCCTTTGTGTCAGGAGTAAGAAACACTGGTGGCTTTATAAGACCTTCTTCAATTGGCAGACAATATTGTTTGTAAAAGGCAGAATTCTGGTCAGCATCTAGCAGAGTCGGTTTAAAAAGTATCGTAAAGTAAACCATTCTGGTGCCTTCTTTTTGCGTAATTCCGTGGATTGTGTCTGGAGGAACTAGGAGAATATCACCGTAACGGCAATCGTAGCGTTTTGAATCTACAAAAACAGTTCCTTCCCCGGAATTAATGTAGATTATTTCAAATTCCTGATGCCAGTGAAGAGGAAAACTTGTGAGCCAGTCCGGCATTATTCCAATGTAAATTGCAAAAGGAAAAGTTAATTGACCGTGTAATTTTGTTTCTTTGAATGGCACTGGCATAAAAAATCTCCCCAGATAAATTCTCTGCTTTTTTGCTTCACAAGATAGTATTGTTATAGTTTTAACTCTTTTTCAACAAGAATTCCATGATATCATAGATTATATTTTTATACTGAAAAATGATGGGATTTTTTTTATTGGAGGTATGATGAAAAAAATTAAAAGAAACGGTAAGAAAACAGTTCTGCTTTCAATGTTTCTGTTGCTTTCTCTTTCTGTATGGGCAAAAGGAAATATTACACCTGAAGTTATTGATAAGACTGCTGTTTATTCAGGTAATGATTTAGGTCTCAGCTTGTCTGAAAATACGGCTACTTTAAAATGCTGGGCACCATTGGCTAAAAATGTAAAAGTTCTTTTCTATACAGATTCAAAGAATTTAGAAAAGCCTGCTAAAAAAGTAAAAATGCAGAAGGATGAAAAAAATCCAGGAGTATGGGTTGCGAATGAGGATGTAAGTTCGTATAGCTACTATCAATATGAAATTTCAAATCCTGGAAAAAAAGCAAAAGTTTGCGATATTTGGGCAAAGTCTGCCAGTCCGGAATCGGTTGCAACTCAGATTATTGATATCAATTCTGCTCCCGAAGCTTTACCGGAAGGTTTGAAATACGATACAAGTTGGGGAACAAAGGAATCTTATTACAATCCTTTTGGTCAAAATGGGAAAGAATCAAAGTCGTATACAGATGCAATTTTGTATGAAATGCATGTGAGAGACTGGTCCCATGTTGAAGTAAATGATACAACTGGAAAATTTAAAGAAATTGCAGACGGCGATAAAATCATTGCTCATCTAAAGGATTTAGGTGTAACCCATGTTCAGCTTTTACCTAGTTTTGAATATGCAGAAAAAGCTAGCAGCAAACTTTATAACTGGGGTTACAATCCTTACAACTATAATGTTCCTGAAGGCCGCTATGTTACTGAAGGTTATTCAGACGGTAGTCAGGCTGTAAAAGAAATGCGCTACATGATAGGTAAACTTCATGAAAACGGAATTGCTGTAATCATGGATGTTGTATATAACCACACAAGCGGAACCGGCGATAATTCAATTTACGATTTGACTGTTCCTGGTTATTTTTACCGTCTTAATGCAGATGAGTCTTATTCAAACGGTTCAGGCTGTGGAAATGAAGTTGCTACAAATCACGCAATGGTTCGCAAATTTGTTGTCGATTCAGTTAGACATTGGATGCTTGATTATCATGTTAATGGCTTCCGTTTTGACCTTATGGCTCTTCATGAAAGGGATGCACTTGCAGAAGTATACAAAGCTTGTTATGAAATAGACCCTAATGTAATGGTTTATGGCGAACCATGGACAGGTGGAAATTCACTTGTAAAATTCAATGCGACAAAAACTACTGTAGATTTGATTACAGAAGATATGGCGGAAGATGTAAATGGAGTTGGTTGTTTTAATGACGATTTCCGAGATGCAATAAAGGGCTCTGTATTTAATCCTGCTGCAGGAGGCTTTGTCCAGGGCAGCTTTGGTGGAATCATGAAGGTAATGTCCGGGCTTACAGGTTCTGTTAAAGGTAAGGGCGGTTTTACCAAAAAAATTGGTCGCAGCATCAACTATGTTGAATGTCATGATAATCACACTCTTTTTGATAAACTTGCAATTACAGAGATAGGTAAAAATACTAATGGCGATCTTTTTGAACTTCTTTCTGATGAGCAGATGACCCAGATTAAAAAGGAAGATAAGCTTGCTGCCGCTCTTGTATACCTGGCTCAGGGAACGCCTTTTATAAATGGAGGACAGGAATTCCTTCGTTCAAAAAAAGGTAATCACAACAGTTATATTGCAGGTGATGGTATAAACGCTATCGATATAGAGTTTAAGCAGAAATATGCAGATGTATATAACACTTACAAGGCTTTAATTGCTTTCAGAAAGGCTAATTCCGGGGCTTTTGGTGGTAATGCAAATGCTTCTACAGAAATGTTGGATTCTGGACTTATAAAATACAGTACAGAAAAGTTTGTTGTATATTTCAATGGTAATAAAGCTGCTTGCGAGATAAATGAAAATGGAAGACAGGTTTTATTGAATGAAACAGATGGATCATTTTCTCTTGCTTCTTCGGCAAAAATTAATCGAGTGCCGGGAACTGGCTTTATCATCATTCAGAAATAGATTAGTCTCATTCTGATATGGACAAAAAAGAAAATTCAGTTTTTTCACTAGCCTGGCCGATTTTTTTTCAGATTTTGCTGGCAATGGCATTAGGCTATGTAGATACAGCAATGATGAGTCATTACTCGCAAACGGCGGTTGGTGCGCTGGGAAATGCAAATCAAATAATGAATTTCCTGGCGCTGGCCTTTTCTATTGTTGCTAGTGCAACAGGGGTTGTGGCAGCTCAGTATCTTGGTGCAAAAAAACATGGACAAATGAATCAGATATATACTCTTTCAATTGTCTTTAACTTTTCTTTAAGTCTTTTTGTCAGTCTTATAATTATTCTGCTCAGGGAAAAACTCTTGCTTCTGATGAGAGTTCCTGAGCAGATGTTAGAGCAAGGCTCTATTTATATGCAGGTAACAGGTTTTTCTCTTTTCTGCGTTGCTATTACTAGTACCCTTGCTCAGATTTTTAATTGTAATAAAAACACTCTCCTTGGACTTTTAATCGCCATAGGAATGAACCTATTTAATATTCTTGGAAATTACATTTTCCTTTACGGTCCTTTAGCTTTTTTGAACTTTGGAATTAAGGGAGTTGCGATTTCAACCTGTATCAGTCGTTTTTTAGGGATGTTCTTTTCTTTTGTCTTTTTCTTTCTTGTTATAAAAGGGAGGCTTTCATACAGGCTCTTGTATCCTTTTCCGGTTCATTTATTGCAGAAACTTATAAAACTAGGCATTCCAACTGCCGGAGAAAATATTTCATACAATATTTCGCAAATCTTGATTACAGCTTTTGTAAATACAATGGGAGAAGTTTCGCTTACAACAAAAATTTTCTGCACAATACTAACAGGTTTTTCCCTTGTTTATTCCAATTCTATGGCAGGTGCAACGGCTATACTTACCGGGCATGCCGTTGGCCGGGATGATTATGATTTTGCTTACAAGAGGGTTTTAAAATCTCTCTGTATAGCCATTTTCGTTTCCTTTTTTGTGGCTGCTTTGAATGCAGTACTTTCTCCATATTCTTTGAATTTATTTACAAATAATCCAGAGATAATTACTCTTGGTCGAAAAATAATGCTTATTGCTGTTTTGCTGGAAGTAGGTCGCTGTATCAATCTAGTTGTTATTCAAAGTATGAGGGCTGCAGGTGATGTAGTTTTTCCTACTGTTTTGGGTATCTGCTCTATGTGGGGTGTATCTGTTTTCTTGAGTTGGCTTTTAGGAATCCATTTTAAATTGGGACTGCTTGGCGTATGGATTTCTATGGCTTCTGACGAATTACTCCGGGGCGTGATTGTATTTATCCGCTGGAAACTGGGGACTTGGCGCGGAAAGTCACTAGTAGAAAAGGATTTGAATTAATTTTTATCAACTAAAAAAAACTACAAAAACAAAAAAAACTACAAAAATTCAGGATTGTGACTTACAATATGATTCATGAGTTTTTCGCAACAAGCTAAAGTTATACTTATTACAGGTGCCTCTTCTGGGATTGGACTTGAGACTGCAATTCGTTTTATTAAAAAAGGTCATATAGTCTATGGTGCTGCCCGTAGAATGAAACTTCTTTCAAAAGTTGAATGTCTTGGGGGGCATGCACTTTACATGGATTTATGTAAACCTGACACTATTGAAGCTGCTGTAGAGGCGGTAATAAAAAAAGAAGGTCGCATAGACATACTTATAAATAATGCAGGTTATGGACAAGGTGGTTCGGTTGAGAATGTATCAATCGATGACGCCAAGAATCAATTTGAAGTAAATGTATTTGGACTGGCTCGGCTCTGCCAGCTGGTTATTCCTTATATGAGGGAAAGAGGTTCTGGAAGAATTGTTAATATTTCCTCCATTGCGGGGCTGTTTTCAAGTCCTTTTTTGGGCTGGTATCACGCTTCTAAATACAGCGTTGAGGCTATAAGTGATGCCCTTAGGCTAGAAGTTCAGCCTTTTGGTATTAAGGTTGTCATAATTGAACCGGGGCTAACAGGAACTGATTGGGGGCTGATTGCTGCACAGGGGATAAAGTCCAATTCAGAAGGAACTGCATATGAAAGCAACGGAAATAATACCGCTGCGTTTTATGAAAGGTTTTACAGACAAAAAAAAGGAATTTCAAAAACAAGCATAATTGCAAATGCAATGGAAAAAGCAAGTTTTTCACGATTCCCTAAAAAAAGATATCCAATTGGAAAATTTTCAAAGAGATTTATTTGGGCAAGTAAATTATTTAACGATAGTTTCCTTGATTTTTTAAAGAAGTGTTTGTTTAAGATTCATTAATGGAGAGAGAATGGAATATTTTGAACGAATACAAAAAGCACTTATAGAATTTAAACATACTCGCGTTATTTCGATTATAACAGTTCTTTTTGCTTTAATTTATCATATAGTTTTTCTTTTTGTATTCAGGTCATTAGCAGTGTACCCAATGTTTTACTATAACTTTTATAGCGTCACTGTATTTTTTGGCCTTTCAATAATAGTGCCGCGGTTAAAATCTTTTATAATTCCATATACAGTTGCTTTTTTTGAAGTTGTTGTTCATCAGGTTCTTGCAGACTATTATGTCGGAGCAAATTCGGCCTTTCACTATTTTATTCTTCTTATAGGTCTTTTGCCTGTTGTAGCCTTTGAAAGACATTATTTTCTTTCAATGCTATTTCAAGTATTGGGTTCAGCAGGATTTGTTGTTCTTGAATGTATCGGAAGTAAATTATTACCAAAATATCAAATTCCGGATAATTATATATCAGTCATAAAGATAATAAATATTTCTCTGACTATGTTTGTAATTTTCTGCATTCTGTTGATTTTTTCTTTTATTGAGCAGGCTGTACAGGAAAAACTTGAAATCAAAGTTCTTGAAAAAACGGAAGAGGCTGAAAAGGAAAGTGAAAAAAGACTGGAACTGCAGAATCATATTATCAACAGTCTGGCCAGCCTTGTAGAAAACCGAGATACAGATACAGGTGAACATATTTTGCGGACTAGTGCCTATGTAGAAATTTTAGCTCGTAAAGCTTATGAAAATGGTGTTTATCCGGATATCATCGACGAAAAGTTTATTGATTTGATGAAAAGAGCCGCCCCGATGCATGATATTGGAAAAATTGTGGTTTCGGACAGTGTCCTTAAAAAACCTGGTAAATTGACTCCTGAAGAATTTGACCAGATGAAATTGCATACAACAGAAGGTGGGCGAATTATTAATGAAGTAATAGGTGTTTCCGAAGACAAGGAATTCATTTCAATTGCTTCTGATGTTGCCAATTATCACCATGAACGCTGGGATGGAAAAGGTTATCCATATGGGCTAAGGGGAACTGAAATACCAGTTTGTGCAAGAATAATGGCATTAGCTGATGTATTTGATGCCTTGGTGTCTCCAAGGTGCTACAAGGATCCTATGCCACAACAGGAAGCGTTTAAAATCATAAAAGAAGAGTCTGGCTCTCATTTTGATCCGATTTTGGCAGAACTTTTCCTTGAATCTAAGTACGAGACAGAAAGGGTTCTTCATGTGTATACTAAGTAACATTTTATGGAAAAGTCAGATAATTTGGGAAATGAAGTAACTGAAACTCTAAAGCAGAACGGTTATAAAATCATCCAGGATAAAAAACGTTTCTGCTTTGGAATTGACGCTGTTTTGCTTGCTGATTATGTCGAAGTGCGAAACGGCGATAATATTTACGATTTAGGTACTGGAAATGGAATTATTCCTCTTCTACTTGCTGATTCACCTCGGCTCAATCATGTTACGGGGCTAGAAATTCAGGCTGAATGTGCAGACATGGCGGGGCGAAGTGTAAGTTTGAACAATTTGGAAAATAAAATCAGCATAGTGCAGGGCGATATAAAAGAAGTTCAAAAACTTTTTCCCAAGGCTAAAGCTGATGCGGTTACTTCAAATCCTCCCTACATGATTTTTCAACACGGAAAGCAAAATCCTGGCGACAGTAAAGCCATTGCTCGCCATGAAGTTTTATGTAATCTGGAAGATATAATTCGTGCAGCTGATTATCTTTTAAAACCTCAGGGAAGGTTTTATATGATTCATAGACCTTTTCGACTCGCAGAAATTATTTCCACTCTTTGCAGGTATAAACTAGAACCCAAAAGAATGCAGTTGATTTATCCATTTGCGGATAAAGAGCCAAATATGGTTTTGATTGAAGCGAGAAAATTTGCTAATTCCAGAATAACAGTAGAAAAGCCTTTGGTTGTTTACGATAGCCCTGGAAATTATACAGAAGATATTAAGAAAATCTACGGAATGTAAAAAAAAAGCCGTCACTTTGAAGTGTCGGCTTTTGTATTTATTCTATCTGCTCAACTTGCGGTATTGAACACGTTTTGGAACACTGGCATCTTCGCCAAACTGTTCTTTCTTCCATTCTGCGTATTCGCTCCAGTTGCCTTCAAAGAAACGAACTTCAGAGTTGTTTTCAAAAGCAAGAATATGTGTACAGATTCGGTCCAGGAACCAGCGGTCATGGCTTACAACCATTGCACAGCCAGCAAAGTCTTCCAGAGCTTCTTCAAGAGCTCGTACTGTTTCAACATCAAGGTCGTTTGTAGGTTCGTCGAATAAAAGTACATTTCCAGCTTCTTTGAGCATCATACCTAAATTCAAGCGGTTCTTTTCACCACCGGAAAGAACGTTTACCTTTTTATTCTGATCAGGTCCGGAAAAATTGAACCATCCACAATATGCGTGTGCGTTTACTTCGCGAACACCGCCTTCAAGAGCACGACCCTTTTCGTCTACTGCACCAAGCTTAATCAAGTCTGCACCGCCACCCAAAGTTTCGTATACAGTTTTGTTTTCATCAAGCCCGCTTCTCATCTGGTCTACGTAAACAAGTTTTACAGTTTTACCAACTTTAATTTCACCGCTGTCTGGTTTTTCGCCATTAGGAAGACCGGCTGCATCAACAATCATTTTGAAGAGAGTTGTTTTTCCGGCACCGTTAGGACCTACGATTCCTACGATAGCACCAGCAGGGATATGTACATCAAGTTTTTCGAAAAGCAATTTATCGCCAAATGATTTTGAAACCCCTTCAAAGTCTATTACCTGTCCACCTAAGCGAGGACCGGCTGGAATAGAAATCTGAGTATCTTTTAGCTGCTTCTTTGATTCCTGGCTCATAAGTTCGTTGTAACGAGTGATGTGTTCCTTATGTTTAGCCTGTCGACCTTTTGCTCCCATGTGAATCCATTCCAATTCTCGCTGGATTTCTTTCTGGCGGGCAGATTCATTTTTGTTTTCCTGGGCAAGGCGGGCGTTTTTCTGCTCAAGCCAGCTGGAATAATTTCCCTTGAATGGGTAGCCTTCTCCGCGGTCAAGTTCCAAAATCCATCCAGCAACTTCATCAAGGAAGTAACGGTCGTGGGTAATGGCTATTACAGTTCCAGGGTAGTCGTGAAGGTGTTTTTCAAGCCATGCAACAGTTTCTGCATCAAGGTGGTTTGTAGGTTCATCCAAAAGCAAAATATCTGGCTTTTGTAAAAGAAGGCGGCATAAAGCAACTCGGCGTCGTTCACCTCCTGAAAGTACATCTACAACCTGATCTGCAGGAGGACATCTAAGAGCATCCATTGCAAGTTCAAGATTGTTATCAAGGTTCCATGCGTCTAAGGCATCAAGTTTTTCCTGAACTTCTCCCTGTCGTGTACAAAGTTTATCAATATCGGCATCAGGGTCTCCGAAAGCTTCGTTAATTTGGTCAAATTCAGCAAGAAGGTCTGTGATTTCTTTTACGCCTTCTTTTACACATTCCATAACTGTTTTGCCAGGTTCAAGATAAGGTTCCTGTTCCAAATATCCAATTGTGTATCCAGGAGCAAGAGTTGTTTCGCCAGCAAAATCCTTGTCCACACCTGCAAGAATTTTAAAAAGTGAAGATTTACCTGAGCCGTTGGCACCAATAACGCCAATTTTTGCTCCGTAATAATATGAAATACTTACATCTTTTAAAACTGTTTTAGTACCGTAAGCGCGGGTAACGCGATCCATAGTGTAGATAATTTTTTTGTCGTCGTAAGTTTTAGCCATCTGCTTTTATCCTCTTTGTATAGTTTTTGACTCGCAAGCTCAGTACAGCTTCTTAATTCTTTTCTATAACTAATCTTAACTGAAAAAGGAAATGTGTTCTACCCGAAGAAAAATAACCTGATAAAACGAAAGTAGGGAAATTTCCCTAAATTAAAAATATTTTCGCAAGGGGAAGAAATCTCCCAAAAAAATAATGAATTGTTAAAAACTAAAATCATGGAGTTTTGGAAAAGAGTTGATGCATTATTAAAATTAAGGGGTAAAACTAGAAAAGAACTTGCTTTAGCATGTGGATTTGATACTTCTAATATCGGAAAAGGAATAAAAGCGGAAAGTGAGCCGCTTGTTTCTACTGCATATAAAATCAGTAGATATCTTGAAGTTTCATTAGAAAAACTTTTGGGCGAAGAAACTGTGTCAGAGGAATATGATTACAGCGAGTTTCAAAAGTATGGTAAAAGTGTTCGCCAATTAGAATCTTTACCTCGTCAGATACGGGAACCAATTTTAGAAATGATAAAAGAGCAGTATTTTGCAAATTGCGGAAAAGATGAACAAAAATTGCAAACGCAATAAAAAGTAAAAATCTTAATAAAAATATTGCAATTGCGATTTTTGGTAAAATTATTGCACCTGCAATATATTTAAAGCATAAATTGCAATTGTGATTCATTCTAAAAAAATGGATAGCAGTAAATGTGAATTCTGGCAGAGAATCAATGACGAGCTTGAGTTTCGGGGAATAGACAGAAAAGTTTTTGCAAGAGATATCGGGATTAGCGTGAACACTATTGCTTCGGGAGTAAGTCGTGGAAGTAAGCCCGATGTTGAAATTGCTTTGAAGAGTTCAAAATATTTTAAACTTTCTCTAGATTATCTGCTTTACGGGCGGCAAGGTGAAGAAGAAGTTGCTGTTTCAGAGACAAAAGAATATAGAATTACCCACGACCGTGACTTCTTTTCAATATATAGAAAATTAGAATTGATTCCTGAAATAACAAGAGAACCTATTATAAGAATGATAACTGAAATGAGTCGAAAATATGAGAAAAATTTACCATTCGATGAAGAACAAGAGAAGATAAAGTAATAAAATTTGCTCTTTCTAATAAAAAAAGCAAAAGAGAGAAATCTTTTTTCTTGACATATTTTATTAGTGTAAATAAACTAAAACTATGGATTTGAGAACTGTATTAACAACCGATACTGTAAACCTTCACTTGAAGGGAACTACAAAAGAAGAAATTATTGACGAGATGCTTGATATCCTTGTAAAGGCTGGAAAAGTTTCAGATAAAGCCGGAGCTCGTGAATGTGTTCTTGACAGAGAACGCAAGATGTCTACTGGTATGAAACATGGAATCGCTATTCCTCATGGAAAGACAGATTCTGTAAGCGACTTGGTAGCCTGCATTGGTATTTCTGATAATCCGGTAGATTTTGATTCATTGGATCAGGAACCTTGCCGCATTTTCATTATGACTTTGTCTCCTGTAAACAAGACAGGTCCACACCTTCAGTTCCTTGCTGAAGTAAGTTTACTTTTCAAGAGTGCAGATAAGCGTCAGCAGATTTTGAGCACTCAGGATAAAGCTGAAGTAATCAAGATTCTTACTGAATAGTTTTATTTAGAAAATAAACGTCAAAAGGCCTTTGTTTATCAAAGGTCTTTTTTTTATGTACAATAAATATTAGGATACTTGTTATCGTGGGTGCTCAGCAAATGGTGTGCTCAAAAAAGGAAAAAATATGAAATTCGATCCATTGTTCAAATCAGAAGAAAATAAACTTGTAAAAATTGATAGCGGTGAAATTTATTCAACTGGAAACTTACATTTGGTGTATGGAGAAAACATTGGTGATGCCAGTTTGCCTAATTCAAAGAAGCAGCTTGTTGCAGTAAAAGTAAAGTGGTCTGCAGTAGAGTTACAGCCTGGAGCATATAATGAAGAGTTCCTTGCAGCTTTGCGTGACTATCTGAAAATATTGGAAAATAACGGTTATTTTGCATTTGTAATTCCAGAAACAGTAAAAGAATTACCGGATGCAGATACAGTTCAGTCTTACATAGATGCAATGGTTCATTGTGCAAGAAGAATTAAGGATTGTGTAAGTGTTATTGGTTTTGCAATTCCTGCAGAACTTATAAAAAAAGATTCTGATTTTGGTGTAAACAGCTATGCTCAATGGTTTATAAATGAAATGCAAGTAAAGCATGGGCACTATCTTTATTTTGCGGATAAAAGTGTTGTTGAAGAAAAAGGTCTTGTAGATGCATTAAAAACCAGTGATTTGGTAACATATGCGAAATAACGCACTGTATGCGAAATACTCAAAATAATTCAATAAAAAATTAAAAATTTCGTAAAAAATATCTAAATTTCTCTTGATTCAAATGTTTTCTTGTGGCATAGTATACGCGTAGGGTGAGAACAGAAATTAGGGGTTAAAAATGAACGAATCGGAAAATGCTTTCCGCGCATCATGTCGTAACTCGCTTGTTTTTTGTGCTTTAATTCTTGTAGTTACACTGGTTATCGGAAATGTTCTTCCAGCAAAAGAAGAAGTAAATTCGGTTCCTGTGGTAAAAGCTACAACAGAAACTGAAAATGAAGTAATCGCAGATTTCAATATTTTGATTGAAGAAGCGGGCTTTATGTCAAAAAAAGCTACAAATGGAGATTCTGGTCTAGCACTTTATAGACAGCCTACTTCAAGAACAGCAGTAGAATGGTTTTACCTTCATGTAACAGGAAACCGTGAAACAGCAATGGCTATTTTGGAAGAAGCTGAAAAAAATGATATTCCTTTGTCACTTGCATTTGCTCTTGCTTATACAGAAAGTCGTTACGATTCAAATGCAGTAAACAAAAATAGAAACGCTTCGATTGACCGCGGACTCTTCCAGTTGAACAACAGATCTTTCCCACAGTTAAAAGAAGCAGATTTTTTTAATCCTGCAATCAGTGCAAAATACGGAATGAGCCACTTGCGCTTCTGTATGAATGTAGCAGGAAATGAAGTTGCAGCTTTGGCTATGTACAACGCTGGAACAAGCAAAGTGCGTGCGAATAACACACCGCAGACAACATTGAACTATGTAGGCAAAATTAAAGCTTACCAGGAAAAGTTGGACAGACTTTTTTCTGAAGAAGTTCTTTCGTACTACGATAATTCGGTACGCCCGTTAAACGGAATCTCCGTTGCATTCTTAGGCAACCGACGTTTCGAACGTTAAATTAGTCCTCCTTATTTTAGGCCCGACCGTTTTCCCATTCTTTTTACCGGTCGGGCTTTTTTTTGTTTAAATGCTTTTGTTTAGTTGTGAGTACACTCACAAGAAACTTGAAAATGTTTGAAATTTGGGCTAAATTCAGGCGAATAAAAGGAAATATTTCGAATTCTTTGTTGTGGTAAATTGGTGGAATCTTTAATATGAAGAAACTTTCAAAGGAAACTGTAAACAGGTTGATTTTGCTTCATGAACTTTTGCTTTCCTGGAAAAAAGAAAAAATCACTTCCATAGAAATTGCTGAAAATCTTGCTTGTAAAGATTCTCTTGTTCGATGGGATTTTAGGTTTTTGAATTTGGAAAAGGGGTCTTCGAGCGGCTACAAGGTTTTGTCCCTATTAAAGGCTGTTGAAGAAGCTTTGGATTTTTCCAGGGACGAAGTAAAAAAATGTTGCATTGTTGGATTGGGGCGCTTGGGAGCTGCTCTGCTTGATGACGGTTACTTTCTTGACAGTGGGTTTAAAATCCTTGCAGGTTTTGATTCTAGTGTGAACAGGGTTGAAATGCTTCGTTCTACTTTTGAACTTTTTCCTGCCAATAGGATAGAAAGTGTCTGCTGGCAAAAACATATAGAGTATGCCTTTTTATGTACTCCCGAAAGTGAAGTTGAAAAAATGCTGCAGCGTTTGCTAGCGGCTGGAATCAAGGGAATCGTGAATTACACAAAAAGCGTGTTCAAGGTACCTGATGGTGTGAAGGTTGTAAACATTTCTCCTGTTACTGCATTGATGTCTGTGTCTGGTTAAGGGGTTTTAGGGTGCTCCCTAGGAGAGGGGGTAGCGTAAGAAAGTTTTGTTTGAATCTATTGAAAACAAAACTTTCTGGAGTGAGGGGGAGACTTCCCCCTTTAGATGTGAAAAAAATAGAAAATATATTTTTGTGAGGTTATATATGTCTAGAGTATGGAATTTTAGTGCAGGTCCATCTTGCTTGCCAGAAGAAGTTCTTAACGAATGTGCAGCAGAAATGCTTGATTACAAAGGAACTGGTCAGTCAGTAATGGAAATGAGCCACCGTTCAAAGGCTTACGAACCAATTATTCAGGATGCTGAAGCAATGGTTCGCAAATTGATGAAGGTTCCTGAAAACTACAAAGTATTGTTTGTTCAGGGTGGTGGTTCTACACAGTTTGCTATGGTTGCAGAAAACCTCGGAATCCACACAGGAAAGGCTGCTTACATCGAAACAGGTGTTTGGGCAAAAAAAGCCGCTGCAGAAGCTAAAAAACTCGGCGTTCAGGTTGATGTAATTGCTTCTTCTAAAGACAAGGGCTATTCATATATTCCTAAAGTAGAAAAAGTTGAAGGCGACTATGATTATGTTTACATCTGTATGAACAACACAATCATGGGAACTCACTACGAATATCTTCCAGAAACAGGAAATATCCCATTGGTTGCAGATATTTCTTCATGTGTTTTGAGCGAAGAACTTGATGTTTCAAAATTCGGTCTGCTTTTTGCAGGTGCTCAGAAGAACCTTGCTCCAGCCGGCGTTACACTTGTTATCGTTCGCGAAGATTTGATTCCTGAAGCTGAAAACTGCCGTGCAGGAACACCAACTATGCTTGCTTATAAAACACATGCAGATGCAGATTCTATGTACAACACACCACCATGCTACACAATCTATGTTTTGGGCAAAGTTTTGCACTGGATTGAAAAGAACGGTGGAGCTAGCGGAATGTACAAGAGAAACAAGGAAAAGGCTGATTACCTTTTCAACTTCCTTGATTCAAGTGATTTCTTCCGTGCAACTGCTGCTGTAGGAAGCCGCTCATTGATGAACGTTCCATTCCTTACAAAATATTCTACTGGTGCTACAGACGAAGCTTCTCTAGCAAAAGAAAAGGAAATCAACGATAAGTTCGTTAAAGAAGCTGCTGCAGCTGGTCTTGTAAACCTTAAAGGTCACCGCCTTGTAGGTGGAATGCGCGCTTCAATCTACAATGCAATGAGTTTGGAAGGTGTAAAAGCCCTTGTAGACTTTATGAAAAAGTTTGCAGAAGAAAACAAATAAACAGAATACGAATGGGGAGCTTTGCGACCTTCATTCGCACGGGTTCTTAGGGCAGAGCCCTAAGCGGTGCTGGGAAGAAGAGTGGGGTTTGGGGGGAGAGGAAACCCCGCTTCCGAGTAGAGGGTTTTCTCTCTCCCCAAAATAAGGCAGTGTGGCTGCCAAAGCCACAAAAAAGGAAATATTATGTACAAAATTCAAACTTTAAATAAAATTGCAGCTTGTGGTCTCAATCGTCTTGACCGCGATAACTATGAAATTGCAACAGACATCAATAATCCAGATGCTATTCTGGTTCGTTCTGCAGATATGCATTCAATGCAGCTTTCTGACAATGTAAAAGCTGTTGCCCGCGCTGGTGCTGGTACAAACAATATCCCAATTCCAGAACTTACAGAAAAGGGTGTTGTTGTATTCAATACTCCTGGTGCTAACGCAAATGCAGTAAAAGAACTTGTTATTCTTGCACTTTTGCTTTCTAGCCGTCCTGCTGTAAAGGCTAATGCCTGGGCTAACGGTCTTGCAGGAAAGGGTGATGAAATCGCTGACCTTGCAGAAAAAGGAAAGAGCCAGTTTGTTGGACCAGAACTTAAGGGAAAAACTCTTGGTGTTATTGGTCTTGGTGCAATTGGTGCTATGGTTGCAAATACAGCAATTCAGCTTGGAATGAAAGTAATCGGTTATGACCCATTCCTTTCCATTAAAGCTGCCTGGTCTTTGGATCATAATGTTCAGCATTCAGAAACTTTGGAAGGAATTTACAAGAATGCAGACTACATTACAATTCATGTTCCTCAGACAAATGATACAAAAGGAATGATTAATGCTTCTACTATCAAGCAGATGAAAGACGGTGTTCGCATCTTGAATATTGCTCGTGGTGGACTTGTAAATAATGAAGATCTTATTGAAGCAATAAAAAGCGGAAAAGTAGCTTGCCATGTTACAGATTTTGCCTGCGAAGAACTTTTGAACCAGGAAAATGTAATCGTTCTTCCACATCTTGGAGCTTCAACTCCAGAAGCAGAAGACAACTGTGCAATTATGGCTGCTGATGAACTTAAAGACTTCCTTGAAAACGGAAATATCATCAATTCTGTAAACTTCCCAAAAACATACAGCGAAAATCCAATTCCTGCTGGTGGAACACGCCTTTGTATCAGCCACAAAAATGTACCTGATACAATCAGTAAGTTTACAAAAATCCTTGGTGAAGCAAAATTGAATATCGCTGGCATGATTAACCAGGCTCGCGGTGATGTTGCTTACAACCTTATTGATGTAGACGGAAAGGTAAGTGAAGATATTATTGCAAAACTTTCTGAATCAGACACTGTAACAGGTGTTCGTGCAATTTATGCATAAAATCAGACAGTCTGCTTAAAGCAGGCTGTAAAATCTTATAGTTCAATAGAACCGATTACCGTGGAATCATCATCTGCGGAGTCGGTTCTATTTTTTTTGCCTGCAAATCTTGGACTTTGGCTGTCTATTTCAGCAAGTCTTTCTTTTACTGATTTTGTTGAACCAGAACTTTTGTTTACTTTTGTGCTATTAGTCGCCCTAGGTCTTGGAGTTGCTAAAAAAGCAAAAAGACTTCCACAAAGACCGCCTGCGATATGGGCCAAAGTAGAAATATTTTCATCTTTTCCAGATTCTAGAATTTCACGACCAATGTATAAAATCAAAATTAAAATAAAAGAAAGAGGAATTTGATTTTTTGAGATTGAAGTGAAAGAAGCCAAAAGAATCATCATAAAAGCTATGTCACTTGACCCCAAAAGAGGAACCGGACTAAAGCAGACGTTTAAAACTCCAGTAACAAGGGCCGTTACGCTCATCATAATAGAAAGAATTACAGAGCCGTATCTTTCTTCAACAACAGGGCCCAAGAGTAAAATGAATGCCATGTTTCCCAAAAAGTGGGTCCAGTCTGTATGACCTAGTACATGAGAAAAAAGCCTGAAATAATCCAAAAGAGCAGATGGATTAAAAGGGGAAGAGCTTTTCATATTTCCAGGAGCAGTGAAAAATTCAGTGATAAATTTTCCGCCAGAAATCATTCCGATAATAAGAACCAAAGCTGAAATTAGAGCAAATGTTAGTGTAACAGGTGCGTTGTAAGTAATTTTAATTTTAGAAAGAAAACTTTTTTTAGCCATACTGTTTTATCGGAAGGTTTTTACCACAAGACAAATAAATTGTGTTATATTTTAATTATGTCAGAAACAAGAATTAAATATCAGGCTGATTCAAATTCTCAGGAAAATGTAAGTATAGAAATTCCACCAGAATGTTGTGTTGTTTTTTATAATGATGATTTTACAACCAAGGATTTTGTAGTTGAAATTCTAATGGATATTTTTCATAAAGCAGAAGCTGAAGCTGTTGATTTAATGGAACTTGTTCATAAAGCAGGAAAGGCTGTTGTAGGAATCTACACATACGACATAGCTCTTACCAGGGTGACTTTGGCTACCAGTAGAGCACGAAAAAACGGATTCCCGCTAAAAATAGAGGTGGAAAAAGAATGAAATTAAGTACACTTTTAGGAAAAATACTTTCTCAGGGTTTATTGGTTGCCCGAAATTACAAACATGAATTTTACACTCCGGAACATCTTTTGTTTGCCTCCCTGTATGTAACCGATGTTTGCGATTTACTAAATGAATGTGGAGTAAATGTAAGTAAGCTTCAGCATGATATTCAATTTTATCTTGAATCAAAGGTTCCTTGCGATTACGAAGCTGCTTCGAAAAATAAAAATCCTATTGAATCAGTAGGCTTCCAGTCTGTTATGAATAGGGCTGTTTTTCTTTGCGTCTCTGGAAATCGAGATGTGGTAGATTTTTCTGATGTGCTAGTAAGCATGATTGATGAACGAAAAAATTATTGTTCATATTATTTGCAGCTTAATGGGCTAAAAAGGCTTACCCTGCTCGATGTAATTTCAAATAAGCGCCGTAACGAAGATTCAGGAAAATCAAAGAAAGCTGATTTTGATCTTGAAGAAGAGTATGGAAAACAAAGTACTGAAAGAAATCCTTTGGCTAAGTTTACTGTCGATATGATAGAGGCTGCTAAAAAAGGTGAGTACGATTTACTTGTTGGCCGCCAGGAAGAAATCGAAAGAACTATTCAAATTTTGTGCCGCCGGGTAAAAAATAATCCTCTTCATGTAGGAGATGCGGGTGTCGGAAAAACTGCTGTTACCCAGGGACTCTGTCAGCGAATAGTTGAAGGAAAAGTTCCAAAAGAATTAAAGGAAAGCCGCGTTTATTCACTGGATTTAGGTGCCTTGATGGCCGGAACAAAATTTCGTGGTGATTTTGAAGAAAGACTTCATGGCATAATTGAGGCAGTTTCTAAACAGAAAAATGCAATCCTCTTTATTGATGAAATCCACATGATTATGGGGGCTGGTACCAACGGAAATTCTGCAATGGATGCGGCAAATCTTTTAAAACCAGCTCTTGCATCTGGAAAAATGAGGGTAATCGGCTCTACAACTTTCGAAGAATATACCAAGAATTTTGAAAAAGACAGGGCTCTTTCCCGTCGTTTTCAGAAAATTGACATTGTAGAGCCAAGTGTCGATGAAGCAATTAAAATTGTAAATGGTTTGCTTCCTCGCTATGAACAATATCACAATGTAAAGTATCAAAAATCTGCTGTAGAAGCAGCCGTAAAACTTTCTGTTCAGTATCTTTCTGACAGAAGGTTACCGGATAAAGCAATTGATATAATTGATGAAGCCGGCGCTCTTGCAAAAATTAAGAAAAACGGCGGATTTAACGGAACTGTAAAAACTTATATTCAGCTTTCTGATGAAACTCAACCTGCTGTCAGTGAATATGATGATGCAGCAACAGTAAATCTTCACCTGGTTAAAAGTGTTGTTGCAAAAATGTCGCATGTTCCAATCGAATCAATCAATGGCGGAGAAAAAGATAAACTTTCTAATTTAGAAAAGAACCTTAAAAATCAGATTTTTGGTCAGGATAAGGCTGTTGAAACGGTTGTTCGGGCGGTAAAAAAGTCTCGTGCAGGTCTGAATAATCCTGAGCGCCCGGATGCAAGTTTCCTTTTCGTAGGCCCTACCGGTGTTGGAAAAACAGAACTTGCCCGCTGCCTTGCAAATGAAATGGGTGTTCCACTTTTGCGTTACGATATGAGTGAATATCAGGAAAGACATTCAGTAAGTCGTTTGATTGGTTCTCCTGCAGGTTATGTTGGTTATGAAAGCGGCGGACTTCTAACAGATGATATAAGAAAAAATCCTCATGCAGTAATTCTCTTTGATGAAATAGAAAAAGCACATCAGGATATCTACAATGTTTTTCTTCAGGTTTTAGATTACGGATTTCTAACTGATAACCAGGGAAGAAAGGCTGATTTTAGAAATTGCATTATAATTATGACAAGTAATGCAGGTGCCAGAGATATGGAAAGAAGTCCTCTTGGTTTTGATTTTGAAAGTGAACTTTCTTCCTATGAAAACGACAGCATTGAATTGAAAGAAGCAGTTGAAAAAGAATTTCCACCTGAATTCCGTAACCGCCTTGATGGAATTATTCCATTTGCTCATCTTGAAAAGGAAATCGTTCTTAAAGTGGTTAGAAAAGAATGGAAAAAGATTGCTGCCCGGCTTACATCAAAAAAAGTTCGTCTTTTTGTTACAGAAGCCTGCGAAAACCATATGCTGGAAGAAGGTTATTCTAGAACAATGGGAGCCAGAAATCTAGCCCGTACAGTAGAAAGCCATATAGCTGATCCTTTGGTAGATGAAGTTCTCTTTGGTTCTTTGTGTAAAGGCGGAACTGTTGTGGCTGATGTTATAGGCGACGAAATTACTTTCACTTTTGGACAGGGAACTGCTATCGAAAAGAAAGTGCTTTCTCCAGATTTTGAAGGAGTTTGCTAGATTTTATCGATTTTAGTTGATAGCGCTTTCAAAAAAAGATATTATTAGCCTATGAATGCTATTATAACAGTTGTTGGAAGCGACAAAGTTGGAATTATCGCAAGTGTAAGCGGTTTTCTTTCAGAACACAAAGTAAATATTGCTGATATTACCCAGACAATTTTATCTGGTAATTTTGTTATGATGATGATGGTTAATTTTGAAAATGCCGACATCGATATTGATACATTAAGAACAGCTTTGGCAAAAAAAGCTGAAGAAATGAATGTAGAAATTAATGTAATGAGTGAAAAAGTATTCTCTGCAATGCACAGAGTTTAATCTTAAAAAGACAGTTTCTTCATGTTTTCTATGTGAAGGGCTGTCTTTTTTATTTTATCCCGCCGAATAAAGACTTCCTAAAACCCATAAATGATAAAAAAATTACAAAAAAACAAAGAAATTTATTTGACAACTGAAAATATCTAGATATACTGGAAATGCAACTTAGAATTTAATGGCATAACTGTCTATAATGGATAATCTGTCCAACGGTAAAACCACTAAAATTCATGTGCATAGAACAAAAACTGGAGGATAAGATGAAAAAATTATTCGCTTTCATCTCGGTTTTCCTGATGCTTTCAGCAGCTGTATTTGCTGATGTATCTGCGAAAAAAAATGCCGACGGAACA
>JAILLQ010000040.1 GCA_024693045.1 Treponema sp.
CGCTGATGCTGAAAAGTTCATCAACGGAAAAAACCGCATGGCTCCAGTTGTAAAATACTTTGCTGAAAAACTTGGAAAAGATGTTACATTCCTTCCAGATGCTCTTGGACAGAAAGCTGCAATTGACGCTCTTCCAGAAGGTGCTGTTGCAATGCTCGAAAATGTTCGCTTCCACAAAGAAGAAACTTCTAAAGACGCAGCAGAACGCGATGTAATGGCTAAAGAACTTGCTTCTTACGGTGATATTTTTGTAAACGATGCATTCGGAACTGCTCACCGCGATCAGGCTTCTACAGCTTCTATTTCTAAGTTTATGCCGGTTGAATCAGTTGGCGGCTTCCTCATGGAAAAAGAAGTTAAATACATTCAGCCAATGGTAGAAAATCCTCCAAAACCACAGGTAGCAATTATTGGTGGTGCTAAGGTTTCTTCTAAGATTGCAGTTTTGGAATCACTTTTGAAGAACGCTTCTGCCCTCGTAATCGGTGGTGGTATGGCTTATACATTCCTCAAAGCACAGGGACACAAAGTAGGTATTTCTTTGGTTGAAGATGATTTTATCGATACAGCTAAAAAATTGCTTGCTGATGCAGCTGCTAAAAATGTAAAAATCGTTCTTCCTGTAGACCATGTTGCTGCAGACAAGTTCGATGCAAATGCTACTCCAGTTGCTGTTGACGGCGTTGATATTCCTGATAACCTTATGGCTATGGATGTTGGTCCTAAGACAATCGAACTTTACAAGGAAGTTCTTTCTACAGCTAAGTCTGTTGTATGGAACGGACCTGTTGGTGTATTTGAATTTGACGCTTTTGCTAAGGGAACTGCAACTGTTGCACAGCTTGTTGCTGAAGCTACTGGCCGCGGTGCTATGACTGTAGTTGGTGGTGGTGACTCTGTTGCTGCTGTAAACAAGTTCAAGCTTGCAGACAAGATGAGCCATGTTTCTACAGGTGGTGGTGCTTCTCTTGAATTCCTTGAAGGAAAAACATTACCTGGTATTGCTATCTTGGCTACAAAATAGTTTTTATTAACAGGCTTTAAAGGGCAGTGGGGCTTCCGCTGCCTTTTTTTATTGCTTTTGATTTTTTCAGGGGGTATAATTTTTATATCATTGTAATAGGGAGATTTGTGTATCTAACACTTGTGAACTATGCATTTGAAATTGATTTTTTTACCTTTACTTATTATTTTTCTTATTTTTGATTTATCTTCTTGTTCTAAGAAGAGCCAGAAACAGATTTCCTCTGAAAAGGATCTGCCCCATGTAGAAGAATCATCGTTTTCAAGGAAGACTTGGAAGTCTGAACACGAAGTATCTTCTTACACACCTAAAAAGAAAGACTACAATTTCTACTTTGCTTATAAAAATATCCATTCCTGGTTTGATGCTGTTCATCAGGGAATTGAAGCTGCTGTGTTAAAATATAAGGAAATTGGTATAAATATAACTTATGACTATATCGCGCCGGAAGTTGTTTCTGCATCGACTCAGATTAAAAATGTAAAGGATGCTGCATATAGTAAAGAATATGATGTTATCGGTATTGATGTTGCCGACATAAGTAGTCTAACTCCTGTAATAAACTCTCTGATGAAGGATGGTCAGAAAATTATGACTTTTGCCAGTTCTGATGCCTCTAAAGAAAATGGATGTAACAGAATTGCTTTTGTTGGGAATATGCATAATTATCAAGACGGTTACGACTTGGCTAGAGCTTTTTGTGAAAAGTTAAACTACAGTGGACAGGTAGCAATTCTTGCAGGTGCAAAAGGAGCACCCTGTCATGAAGAAAGGGTAAAAGGAGCAATGGATGTTTTTGATAAATATCCAGAAATTGAACTGGTTGCCCTGGATTATGATAATGATTTGCTATTTTCTTCCTATGAATTGTCAATGGATTTTATTAAAAGGTTTCCAGATTTAAGAGGTATTTTTTGCTGTAATATGACGAATCCTGTTGGTGCTGCCAGAGCCGTCTTAGATACTGGTAAAAAAGGCGATATTGTTATAGTTGGAATGGATCACGATCAGGAAGCTCTTTCTTATCTAAAAGATGGAGTTATATATGCTCTTGGAATTCAGGACTGTTTTTCTATAGGCTTTGATACTGTTTTAACAGCTCTTAGAATCGCAGATGGATTATTACCTCCTGAATCATTTCCAGAAAAAACAGATGAAATAACTACAATTGTTTATCAAAAAGACGCCCTGGCTGTATTGAGAACTCTTTATGTTGCTGCTGAGTAGGTTGGAATATGAAAAAAATTAAACTCTTTCTGAATCGAATGCTTAAATCGAAAACTTTCATTATTACTTTTTTGGGCAGTATTTTACTTCTACTAGTTTTTGTTACGACTACTATGTGGATTGCTTATACTTCCAGATCCTTTACAGAAGAGACAGCCGGAAAAGTAAGTGAATTTTATATTGAAGAACTTGCTTTGAATCGTGCGAAAGACGTTTCTGAAATCCTTCGAAGAAATTATGGTTATTTGATTAATTCTCTTAAGGTTATTACAGAAGAAGATTTGAAATCTGTAAAATCTCTTCGTTCCTACCTTTCTAAAATAAAAACTTTGTATGGAATATTTTCCATCTCATTTATTGACGATAAAGGTTACATCTACAATGACTATAGTACAACAACTTCTCATAATTCGTATTTAAATCTACTTTCTGACTCGATTACAGAACCTGTGTTTTGTACTATGAATCTTTATGGTGCAAAAAAACAAGTTATTCTTGCTGTTCCTGTAAATAATCTTTCTTTTCTGGGAAATGAATTAAAGGTATGTTACGTTCAGATTGATATAGATGCTTTTTTAAAAGGGATGACAGGAAAAATAGAGGGAATGGAAACTTTCAGCAACCTTTATTACAAAAATGGAGAATGTTTGACTAATTCCGGTTTTGGCACTTTTGCTCCTGGGAAAAATTTCTTGACTGAACTGTCGAAAGCAGATACAAAAATTGAAGGAAAAAGTTCTGAAGAAATCGTAGAAGATTTTATGAATGGAAGAGAAGGCTTTGTTTCTGTTGTTCATGGTGGCCAAGAATCTTTGATTTACTATGTCCCTGTTGAAAATGCCAGCTGGTATTTAACAGTTTCTATTTATCATAATGTTATAACAGAGCATATTTATTCAATTACAAGTAGGATTATAAAAAATAGTAGAACTCAACTTATTCTTCTCTCTTTTTTAGCTATCTTACTGGCTTTTCAGATAATTTATCTGGTAAAAAGAAATGCTCATATAACCCTAAAGAAGCAGGCCTCAATTTCTGAAGAGCAGCTAATGGTAATCGATGCTCTTTGCAAGGATTACATCAATGTTTCTTTAATCAACCCGGAAAATGGAGAAACTCGTTTTATACAGCTTGATAAAAAGTATTTTGAAGTCCTTGATAGCAAGACCGATTATATTTTCGATTATGATCTTATGGTAAGCCGTTATATCGGAGATAAGGTATATACGGAAGATGTAGAATATGTCAAAAAGGCTATGAGTCTTCCTGTTGTAATAAAGAATCTTGAAAAAAGTGATGAATATGTTTCATCTTATAGAATTATTGAAAATCAAGAAATACATTTTTATCAGTTCATATTTTTAAAATTAAGAAACAAAAATATAGTCGGAGCATTTAAAAATATTGATGAACTTGTTAACGCTGCAAAAGAAAGGGAAACCCTAATAACTCTTTCAGAAACAGATTTGATGACTAAACTCTTTAATCGGGTGTTTGGCGAAAGAAAAGTAACCGAATCCTTAAAATCAGGCAAGGGTGGCTTTTTTATTCTTCTTGATATCGATAAATTCAAGCATTTTAATGATACCTACGGACATGGAGTTGGAGATAAAGTTATTATTTCGGTTGCAGAACTCTTGAAAAAATCCTTCAGGGATGATGATATCGTTTTCCGTCTTGGTGGTGACGAATTTTCAGCCTATGCTTCTTCTGTTCATTCTAAAAAAGATGCAGAAAGAATTATCAGCCGCTTCTTTAAAAAAATAGAAGAAATTCACATCGATGAACTAGGAGATTGTCCACCGACTGTAAGTCTTGGGGCTATAGTTATTCCTTCAGGCGAGAAAAAAGTTTTCTCGACAGTTTATAAATCTGTTGATGAATGTCTTTACCAAAGTAAAAAACTTTCAGGAAATGCTGTTACATTTGTTGAATAATTGAAACTAAATAAAGATTTCATTAATATTAAGTTAAATTCAAATTTCTAAAGAGGATATTATGGCACGTACACATTACATTGCTGGTAACTGGAAAATGAACACTTCTAAAGCAGAAGCAGTTGCTTTGGCTAAAGATTTGGTTGAACAGCTTAAAGGTAAAACAAACAAATACATGATTGGTGTTCCTTTTGTATATCTTGATGCAGTAGCTCAGGTTGTAAAAGGTTCAAACATCATTCTTGCAGCTCAGGACTGTGCTGCAACAGATAACGGAGCTCACACTGGTGAAGTTTCTACAACAATGCTTAAAGACATCGGTTGTTCTTGTGTAATTCTTGGTCACTCAGAACGCCGCCACGAAATCGGTGAATCTGATGAACTTATCAACAAAAAGGTTCGCAAGGCTTTAAATGATGGTCTTGAAGTAGATCTTTGTATTGGTGAACTTTTGAGCGAACGCGAAGCTGGTGAAGCTGAACAGGTTTGTGCATTCCAGCTTTCTGCAGGTCTTGCAGGCGTTACAGAAGAACAGATGAAGAAGGTAACAATCGCTTACGAACCAGTTTGGGCTATCGGTACAGGTAAAACTGCTACTCCAGCTGATGCTCAGGCTATTCACAAGTTTATCCGTGGTTACATTGCTAAACTCTACAACCAGAAAGTTGCAGACGAAGTAATCATCCAGTACGGTGGATCAATGAAGGCTTCTAACGCTCCGGAACTTTTGGCTCAGCCAGATATCGACGGTGGTTTGATTGGTGGTGCTTCACTTAAGGCTGAAACATTTGTACCTATCTGTGTACTCTAATTTATAATAAGATTTTATCTTTTACAAAGTATCTGCCAAATATTGGCAGGTACTTTTTTTTTGCTTTTTCGTTTACTTTTTATCTATGCTACATTAGAATATTTTCGTTATGAAAAGAAGCAGTGGTATTTTAATGCATCCGACATCTTTGCCGGGTTCAGCAGGTATTGGTACGCTTGGAAAAGCGGCTTATGAATTTGTAGATTGGCTTGAATCTGCACATCAAACTTTGTGGCAGATTCTTCCTATTGGGCCAACCGGTTATGGTGATTCTCCTTATGCATCGTTTTCAACTTTTGCAGGAAATCCATTGATGATTGACCTTGACCGCCTTGTAGAAAAAGGTTGGGCAGACAAAAAGGACATTGTTCCAGCAGATTACATTAAATCAGAAGGACCTGTTGAATACGGTTCTGTAGTTTGGTGGAAGATGCCTGTACTCTTCAAATGTGCAGAATATTTTTTGAAGAACGCAAATAAAACGGATAGAGCAGCTTACGAAGCTTTTAAAAATGATAATTCAGCTTGGCTCAATAACTACGCTGATTTTACAAGTATCAAACAGTATTACGATTCAGAAGCAGAAAAAAAAGGTGTTAGCGGCGTTGCTCAGATGTGGAATGCCTTCTGGCCTAAAGATCTTGCTGCCTGTAATCCTACTGCTGTTTCTAAATGGGATTCTGAACATACAGAAAACATTGAACAGATAAAAGTAATTCAGTTCTTCTTTAACGAACAGTGGTTCAGTGTAAAAGAATATGCAAACAATAAGGGAATCTCTCTTATCGGGGATATTCCTATTTTCGTTGCAGCCGATTCATCTGATGTTTGGGCAAATCAGAAATTCTTCCAGTTGGACAGTAACGGCATTCCATTAAAAGTTGCCGGTGTTCCACCTGATTATTTCTCTGCTACTGGTCAGCTTTGGGGAAATCCTCTTTACGACTGGGACGCAATGAAAAAAGATAACTACTCATGGTGGGTTAAGCGTACAGAAAGAATGACTAAACTTGTTGATGTTGTACGAATTGACCATTTCCGTGGTTTTGAAGCATATTGGTCTATTCCTTATGGAGATCCAACAGCTGTTAATGGTAAATGGATAAAAGGTCCGGATATTGATCTCTTCAAGGCAATTAAAAAGGCTCTTGGAGAACTTCCTATTATCGCAGAAGATCTTGGCGTTATTACTGATGAGGTTAGAAAACTTCGTGATGATGCTGGTTTCCCAGGCATGAAAGTTCTTCAGTTTGCTTTTGATCCAAATGAAGCTGGAAAAGAAGGAATGGTTAATGCTTTCCTTCCTCATATGTATCCGTCAAATTGTGTTGTTTACACTGGTACTCATGACAATGATACAATGCAGGGTTGGCTTGATGCAGCTCCTGATAAGGCTGTTCAGCTTGCTGCAGAATATGCTTTTGGTAAAACACTTTCAGAAGCAGAAGCTAGAAAACTTTCTGATGACGGAGAAGTTTGTAAGGCTCTTATTAAAACTGCAATTGCTTCAACTGCATCTTATGCTGTAATTCCTATGCAGGACATTCTTTGTCAGGGTGCTGAAGCTCGTATGAACACTCCTAATACTCTTGGTGGTACAAACTGGGGTTGGCGTCTTCCAAAGGGAAGCCTTACTAAAGAAAGAGCTGAATGGCTTGCATTTATTTCTGACCTTTATGGCCGAAATATTAAAAAATAAGTAGATTAGTAAATTTTTTTACAGAAAGAATCGGTGTAACAGCCGATTCTTTTTTTTTTACAATTGAGAATATTGGGTGTATAATAAAGATAGTTTTTTCTTAGGGAGGAAAAGATGAAAAAAATCGTATTAGCAAGTCTTGCTATTGCAATGGCTGCTACAGCATTTACAGGTTGTCAGAAAAAGAATGGAGCAGCATCTGCTTCTAATGGCAATGTTAAACTTGAGTTGTATTATTACAAGCAGGAAAATCAGGAAGGCCTTAAAAATATCGTAAAGGCTTTTGAAAAAGCAAATCCTGGCGTAACAATCGACATGCTCATTATTCCAAATGATGCCGATTCAGCTATTTCTGCTCGTGCAGCACAAGGTGCTCTTCCAGATATTCTTCAGATGCAGTCATATTCTCGTGTAAAAGAATATGCATCAAAAGGATTTTTGGCAGATCTTTCGAATGAAGAAGCAATGGATCGCGTGCTTCCTAGCTCATTACCAGCTGTATCATACAATGGTAAACAGTATGCAGTTCCTATGGATTATGCTGGAATTGGTGTAATTTATAACAAGGACATTTTTGAAAAATATGGACTTGAAGCTCCAACAACATATCGTGAACTTGAAAAAGTTTGCCGTACACTTAACGACAACAATATCGTTCCATTTGCTGGTCTTTTAAAAGAAAACTGGTCAATGGGTCACTTTATCACAATGATTCATACAGCACTTCTTTCAGAAAAAAAACTTTCTGTTGATAAGTTTATTGCCGAAATGAATGCTAAAAAAACTTCATATGGAGTTGTAGATACTGGACGTCTTTTTGGTATCCTCGATTTCTACCGTGCTAACATGAACTCTAACGCTGCAGAAATGGGTGGTGGAGAACAGCAGCAGTCATTCGCAAAAGGTGAAGCTGCAATGATGGTACAGGGCTTGTGGGCTTATGTAGACGCACGCAAATTGAATCCAAACCTTAATGCAGGATTTATTCCTTTCCCAGTATACAACGATGCAAAACTTAACCAGTTCTATGCAGATGTAGACTCAACATTCGGTGTTTCTTCACAGTCTTCTGATGAAAAACGCGCAATTGCTACAAAATTCGTAAACTGGCTTACTTCAGCTGAAGGTCAGAAACTTTGGATGGATGAATATAAACTTATTCCTCCTTTTAAAGGTGTGGATGTATCTGCTTTTGGTGGACCATATGTTGATCTTATGAAATCAGTTGAAGTTAAAGGTTCTATGCCATGGGCATTCTCACAGTATCCTTCAGATGTATTTGAAGATGCATGTAAGAACGGTGCTCAGCAGTATATGTTCCAGAGAAAAACATCTTCAGATGTAATTAGTGCTATTGATGAACAGTGGGCTAATTCTGTAAACAAATAAAATAATGTTTAGTCCGCAGTATTAATTTTCTGCGGACTTTTTTATTAAAAATTTATACTAGGAAATTTCTTGCATGGTTGAATCTAAATCAAAAAAAATTCTTTACTATTTAGCATTTATAATTCCTTGTCTTATTCTATATGCTATTTTTTTTATTACACCTTTTGTAAAAGGAATTGCAATCTCTTTTACTAACTGGGATGGAATTTCTCCAAAAACACCTATTATTCTGGATAAAAATGAATTTGAATCTAAAATCCTCTTTAATAAAAAATTGAATAGAAGTGACAGAAATTATCTGTTAAGTATTTATTCATATGATTTCTATTCTAATTCTTATCAGAGACTTGGAATTTCTGGTATTGAACGCTATAAGCTTGAACGAATTATAAAGAAAACAGGTTATGAGCCGGAATTTTACAAGTTTGTAGGTTTAGATAATTACAAAAAAATATTTACTGGCAATGTTGCAAAAGATTTTTATCCTTCGTCTGAGGATATTCGAAAATATTCAATTTCTTCACAGCTTCCTGGAATAATTTTGACAGAAGATTTCGAAAAGCAGGTTCTTAAAGGAGCTGAAAAATACGGCTCTGATATTGAGCTTTTAAAAAGTGCATACATTTTTGATTCTGCAAACAAGCGTTACAAATTGAATAAAGTGTATGACGAATATGAAGTTTTTGATCCTTTGTGGTCTATTAAAGAAGTTTCAGAAACTAAAACTCTTTCTGAAAATGATTTGGATAATTTTATCCGTGAATTAAAAATTATTTCTCTTGAATTTAAGGAAAAAGAAAGAGAGCAGGTATGTGCTTCTTTCATTTCTAAGCATAATCTATGTCAGGCTTCTTCTGATGCAGTTTATTTTGCAGCAGACAGCTTGATTAAAATTAATCATGTAAAAAATGCGCTTGCTAATGCCTGGGTTGTAAAAACAAGAAATATGGGCGTTATTGGCTTTACAGCTTTTTTTGCAATTTTTTCCGTTTTGGGTATAAACGTTTTGGCTTTTGCTCTAGCTTTGGCTTTGGATAGTGGTATTCGGGGTCAGAAAGTTTTGAGAACAGTTTTCTTCCTGCCAAATGTTCTTTCAATGGTTATTGTTGCTCTCATTTGGTCTATGCTTTTCGTTCAGTTACTTCCTTCAATTACTGGTATAGAAAAGTGGATTTCTGATCCTAATAAAACTCCATGGCTTTTGGTACTTGTAGCTATCTGGCAGGGGTGTGGATATTATATGATTGTATATCTTGCCGGACTTCAGAATATTTCAAATGATGTAATTGAAGCTGCTAAGATTGATGGAGCGACTGGATGGCAGCGTTTCCGTTATATTACTTTGCCATTGATGATTCCTTCTTTGACAATTTCCCTCTTCCTTACAATTGCCAACGCTTTGAAAAGTTTTGACCTTATCTATGCGATGATTGGAAAAACCGGTTATTCAACTGGAACTGTTCCATTTGTAATGGATATTTATTTTGACGCTTTCTCAAAGAAACTTGCAGGTCTTGCAAGTGCAAAGGCTATGGTACTGCTTCTTGTAATTGTATCGATTACGGGTATACAGCTTTATACTATGAAACGAAAGGAGATTGAAGCATGACATATCTTAAGCCTCTTTCAGAAAGAAAAGCAAAAGAAACAGCTCTTTCGATTACTTTAATCGTATTTGCAATTTTCTTTATTTATCCTTTATTCTTTGTTGTTGTAAACTCTTTCAGACCTAATGCTGATATCATTATCAATCCTACGGGGTTACCTTT
This sequence comes from Treponema sp., assembly GCA_024693045.1. Taxonomy (GTDB): domain Bacteria; phylum Spirochaetota; class Spirochaetia; order Treponematales; family Treponemataceae; genus Treponema_D. The sequence continues at coordinate 9,857 of JAILLQ010000040.1, forward strand.
AAAATTATTTATGGGTAACTATGTACAGGCTTGGAAGGAAATGCAATTTCCAAGGGTATTTTTGAATACTCTCCTTGTTACTGTTTTTGGTACTGGTGGAATAATTTTATTTTCTGCAATGTGTGCCTATGGTCTTGTTCGAAATAATTTTAAAATATCGGGAATTCTGTATGCCTTGTTCGCTTTCGCTCTTGTAATTCCATTTCAGATTATTATGGTTACTCTGGGAGTTCTTGCAAGTGACCTTCACCTTATGCATGTTCCAGGACTTATTCCTATGTATTGGGGGCTGGGTTGCCCAACTGCGATTTTTATGTTTCACGGTTTTATAAAATCTGTACCAAAAGAATTGGAAGAATCTGCAGCTATCGATGGAGCCGGCAAGTTTTATATTTTCTTTAGAATTGTATTCCCTCTTATTAAAACAATTATTTCTACAATTGCCGTAATTGATGCTTTGTGGATTTGGAATGACTTTTTGCTTCCATTAATTGTAGCTAAACAGGGAACTATTCAGCTGGCTCAGATGCGTTTTAACGGTCAGTTTATGAAGGATTACGGTCCTATGTGTGCTTCCCTTACTATTTCGTCAATTCCTATTATTGCTTTCTATCTTGGTTTACAAAAATATATTATCAAGGGAATTGCGGCTGGTGCAGTAAAAGGGTAAAATAAGTCTTGAATATAGGACTTATGAACGAAACATTAAAAATTCTTTTACGATTATATTTTGCATTTTTTAAAATAGGCTCGTTCACATTCGGTGGTGGCTACGCTATGCTGCCAATGATGCAGGACGAGCTTATTAATTCTCGCAAATGGATTACCGATGATGAGCTTCTGGACTATTATGCAGTTGGGCAGTCGACACCAGGCATAATTGCTGTAAATGTTTCTACTTTTGTCGGTTTTAAACAAGCTGGTATTATTGGCGGGATAATTGCTACATTAGGTGTTATTACACCTAGCATTGTTATAATCACTCTTTTAGCAACTTTAATTACTTCAATTGATAAGTATCCTCTTGTTCAGAAAGCTTTAAAAGGAATAAATGTAGCTGTCGCCGCTTTGATTACAGATGCGAACTTTAACTTTGTCAAAAAAACTTCCAAAGGTATGGCAAGTATTTTGATAATGGCAGCTTCTTTTCTATTGATTTACTTTTTTAATTTGCCATCCTACGTTGTTATACTGGCTACAGCTCTTTTAGCCCTAATAGTTTATTTCTGGAGAAGATAGAATGGAAGACGTTTCTCTTTTGTGGCTCTTCTGCACATTTTTTTATATTGGTTTGTTCACTGTTGGCGGTGGTCTTGTTGCTATTACCATGATGCAGCAAACAATTGTAGATAAAGGACTGATTACACCTGAACAGTTTTACAATATGATTGCTATATCTGAGTCAACTCCTGGTCCAATTGGTGTAAATATGGCAACTTTTATGGGATATAAATTTTATGGGATTCCAGGGGCCATTGTCACTTCGATAGGGCAGGTTTTACCTTCTTTACTGTGCATTTTAATTATTGCAAAATTTATACTTAAATTCAGGGATAATGCCTGTGTCAAAACTATTTTTAATTTTCTTAGACCCGCAGCAACCGGTATGATTTTTGTAATTATGGTTCGAATTTGCCTTAATGTTTTGATAAATATTCCGGAGGATATCAAAAGCCTTTCTTCTTTAGATAACTGGAAGGATTTTTTTGTATGGCCTTCGCTTTCATTCTATATTCTTCTTTTGTGGCTCAGAACTCAATTCAAGATACATCCGATTATTATGATTTTTAGTGGCGCTCTTTTTGGAATTGTTTTTTGCTAATTTTGAGATATAATGTTTTACATGAGTACACATATTAATGCACCAGAAGGTGTAATTGCCGACAAAGTTTTACTTCCAGGTGATCCTTTGCGAGCAAAATTTATCGCTGAAAATTTTCTTGAAAATGCAGTTTGCTATAATGAAGTTAGAGGAATGTATGGATTTACTGGTACATATAAAGGTGTAAAAGTTTCTGTACAGGGAACGGGAATGGGGCAGCCTTCTATGTCTATTTATGCAACTGAACTTTTTCGTTTTTATGACGTTCAAAAAGCTATTCGTATAGGAACAATTGGGTCTGTAAAAGAAGACGTTAAAATTCGAGATACAGTCATTGCAAATGTTGCTTTCTCTGATTCATATCTCTTGAACCAGCGTTTTGGTGGTTTGCATTATGCTCCAAATTCAAACTTCGAACTTTTGTATACAGCCTATAATAAGGCAAAAGAACTTGGCTTGGTTGCAAAGGTTGGTCCTGTTGTTTCCAGTGACAGATTTTACGATGACAATGAAGATTGGAAGTTATGGAAGAAGTATGGTGCTATAGGCATCGAGATGGAGTCTGCTGAATTGCTTACCTTAGCAGCAGAATATAAAAGAAAAGCTTTGCCGATTTTTACCGTAAGTGATCATTTATTGACTGGAGAAAGTACAAGCGCTGAAGAAAGACAGCTTTCATTCAAGAATATGATGACCCTTGCATTAGAAACTATAATTGTGGAATAATAGAGAACATAATTTTAAATGGAGATTATTTAATGAAACCAACACTTTTAGTTTTGGCTGCAGGTATGGGAAGCCGTTATGGTGGAGTAAAACAGATAGACGCTGTTGGTAAAAACGGTGAATGTCTTTTAGATTTCGCAGCCTATGACGCAAAAAAATCAGGATTTGGAAAAGTTGTATATATAATTCGAAAGGATATCGAAAAAGATTTTAGAGAACGGCTTTTCGATAGAGTTGCTAGAAATTTTGACGCAGAATATGTTTTTCAGTCTCATGAAAGCCTTTTGAGTCAGGAAGAAATTAAACTGTCTGCTTCAAGAACAAAGCCATGGGGCACAGCTCATGCAGTTTTATGTGCAGAAAAGTCTATCCACGAACCTTTTGCCGTAATAAACTCTGATGATTATTATGGAAGATCTGCTTTTGAAACTCTTGGTAAACACCTTTCTTCTATTTCTAATGATTCTACAGAACATGCAATGGTTGGTTATGTACTTGAAAGAACTATGAGCCGAAACGGTTCTGTAAGCCGCGGTGTTTGTACTGTAAAAAATGGAAATCTTGAAACAATCGAAGAAAATTTAAAGATTTATTTTGAAGGTGATAAGGTTATTTCTGATATGGGGGACAAAAAAGTTCAGCTCACAGGAAAAGAAACTGTTAGTATGAATCTTTTTGGTTTTTCTCCAAAATCATTTGAAGAATTTAACTCATACTGGGAAAACTTTATTAAAAATAATGTAACTGCAGAAAAAACAGAAGCTTTGCTTCCTGTTGTAGCCGGTGACATTATTAAAAATAATCATGGAACATTAAAGGTTTATACTTCAGAAGAAAACTGGTTTGGAATGACTTATCCTGAAGATAGAGAAGTTGTAAAAGCCGAAATTGCAAAGAAAATTGCCAGTGGTTATTATCCTGAAATCCTATGGGAAAAATAAACGTTGAAAGTTTTAACTTGGGAAGAGATTTTAACTTTAAGTCTTAGTGAATATTTTCGCAGGGGAACGGCACTTTCAATAGGTTCTTTTGATGGACCCCATCTTGGGCATCTGACACTTTTTCGGGAAGTTCTTTCTTATGCGAAAAATAAATCACTCCTTTCCGGTTTAATTACTTTTAAAAAGCCGCTTTCTTCTATTAAAATGTCATCTGAGTATTGGGGGGATATTTCAACTTTAGAAGAGCGGCTCTGTATTTTTGAAAAACTTGGATTTGATTTTTGTATTGTAATTGACTTTGATTCAAAATTTGCCAATATAGAAGGACAGGAGTTTTTCGAAATCTTACGTGACAAACTTAATTTAAAATTTATCGTTGAAGGTGTAGATTTTAAATGTGGTCATAAAGGGGCTTATGATAAAGATAAGATTGAAGCCTTTTGTAAAGATAATAATCTTTCATTTGCTTTTATGCCTCTTCTAAAGAGAAATGGTGAAAGAATCAGTTCTACAAAAATCAGAGAGTTGCTGCATTCTGATTCTGTTTCAGAAGCAAGAAACTTGCTGGTTCAAGAATAATTTTCTTTGCTATGCTTTAAAAGCTCTTATCTTGAAAGAAAAAAGTTAATTTGATAGACTACAATTAGCTTTTTGATACGGATTAGCTGGGATTTTTTTCTCTACTTATCTCCAGAAAACGACCTGCAGTTTTTCCGCCTATTAAGCAAATTATTTTTAGGAGTAAGTCAATGGCACTTGCAAAAGAAACAACATCTGCAATCGTATCTAAATACGGTGCAAAAGAAGGCGACACAGGATCTGTAAAAGTACAGATTGCTCTTCTTACAGAAAGAACAAAGCAGCTTACAGAACACACAAAAGCATTCCCTAAGGATGCTGGTGCAAAAAGAGCTTTGCTCAAAGTTGTAGGTCAGCGTCGTAAGATGTTGCGCTACTTCGAACGCACAGACCTTGAAGGTTACCGTTCATTTATCAAAGAACTTGGACTTCGCAAGTAGTTTAAAGTTTTGTGATAAGGCTGCTCAATATGGGCGGCCTTTTATTTTTTAACGACAGGGATTTTTCTCCGTTGATTTTATGTTGTTTTTGTTCTAAACTTTTTAAGATATAGTTTTAGGCTATAATTACTGAAGTTTTCAGTTATTTATCAAATGGTTAAGATTTAAGGATAGGAAACAAGATAAAGAAGATAAGTAAAAAAGGGTTTTAGGGCGAAGCCCTAGGAGAGGGGGTAGGCGAAAAAGACTTTTTGAGCCGAGGGGGAGACTTCCCCCACCTTTATCTTTTTTATCTTGTTCCTTATGAAAATTTTGACCAAATAATGGAGTTTTAAATGTCAGTAGAAAGAGTAACCTACAGACTTGGTGATGCTGATTTGATTCTTGAAACAGGAAAAATCGGTAAACAGGCAAATGGTTGTGTTTACGCTCAGTGGGGCGGAGCTGCAATCATTGCAACAATTTGTGCATCCAGCGCAGTAACAGAAGGTCAGGACTTTGTTCCTGTAACAGTTGAATACAACGAAAAATTTTATGCAGCCGGCAAAATCCCTGGTGGATTTGTGAAGAGAGAAGGTCGTCCAAAGGATAAGGAAATTTTGGTTAGCCGTCTTATCGACCGTCCTATGCGTCCTTTGTTTGAACCATCTTTTGGTCATGAACTTCAGATTGTTCCAACTTGTGTATCTTGTGATGGCGTTCATACTCAGGATATTCTTGCAGTTTTGGCTGCCTCTGCTGCAACTTGTATTTCGGACATTCCTTTCCACGGTCCAATTGCAGCTTGCCGTATCGGTTATTTGAACGGTGAATATATTGTAAACCCAACTTTCGAACAGATTGAAAAGGGTGAACTTGAAATCGTTGTTGCTGGTACAAAAGAAGGCTTTACAATGGTTGAAGGTGGAGCAAAAGAAGTTTCAGAAGAAGTAATGCTTGGTGCTCTTGAAAAAGCTCAGGCTTTCATTACTGATATGTGTAAACTTCAGGAAGAACTTGTTGCAAAATGCGGCAAAGAAAAACTTCCTTTGAATCCACTTGATGTAACTTTGGCAAATGCAGAAGCAATTGAAGCTGAAGCAACACCACTTTTAAAGGAAGCTTGCTTTAAAGACAGTAAGGTTTCTCGTGGTCTTGCTATTTCTAAGACAATTAAAGAAATTGCTGCAAATCACGCAGAACAGCTTGAAGACCCAGTTCAGGAAAAACTTTTCAGAGCTTTGATGGATGATATCCAGTATAAACTTTTGCGTAAATCTATCCTTGACGAAGGAGTTCGCGTTGACGGTCGTAAGGTTGACGAAATTCGTCCTATCACATGTGAAATCAATGTTCTTCCAACTCCTCATGGATCGGCTCTCTTTACTCGTGGTGAAACACAGTCTCTTGCAGTATGTACACTTGGTACTGCAATGGATGAACAGGCTTATGATGATATCGATGGAGACAGAAGCGAACACTTCATTCTCCATTACAACTTCCCTCCATATTCTGTAGGTGAAACTGGTAAGCTCACAACTGGCCGTCGCGAAATCGGTCACGGAAATCTTGCTCGCCGCTCACTTGCTGCTATGGTTCCAAGCCGCGAAGAATTCCCATACACAGTTCGTGTAGTTTCTGAAATTATGGAATCTAACGGTTCTTCAAGCCAGGCTTCTACTTGTGGTGGATGTCTTTCTATGCTTGCTGCCGGTGTTCCAATGAAGAAGATGGTTGCCGGAATCGCTATGGGTCTTATCACAGAACCAGAAGGAGACAACCCATACGGACGCTATAAGATTTTGAGCGATATCCTTGGTGAAGAAGATCACCTTGGCGATATGGACTTTAAGGTAGCCGGAACAAAAGACGGTATTACTGGTTTCCAGATGGATATCAAGATTGCCGGTGTAACAACAGAAATCATGAAGAAGGCTATGGAACAGGCTCGTCAGGGTCGTCTCCACATCCTCTCAATTATGGAGAAGTGCATCGACAAGCCGGCTCCACTTGCTAAGAATGCTCCACAGATCCTCACAATGAAGATTCCTGTAGACAAGATCGGCGCTCTCATTGGACCTGGCGGAAAGAATGTTAAGGCTCTCTGCGCACAGTATGATGTAACAATCAACACTGATGATGACGGAACTGTAACAATCTACTCTAAGAACGGCTTGAATGCTGAGGCCGCTAAAAAGGCTGTAAAGGGCATTACAGAAGATCCTGAGGTTGGAACAATCTACCAGGGAACTGTAAAGCGCATTATGGACTTTGGTGCCTTTGTAGAAATCCTTCCTGGAAAAGAAGGACTCTGCCACATTTCTAAGCTTTCAAAACAGCGCGTAAACAAGGTAACAGACGTTCTTACAGAAGGTCAGGTAATTCCTGTAAAACTTCTTGAAGTTGATAAACAGGGCCGCCTGAATCTTTCTTACATCGACGCACTCGATGAACAGAAATAATTAGAAGGGTAAACATACTGATACGGTAAGTTTGAGATTTTTGTATACGTGAGTTATCGCGAGTCGGATGTCAGGTTGAAAATCTTATTCAACCTGACAAATGCCTGAGTCAAGACTTTAAGCGTAGCGTGT
>JAILLQ010000029.1 GCA_024693045.1 Treponema sp.
GTGGAGAAACTGGCAGGAAAGTGTATTAACAGACCTATTTTATAAAAATCAGGGAAAAAAAATTCTGGCAGCTGGAGACTTTAACCGAAACCTTAACGAGTTCGAAATAATTTCAAACAAGGAAATAAGCCTAAAAAAAGAGGCAAACCTGAATTTAAGGGATTTTGCAGGTAACAGAAAGTTCGAAGTCTATTCTCCATGGATAAATGGAACAGGCACTTTTGTAAACCCTGGCTCCTATTATTACGATGGGAACTGGGAAAGAATCGATCACTTTTTTTCCTCTGTAGAAGTAAAAATGCTAGACTTTTACCCCTTAAGCGACGGCCCCTGGTGCAGCAAAGAAAACCTGCGCCCATTGAGCTACAAAGTGTACAATTCATCCGGCTATTCCGACCACCTGCCCATCCAATGTATAATCGAGTGACACCTATAAGCTAAAATTGGCGGGCAGCAAGGAGAAGGGTTTCCGAAGCATTTTGAGTGGCTTTTGGCGTATGCCATCATAAAAAGTTACAAGGATTTGCATAGCAAACCGCAGTAACTTTTTTTCCAAAAAACTTGCCTATAGGTCAAAATTGGCGGGTACGGAGCAAAAGCAAATGGCAACCGAGACATTCTGTGCGTGTGCGATTTCTGCAAGAAATCGCAAGTAAATAAAACAAAACCTTGCACGCACAGCCATGTCGAATTGACACGCTTTTGAGCAAGTACCACCCTTCTCTCCTTTTTCTTTGCCTATAGGTCAAAATTGGCGGGCAGCAAGGAGAAGGGTTTCCGAAGCATTTTGAGTGGCTTTTGGCGTATGCCATCATAAAAAGTTACGAGGATTTGCATAGCAAACCGCAGTAACTTTTTTCCAAAAAAACACTCAACCCATGCTGTAGGAATGCCCTTCGACTGAATGCCCGCCAATTTTGTACAGCATATTTATTTTTTTTCCCCTTTATTGTATTCTTTCCCCATGAACGAATTACAACTTAAATACGGATGTAACCCAAACCAGAAACCGGCTAGGGTTTTTATGGAAGACGGAAAAGATTTGCCAATCACAGTATTAAACGGCAGACCTGGATTTATTAATCTGCTTGATGCTTTTAACGGCTGGCAGCTTGTAAAAGAACTCAAGGAAGCTACCGGACTTCCAGCAGCAACCTCATTTAAGCACGTAAGCCCAGCAGGTGCCGCAGTAGGAAAACCATTAAGCGACACACTCAAAAAAATCTACTTTACAGACAATGTTGAACTCACTCCTTTGGCTTGTGCTTATGCCCGTGCTCGTGGAGCAGACCGCATGAGTTCTTTCGGAGATTTCATTTCCCTCAGTGATGAATGTGATGAAGCTACAGCCCTTCTTATCAAAAAAGAAGTTTCAGATGGAATCATCGCTCCTGGATATTCAGAAAAAGCTCTTGAAATCCTTAAGGCAAAAAAAGGCGGAAACTACTGCGTAATTCAGATTGATGCAAACTACACTCCAGCTGACCTTGAAAAGAAACAGGTATTCGGAGTTACTTTTGAACAGGGACACAACTTCCTTAAAATTGACGAATCTTGCCTTTCTAATATCGTAACTAAAAACAAAAACATGTCTGCTGACGACAAGATGAATCTTGTAATCAGCCTTATCGTTCTTAAATACACACAGTCTAACTCGGTTTGCTATGTAAAAGACGGACAGGCAATCGGAATTGGTGCCGGACAGCAGAGCCGCGTTCACTGTACTCGTCTTGCAGGTCAGAAGGCAGACAACTGGTGGTTGCGCCAGAGCCCACAGGTTCTTGGACTTGAATTTGTAGACGGTATCAAGCGCGCAGACCGCGATAACACAATCGATGTGTATATTGGCGATGAATACGAAGATGTTCTTGCAGAAGGAAAATGGCAGAAACTCTTTAAGGTAAAACCAGCTGTATTCACCCGCGAAGAAAAACGCGCATGGCTGGACAAAAACACAGACGTTGCAATCGGTTCAGATGCTTTCTTCCCATTCGGAGACAACATCGAAAGGGCCCGCAAATCAGGTGTAACAGTTGTAGCTCAGCCAGGTGGCTCAGTTCGCGACGACCAGGTAATCGAAACCGCCGACAACTACAACATGTCAATGGCCTTCACCGGAATCCGCCTCTTCCACCATTAATCAGTTTTCCGCCAGGAAAACTGACGACTTGGGTTAAAGAATTTATAATTTCTAAATTAATAATCCCCCAAGTCGCCACCATTAATCAGTTTTCCGCTAAGGAAAACTGACGACTTGGGTAAAGAAACTAAACTTTCTAAATTGATAATCCCCCAAGTCGCAGAAAGAGTCTTCCCCGCGAAGGCTCTTTTTTTATTGACAATAACTTAAATGAAATATATATTTACTACGACACACATACTACGACTATCGTTACATCGACTAATAATGTAACGACAATCAAAGTAAAACCCAAGTCTAGAGGTAATTAATGATTACAATCAGCAGTGATGTTATACGAGGTTATAACGACACAATGATTTTGTACCTTTTGACAAAAAAAGCTTCCTATGGATATGAAATTTCCAAGGACATAAAGGCCCTTACAGAAGAAAAATACATTATAAAAGAAACAACCCTGTATTCAGCCTTTACTAGAATGGAAAAAAACGGCTATATCCAGTCCTATTCAAAAGAAGCAGATAATGGTAAGCGCAGAACTTACTATAAAATCACTCCAAAAGGCCAGGATTATTACATTCAAAAATGTGAAGAATGGAATCTTACAAAAGAAGTTGTTGAAAAATTCATCCAATTTAGTCAGGAGAGTAAATAATGGAAACAATATTAAATTATATTGAACAAACATTCAAAAACCTTCCACAAACAAATGAAGTCCTTAAGGCAAAAAAAGAACTCTGCCAGATGATGGAAGACAAATACTGCGAATTAAAAAAAGAAGGCAAATCCGAAAACGAAGCCATAGGAACTATAATTTCCGAATTTGGCAACCTGGAAGAACTTTCAGAAGACCTTGGCATTAAAGATATTTATTCCAGCAATAAAAGTAAGACTTCAAGTAGTGACGACATTTACAATTGTGAAGAGGTAATCAGTAAAAACCCAAAGACTAAATATAAAAACAGAACCTTAAAAACAATAATGGAAGTTTACTGGCCAACCGTAACCTGTATATATTTTGCAGTTTCATTTATAACCTTTAAGTGGAATTACACATGGATAATATGGATTGCTGCCGCTATTTTACAACCAATATTAAATAATTTTTTTACAGAAGAAAAGGAAGAAGACTTATATGAATAAAAAAATTTATCTCTTACTAATTTGGATTATAACTTTAGCATGCATTATCGGTGGTTTTTCTTATCATACAAAAGTTTTTGCAAAAGACATGAATTTCCACCTTGAATTGAATAACGATGAAAGTTCTGATAATTATGATGACTTAAAACTTAACCTGGAAAAATTCGCAACACTTAAACTTGATGCAAAAGTAATGTCAGTAAATACTTGCAGGGGAGATAACTTTGCTCTTACCTGCAGATATAATAAGGATTACCTAAAACCTTCAATTTCCTATGAAAATAATTGCCTCAAAATTGAACAAAAGTCTTTTAAAAATAAAATTGGCAATAACAAATGCCATCTGGAACTTGTTATCCCTGATAATACCCAGCTAGAAGAAATCGATATTGAAGTTGATGTAGGTGCTGTAGAAATAACCAACATAGACACAAAAGAGTTAGACATTTCTACAAATGTAGGCGCAGTAGAAATCTCAAATACAAAGGCAAATGAATTAGAACTTTCTTCAGATGTAGGAGCAATAGAAGTCTCTGATGTAGATTTTGAAAAGGCGGATTTATCTTCAAATGTAGGAGCAATAGAAGTAACACTTTTAAATCCAATTTCAGAATACGCTATAGAAGTGTCATCTGATGTAGGAGCAATCAGCGTAAATGAAAAAGGATTCAAAAGGCACTATTCACAAAGAGCTGACACCGGAAAATCTTTAAAGGCAAAAACTAATGTTGGCGCCATAGAAATAAATTAAAAGTATTTCTTTTAAAACTTTTTCTTAAACTTATAAGTATATGAAAGAGGGAAAGATATGCTGGTAATTCCATCATGTCTTTCCTTGTTCAAATCAATACGAACCCCTCCAGTTACTTTTCCGGCATTATTTGGCAGAGTGATTCCTAACCTTGGATAAATGGTATACCAGACATCATCAGAGTTGTTAATCATAGTGCGCAATTTAAAGCTGCACTGAGTTTCTACAAAATCATTTATATCGTAGCAAATACGAAGTTGTGCATACAAAGGAATAGAATTTTCTGTGTATTCATCAGTTCGAACGGCTTCCCAAGTTTTTTTCTTGTACTTGTACTTATATTTTACATAAGTTTCACCGCGTACAATTGTAGAAGTATCTTCGCTGAGCAAATACATTTCACCATTGTATTTTACAAAATATTTTATATTTCCTATGTATTCATTTGTAAGACCACTTATAAAATCGCCATAAATGCTAAGCCCTATATTCCTGAAATTATAACCGGCAGAAAGTCCCATGGCATATTTTGTAGTCTGCTTTTTGTACTCGTAAACATCGTTATCATCATCATCACTTCTAGTAACCTGCTCTTCCGGAAGATAATCCGAATCGGTAAAGTTATAGTAGAAGCCTGCATTTAAAATAAGATTGTTTACAGCAGTAAGACCTGCAAAAATACCATACTTTCTTTCTGAACTGGTCAAATCGTGAGCTGTAAATCCTAAATCAAAGAACTGTTCTACCCCCACATTTGCACCAAAATCAATTGCCGCATCAGAGGAAGAAACTGTTGCTCCTCCTGCAAATTTTGCGTAGTAATCATAGAAAGAGCCCCATTTCCATGTACTTGTAGCACCAAAAGCAAAGCCCTTACTCATAACTCCCACGTCTCCAGAAGAATAATAAGCTTCATAACCAAGAGAATTTGTTAGAAGTCTGCCATATTTAGTAGTATCATCTGCAGCAGCCAGATAAGCAGAAGGAATTGCAAAATAATTGTTGTAATCATTTCCAAATACCAATCCAAACTGCTTAATCGGCTTAAAGTGCAAAAATCCTGTAGGTACAAATAAAAGGTCAGGAATTTCTTCTTCATCTTCATCTGAAGACTCATATGAAGAATTTACATAATTATAAAGAGTATCCAGACGGAAACGAGCATCAAGAAGTTTTGATTCAAAATCTATTTGCAGGCGGTCTCCTAATCCAAAAATATCCTGAGTTAAAACCTGATCATTAATATCAGTTTCAGTGCTTTTAGTGCAAAGGTCATAATCGCCCATTTCATCTAAATCACCACCAACTGTATTTTTTATCGTCAACTTTGTAGATTCTGCCCAAGTTGAAAAGCATAACAATAGCGTAACTGCAAAAATCAAAGTTTTTTTCATTTTTACTCCCATACACAACATAGTTTGAAAAAAGCCTAACATTTTCAAACTGTAATGATAAAAATTACATGTAGGTAATTTTTATCATTGCTTATATTTTACAGATTAGAAGTCCTTTGTATAACTACTTGCTTGCCTTATAGCTAGAAGGAGTAAAGCTTCCTTTAGAACTTCCACCGCTAACTGTTGGCATACTTGAATAAAGCCCCTTGAAATTTGTACCGCCGCTAAATGTACAACCGGTATAAATTGTATACGAAGTTCCATTAGACATATTTCCATTTGAAGCAAACATTTCAGAGAAACCACTTGCTGCACTTGGAAGAGTACAAGCATATACAACATTTCCAGAAGAATCTTTGATTGCCATATTGTTACCGGCACTACCAGCATAGCTAGATGAAAGTGTTGCAAGAACCTGTTTTAATGAATAAGAAACGCTCATACCGCCCTTGTCAAAACCAGCCAAAGTTCCGCCAGAAATAGTAATTTGTCCGTCTGCATCAATTGCATTTTCTCCATTACCTAAAGTTACTGGAATAACTACTCCTCCTGTAATCTGAATAGTACCGTTTGAATCAAGAGCATCTCCGCCTGCATAAACATAAACATTACCACCAGAAATCTTTACAGAACCAGAAGAAGCACTGGCATTAAAACCGTCGTCACCGGCATTTACAGAAACAGAGCCGCCTGTAACCTGAATAAGGTATTGTCCTTCAATTCCTTCAGGAGCAAATTTTAAAGTATCACTTGCAGCTACACCGTCTGCATCATAATAAGAAATTGTAGAAGAACTTGAAGATGATGAACCCGGGTGTCCTCCAAATCCGCCTGTACCTGCATCGGAAGAATAAGCTGTTCCTGAAGATACAATATCAAGACTTCCGCCATTTACATAAACATAATTTGAGTTAATACCTTTACCAGTTGTCGCAGAAAGACTGATTGTACCGCCATTTATTGTAACTTTGCTTGAACTTGTATCACCATCTGTTTTAATTCCGTTTGCTTTTCTGAACTTTGTTGTACCAGATGTTGCAATAGCACCTGTACCAGTAAATTTAATAGTACCGTCATTGATTGTTACACTTTCATCACCCAAAATACCATTTTTACCGTCAGAAGTAAGAGTAAATGTACCACCGTCAATAACAAGGGCAGTTTTTGTTGCAATACAGTTTTTGTAAGCCTGTTTGATTGTAAGAGAACCTGAACCATTTATGGTCAAATTACTTTTACAGTACAAAGATCCTTTGCTGTCACTACCTTCTTCAACAACACTACCGCTTCCACAGTAAATGTAAGTGTCTCCATCTGAATTCGTAGTTCCTGCTAAAGAAGAATCTGTTGTGTAGTAAGCCCCATAACCAGTTCCATAGACACGGCCATCGGCAAAAGTGTTTGTTCCGCTCAAATTTACTATTGCCGGAGACCCCTTTGTAATTTCAAGACATGGATAGCTTGAAGAAGTGATTGTTGCATTATTCAGATAAACTGCAATTTTATTACTTCCGTTTGACTGAATCTTTACACCACCCTTTGTTGCTGTTCCACTCAGGTAAACAGCCAGGTCATAAGTAGCAGATTGAGCATCAATTTTTACAAGCCCTGTAGATTCCCCACTGTTTTTTGTGTACTTAACAGTTACCAATCCATCTGTAAAAACAGAAGCTGCATCTCCACCTACATTAAGATCTGTAAAAGTTGAGTTGTCGTTTGACCACTTACCTTCAGAAAGATTTACATACAGAACTTTTGAGTAAGTTGATGTATCAACAGTAGAAGAACTTGAATAAGAAGTCGTAGTTTCTGCAGAAAGCCCGCTTGATGATTCTGTGTAAGAACCGCTAAGAGAAACTCCTGAAGAACTTGCTGTATTCATAAGAGAAAGCAAATTATCGCTGCTAGAACTATCAACAGTACAAGCTGAATTTCCCAAAAATAAGCCCAAAACGGCTAAAATTCCTAAAAATTTTTTCATTTCATACTCCCTATAAACTCCCCTTACGAATACTATTCTTACTTTACAATCACTCCGCTAATTGTAAGTATTCCGTCTTTATAATCTGTTTTAAGTTTGCCATGATAATACTTACTGGCTTTCTTACTGGCCCTGTCTTTATCAAAATCAATTTTATTCCAGTCAACAGAAGCCAATGATTTATTGTCATGGGAACCATCTTTTAAAACTGATTTTATAAAAGTAAGAGAACCATCAAGATTTTCAGCAGCTATCTGAGCTCGTTTAAAACTTGAATCCAAATCTATATAACCGCTGTCATCAGTTTGCATTCGAACTGCATTTCCCCCTTCTGTGCAACACAAAAGAGTTACAGTTTTACCCTTAGAAGTAACCTGAAGCATATTTGCTTCTTTTTCTTTTGGAGGATTTACGGCAAAGGCTAAAACATTACGAAGTCCCTTAGGCATGACTCTAATGTCATTTTTATCCTTACGAAGTTTTTTTAAAAGCTTATCAGTTCCCAGTTTTGAATCCCCTTTTTCAGGGTCATAGGAATCTTCATAAGTTTTTCCATCAACGGTTAATGTTAGATAATCCTTTCCGTCATTTTCCAGAACATTTAATCTGTAATCGACTTCTACTTTTTCAGCAGACAAAAGTGACATAGAAATAGACATAAGGATTCCAAGTAAAATAAATTTAATCTTCTTCATTTAATCTCCTGTTAAAACAAGTCCTTTCAAAGTAAAATGATAAAAATTACATAAACGTATTTTTTATCATGACTCCTTCTAAAAACTCTTTAGAATTTTCAGTCAAATTATAAAACTTTCATATTACTGTAAAGTTACATAAAACAAGAAATTAATTCCTATTTCGTGAAAATTATAGGCTATGTTTTAAAAAAAACAATTTTTTTCTTTTTTTTCAACACACTTTTTTTTCTCAACATATCCATATTTTCTGCCGATAATAAAGCGAGAAAAAATATGCTTTTGCCATATTCTATGGTAAAATAAAAAAACGGAAATATATAGAAGAAAGTTTGTTATCAGCTGTTTTTACAAAAATGGTAAAACAAACTCTTTGGGTATGACTATGAATAATACAAAAGAGCAGACACAAACTGAATCAGGAAAAATTGGCAATGTCTCCGGCTACGGAAGTTTTAAAGCAGCCAGAAAGACAGATAAAAAAGCCAAAAAGCAGAAATCTCAAAAAATACAAAAGTCTCATAAAGCCAAGGCAAAAAAAGTACCTCTAAGTGAAAATAAAAAATTTGGAAGTGCTTTCCAGTCTTCGGATCCAAAAGAAATAGAAAAAGAACTAAAAGTAAGAAATCCCATTGGAAGAAAACTATTGCTCATTATTTCCTTTCTCTTCATTGTAGCCTTAGGTGGTGTCACTTACCTGGTTTCTTTCTTTGTAACCCAGGATGTAAAAATCAATGCGGAAGAAAACAATCTTGTGATGAATGGCCGAACTGCCGGAGATTTTGAAAACCGCATTGAAACTATATCATCTTCAATCAAACTTCTCCTGGAACTTTTAAAAAATGCAGGTACTGGTGAAACAGAAATTCATGCAGCAGAAACTTTATTTTTCGATCATAACAAAGAATTGATTTCAATTTATATGCCTAACACAAATCAATTTTTATATAATCTTCCTTTTCTAATTTCAAATGGAATAGAAAAAAGTAGTGTAGAAAATTACTTCCGCCAGGAAAGTGAAAAAACTCAATCAGCAGAAAACGGTACTTTTGAGCTTTCAAATGCCAGTCCATTTTTTTCAAAACCTGTACTGGCAATTTTTCACCCTCTGACCCTGGGAGACCAGAAGACCGCAGTTTGTGTTCTTTATTCCAGTGACTCACTGAGCGAACTTATTTCTATGGGTACTATTAACCAGTCATTCATAGTAAATAACGATGCAGAAGTACTTGTTCACGGAGATCTTTCGCTTCTTTTAAAAGGAAGCAACATGAAAGACAGAAAAATCATGCAGGAAATGCTGAACAGTTCCCAAAACAATGCACAAATTACCTACAAAGAAGAAAACGGAAAAGAATATATCGGTGCCTTCAGAAAACTTAAAATCGGAAACGGAGGCGTTATTACAATCGTAGAAACTTCTATCATTTACGAAGGGGTAAAACGCACAACCATTCGAAACATCTATATTTCTGCCGCAATTCTCTTCCTTACTCTGCTGGTTGTTTACTTTTTTGCCCAGAGCCTTTCTGTTCCGCTAAAACAACTTACAGCCGTAGTAAACGAAATCAACAAGGGTAACCTGAATACAGAACTTTTTAGCATTTTGAAAGAAAACGGAAAAGATGAAATCGGTGTCCTTGCAAAAAGTACAAAAAGAGAAAGAGAAATCCTAAATACATTTACAACCCTTACTAATAAGGGGGTAACCCAAGCTATTATCAAAAAGCAGATTGACTTTAATCCTCACCTTAAGGATATAACGATTTTCTTTAGCGATATCAGAGGTTTTACAGCAATTTCAGATGGATTTAAAAACCGTTTTGGCGAAAAATCTGCCGCAGAAATCATCGGATTTTTGAACGACTACATGAGCCGTATGGTAACCTGTATTCAACTTACCGGCGGAATTGTAGATAAATTTGAAGGTGATGCTATCATGGCCTGCTGGGGAGTTTTGAGAAACAACAGCCTTGACTGGGAAATGTTGGATCCGGACATGCCATATTACAAAGAAAAAAAAGCAGCTCATGACCGCTATGTTCGAGAAGATGCAATCAGGGCAATTACCTGTTGTATAGCAATGCGATATTCCTTGATGAAATACAATAAGGACGCAGAAGCCTTTACAAAAAAACACGAAGGCGAACCTTTGGCAAAATATAAGCCTCACATCCGAATCGGTTCCGGCCTGAATTCTGGACGAGCAACAGTAGGTTTCTTAGGTTCCCAGGACAAAATGGAATTTACTTCGATTGGAGACGCTGTAAACTTTGCAAGCCGAACAGAAGCTTCAAACAAACCCTGTGGCACAGATATTTTGATTACACAGGACACATACGACATTCTTGCAAAAAAATATATCAAATGTAAGGAAAACGGCTATTTTATTAAGCCAGAAAATCTTAAATACGAAATTGTTGTTGAGCAGATTCCTGTAGAATTTGAAGTAAAAGGAAAAGGTAAACAACATTTCTATGGCGTAGTAAATATGCCTCAATTCGATATAGAAAAATTCTTTAAACGTGGAATTCCAAATTTTAAAATAGATTTAGATTGTGCTAAAGCTGCTGGTTATTATGGTCCTAAGAATATCTCTGATGTCAGAAAACTTTTAGGAATTCCTGAGCCAGATTTCGGAAAGGTTAATTTGAATGAAGAGGAAAATAAGATTCAAATCGCCGCTACTTAATTTTTTTGTAACGGTAACTTGTCTTTCTTTTTCGAGCTTATTCGTATGGCTTTTCTGGAATGACTTGAATAGTTCGGGAGTAAGGACAGACAAAGATTCAATTGCAACTATCTCATACAAATACAACATTGCTCAGAGAAAATTTTCTGACAGGGTTGCCTGGGAGCGTGTTCAGCAAAATACACCGCTCTACGACGGAGACTTTATCCGCACAGGAGATTTAGCCCAGGCAACAATTCACTTTAAAGACGGAACCAATCTGGATATTTATGAAAATTCCATGCTTCAATTGAATTACAACACCGAAACAGGTATTCAACTTTCAATTGACGGCGGAGACATTCAGGTTTCTGCAAGTAATAATACAGAAGCGAAAAATGTTGCCCTTAATTTTTCAGACGGTTCTTCTGTAAACATGGAAAAAGGAGCCAGCCTGTCTGCAAAATCAGACTCTACAAGTGGAAAACAGAACATCGAAGTAAAAGGTGGAGAAGCCCTTATTAAAACTGAAGATGGTCAAAAGGCAACAGTAACAAGTGGAGAAGCAGTAAACCTTGCAAAAGGTCAGGAAATCGTAAAAGCTGCCGTAAACATTACAATGCTCAAGCCTGAAAAAGAAAGCCATATACTAAATTTCACAAATGAAGCGACTCCTATTTTATTTGAATGGCAGGTAAAAGGCGAAATTCCTGAAGGAATTACAATCCAGACTTCCAAAACCAGAGACTTTTCAACAATAGCCTTTGAAAAGAACCTAAAAAATTCAAACTCTGTAAAACTTTCTGCAAATTCAGGAATCCTTTATTGGAGAGTTTTTGCGGGAAATGACCAGACTACAAAAAAAGAAGGAAGACTTTCTATAGAGAAAGTTCCCCAGATAGAAGCATTGGCACCAGCTGAACTTTCCGACTTCCGCTACTTAGCCAACAACCCAAAGATTACATTCCGATGGAATGGTTCATCTTACGCAGACACCTACAAACTCATAGTTTCAAACTATTCAGATTTGAGCAATCCAATTTTGGAAAGAGAAACAAGAGATACATTTATTACTCTTGATTCACTACAAGCCGGTTCATACTATTGGGCTGTAAAACCATATTATCCCGTAAACAATACAGGCTGGGGAAAAAGCACAAAAGCAATCGCTTTTACCGTATCAAAAGACCAATACCTAAAAAAACCGGAATTGACAGTTCCTGCGGATAATGCAGAAATCACATGGAAAAATAATTTTAATGCAAACTTCATGTGGAAAAGTGAAATAAGTGCAAATTACGATATCTTAATTTCCTATGACAAAAACTTTACTGATATTGCATATATGGCAAAAACATCTTCTCCTAGATTTGAAAAAGAATTTAGTCCAGGAGAATTAAAAGATGGTTCATACTGGTGGAAAATCGTAAGACATTCAGAAAGTGACTTAGACCGATACAATGAATCAGATGCAAGAAAGTTTACCCTTTCCCGCTACATTCCCAAGGATTCAAAACTTATTTACCCAGAAAACGGTTTTACTTGTGAAGAAGGTAAATTTGCAGAAACAAACTTTATCTGGAATCTAAGCGACGACTGGAAAGAAAGTGGAATTTCAATTTTCCAGATTGCTTCAGACCCTGAATTTAAAAGCATAAAACTCATCAAAAGCCAAAGAGACAGTAAACTTACAAACCTTTCTTTGCCAGAAGGCGAATACTGGTGGCGAATTGGAGCAATGAGCGAAAACGGCAAAATCATACACCCAACACAGCCTAGACGTTTTTCTATTATTGCTCCCCTTGGAATGCCAGTCTTTACTTCGCCAACAAATAATCAGAAATTGGTAGCCTTCAACGATTCGCCAGTTACACTTTCATGGACTGGTGTAAAAAATGCAGACTCATATAGCCTGAAAGTTACAGACAATAACAACAAAGTTGTGCTTGAAAAAGACTCCATCTACGAAAGAAGTATAGAAGTAAAGCTTCCTGAAGGTCGCTTCACAGGCCGTATTCAGGCTATTTCTGGCAGTACTGAAAATTCATCCCTTAGAACGGGCAAAGCTTACGAATGTTCATTCAGTGTAAGAAAACCGACAAACATAAAAACGGTAGCCCCGGAAGCAGACTCAAAAATTCCAGGACTGGTAGCCCTTCGCTCACCAATTACCTTTAGCTGGATAAACGGAAAAGATTCTCCTAAATCTTATGTACTGGTGATTTCTAGGCAAAATCCAGACGGCTCCTTTACCACAGAAAGAACTTTAGACACAGCCCTTCGCACTCAGGCTTCAATAAACAGGCTGGAAAGCGGAAGATACAAATGGCAGGTAAAAGCTGTTACAACAGACGGATACTCTATCAATTCAGAAGAAGTTTATTTTTCTATTTCAGACATTATCCCTCTTTCTACTCCAATTCTAAAAAGTCCAGGGGAAGAGGTTATACTCGGTTCTGAATTCTTCCGCAAAAACAGAAGGATAACCTTTACATGGGATGCAGTTCCAGCTGCAAGCGACTACGAGTTTACCCTTTCGAAGCGAAACATAGACGGTTCATTAACAAACCTGAAAACTTTGAAGAATACAAAACAGACTACTTACACTATTTCGGACCTTTCACTTTTGGATGTAGGCCGCTTTGAATGGACAGTAAAAGCAGTAACAAGGGCAAAAGACGGTTTCATAGAAAGAGAAAGCCAGACTGCGAAAAACAGCTTCAGAATCGACTTTGGAATTCCTGAAACTGTTGAAGCAATAAAACCGGAGAGAACCTATGCAGAATAGAATTTTCCGGAATATAACAACATCTTTGATTTCTCTCTTTTTGCTTTTAGCTCAGAACCTTTTTGCCCAAACTTCAAAGGCTGAACAAAAAATTGAATGGCATGAAGCTAGAAATGCCTACTACTATCGCCTTGAAGTAATGAATTCTGCAAGCGGAAAGTCAACCTTTATTCAAACAGAAAAAAATTCTGCAAGCCTTATGCTTGAACCTGGAAAATACAAGTACCGTGTCTATGTTTATGACTATCTTGAAAGAGAAGCCGGCGTAAATGACTGGACTCCTTTTGAAGTCTTTAAAGCTAATACACCGATAATAAAAAAGATTGAAAAGAAAATTCTAATTCCTCTGAATGCAGAAGAATTAGAAATAAAAGCAGAGATTAATCTTATCTCTGAACAGTCCAAAATCTTCCTCGTAAATGAAAACACTTCCCGAGAAAGCGAAGCCAGATTCAATATCACGGCAAAAACGGGCGGAAACGAAACTGGAAACACTTCTAAAATTACTACAGAGCTCGTAAAAAGCGGCATTTACCGAATAAAAGTAATAAATCAAAGTGGTCACACAGGCCTTTCTGACACATTCAAAATTGTGGATGCAGAAGAGCAGTTAAAAGAAAAAAAAGAAAAGAAAGAAGATGAACTGGCAAAATTAAAACCGGTAATTAAAAATCAGCCAAAATATGTATATCTTCCAGAAAATACAGATTTCTTCAATATTAAGTCTACCTTCCTTAATCTTTTACCGGGAGCAAAAGTCAGCCTTATTAACGAAATAAGCAGACAAGCTGTTCCGGGTAAAATTACTCCGATCGAATCAGAAAAATATTATTCCGCTAACGAAGCTGAATTTTACCGGGTTCGCGAAGGAAAATGGTATCTTAGAATAGAAAACCCAAATGGCAATTATGATGAAACAGAAGCCTTTCAGGTTATAGATCCTATTGCAGAAAAGGCAAGACAGGCTGCAATGGAAGAAGCAAAAAGAGCAGAAGCAGCTGCAAAACAAGCCGAAGCCGATGCAAAACAAGCCGAAGCTGACAAAAAAACAGAAAAAGAAAGACAACTTAAAGAAATTGAAGATTCTATAAAAAGTGAACCTGTAAAACAATTCTTCCATGAAGCAACAAAAAAGAACAAGAGTCTTTTCCTTTCTGAAAAAAATCGTGGCCACAACGAAATAGGTCTATACTTAAAAGATTACCTTCCTCTTTCAAGAATGGAAAATCACGCTGAAAACTTCCTTGGTGCCGGAATTGCCTATAATTTCTACTTCAACACCAAATCCCGGGTTAATGTGGGACTCTGCCTTCACGCCGATGCAGAAACAGTTATGGCAAACCTGGATTACATTGAAGAATGGTACGCCTTTAACGGTTTAGGCGGTTTATTGCTTAATTTCCAGTTTACCAAAAGTTTCAGCATACAGCCTCAAATTGAAGGAGGAGTACAGTTTGATTATGTACGTTCTTCAAAAGACGCAAACGGGCTTTATTTATCACCGGCTATTTCCGGCTCTTTAGCTTTTAGATTCAGTCCATTCAAGAGCCTTCTTGACGGAATTTCAATTGAAGTATCTCCTTTCTATAATCTTTCTTTTGAAGACGGAGACCAGGCTCATTACATAGGAGGAAAGTTAGGCCTTCTTTATAGATTTGGAAAGAAAAATCAGATTGATACTTCAAGCTGGACTTTTGCTTCCACCCCTGATTCTATACCAAAGGGGGACTAAGATGCTGAAATTTGAAAAAAAAATCCCCCTATTGCTTCTTTTTTTACTAATTCCATTTTCTACTCTTCTGTTTTCTTGCGATACACTTATGGACGACCTAGATTCTGTAGCAGAAGCAGTTTTAGCAGAAGAAGCTAAAAACAATTATGTAAATTACACAGTAAATCATCTTCTTCAGAATATTGAAGACGACGAATATACAATCCTGGAGTCTACAACACAACAAGGACAAGTGGGTAAAAATACTCAGGCTATAGCAAACGAGTACGAAGGCTTCACAGTTTTGCCATTTGAACAAAAAAGTATAGCTAGTGACGGGACTACTATAATTGAAATTTACTACGACCGAAATATTCACACAATAACTTACACCGATGGCTTAGACCAGATAGAAATACAAGTGCCAGAAAGCACTGCTCACAAATTCGGTACAAGCGTTTATCTAAATTTTACAGATATAGGAAGTCTGGAACACTTTGAATTTACCGGCTGGAAAGATTTCTCAAGCGGAATTACTTATTCGGCAAGTTCAAACCCATATATAGTGATTCCTGATAAAGACACAACCCTTGAAGCTCAGTGGGAAACAACCTTATTCTCTTACTCTATTGTTCACAAAATCCAGGACTTAAATGCCAGCACATACACAGAATATCATAGCCAGACCTTCTACGGCGACAAAAACACTGAAACCGCAGCAGTAGCACTCTCTATAGAAGGATTTACAGCTCAACCAATAAACCAGCAAATCATTGCAGAAGATGGATCTACCGTAGTTGAAGTTTTCTATAACAGAAATCTTCATACAATTACTTACAGTGATGATTATACAAGCGTGCCTGAAAGTACAACTCATAAATATGGGGAAAGTGTTCTACTAAACTTCACAGATATAGGAAGTCGGGAACATTTTGAATTTACCGGATGGAAAGATTTATCCGACGGAATCATTTATTCAGAAAGTTCTAATCCATCAATCTCGGTTAGAGATGAAGATATAACTCTGCTTGCTCAGTGGAAAACAACTTTATACTCATATTCTGTTGTACATAAAACCCAGGACTTAAATGCCAGCACATACACAGAATATCAAACACAGACTTTCTACGGCGACAAAAACACTGAAACCGCTGCAGTAGCACTCTCTATAGAAGGATTTACAGCTCAACCAATAAGTCAGCAAATCATCTCTGAGGACGGAACGACCGTAGTTGAAGTTTTGTACGACCGAAACAATTACACAATTACCTATGATGACAAT
Organism: Treponema sp.; assembly: GCA_024693045.1. Lineage (GTDB taxonomy): Bacteria > Spirochaetota > Spirochaetia > Treponematales > Treponemataceae > Treponema_D. The sequence goes on from JAILLQ010000029.1 coordinate 16,560, forward strand.
GTTGCTACAGAGACAATAGCAGTTCCTTCAGCAGTTACCCTCGCATATGAAGATACTTGTAATGTGAACTTTACCGACATAGGTTCCCGTCTGGGATACACTTTCAACGGCTGGAACACAAAAGCAGACGGAAGCGGTCAGGCATATCAGAGTGAAAATGTGACTTCATTTACTGTAGATGCAAATAATGTAACTCTTTACGCACAATGGCTTGCAACTACAGCAAATGGTATTACAATATCAGTACCTACTTATTCCGACAACAGCGGAACTCTCACATTGACTTCAGAAATTACCGGTCTAATAGATGCTGGTCACACAAGCACAGCAACCTTTACCGTAACGACAACAGCTGGCTACAATAATTTCTATTGGTTTGTAGACGGAGAATCTGTTCAGACAGGTTCAACTACAACATTTATAATTACGACAAACAATTATTCTGCTGGAAATCACACCTTGCTCTTGTATGCAGAAGATTCCAGTGGAAATTCAGCAACAGCAGAAACAACGTTCACTATAGTAAAGTAATAAGTTCTAAAAAGGAGAATTAGAATGATTAATTTATCAGGTAAAGTAAAAAGAGATATAATTTTCTCTCTGTTAATAATTTTCCAAATTGTATTTTTTTCAGCCTGTACTAACTATGTTTCGAACGATGATAACACAAAAAACTTCATTCTCTTTCAGATAATTGCAGAAGAACAAAGAAAAGCTCAGGAAGCAGAAGCTAATAGAGTTAGAGTTTCTTTTACTGCAAAAAGCATATACGAAAATACCCGCTCTGCAGTACCACAGGATGTTGGAATAAACGACCTTACTTACAGTCTGGAATACTACACCTCGTCCATGACAGAACACCTGACTCAAAGCTTTTCTACTTACACAGAATTTTCAGCTGTTACCCTTGAACTCGAAAAAGGCAGATGGACTTTCGAGCTAAGTGCACAAAAAGACGGAACTACAATTTTTACCTCTTCGGTTACAAAAGATATTGTTCCAGGTGAAAACTCGATATCTTTTGAGTTAAAGGAACTTGAATCAGGTAATGGTAGCCTTTATGTTTCTCTTTCTGCTCCTTCCGATGCTGGAATTACAAAAATTACAGCAAGCCTAAAAAACTTACGAGGAGAGATTATTCAATCTGAAACTGAACTTACGGCTACTAGCGGAACAAATAATTACACCTTTGAAAAATCAGAACTGGCAAAGGGAACTTATATTCTTTCATATAAACTCTACTGCCAGGACTCAACGGATTCCAGCAAAATAACTACTACAAATTATGTTGAACTTGTTCGTGTTATTCCAGGAGTTCGCAGTACTACCTCGGCTCCAATAGAACTAACAAAAGAATACATAAACTCCCTGTGCACAATCACCTTTTCTAACATGGCAGATTCCAGTGGTAATTCCTGGTGGCTTCCAACTTACGATTTAACTCTTACCTATCCAAAATACACAAAAATTACTCTACCTGTAGCAGAGAACACATACAGAAAAAGCTACTACATGCTGGGTTGGCACAAAAAAGCCGATTTGAGCGACTCTTTGCTAACAGAACTGGTTATAGAAGATAATATTACCCTTTATGCAGACTGGAAGACCGTAAAAATGAAAAGCGGTCCAGAAATAAATGCTCTTTTAACGCCTTCTCCATACTACATAGGATGGTATGACTCTAAAAATTTTGTACCTTACACAGAAAGTATTACAGATAGTGAACTTGAAGCATTGGAAAAAATTACACTTTCTACAGACGATTCTCCAATTCCTTGTTACGCCTGGATAGATACCTCTACCAGCCCGCAAACAATCTATTACTATGCAAAAGGCTTTACCAATAACTCTAATTCATGTCCAATTTACTTATCAGAAGATTTTAGCAGCACTTTTTCTGAAGGCAGCTGTTTAAAAGAAATCAACTTAAGTGGCTTTAACAGTGAAAATGTAACAAATATGTCCAGCCTATTTTCCGGCTGTACTAGTCTTACAAGTATTACTTTTGGTAATGACTTTAGCACAGCCAATGTTACAGACATGAGTTCCATGTTTAAAAATACAAAAAATCTTCCTTCTGTTGATTTATCAGGCTTTAACACAGAAAAAGTTACAACCATGGAATCAATGTTCAAGCAAGAAAGTGGTGCTAATCTCACTGAACTAGATTTATCTTCCTTTAACTGTAAGAACGTTACAAGCATGAATTCAATGTTTTCAGGACAAGTTGGGCTTACCACCCTCAAATTAAGCGATACTTTTTGTGGCTCTTCAACTGATGAAACAAAATTAACTGATATAAGATCCATGTTTTACAACTGCTATCTTCTTACGACTATTGAAAATTTATCAGCCATAAAAACTGAAAATATCACAAGTCTTGAAAAACTTTTCTACAACTGTAAAAAATTAGAAAACCTTGATTTAACTTCATTTGATACAAGTAACATTACAGACCTTTCGTCTGCTTTTTACAGCTGCATGAGCTTAACTTCTATAGATTTAAGTTCTTTCAACACTAAAAAAATAACAACAATGGAAAACACTTTCTATGGTTGTGAAGAGCTTACTTCTATTGACCTTTCGAATTTTTCAAGTGACTCCTTAACTAACCTATCATGCTGTTTTTATGAATGTACAAAATTAGAAAACATTACTTTTGGTGATGACTTTACAATTTCATCTGTAACAAAGCTGTCTTATATGTTCTACAAATGTAGCGCTCTTGAAAGCCTTGATTTATCAAACTTTGACTGTTCAAGTTTGACAAATACTACTCACACTTTTGCCGAATGCACAAAGTTGAAAACAATCATTGTTGATAAAACTGTAGATTGGTCTTCTTTAACTAGTATTACAGGAAGTTCCCGCATGTTCTACAACTGTACTAAATTAGTAGGTGGAGCAGGAACAACTCTGGATTCATCAAATGTCAATATAGTCTATGCAAGAATTGATTATGGTCCTTCCAGTGTAAATAAAGGTTATTTTACAGCGGGAAACAGTTACGCGACCCTTACCTACGACGCTAACGGCGGAAGTCTTTCAGAATCCATTCAAATTCTAAAAAAAGGAGAAAGCTCTTCTATTTATTCAATAGATACTTCAGGAATTTCGTATGAAGATCACATTTTCTTAAACTGGAATACTACATCAGATGGTTCGGGAAGCAGTTACCTTGCCGGATCAGATATTAGCATAACAGAAAATACAACTCTTTACGCTAATTACGGCCTTCCTGTTTTATACATAAAAGAAGGGGCAACTGCTTCTACTTCAAGTATAACCGCCGGCTTTACAGAAGCCGAAAGTTTACCAACTCTGACTCAAGCTCTTGATCAAATAAACAATGTAGTAAGCACAAATAAATGTTCATCTTCTATGAACTGGACTTTCTACCTTTCAGGAACAATAACAGACAGTGCAGAAATTTCATCTGATTTGTCGGCAACTTCCCTTACAATTTCAAAAAATTCCTCTGCAAGTACTGCTACAATCTCTGGGAATTATACAGAATCAATCCTGATAATTTCAGCTTCAAAAGCAGTGTCTCTTAACGATATTGTACTAAGTAACAACATAATAGAAGGTATTAATGGAGCTGCAATCAGAAAAACAGGTACTTCTGTACTCACTCTGTCTAATTGTGAAATAAGCGACAACCAAAGTACGACTAGCAGCAGCAACGAGGGAGGGCTTGGAGGAGGTATTTACCTTGCTTCTGGAAGTCTCTACTTGGACAGCACAAACTTCTATGGTAATCAGGCCAACCAAAACGGGGGGGCAATTTATGCTGCTTCAGGAACAAATCTATACATATACGGAACAAGTCAGCTTGGAAAAAGTGGAGATGATTATACGGTTAATATTGCTACTTCAGGTTATGGTGGAGCTATTTACCTGGCTTCAAATTCAAAACTCTTCCTCTACGGAAACACTACTATCGGGGAAAGTCAAACTACAGCCGCATCTTCGACTTCTTACGCAAATAAAGCTGCTCTTGGAGGCGGAATTTACAATGATGGCGGATATATCTACATGGGCTATTCAGATGCTAGTACACAGCAAGAATTAACAGGTGGAATCTATTACAACTACGCTTCTGACTCAAGTAGTGGAGGCGGCGGAATATACTTGGCTTCTGGTTATATCTACATTAAAACAGGTAATATAAACTACAACGCATGTGCAGCTCATGGAGGTGGGCTTTACCAGGCAGACGGAACAGTAGTGCTAACAGCAGTATCTATTAATAGTAATACAGCTGCTGGTAATGGCGGTGGTATTTACCAGTCTGGTGGAAAGATCACTATGAACGGAGGTTCTGTTAATAGCAATACAGCAAGTGGTAATGGCGGTGGCCTTTATACTTTAGCAAGTTTCAACATGACAGGTGGTACAATCTATTTGAACAAAGCAACAAATGGAGGAGGAGCCGGAATAGGTTCAGGAGGAACTTTAAGTTTAACAGGAGATTCTGTAATTGGTTTAAAGACTACGACTACAGGAACCCCAACCCCTACTTCATACGGAAACTACGCTACAGGTAAAGGTGGCGGAGTTTACGCAGAAGGCACTCTAAATCTAGGATATAACCATTCTTCTCTCACAACAGATACTGACTATGATGGAGGACTCTTCTACAATTATGCACAAGGGGATGGAGGAGGCCTTTATAGTAATGATGCGTCTTGTTACCTTGTAAGAGGAAATATCTCATATAATGCCTCAACATCTAACGGAGGTGGTATTTACATAGAGGGAACTCCGTTTTCTGTAACTAACATGAAAATTAACCATAATTTAGCTACTAAATATGGAGGGGGATTATATACTAATTCGGGAACAACGACTTTATCTATCGCTTCAAGTGAAATAAACTATAATACGGCAAGTAAACAAGGTGGTGGCATATATAATGATAATAGCAAAATAACCCTTCCTAGTGGATCAATTTCTAATAACACTGCTAATGCATCTTCTGGAAACGGTGGTGGTGGAGTTTATAACAATGCTGAGGACTCCTCCATTGAAATCTCAGGAGGTTCTGTAAGTAATAATAATTCACCAAATGCAAATGGAGCCGGAATTTACAATGAAGGAAGGGTGACTATATCCGCAGGCTCAATTGCCGGAAACACTTCTACTGGTGATGGTAACGGAGGAGGAATATATAACCAAAGTGGGGCTTATTTATATCTAAATGGTACCGGTGTAATTGGAGATAAAAATACTTATTCAGTTGCAAACTCTACTGATCACTCTAATTCAGCAGACTATGGAGGAGCAATTTACAATAATAATGGCTATGTCTACATAGGTTATATAACTTCAAATGATCCTGATTCCGATTTTACAGGAGGAATTTATTATAATTACTCAGAACGAGGTGGAGCCATTTATAACACAAGTAATAATACCTACATAGCAAATGGTACAATCAAATATAATGCAGCTACTTTAGGAGGAGCCATTTTTAATGCATCCCAATATACAATTACAATGTCAGGAGGAAGTATTTCAAACAATGAAAGCACAAATGCATATTATCTTTTCTCAGGTGCTTACTATAGTAACGGTAATAACAGCAAATTTATAATTTCTGCCTCAGCCCAGATTCCTCCTGATATAGAGCGCTACAATTCTATTTACCTCTATTCAGGAACAACATTATCTCTAAATTCTGCTTTAACAGCAGATTCTCCTATTGCCTCAATCACTCCTTGTTCTTATCCTTCAGAAATTGGAGTAGATGGCGTTCAGGTTCTTTCCAATTATACTTCCACAGACTATGTGACGGACTATGCAAACAAATTCCTTGTTACTCCTAGAAGTGATGTAAACTATCTCTACAAAATAAACCCTTCAAGCGGCTGTGTATACCGCTCTGACTTTGTAAAGATTGAAGCAAATAATATAACACGTTTAATAGCTTCTTCAGGAGTTTTCTTAGACGGAAGAAGCATCGATATTGACGCTTTCTACATCTGTGACCATGAAGTTACACAAAAAGAATACGAAACTTACTGTACTTATGGAGGAAGCACTCCAGGGACCCAAGCAATTTCAGGTTCAACTACTTATCAAACAGGTGATGGAGATAACCAGCCTGCCATGTATGTAAGCTGGTATGATGCTTTAGTATATTGCAATCTTCGAAGTATAGCAGAAGGTCTAGACCCTGTTTACACAATAGACGGTACTACAGATCCAAGCTCTTGGAGTGGAATAGTAACTTCTGACAGTAAATACTATGGGCCATCGTCTTCTAATGATAGCTGGAATGCTGTAACTCAGGATATGAGTAAAGACGGCTACAGACTTCCAACAGAAGCCGAATGGGAATACGCAGCCCGCGGTGGTCATATGGGTATATATGGTACACAAACACGCTACGCCGGTAGCGACACATACAACGATTATGCATGGTTCAGTGGAAACTCAAATAAGACCACCCATATAGTAAAAGATAAAAAAGCAAACGGAGCAAATATTTATGATATGAGTGGTAACCTATGCGAACTTTGCTGGGACTGGTATGAAAGCTCTTTGAATACTTCTACACCAGCCACAGGGCCAGAAAGCAGCAGCGTAACCCAGCGTTCATGTAGAGGCGGCGCCTACCAGTACGATATGGATCTGAACAAGCGTGTAGGTAATGCCCCTACAGCCCGCTTCAACAATGCCGGCTTTAGAGTAGTAAGAACCGCCCTATATTAAACAGCGCAGCGAAGGCTTGCTTATATTACTTTTTCTTTCACATTGAACCTAGTCTTCGTTTTCATTATAATTCCTATACTATTCACTTTAGAGGAAACTAATGAGTAACGAAAAAAACTCTTCTTGCATTCACTGGGCAGACCAGATGGCAGACAAAATCATCAGAGAAAAGGGAGACCTTGACTCATACACATGTGCATCTGGAATCACCCCAAGCGGAACCGTTCACCTTGGAAACTTCCGCGAAATCATTACAGTTGATTTGGTTGTTCGCGCTCTCAGAAACCGCGGAAAAAATGTTCGCTTTATTTATTCGTGGGACGACTACGACGTATTCCGAAAAGTTCCTGCAAACATGCCAGATCCAGAAATCCTGGAAAAATACCTTCGCTATCCAATTACAGAAGTACCTGACACAACAAAAAGAAACGAAAATTATGCACGCCACCACGAAGTAGACATAGAAAATCAGCTTCCACGAGTTGGAATCCATCCTGAATTCCTTTACCAGGCAAGCCGCTACCGTGCAAACCGATATGCAGAAGGCATGAAAAAAGCTATGCAAAACCGCGAACTCATAAAAGAATGCCTTAATGAATACCGCGATGAAGCACATAAAATGAAGCCAGAAGACGTATACTGGCCAGTTTCAATTTTCTGCGGAAAATGTTCCAAAGACACAACAGAAATCGTAGATTACGACGGCGAATACGGAATCACATACAAGTGTGAATGCGGTAATTGCGAAACAGCAGATATCCGCACATTCAAAGGAGCAAAACTTGGTTGGCGTGTAGACTGGCCAATGAGATGGAACGAAGAAAAAGTAGTATTTGAACCAGGCGGAAAAGATCACATCAGCCCGGGCGGAAGCTACGACACAGCAAAACTCGTTTCAAAGAAAATCTACGACTGGGACGCACCAGTAACAATGCGTTACGACTTCGTAAACCTCAAAGGCGTACCAGGTAAAATGTCTTCTTCAAAAGGAAAGGTAATTGCTCTTCCTGATGCACTCGACGTTTACCAGGCAGAAGTTCTCCGCTACCTTTTTGCAGGAACTCGCCCTAATACAGAATTCGCAATTTCATTCGACCTGGACGTACTCAAAGTATACGAAGACTACGACAAAACAGAAAGAGTTGTATACGGCGTAGACAAGGCAAAGAATGAAGAATTCCTTGCAAAAGAAAAACGCATTTACGAATTAAGCCAGATAGACGGCAAAATTCCAGAAACAATGCCTTACCAGATTACTTTCCGTATGCTTACAACTTTGCTTCAGACATACTCAGGCGACATCGACTCCGTAATCGCATCTTTGGGAGATGTAAAACCTGAACAGGAAGAACGTCTTCGCCGCAGAATGGCATGTGCATGGTTCTGGATTCAGCACAGTGCACCAGACTGCGCTCCAGAATTCTGCTTCTCTTTAAGAAATGACGGCTCAAAGGCAGATCTTACTGGTGACATGCTTACAGCAGTAAAAAGAGTTCGTGACGAAGTAGTTCCAAAGGTAGGAAGCTACGCCATGGACAAAGAATGCCAGCAGGCAATGTACGACATTGCAACAGAACTCGGACTTGATGCAAAGGCTTTGTTCACAGCAATGTATCAGGCTTTGGTTGCAAAAGATCAGGGACCTCGCCTTGCAAGCTTTATGAAAATCATAGGTAAAGAAAAACTTTCAAAGATTCTTTCAGTTTACTAATAAAGCAAAAGCCCGAAGCTAAAAACTTCGGGCTTTATTATTTTCTAGTAAATTTTCAGTCAAAAAGTCTATTCAAGTTTTTCTTCCGATTCACTTTCAAAATCTTCTTGGTCTTCAGGCTTTTCGTTCAAAACTTCACCCTCTTCTTCAGGCAAAGAAAGACTTTCAGGATCTTCATTTATTGTCTCTTCAGAAAGCTCTTCAACTTCTTCAACCTCATCTGGATTAAAATCAACCCCAGAAGCTCCATCCAATTCGTGGAAGTCTGCTTCAAGCTGAGCCCTTAATTCATCAGAAATAACAGTGTTGATTGCATTATCATCAATAGCTTCCTGAAGTTCCTCTTCATCACCTTCATTTGTCTTAAATTCTTCAAGTACATTTTCAAGGTCAGTCATATTTTTATAACTTTCCTTACTCAAAGTACCAACAGCGTCCATTCGAGTTACGATATCTTCTGTCCCCTGACTAATCTGGTGAATAGATTCAAGTGCATTCTGGAAAAGATTTTTAATCGCCGTAATTTCCTGGGCAACAGTTTCCTGCTGAGCCGCAAGGTTTGTACAGTAAGAATTGATTTTATCCGCTGTAGAAGCAGTAATATCAGTCTTCTGGGTAATCTGATGAGTCTGATCGTCAATATTACCAATTTCCTTTGTAATCTGGGTAAAAGATTCTATCATTTCTGAAGAATGATTTGAAACCTTAGAAAAGGCCTTAGAAGCAAGCTGACTAGACTGATGAGCCTGAGTAACTTTTTCAATTACATTGCTAACCGCTTCGTTAATCTTTTTGGCATTGTCAGCAGTACTTTCAGCAAGAGACCGAATTTCTTCTGCAACAACAGCAAACCCTTTTCCAAATTCACCGGCATGAGCAGACTCGATAGCCGCATTCATAGAAAGAAGATTTGTCTGCTCGGTGATAGAGTCAATCAAAGTAACAACTTCGCCAATTTCATCCAGCTGTCCCATAACCTCTTCTAGAATTTCATTAGTAGCCGAAATCTTACTGTCACCGTCACTCACCAGTTCCCGCATTTCTGCAGCAGCCCGAGTTCTTTTAATAGCATTTTCACGAATACCAACAACCGCACTAGCCATAGAAGAAATTGCATTTGTACTTTCATCAATAGCCAAAGTCTGACTCTGGTTATCAGAAACCAAAGTTCTTACCTGTTCGTTAGTAATATTTATGGCTCGAACTGCCCTTTCCATTGATTCATTAATCTGATCGAATTCCATAGTAATTTCTTCTACATTGGAATTGATTTCGTTAGTTGCCGCAGCCGTACTTGTAGAAGAATCATTAATAGAATAACCCGAAGAAATTGCCTTAGAGGCGGTTTTCTTTACAATCAAGAAAAAGTTATTGATTTCGTAAACCATGTTATTCATGTTACGCATCAAAGCCTGCATTTCATTACTACCAGACGGTTCAATTTCAGTAGTAAAATCCCTTTGAGCCAAATTCAAAGACATATCGCGTACGGTTTTAATACCACTTACAATTAAATCAGTACCCTTGGCAATACTTATAAAAATCAAACCGATAAAAACAAGACCAAGAACAATAACTATAATCTGATACCATTTGGTATAGTGCTCGACCATAACAATGATATGACCATACATTTCCGTCATTTTAACCTGCAGATCGGAACTGTTTTTAATCAAATCCTTCATCTGCTGTTCAATCAAAATAATTCGGGACTGCAAAGTATCAACATTTTCAGAATCCGGAAAACGAGTCGCACCAGCCTTAATACCGTAACGGCTTATATAATTTCTTTCTTCATCAGAAAGTTCCTGCTGCTGAATCGCCTGCATCTGCGGATTAAAAGGATTAGTCAGAGTAACAACCTTAATCCAAATATTATTTACTTCATCAATTTCTTCAATAAATGACTTAGGGAAAATTTTTGTAATAGGAGCTTCAGAAAGCTCACGGAATTTTTTATTAGACGAAATAATTTTATTCTTCCAAACATCATTAACCGTCTTAGTATCTGTAGACCAGTAAATAGTCTGATTCAAATAGTTAATTATATCAGAAAGAGCATACTGACATTCCTGTTGTCTGAACTGAAAATTTTGAATTTTATGAATTAAACTCGCTCCAGCCATTGTAAGACCTGCAAGCAAAGCCATTTCGACAGCACAGAGCGCGGCAATGAGTGCAAACCTGGATTTTAATTTCATCTGAATACCTCAAAATAAAAAAGTACAACTTTCTGGATAGTTACAATTATAACTTTAAAATCCACAATCTCCTAATAAATTCAAATTATTTTTTATAATATGTGCGCAAATCCCTCTGCAAGCGGCCTTTCCAGGGTTCCGCCCTTTAATTAATTCCCGTTTTAAGGAATTTAAACCATTAGAGATTTCATCAACAGAAAGTTTTCCATCCTTATTCTTATCAATTTTTTGATTTACATCTAAATAAGGATCAATTTCTTTTCCAGATACCTCAGAAGCTATTTTTGCAACCGCAGTCATTAAAGAAGCTTTAGTTGAGAAAGTATTCCCATCTCCATTCATTTTTTCATCTGGATTTGTTGGATTTGGATTTACAGGAGAGTGCCCTCCTGTTTTAGTCCAAGTTGCGGTTAGGCATTTTTATAAAATAATAGCAGGCTTATAATTTACATATGGAAAAGACAGTATGCATCATTATAATAGACATAGTACCTGGTAAGTTCAGAGTTAAAATGTTCACTTGTAATCGTTTCATTTTTTACGGATTTTTCTTTGCACCAATTGATAATTGAAATAAAAGTCTTATCCAAATCAATCTTATTTTTTATTGCAGCATCATAATGCGTTAGAAAATCTTCTTTTGCATAATCTTTATTAGTAGTAGAACATAAAAACACTATTTGAACTTTGTTTCTGGTATCTGTCAAATAAGCATGATTATTATCATCAAATCCTAATTCGTACACGGGCTGTACAATACCGTAAAAAGTATAATTCTTTTCATCTATAAAAAAAGGATCTGGAGTAGATTTATAGATTTTTACTACTGTAGCAGAATTTTCAACCGCCTTTTTTGCATCATTTTTTTCGCACGAAAAACATGTTAAAACTAGTACCAAAATTAATGCTTTAAATATTCTTTTCATAATAATTTCCTCCGTAATGAAGTCACCTTTTAAATAATTCAAAGGTAACTTCTTAGACTAAACTAAAAGATTATCTTTTTACTACTGTTATTGTTTCAATTTTATCGATTGTATATTCCGTTTGCTCGCCGTTAACAGTTCCACCAAAATAATAGGTTCTTCCATTTTTTGCATCATTATCACTAGTACCATCGTAATCAAAACATAGTCTTCCCCTTCTATCTGAAGTAAAACCTTCTAGAACTACCCAATGATGCTCATATGTACCGTCACCATCAAAATCTCCGTACGCCCTACCTAAAACATAAGTATCAGGAGTATTTGATATCTCAACGAACTTATCTTTATCAAGTTTACCTTCTTTTGTCCAATAATCAACGTTTACATCATATTCATCACCGAATAATTCATTTACATTGTTTTTTATTTCATCAAAAGAGACTAAACCATCATAATTCTTGTCGATTGCATTACTAACATCTAGTGGAATTATATCTTTACCAGTTTTTTCCGAAACAATTTTTGCAATACCGGTCATTAAACAAGCATCTGTAGAAAAACTATTAACATCGATAACTTCATTGTTGCCATCCTTTGTATCACTCATTACTTCATTTGTTACGTAACCGTCTACAGTATGCATATTCTTATAATACTGCATTGTAAGTGTATCAGCATAACTTCCATCAGTAATCTGGCCGAACATTCCAGAAACTTTATCTGTATCTTTCTTTGAACTACAAGTTCCGCTGCCGGAATTTCCTGTGTAATACGGATTTGAATAAACACTTGTGTTTGACGAACCGTTACAGTAGTAGCCGCCATTTACGGCTAAAAGTCCTTTTGTGTCTAACTGCACAAAATCACTTAAGTTGAATTTCATCTCATAGGCTCGCATTCATAAACAACTTCCTCAGTTGGGTCGAATTGCATACAAAAAACTTCATTCTGTTTGCCTTTTACAAGTTGCAATTTTTCTTCTGAAAAGCGAATAAAATATGGAGTTTTATTTTGAAGAAAAACAGAAATATTTTTTGGCGTATAAGACGGATTAAGATGCAATTTATAATTCTCATTGTTGATAATTAAATAATTTTCATTAATCCTAAAATCTTTTGAAACATAATCAGAAAACAAAGCATTTAAAATATAATTTGCAATCGCGATATAGGCAAAAGGCTCATCTGAATTTTTTTTATATTCATAGCCGTTTTCATCTTTTATTATTTGAGTCTCATTTTGTGTTTTAAATTCCCATTTTTTTACATTTTGTAGTTTTACGGCATATCTATCTTGATATCGAAGATCTGAATAAATCCTATCTCCCGAAGGCATTAGAACCGTGTAATGTGTATTCCTTAACTCATTCATTGCCTTTTCATGAGATTTATATTGATTTAATAAATTCATATAATCGACAGGCAAATAAGTTCCATTATATTCTTCTGATATATTTAATTCTTCTAAATTATAAGGCTGAGAATAAACACTGATTAAAACAAGAAAAAACAGAGTTAACAAAAAGATTATTTTTTTCATAGAAACCTTCTTTTATGAGCAGGTCCCGTATGGAACTTGCTCATAGTAGTTTATTGTAATTTTACAAAATACATATATTCGTTATTATGATAATGATCATCAACAGTTTTCTCAAACGGATCATCTACACAATAATCGTAAACATTGAAACCACCTCGGTCAACATACACGCAATCCTTATGAACCCAACCAGTTTTTCCGTTTATTGTAAACATTATTCTTCCCAAAATTTATATATCCCGTTTTACCTGATGGAATAATAACTTTTCGATAACAAGCTTCATTCTTATAGACTCTGAATTCCGTTATTTCTATCTTGTCTCCTTTTTGTACTTTATATAAAACTTCTTGCTTAAAAGGTTCTTTATAAACCTTTATTCCGTAACCGAAATCTGAAAAACAGAGAGTTTGTTAATGTTCATATGTTGTAAATTTTTCAGCACCTTTTGCAGTTTTACTATATATATATATTATCAAGCCCGCTCCCCTCCAAAAAAACTGATTTCACATTTTTCAACACAATTCTCCCGTCTCTTTCTTTAATTAATTTTCTTTTTACAGTATCATTTTTTTATGCTTACTTTTTTCAACTTATTTTTTAGAAAGAATTTTTACGACGGCTGGGACAATGTCATTTCCCTTTTTACTCCAAACCTTATGATGGACTTTGCCCTTATAATTTGCACTGCCCTTTGTATCCCTGGAGTTACAATTTTTAAAGAAAGTCAGTGGTACCTTTATATTTGGATTTTTATGCTTTTGCTCGCTTTTTGCATTTTCGGAATTATTTCAATCGCATGGGCATATATTGCAGCAGAAACTGCTGACTATGGTACTGTCGAATTCAAGGATTTTTTTAAAAAGCTTAAAACTTCTATCCCGGACGGAATAAAATACGGACTTACTCTTCTAATCGTTATGATTTTTTCTATTTATAATATCAAATATTATTTTTTTCCGGCAAACAAAGAACAGGCTGTTACTTTTGCAGGACTTTTAGCTGGTTCGGTTTATGTTTGGCTTTCGATTACAATTTTGATGGCACTTGCCTGGCTTCCTGCAATCAAGGCAAAAATGAATAACAATTACCTAAAATGTTTAAAAAAATGTTTTCTTGTTTTTTTGGATAACTTATTTCCTTCCATCGTAATCAGCATTTATGAATTATTTTTAGGACTTATTTCAATAATAATGATGGGTTCAGCCCCTGGACTTGCCGGAATAGGTCTTTCCAGAGCAAATGCCTTCCGCCTTATTTTAAAAAAGTATGATTATATAGAAGAATTAGACAAAAAAAGCGAGCCTTCAAACAGCCCGCTTCGTAGAAAAGTTCCATGGAAGGATTTACTTGCCGAAGATTTGGAAATAAATCCTCCTCGAACATTCAAAGAATTTTGGATGCCATGGAAAAGCACCGAAGATTAATCTTTTTTGCTCATCAAAAGGGTTTTTGTATCAAGTTTGACGGTTGCTCCTTCGATTGGACTTCCGTCTGCCTTTAGAACCTTAATGCAAAGCCCGTTTGCTCCCTGCACTATGTGGGCAACTGTCGCAAAATAAACTTCCTGTTCAGCAGAAACTGTTTCAGAAAGTTCTTCTTTGTCGTTTGTATCACTAAACCAAACAACAAGATTTTCAGCCTTGGCAAATTCAGCCACAACCTTTACATCTTCTGCAGGAACATTTTTAAGGTTTACCCCATCAATTACAAGAGCAGAAACTTTAATTCCGCCTTCTTTTAAAGATTTAATTGTATTTACAACCTTTGGCAATGTGAATGCTTCCTGGTTAAAATTCAAAATAGTTCGGTCACGAATGATTGAATCGGCAAATTCTTCATATGAGTCAATATTCTTTTTCTTGCAGATTTCAGCTAGAATGCTGTCATACCAGGCAATTACATTTGAAGAATGCTGATCAAAAGAAACGTGTACTAAGTGGCGGTCCAACAACAATGAATCCAATCCGAACTGAACCAGAATTGAAGTTTTACCCAAACCTTTTTTTGCAGTTATAAGGCCAAGCTGTCCAGTTTTTAATCCACCGCGAGCTTCTTCATCAAAAAAGCGTACCGGGCACTTATCTATTAAATCCTGTTTTACCATAACTACCTCGCTCAAAAAAAATTTGTCCTCTTTAAAAACAAAAAAGAGGACTTAACTAATATAAGTCCTCTTTTATTAAAAGTCCAGCATTAAACTAGCTGACTCTCGAGTCGGACGACCTAAAAAATGCCTTCGCATTTTTCTTAACGGTCTCCGATTAATCAGGAGTCAGCGCAGCTGACTCTCATGTTGGACGACCTAAAAAATGCTTTCGCATTTTTTTTAACGGTCTCCAATCTATCAGGAGTCAGCGCAGCTGCCTCTCGAGTCAGACGACCTAAAAAATGCTTTCGCATTTTTCTTAACGGTCTCCGATCTATCAGGAGTCAGCGCAGCTGACTCTCTTATTTGCCGGCTTTCTTTGATTCCTGGTATTTTTTGATAAGTTCTTCTGCTACTGCGTTTGGAACTTTACCGTACTTTAAGAATTCCATTGTGAATTCACCCTTACCCTGTGTTGAAGAACGAAGGATAGTTGAGAATCCGAACATTTCTGAAAGTGGAACTTCAGCATTTACAACTGTCTGGTTGTTTTCATCAGTTGTTTCACCGATGATACCACGACGCTGGTTGATAAGACCGAAGATGTTTCCCTGAAATTCATTAGGAGCAGCAATCTGTACCTTCATGATTGGTTCAAGGATAGAAGGTTTTGCCTTCATGTAACCTTCACGGAAAGCACCGATAGCAGCAATCTGGAAAGCGTTATCGTTAGAGTCTACTGGGTGGTACTGACCATCATTGATTGTCATGCGTACACCTACGATAGGAGCTCCAATCAAAGAACCTTCCTTCATAGCCTTCTGGAAACCTTTATCACAAGAAGGGATGTATTCGTTAGGAATTGCACCTCCCTTAATTGCGTCTACGAACTCGTAGTCTTTCTCTGTATCTGGTTCCATGAATCCGGCAACACGACCGTACTGTCCAGAACCACCAGTCTGCTTCTTATGTGTGTAGTTGAAGTCACCAGTTGTAGTAATAGATTCGCGGTAAGCAACCTGTGGTTTACCTGTTACAACTTCACAGTTGTATTCGCGCTTCATACGTTCAACGTATACTTCGAGGTGAAGCTCACCCATACCCTTAATGATTGTTTCGTTAGACTCAGGATCTGTGTATACGCGGAATGTAGGGTCTTCCTTAGTAAAGCGGTTAAGAGCCTTAGACATCTGCATAGCAGCCTGCTTGTCTTTTGGAGTGATAGAAAGAGAAATTACAGGCTCTGGAACG
>JAILLQ010000056.1 GCA_024693045.1 Treponema sp.
TAATTCTGATTCATCAATTTTAATGCCGGTTTCTTCTTCCAGTTCTCTAACTGCAGATTGTTTTGTTGTTTCGCCGGCAAGTGTCCCGCCACCGGAAAATTCCCAAAGATTGCCTGCTTTTTTATCTGGATGCCTTTTTGTTATTAAAAATTTGCCCTCAGAGTTCTTTACCCAAATTTCAGCACAAACATAAAACTCTCCTTCTGCAAAAGGCTGCCCTCGTTCATGAGTTTTATGTAAAGGATTTCGCTTACTATCATATAAATCCCAAAGTTCCACTTTTTTTCTCCATCTACTTTTTCTAAAAAAACATAAGTGGCGCAGTGCGCCATCAACCTAACAACTGGTTGTACCTGCCTACAATCGAAGAGCCGTTAAGAAAAATGCGAAAGTAATTTTTAGGCTCATCGAAATAATGGCTCGGAACAGTTGATTGTTCCGCAGCGGGCTTGACCCGCTGTCGGCTATGATGCATCGTGCGCGCAAGCGCACTAGATAATAATTTCCTCAAATGCAAACGACCGAAGGTCGTAACCTTTGTTATGACATTTTTACAACATTGCAACCTTAAGCTGTTTTCCAAATACTGATGCAACTTTTTGAAGGGTAGACAATCGGATATCTTCAGAATGGTTTTCCATTCTCGAAATAACGCTTTTCTTTGTTTCAAGTTTTTCTGCCAGTTGTTCTTGTGTCATTCCGCTTTCTAGTCGCATTTCTTTTATCATCATACCGATTTTAAATTCTTCATAACCTGTATCAAAATCTTTTGCAAATTCTGGATCATTTTCTTTACGCTGAGAAATATAATCATCTAAATCAAATGTTTTATTTGCCATTTTCTTTACTCCTTTTTAGAAAGTCTTTCATTCGTGCTTCACAAACTTCTATTTCAGATTTCGGTGTTTTCTGGGTCTTCTTCTGGAAACCATTTGTAAGAATTACAATATTTCCATTGTGAAAGAATCCTAGCAGCCGATAAATATTTCCGCTTAACTCAATTCTGACTTCGTAGAAATCTGTATCGGATAATTTCTTAAAGTATGTTTTTGGAACTTTTTCAATTTCCTGAATAGCCTTAAGAACCCATGCTATTTTTTGAGCAACTTTTGGAGTTTGAGAATCTATAAATTCCGCAACTGGACATTTTCCGTCAGCTGTTGTATAGAAAGTTACTTTTCTGTACATAGTTTATGTTAGCATATATGCTAACATTTTGTCAAATAATATTATAATCGGTGTAAAGCCTCGTACTTTTACACTTCTTCCACCAGCTCAA
The DNA here is from genome assembly GCA_024693045.1 of Treponema sp. Taxonomy (GTDB): domain Bacteria; phylum Spirochaetota; class Spirochaetia; order Treponematales; family Treponemataceae; genus Treponema_D. The sequence goes on from JAILLQ010000056.1 coordinate 1,280, forward strand.
ATCGCCACTTCTGCTTTACGTCAGGGTACTTTTCGTTATCTACCTCGCTCAAAAACATCCCCTTCTCCCGGATCCACAGGGAATTGTCCCCGTAAAGCCTGCGGTAAACCACATATTCTTCTTTGGTTTCCGAATGAAATGCCACATCTTCAACGATGTAGTATTTGTTCTTAAAATGCTTATATATTCCGTGGATTTTAACTTCCCGTTTTTCTTCTTCCATTACATTTCCTCCATCTTCTTTAAAACTTCCGCTTTCAGATACTCATAGCGAAGCCGTTTTTCATCTTTTTCAAAATGCACTTCCCTGAACTGCTCCGGATTATTCTCATAGCAGAGTTTTTCATCCCCAAACTGCTCGCTGGTAAGGTCAAAAATGAACTCACCGCCTTCAGGACGCGGAACTGCATTATAACAGTGAAAGTTTCCGCCCTCCCGTGGAATTCCATAAACCTTTCCGCCAAAAATATCCTGAACAAGAAAAGCCGTTATCGAACACTGCCCTAAAGTCTGATTTTCCCGGCTCCATTTTTCCCGCATTCGCGGGGCACAGGTATCCGCACACCAGATTTCGCTCAAAATATCATAAAGATGCCGGGGATTTTCAATCTTTTCATATGCTGAGTCAGCAGGCTACAGTCAGCTGTCTGCCATCCGTAAAAATTGTATTGTTTCATGCTTTTAATTATCTCCTTCCAACTACCCTCTTAAAATATGCTCCGCCGTTCTGCCTGAGCCATTTGTCCCATCGCCTGTAATCCGGAAAGATGGCAGTACTTCGTCATAAAACTCCCTTGAATGGTTCATGTGGCGGCGATGGCATAGCTCGTGAACTATCACGCTGTCCAGAATTTCCTGTGGCATCAGCACCAGGAGGCAGTTATATATAATTAAGCTCCACGAAAAGAATTATATCATATTTTTGATGTTTTTTTTCCGTTTACAAGTTCAAAACTTTGACGGGTTAAGTCACACAGCATGTCAAAATCTGTTACGCCTGTCAAAAGCACGGTAATCCAGTATTTTTTGTTCATGTGATAAGCCGGAA
>JAILLQ010000007.1 GCA_024693045.1 Treponema sp.
CGCAGAACAAAGACAGGAAGTCACAATACATTTTCTGTATCCAATTTTATCCACGGCTCTGACACAAATAATATCTACAATCAATTGGGTTATAAAAAATACCGCAGGAATAAGCGCAATTTTTCCCAGCGAGACCCCATAATTTTTGTTAAACATCAAAAATAAAAGCGGTGTAAAATTGGCGGCAATCGCCTGAGTTATAAATCCAAGGTAACACGCAATCAGTGTTCTGTTGTATTTCTTTGTGCTATTTTCCATGAAAATCTCCTTAGTAATTATAAAATATCACAATTTAAACTGTAAAATAATATATAAAATCAATTATTTATTGTAGAAAATCACAATAATCAAAAAAAATTAAATGCTTTTTTCTAATAATTCTTATATAATTTCATAAGAAATGAAATATAATGATGGATATTCCAAAATAATAACAGACGAAACTCGCCGGGAACTTGCCGCTCATGGAAATGCGGAATATCCTTTTAAGTATTATCTTGAAGACATCTGGGATTTTGACCTGCATTGTATAGACTGGCACTGGCATTCAGAGCTGGAGTTTGTCCTTGTGGAAAAGGGCCTTGCAGAATGTTTTATCGGAAGTGAAAAATATGAGCTTTCCGCCGGTATGGGGATATTCATCAACTCAAAAGTAATCCACCGCTTTGAAGCCAAACAGAACACAATAATTCCGAATATAGTTTTTTCTCCAGACCTGCTCGCAGAAAAAGAGTCTTTGATTTATAAAAAATACATTCTTCCGGTTTTAGATTCCGATATTGAGTGTGTTATTCTGAATCCCCAAAACCTGATGCACAAAGAAGTGCTTTGTATGCTGAAAGAAATCTTCATTGCTCAGGACAGTCAGAGTGAAGCTGTTACAAATGAATGTAAGTGCACAGAGCTTCTTACAGTTCAAAAGCTTTTGAAACTATGGGGTATTCTTTTTGAAATATTCAGTGACTTATCCCGGAATAATAAAATGCACCTTGCTGCCGGAAATAAGAAATCCGTCAGGACAAAGTTCCAGCTTCAGATGATGATGCAGTTCATTCATCAAAACTATACCAATCAAATTTCTTTGGAAGATATTGCCACCTCCGGCGGAATGAGCCGGAACAACGCGCTTTTAGTTTTTAAAAATAATCTTCACACCAGCCCTATACAATATCTGAATAATTACCGTCTCTGTCGTGCAGCAAAATTGCTCAGCGAAACCGAAAAGAAAATCGCCGCAATCGCTTTTGACACAGGCTTTGAAAGTCCCGCCTATTTTTGCCGCCAGTTCAAAAATCTTTTCCAGATGACTCCAAAAGAATATAGGGATAGATAATTACGCGGTTTTGAATTTACAAATAATTAGTATAAGAATAAAACTTTTTAAACAAAAAAATCCATAGCAGGCAAAAACTATTAGCCTTCAATTCCCTTAATTAAATCGGCAAGACATGTTTTTTTCATCTCCTTTTCCATTGCCTTTTGAGCGTCGGATAAAACAGGATCAAGGACTTTATGAATGTTTTTTCCTACAGGACATTTATTATTTGGGTTGGGATGAAAATTAAAAACTTCTCGTTCTTCTTCGCCCTCATTTATTGCATTGTATATGTCAAGCAGGGTGATTTTGTCTGCGCTCCGAGAAAGGTGAGAGCCTCCGACCCCTGCTGCAGTTTCCACAAGACCAGCCTTTTGCAACTGCAAGAGAATCTTTCTTATGATGACGGCATTTACGCCAGTGCTTGAAGAAATAAAGTCCGAAGTAACGCGCATGTCTTTTTCAAAATATTCGATGCACAAAAGCGTATGCACTGCCGCTGTAAAACGAACGCTGATTTTCATAATTGTATTATATCATTTCTTGTAAGATTTCGCCAATGTCGCCATTTATGCATATTGCCCTGTCTGCGATTTCACGGGGTGCGATTGCTTCTCCATAATTTACGCAGGCGTAGGTTGCGTTAGAATTTTTTAATGTCATTTGCCAGAAGGGATATTTTATAATTCCCGGAGTGTTTCCACCGACACCAAGTTCCAAAAAAAGAACTTTTCCGTCATTTTCCGCATGTCGTGTCCGCAAAAAATTTTCGTAGCGCTCTGCAGCCTCATACCAGCCATCATCTTGAACAAAAGTATCGTCCGCTCTAAGATTCATGCTCATAGGTTTTCCGCACACAGGACAGTGGGGAATAAGTTCTGTAGGAATCTGCATTTTTATAAGATTACCGTTTTCATCTGACTGACTTTCCCACATTGAACGAATCTGCTGTTCGTTGTCGTAGTTTTTTTGATGGCAAGGCTTTGAACACTGAAAAAGTCCGTAATCGCCTTGTGTGTAATAGAGCCGCTTTTTGTCAAAGCCTGTTTTCTGAAAGCAGTGGTCTACATTTGTCGTGATGACAAAATAATCCTTGTTGCTAACCAGATTGAGCAAATCGTCATAGACTTTTTTTGACGGATTCATGTAGCGGTTTATCATAATGTAGCGTGACCAGTATGCCCAGTGTTCTTCAAGACTTTTGTAAGGATAAAAGCCCCCTGAGTACATGTCGGTAAATCCGTATTTTTTTGCAAAGTCAGAAAAATATTTTTCAAAACGCTCGCCTGAATAAGTGAATCCTGCGCTAGTTGAAAGTCCCGCTCCAGCTCCAATGATTACAGCGTCCGCAGAGAAAAGCGCTTTTTTTAATTCGCTAATTTTTTCTGTCATATAAAAGCCCCCTGTAAATCATCTCGTCTTTTTGGCTAAAGACATTAAAGACGACTTTCATTTTTTCGGCGGTATTTTCTTTCCATTTGCGCACAGTTTTAACCGCTATTTCTGCAGCCTTTTCTTGAGGAAAGCGGAATACGCCGGTGGAGATGCAGCAGAATGCGATTGAAGCGCACCCATTTTCTAAAGCCAAGTTCAGACAGCTTTTGTAGCAAGAAGCAAGCAAATCGCAGTCAGATTCGGTGAGTTTCCCTTTTACAATGGGCCCTACAGTATGGAGAACAAACTTGCAGGGAAGATTAAAGGCCGGTGTGATTTTTGCTTTTCCCGTCGGCTCTTCATGTGCTTGTTTTTCCATAATTTCTGCACATACTTTTCTCAATTGAATTCCTGCGAATGTATGAATACAGTTGTCAATGCAAATATGATTGGGAAGCCAGCAGCCTGTCATACCGCTGTTTGCCGCATTTACGATAGCGTCAACTTTTAGAGTGGTTATGTCGCCTCGCCAAAGATACAAATCGCTTCCTGAAGATACACTCTCTAAATCTTTAATATCTGTAATTCCCCGAGATTTGTTTTCTTCCATTAAATATTCATTCTGCACAGTCAAAAAATCTTCGCTTGCGGGAAGTGGCGGACGGACATTTACAAGGGAGCGGAAAAGATATTTTTGTTCATCATCGCTTTGAGGAATTTCAATGTTTTCATACTTAGGATTTTCTTCAAGAAGATATTGAATTAAAAATTCCCTTCGCTCTTTTTGTGTCATGATTTTACCTCGTATTAAAATTTAAACTCAAGGACTGGCGAAAAATTTTCTCTTTCCTTCAATCCTTTTACATGTCCCAGATTTGAAAGGGATCCCTGAATGTTTTTAAGATAAAAGACCTTAAAAATAGGATTTTTAGGATTGTTATTATAAAGCTCTTTAACAATCGAGCTTTTTTTCATAATAGCTTCTTTTATTTTTAGAGTTTCGTCGTTTTCATTAGGAAAAACAACTTCGGCGCTAAAACGAATCCATGCGGTAGTGATTTCATCTTTCTGCAGCTTGCTTGCGCATAAATCAACATAAGGATTTTTTTGAAGTTCTGCAAACATTGCTTTTTTGCAGTTTGTGCAAAACCAGAGTTTGTTGTCGCTCACAACCATATACTGAACAGGTCTAACCTTTGGCTTTCCGTCTAGTCCGATTGTCGCAAGGTATTGAAGCCCCACTTTGTCCAAATATGAAGCTATGTCATTTATTGTCAGTTTATTTTCCATACGAAACTCCATTATAGCGCAATCCGATAAATTAGGGCGGATAAATCCGCCCCAATCTTTATTTACGGACTAGAGAAATTCTTTTCTGAATGTTCTTTCCGTTTCTGATTTCCTCAACTAAAGCCGCCGCATAGTCTGCATAACTTATGATACTTTCCCCTTTTGAATTAAGGGTAAGTTCTTCACCGCCCCAAATCCAGCTGCCAGTTTTTGGAGCGTCTGATTGAAAGTCTCCTGCAGGGCTGATATATGTCCATTGAACATCGCTTCTTTTTCGTAAGTCATCCAAGGCTTTACCCATCGCATTTGCAAGAGGCTTGAACATATCAGGAAAATCCGGAGTGTCCATAACACGGACTGTATGCTCCTTGTTTACATAAAGACTACCTGCTCCACCTGCAATTACAAGGCGAGTTTTTGTACCAGAAAGCAGGTCGCACAGATGGGCAAGCGATTTTCCATGGTTAGGCAATTCGTTCTCTACCCATGCGCCGAATGCATCAACTACTACATCAAAACCTGCCAAATCTTCCTTTGTAAGAGTGAAGATGTCTTTCTGCACAAAATTCTTTGCCTCGCTTTTGTTTTCACCACGAGCAAACCCTGTAACTTCAAAACCTGCTGCAAGAGCTTCTGCAACAACCAATTTTCCAACTTTGCCGTTTGAGCAAACTACAGCTACCTTCATGTGCCTTCTCCTTGGGTAAATCTGTTACCCATAATTAGTGTTTTTCTGTAAAGTATTGTTCTATTGACCTTACAACATAGAATATAAAACATTTTTGTTGTAATGTCAATAGAACATGTAAAATTATTTGATTTTTTGGGATTATTTTTTCAGCAAGTCGAGCTTGCTGAAAAAATTAATATAACTTTAGGGCAAGGACGAAGAAGCGGTTCTATTTGAATTTTTTACAGTGGAAATTTCTTCTTTCGAAAAGCAGAATTTGGAATATTTTGAAAAATCTGTTCAAGCCAGATTTTTCAAAATGAAATTGAACTTTAGGGCAAAGCAAGGTAGCGGAAAGACGCGGCTTTACGCCGCTTAAGATTGTAAAGACAAAAAAACATCTTTCAAGTATAGAAAGAAGTTTTGAAATGTAGTAAATATGAAAATATAGATTTGTAAAATCTGTAAAAAATATCGTATAACATAATTTTCAAAGCCGACAGGCAGTCAAGCTGCCTGCGGTTTAAAATATTGTTATGTGGACGCCTGCACTGGGGCGCGGAGATTAAAATGGAATTAATAAAAAAATCCGAAATCAAAATTTTAAGTAATCCTGGAGTAGAATCATTTCAACTATTGAACCCAGAAAATAGTAAATCAGAAAGAATTACAATTACACGAGTTTTGGTACAACCAAATAGTGAACAACCTCGGCATAAACATGATACTTCGGAACAAATATGGATCGCTGTAAAGGGAATAGGTGTTTTACTTCTTGCAGATAACAAAGAAGAAGTATTTGAGACTGGTGATGTAGTTCGTTTTGCTGACGGAGATATTCATGGACTAAAAAATAATAGTCAGGATGTATTTGAATATATTTCTGTAACATCTCCTCCAATTAATTTTGGATATGCATATAAAAATAAGAAATAGAATTAAGCACGGTCAAGCCGTGCTTTTTTTATTTGACGAAATAAGTAAGTTATAATTATAATATAATTATGGAAATAAAATTTGATTGGGATCCAGAAAAAGCAGAAATAAATCTAAAGAAACATAATGTTTCTTTTGAAGAAGCAAAAACTGTTTTTTATGATCCAAATGCAAAATTAATTGCAGATCCAGACCATTCGGAAGAAGAGGATAGATTTATTATTTTAGGCATTAGTAATAATTCTAAAGTGCTGGTTGTTTGTCATTGCTATCGGGAAAATGATGAAGTAATCAGAATC
>JAILLQ010000027.1 GCA_024693045.1 Treponema sp.
CTGAAACCCCTCTCTTTCCCCCAGCACTGCTTAGGGTTCCCACCCTAAGAACCGGGGTGGGAGGGAAGTTTTTTTTGAGGAGAAGGTTTAGGGGGCTGGGGGAAGGGGCAAAACGAGCTTTCAGCCGTTTTGGTGGGGAAATGAGCCTTCGGCCGTTGGGGATTTTGGGAGAGGTCAAAACAGGCCTACGGCGTTTTGTTTTTTTTGGGGGAAGATGTGTCTGGAGGGGCTGGCGCCGGCGTGGAGGGGGGCTCGGACTTTGGGACGAGCCGGATTTTTTGGCGGGTCGACAAAAAAGACCGAGCGTTAGCGGGCCCTGGAAGGCCGGTGGGGCATGGGGGCTTCTGTTTAGAAAATGGATTTTGATGGTGATTGGGTTTCGCCTGAAAATAAAAAAAAAATCCTGCTTTTGGGGCAGGATGTAGAGAGCTCTGATTTTATTATTTTGCTTTGAATACTTTGGCAAAGGTTTTTATGTAATCTGAAAAAGAAATGTAACTTAGACATACGCAGATTACAAACAAAACTACTGCGGCTATGCGAAGACCTGGAAGATAATCGGTGATGTTTAGCTGCAGGCGTAATGCTGATTCAATTGCGAGCATAAAAAAGCCGGATGTGATATAGAATACCGTTTTTACTTTTCCGCCTTTGCGGGCTGCTATTGCTGTTCCATTTGAAACGGCTACCATTCTTAAGAAATTCATTGAGAATTCGCGGAAGAGAATGAGGACGAAACAGAGAACTGGCATGTAGCCGGAAGGAATAAGATCTTTTGCAAAAGAATGCTGAGCACAAATGAAGAGGGTCAAATTAAGCATTACATCTGCAAAAGGGTCAAAGAGTTTTCCGAAATCTGTAACTTCACCGGATTTTCGTGCATAATGGCCGTCCCAGTAGTCAGTGAGCTGAGCCAGGGCAAGCAAAGGAATCATTACACAAGCAGAAATTTTTGCCAGCTGTACATTTCCAGTCCAAATAGGAAGAAAATATAGGACAAAAAATAATGGTGCAAAAATAACGCGAGCTAGTGTAAATTTATTTGATAATTTCATAATGCTTTTAGTATTTCCTTTTCACGAATAAAAGTCAATTCTTACTAAATTCTGGCCTTAAAATCCTGAACTACGCTGATAGACGAGCTAACATTGTATTCAGGTAATTCAACTGCACTGATTTTCAAAGCTCTTTCAACAAGAACAGAAGAATCTGCTACTCCCTGAAGTATAAGATTTTTTCCGTCTATTACGGCGCGTAAGAATTCGATGTTGAGTTTATATTCAAAGATTAATTTATTTACAAGATGCTGACATTTAATAAGTTCTTCGAGGCGAGCTTTTCCGGCAGCTTCTTTTTCCGGGGTAACAATAGCCTTTGTCATCTGAGCAATTGCTGAAGCGGCTTTGTTTTCGTCTAAAATACCTGTATTCAAAACCATAAGGAAATGAGCAGGGTCATCAATTTCTGCATTAAAGAAACTCTTATGAAAACCTTTTCGGTTTGTATCACTTTCGGTGATTCTCTGAAGAGCCTGTTTTTCGTTCCAGTTAAATTCTTTCATAAGACGCTGCATTCGGATTTCATCTTTTGCAACGAATCTGAGAGAAATTAAATTTGGCAAACTTTCCAGAATGAGATATGAACCTCGTCCAATTAAAATGCAGTTTCCTTCTGAAGCGGCATCTAGTACGGCTGTCTGAAGATAATTCAAATATTCATCGCGGTATTTTACCAGAGAGGCAAAAAATCCCGGTTTCTTTTCGTCATATTTTTTTAGTTTTTCTGCAGGAAAGCCATAATCTACAATCCGCTTTTCCAAATCGTGCCGTGTAATAAATTTGTAACCAGTCTGTTCTGCTATAGCTCTAGAAATTTCATCTCCAAGAGATGCAACCTGTCTTGAAATTGCGATAATTGCCATAAGTAGCCTCCTAAAATTAAATTTTTTTTTAAATCCTTTTTTTATACTGTTATAATAATTCCGAAAAAATATTCTGTCAAAAAAAAAGCGCAGGCTGAACCTGCACTTTTCCATAATTAAAAACTATTCTTTTGAAGAGCCGTAAGCTTCATATTTTTTGGAAGGACTGTAAACCCCTTCTCTGTATTCACCTGTAAGGCTTGGAATCTTCATCTTCATACCAGGTTTTATAAGATTAGGATCTTCTGGTTTTGGCATAGAATTCTTGTTTGCCTGATAAAGATTTTCCCAAAGCAGAGGATTGTTATAAACATAAGGTCGACCAGAAATATTCCAGTAACAGTCTTTTGTTTCTGCCCATGGACGAACAATATAGAATTCTGGAAGTGGTGTTACTTCGTAAACTCCATCAAGAGAAGCTAAAGACTGGCCTGCATAATCAATAGCTGCTGCAAAATCTTCTTTGTCGTAGGCAGCCTGAGCATTTGCAAAAGCTTCCTTGGCAGCTGTAAATGCCATTGGGAAAGTCTTATCTGCATGAACACTTTCTGCCCATGCAAGACGGTTCTGTGCCAGCTTCATCTGCTTATCTGCGTTGTAACGAGCCATCATCATATCGATATAAGCACGGGACAATTCTGCATTTTCGGCAGCTTTTTTTGAATATTCAACAGCATCATCATACTGACCGGCATCAAAAGCAATCTGAGCTTTTTTGTTGTATTCATCAGCTAATTTCTGATATGTATTGTTTTTGTAACTAACAGCAAAAACTGAAGCTGCGGCAAAAAGTGTAAGAGCGAAAAGAACTATTTTTTTCATTATTCAGCCTCCTGTTCAACAACTTCAACTTCATCTGTTTCTTCTGTAACTTCTTCGTCTGAAACTTCTACATCAGCATTTTCGCTGATGTCTTCTGGAATATCTGCCTCAAGACTTTCTGGAGCTTCATAATTATCTGCTTCAAGCAATACAGCATCTTCTTCTTCGATACCTTCTACTGCTTCTTCAAGAGGTTTTTCCTGGTCGGCATTCAAAGCGTAATTCTGAGCTGCTTCAACTTTTGCTTTTGCTTCATCAATTGCTTTTTGAGCTACAGCACGGCGTTCAGAAACGGTAGCATACATTGATTCAAACTGAGTCCTTGACGAATTATAATGATTAAGAGCTGCTTCCGGATTCTGCATTGCATAATTTGTATCTCCGGCTTTAAATTCTTCAGCAGCCTTTTTGTATTCTTCTTTTGCTGCAGCAGCTGCTTTTACAGAATCTGCATCTTTTTTAGCTGCAAAGGCTTTTGTGCGTGCTTCTTTTGCAAGCTGTTTATAAGCCTTCTGCAAAACATTCTGCATTTTGCCATTTGCTTCCTGTGCAAGTTTTAAAAGTTCTGCTCCAGAAAGGTCTGAATCTTTTTTTGATTCAAAATCAGCGAGAGTCTGACTTCCGCTGTCATAATCTGCCTGACTGTAAGAAGCAAAACCGTTTTCGTCAATTCTTGACTTTGCTTCAAGAGCCTGTTTATAAAGTTCGAGAGCAGCAGACCTAGCTTCTTCATCAGCTTTTCTTTTTGCCTCTTCATCATCCTGATTAACCTGTTCTTCAACAGCAGGTTCTTCCTGAACTGTCTCTTCAACAGCGGGTTCTGCACTTGTTGGTGCAGGAGTTTCTACTTTTGGCTTTGAGGCACATGAAGCAAAAATCATTGGAAAAACAACTGCACACAAAAAAGCTATTCTACTTTTTTTCAAAATATTGACCTCCGTTTTTTAGTTTAAACATTTTACATCAAAAAAGTTCAATCTTCAATAGAACATTTATCAGCATAAAAATCATTTAAAAGGTGCCATTTCAAAAAAAATTGGTTAAAATAGGTACTGTTAATTCTTATGTAAAGAGGTTTTTATGGCTGATGATTTTTCATTTGAAATAATTGAAGAAATTGCGGTTCTTTCTACGAGCAAATCAGGGTGGAATCTGGAATTAAATAAAGTTAGCTGGGGTGGAAGACCGGCAAAATACGATCTAAGAAACTGGGCTCCTGAACACCAGAAAATGGGAAAAGGAATCACCCTTACCGACGAAGAATTAAAAACTTTGAAGAATAAGCTAAACGAACTTTCACTTTAAACTATTCTTCGTAAACAGCAGCTTGGGCTCCATTTTTGATTATAATCTCGTATAAAGCTTTCTGAAGCAGAACATCTTCTAAGAGAGTACCAGAAGAACGGATGCTTGTATCTAGAGCTCCCAGAACTGCCAAAATCGCAACAGTTTGACCAGATGTCCAAATTCTAGAGGCTGAAGAATACTGATTTTTCATTTTTTTGCTGGAAAAACCGTTAATTTTTAGGTTGAAATCATCAATTTTTCCCTGACTTTTAAGTTTATGCCAGAGAGAAAGTTTTCTAAAACAAGAAGAAAGCCCCGCAATTATCATTACAGATGAATTTTCTTTTGAAAGTCTGATTTTTTGAAGAATTTCCAGGGATTTTTCCAGGCGTTCCTGAGGCTTAGCAGAGGAAGTCATTTCTGCAAAAAGAGAAAAGGCATTTTCTTCCCTATTGTGAGAAAGTACAGAATCTACGTCATCTGCGGTAACACAATGATTTTTTGGGAAAAGTATAAAAAATCGGGAACATTCAACTTTTAAACTGGCGGTGTTATTTTCTACCATATCTAAAATAAGTTGAACTGCATCATCTTCGATTGAAAAATCATTTTTATGGAAAAAGTTTTTTATCCAGGAAATCTTGTCACTTTCAAACAATTCCCAGAAGATTTTTTTATTTGATGGCGGAAGAGCTTTTTCTATTTTGGAATCTACAGATATTTCTTCAGAAAGAAGAATGAGCACATTTGAAGAAGAATCAGAATTTTGTATCCAGTCGACAAGTTGAGTAATATCATCTTTCTTTTTAATAGATTCCGTATTTTTTACAACTACACAAGTGGCTGCTGCAAAAAGAGATTCGTTTTGAAGGACAGTCAAAAATTCTGCAACAGAAGTTTCATTTGCGTAAAAAAGATATTCTTCTGTTTCGCCAAACTGTTTTTTTAGAGAAGTTTTAATTTTTTGAACTGCATCATTCTGTTCTCCGATTTCTGGACCGGTAAACAGATAAACCATAGAAGCCATTTAGTAAGTTCGCACAATATTGGAAAGGATTCCGACTATTCTAACATCCTGGCAGTAAATTGGCTGCATATCAGGATTTTCAGGTTGAAGTCTAACTCTAGATGCTTCCTTATAGTAGCGTTTTAAAGTTATAGCATCCTCAAGCACAGCAACTACAATCTGACCATCAAGTGCTGTGTTGGACTGTTCAATTACAGCTAGGTCACCTTCAAGGATTCCAGCATTAATCATACTTGTTCCGCGAACCCTAAGAGCGAAATATGATTTTCCAGGACGGATAAAGGGTTCAGTCAGATTTACAAAGCCATCTAAATTTTCTTCGCAAAGAAGAGGTTTTCCGGCTGCGACAGTGCCAAGAAGAGGAACTTTTCCGACAAAGAGCTTATCTTTATTATCCCTTTCATCTACAAGTACTCGAATTGATCGGGATCTTTTCTGTTCTGTTGTCAAATAACCCTTTTTCTGCAGAGCGGCAATGTGATCCTGTACAGCTCGTAAAGAAATAGAAAAATGATCACTTATTTCGCGAACTGTTGGAGGATATACATTTTCTTCTGTAAAATTTGAAATAAAGGTTAAAACTTCTTTCTGCCTGTCTGTAATCTGTCTCATAGAAACACCTGATTATTCTTCTTCAAATTTTGAATCAAAAAGTGCAACGATTGCTTCGGCAGCTTCCTTTTCATCAGGACCATCTGTATGGAGAGTAAGTACTGTGTTGTAACCAGCGGCCATTGTAATTACACCCATAATTGATTTTGCATTGATAGTTGTGTCATCACGGGAAAGTGATACTTCACATTCAAATTTGTTTGCTGTCTGAGCGATAATTGCTGCAGGACGAGCATGAATACCAGCTCTGTTTTTTACAGTTAGAAGTTTTTCTGTCATAATAAGTTCCTTTTGTTTTAATATCTATCTTCGTTACCAGAGAAAGCCCTTTGAGCTTCTCCGTTTTCAATCCATTTAAGTACATTCTGGTTGAAGTCACGGGCTGAATTATATCCCATGGTTTTTAACCTTTCGTTCATGGCGGCAGCCTCGATAATAATAGGGAGGTTTCTACCCGGTCGGACAGGAATATCAATAGCCGGAACCTTTACCCCTAAGATTTCCATATCCTGCTGATCAACTCCAAGGCGATCATAAGTTTTATTGGAATCCCATTCTTCCAGGCGGACTACAAGCTGAATTTCCTTCTGATCTCGAATCGCACCAACTCCGTAAAGTTTTGAAATATTGATGATTCCAAGTCCACGGATTTCCATGTGGTGGGCAATCAGAGAGTTAGCTCCCTGCCCTTCGATTATATTACCGTTTACACATCTTACATCAACAACATCGTCCGCAACAAGTCGATGACCACGTTCTACTAGTTCCAGAGCAGTTTCACTTTTACCTACCCCGGAATGACCTGTTAGAAGAATTCCGACACCATATACTTCTACCAAAACACCGTGCAAGGTTTTCTTTGGTGAAAAAATTGAAGAAAAAACTCGAAGAAGGCGACTTGAAAAATCTGTTGAATCCAGAGAAGTCTGCAAGATTGGACAACAAGATTCTTCTGCTAATTTGAAAAATTCGGGAGTTGGTTCACGCTGGCTGGAAAAAACGCAGCAAGGTATTTTATAACTGAAAAGTTGTCTTATGGTTTCTATATTATTTTCATCGTGAAGCTTCTGCAGATAAGCTGTTTCTCCACGGCCAAAAAGCTGTACTCGTTCAAAAGCGAAAGAATCATAAAAGCCTGAAAGGGCTAGTCCAGGGCGATTTACGTCTGGAACGTTAATTGCACGAGGAAGTCCGCGCCGACCTGCAATGCAGGTTAGTTCAAGTGAATCATGTCCTGGTAAATCGAGTTCCAGGAGATCAAGAACTGTTAGTTTCTTTTTTGGCATACAATTTACTATACACAAATGGCGTTTAGTTAGCAAGTTTTTAAAATGGCAAATTTGTTATAAAAAAATGACATGTGGGTCCCAGCGACGGAAAAATTTTGAGTGGTGCTCCCGGTTTTAGGTATTCGGGACCTTCGGTCTTTAATTATTCGGACCGGGTCCTCCCTCAATATTTTTCCTGCGTCCCTCATGTCATTTTTTTATTCCCATTTGGTGCATACCTATAGGTTATAATGTAATTTGTTATAAAAAAATGACACGTGGGTCCCAGCGACGGAAAAATTTTGAGTGGGGACAACGCTTTTAGGAATTCGGGGTTAGCGGTTGTAGCTTGAGGCTATGTTTAGGCGGCTGCGGTATTTGGCTACGGTTCGGCGGGCTATTTGATAGCCTTTTTGTGCAAGCAGGTCGGCTATTTTTTGGTCGGAAAGGCGTTTTTCGCCAGGTTTTTGAGAGGAAAGAATTTTTTCTATTTCAAGAAGAACTGTATCCGTTGAAACCTGGGTTTCTGTATTTCCGGCAGAAACATCTTCCATAGTAATTTTTTTCTGAATAGCAGTTGTAAAAAAGTACTTCAAGGGAAAGGTCCCCCATTCACAATGCAAAAACTTACTGTCTGCTATTCTGGAAACGGTTGATTCGTGTATCCCTACAACTTCTGCAAACTGACGCTGAGTCATAGGCTTTAAATTTCCCGGTCCATTTTCGAAAAAGTCTTTCTGTTTTTGAACAAGGATTGAGCAGGCATTTATTATGACCTGATTTCTAAAATTCAAGGTATCCAAAAAGGCTTCTGCTGACTGAAGCTGAGAGCGCAAAAAATTTTCTGCCTCAGAATTCTTTGCAGTCTCAACGGAAGCTTTTTTAAAATCAGGAGCGATTCTGACTACGGGCAAAATATCATTGGCAGGAAGAATTCTAAAATAGGATTTATCATCATTTATTACAAATCCCTTTTCTAAATCTTCTTTTTCTAGACAACCCTTTTTCGCAACTACATAAACATCAGGACGAATGTATTGAGAAGATGAACTGTCAAAATCTCTTGCAGGATAAGGATTCAAAGACTGTATGTATTCTATGGCTTCCTGAATATTCGCTACTGTGACAAGATTTTTCTGAAATTCAGCCTTTCCTGTATTTGCAAATTTTTTGCGCTCTTCACTATCAAGATACTCTAGAATCTTTTTTCTAACTTTTTCTGCTGCTGGAGGAATAATAAAATCCAAATGCTTATTTAAGATGAAAAGTGCAAGAGGAGGTGCATCTCCTTTTATTTGTGCCTGTACATAAAGACTTTCATTTATATTCTGAACACAAATTCCAGCTGGTTCAAAATGTCGGATAATACTAAGGCATTTTTCTAGAAAAGTTTCGGTATGCCGAGGATTATTTTTATCTAAGAAGCTTTCCGGTGAAATTGTATAAAATCCATTCGAATCCAGATTTTGAATCAAAAGCGAACAAAAATCATATTCTTCTTTACTTACCTTCGAAATTCCAAGCTGTTCTAAAAGGTATTCCTGAAGAGTCTTTTCAGGAGCAGGAGTACTTTCTAGCATTAGCTGAAAATCTCGGGCAGCTTGTTCGCCAGCTGCTGATGAAGTACCTGTATGAACAGAAGGTAATTCACTTTTTCTTTTTAAAGTAGAAGTGCCTTCAGAAAAAGTGTCAGATAAAAGTTCCAAGGCAGGATTTTCTTCAACAGCGGAAAGGATTTCATCGCGAAGTTCATTGGAATTCATCCCAATGTAGTTGAGGGTCTGTATTTGCCTTTGAGAAAGTCGTTGTGTCTGAATTTGTGCAGTTTTCTGAATCTGTCCCAAAGAAATGTTAGACATGGGTTGAATTATAGCATGAATAAAAGAAATTTTGTATTATGGAAGTATGAAAAATTTTAACGAAATGGGTGTGAAAATCCCTGAAATATTATTGCCAAAAAATCTTGATGTAGAAACATGGTCTGTAGTTGCCTGCGACCAGTATACACAGGACAGAGATTATTGGAAAAATGTCGAAAAAGCAGCAGCTGGAAAAGCCAGCACACTGAATATAATTTTACCGGAAGTGTATTTAAACGATTCAGACAAATCTGCCAGAATCAAAAAAATCCGGGAGAATATGAAAACTTACATAGAAGATGGAATTTTTGAAGACGCCCAGGAAGAATTCATCTATGTTGAAAGAACAACTGCTTATGGCAGAGTTCGCCACGGACTTGTATGTGCAATCGATTTGGAAAGTTACGAATGGAAACCTTTCAGCAAGGCTTTAATCAGAGCAACGGAAGCAACTATCGTAGAAAGAATTCCACCCCGCATGGAAATAAGAAAAGGCGCTCCTCTTGAAAGCCCTCACATCATGCTCCTTGTAAATGACCCTGAACACACTTTAGTTGAAGCCACAGGTGAAAAAGTAAAAACATCTTCTCCTCTTTACAGCGGAAAACTTATGCAGAATTCAGGAAGTATTGAAGGATGGAAAGTAGCTGGAGAAGAAAATCTTGAATATGTTCGAAAGAGCCTTGAAAATCTTGCCGAAAAAAACACTGCCTCAGACGGTTCAGTATTCCTTTTTGCTGTAGGAGATGGAAACCACTCTCTTGCAACAGCAAAAGCAGTATGGGATGAATACAAAAAAGAACACCCAGAAGACAAAGAAAGTAGAGTTCGCTATGCCCTTGTAGAAATAGTAAACATTTACGACACAGGTCTTACTTTTGAGCCAATCCACAGGGTAATTTTTAACACAAATGCAGAAGAATTGATTAGCCAGATGGAAAAAGAACTGGGCGGAAAAAGAAAAGAACTTTCATCTGCAGAAGAATTAGAAAAGTCTGTAAAAAACAGCAAAGCTGATTTTGGTTTTGTTTACTTAAAAAACGGAAAACAGACTTATACCCTGCTTTCAACAGAAATTACAGACCTTGCAGTAAGCCGGTTACAGCCTGCGCTTGATTCTTACCTTAAGCAAATTTCTGAAAGTAAAGCCCCGGAAATTGACTATATCCACGGAGCACAGGAAATATTCCGTTTGGGAGCTAAAGAAAATGCAACTGGTATTCTTTTACCTCCAGTAGCTAAAGATTCCTTCTTTGCAACAATCAACGGAAGAGGCCCTCTTCCAAGAAAGAGTTTTAGCATGGGTGAAGCAGATGAAAAACGCTTCTACCTTGAATGCCGCAAACTTTTCTAGAAGGTTTAGATTACTTTTCCAGACAGCAGTAATAATTCAATCCGTCTGTCTGGGGAAGAACTTTCTTAATTCTTTCATAACAGAGGCCAGAAATAGTTGAAAAAGCAGAAGTCTTTTCAATTAATTCTGGCTTTTGAATTATTATGCAGCGTCGACTTCCTTTATCTTCTTCATTTTGCCGCACAACAGCTTCAAATGTTGTTCCGCTGCCTGCAAAAAAATCCAAAACGGTAATGTCCTTTTTCATATTCACTATTTGCAAAAAATGCTGAATCAAAGATACAGGTTTTGGATTATCAAAGGCATTTTTCTCCCCTAAAAGCAAATCCAATTCCCCCTGTGCAGCTCTTGTAGACAGAGTACTGTCGATTATATTTTTAGGAATAATCTCAGACTTCTCTCCATTAAAAATTTTTCTGCGGGGAACATTGTCATAGTCAGGAGCTTTTCCCCAGTAAATTTTATTATTGGAAATTAAAGAGTCCATTTCTGTCTTTTTAATAAGCCACTGCCTTTTCCATTTTTTCCCGGAAGGTGATGTAATTTCGTAATAATTTTCGTGCTTTGGATTTGACCTCTTTTCAGAAAAACTTATACTTCCACTGAACCAAGGCCCCCGCTTGTCATCGTCTGGATTAGATTTTGCCCAATCCGTAAATTCATAATCCAAAAAAGGAAGCAGATTTTTGCGATTTTTTGCATAACACAAGGTAGATTGCTGCATTGTCCTTGAAAAGGTATCTTTTTTACCTTTTCCATGAAGCCACATAAAGTCATTAATAAAATTTTCTTCTCCAAAAATCTGATCGCAAAGAAGTTTAAGTCTAAAAAGCTCTTCCTGACCAATCGCAATAAAAATACAGCCACTATCTGCCATAATTGTTTTTGCAAGTTCAAGTCGTCGCTTCATAAAACTAAGCCAGGAATCCACGGTAAAAGCATCATTGTAAACAAATGACTTTTTGCCGGTGTTATAGGGAGGGTCAATATAAATAAAATCCACTTTTTCCTTGAAAGACGAAAGCAGAAATTTTAAAGCCGGATAATTATCCCCCTGAACAAAAGTATGAGTTACAAGAGAATCTGGGCGAATAGATTTTAAACTATCATGTTCAAAGGTAAAAAAATCTGAAATCTCGGCACAATCTGCTTTTTCTGAAACATCATCCCAGGAAATTGAAAAACTCATAATTGGATTTTAACAAAAAAAACTGGTAAAGACAATTTTTACATCTTCTGCTATTATTTAAGAATGAAAAAGAAAGCCCTTTTATATACTTCAAATTTTGAAAAGCTTGCAACCCTTGCTCAAACTTTGGCTCACGAAGGTTGGGAAATCATTTCTGCCGGAGAAACAGCAGATTTTTTAAAAGCACAGAATATAGCCGTTACTATTGATCGGGCTCTGGAAGATAAATTTCTTCCAAACGAAAAACTTGATAATCTTTTAAGATTGATTTTAGGAACAGGGCGTCAAATTCAAACAAGCCATACACGAGCAGAAAATTTTATAAGTCTTGTATGTGCAAACATTACTCCAACCTTTCATAAACTGAATGACTTTCTTGAAAACGATAAATCTGAAAACTGCATTGACTTAAATGTTATTTCCGTTATTCGTGCAGCCGCAAAAAACTACGCAAATGTTCTTGTCCTTACAGACCCTGATGACTACGATGAAGCAATAATTCAAATCAAAACAGACAGCATTACTACAGATTTCCGTCTTAAACTGGCCGGAAAAGCCTTAAATCTTACTTCCGCATACGACGCGACCTGTGCCTGTGCAATAATGTATCAGTCCGAGGATAACAAATATCCAAACTATTACATGATTCCATATAAGCGTATGGAAAGGCTTAGACACGGTATGAATGAACAGCAGACGGCTTATGTTTATTCTCTTAACGATCAGGTTGGTGCTTTAAGCGGAATCAAAAAAATCCAGGGAAAAGAACTTAACTACAATATTCTTGAAAACTGTTTTTCTGTCTGGAAATGTATCAGTCTTTTCTTAAAAATACTAAAAAGTCCATTTTCTGTAGAAAGTTTTGATGCAAACAACTACCCCTTTACTACTCAATTTACTCCAGCAGCAGCAAGTGTTTTTACAATCGCTGTAAAAAACTCAAATCCAATTGGAGCCGCTCTGGGGGGAAACCTATTAGAATCATTTAGAAAAACTTATTCCTGCGACCCAGAATCATTAAGAGGAGCCACATTTGGCTGCAGTTCTGTTGTAGACAGAGAAGCCGCAGAAGAACTCATTAAAATAGACTTCAGAGCTATAATCGCCCCGGACTTTTCTCGGGAAGCAAAAGAAATTCTTTCTCAGAAAAAAGATATGAGACTTGTAATCGCATCTAAACCTTTGAGCAATTACTACGAATCTATATCCATTGACGGAGGCCTTATCGTTCAGCAGCCGGACAGAGTTCCTTTTACCAAGTGGAAAGTCGTAACACAGACCCGACCTACTCAAAAACAGGTTGATTCAATCGCTTTCGGTATGCTTCTTGCTATGATTGCAAAATCAGATGCGGCAATCATTGTTAATAACTTTGGTACAATTGGAATTTCAACAGGAAATACCAGCAGACCAAAAGCTATACGCTATGCACTTGAAGACGCAAACGAGTTCTTTCAAAATAATGTTAATTGTGAAGACAGAAGTGCCGAAGTTTTAATTAGTGATTCTGTAATTTACTTCGATGAAAAAACAAAATCACTTGCAGATGCAGGCATAAAAGCCATTGTACAAACTGGCGGAGCTCCTAACGATGAAGAATTTATTCAGTTCTGCAACGAAAAGGGAATCGCCATGGTATTTACGGATTTAAAACATCTTGCAATCTAATTTCTAGGAATTATTATGCTTTTTTATCTCGGCGGCTATTTGCAGCAATTTTTTGGTCCGGCACGACTTTTACAGTCTTATACGGTTCTAAGTACATTGGCTTTGTACACTGGTTTTGTACTGATTTATTTTCTTTTGCCAAAATTTTACGATAAATTGCCACATGACAGAGGCAGAGAATTTACAATCAATGCAGAAGCTGCAAAAGGTAAACCAACTGGTGCAGGTTCCATTTTTATTACCGTATTTGCCCTTTTAAGCTTTGTCTTTGTTCCTATTAAATCTTCACAGGCATACATTGTTCTTCTCACCTGGCTCACCATGCTTACAGGTTTCTTAGATGACCGAAGCACTTCAAGTTGGGGTGAATACAGAAAGGCTCTTTTAGATTTAGTATTAAGCATCGCTGCTTCCTATGTGCTTTATATGGCAGCTGCAAAAAATTCGGCAGACGGAAATGTATACTTCTGGATTCCTTTTACATCACAGCACATATTAGTAAATCCTGTAATTTATGTAATAATCGGCGTTGTTCTTTTATGGGCTTCCATCAACACTACAAACTGTACTGATGGAGTAGACGGTCTAAGCGGAACTCTGGTATTAATCGCATTAATTACAATGGGAACAATTTTTTACTTTATCCTAGGACACAAAGATATTGCAGCTTACCTTTTGGTTCCTCACTTAGCAGACGGAGCCCGCTGGGCAGTAATGACCTTTACTCTTGCAGGTGTTTTGACCGGATACCTATGGCATAACGCTTATCCTAGCCACGTTTTGATGGGAGATGCAGGAAGCAGAGCCCTTGGATTTTTTATCGGTTGTGCAGTATTAATCAGTGGAAATCCACTTTTGATATTAGGAACTTCAACTGTAATTTTCTTAAACGGCGGAATGGGGCTTTTAAAGGTTGCTCTTTTACGTTTCTGTAAAATCAAGATTTTCCCAAATGTAAGATTCCCTCTTCATGACCACATGAGAAAGAACCGCGGCTGGTCACCAGCACAAGTTCTTCTCAAGTTCATGATTCTTCAGCTTTTAATTACAGTTGCAATAATTGGACTTTTCTTTAAGGTTCGCTAATCTTTGTCAGCAAACAAAGAAATTAAAGTTTCAGCGTCCTTCTGAATATTTTCAATTAAGCAATATTCATTCGGCATATGAGCAAGCTCGTCCATTGTACTCCATACAACACAAGGAAAACCTTCCCGGCGGAGTTCTGCACCGACAGTTCCACCTCCGATTCCAATGGTACGAGCTTTCAAAGCGTGAACACTATTTATAGCCTTTGCAAGTTTTTTTACTACAGGAGAATCAACAGAAGTTGCAGGGCTTTCGCTCATCTGCAGAGTTTCGTAGCAGACTTCAACTCCATATTTCTGTTCAATTTCTGAGCAGCAAACTTCCACCAGACCCAAAACTTCATCCAATTTGTAGCAGGGAAGAATTCTACAGTCCATACAGAAAGTATCTTCTCCTGGAATAATGTTTACACCAGAAACATTAGAAAGCCTCATCGTAGGCTGAAAAGTAGAATAATCGGGCTCAAATAAAGCATCTCTATTGCAGAAAACTTTTTCCAAATCGTGCAATTTAAGAGAAAGATCACAAGCTGCAATACAGGCATTATTTCCCTGATCTGGCCGGCTACCATGACACTGCTTACCAAGAACATGAACTTTTAGCCAGAGAATATTTTTTTCAGCTACTTCTATAGTTTCGCCCTTTGGATCCCCACCATCGGGAATAAGATAAATATCATTTTTCCCGAAGAGACTGGTATTGTGCAAAAGCCATATAATTCCATATTTTGAGCCAACTTCTTCATCAGCCATGAAAAGAAGTTTTACAGTATGAGCTGGTTTTACCCCATTCTTTACAAAAGCAAGAGCAGCAAAAACGCCGCTTACAAGCCCCTGCTGGTTATCTTCTACTCCACGGCCATAAAGTTTGCCGTCTTTTTCAATCACCTTCCAGGGATCACTATTCCAAAGTTTTAGTTCCCCAACAGGAACAACATCCAGATGAGCCATTACCCAAACAGAATAATCATCGTTTTGACCTGGAATAGTCACAACTATATTCGGGCGAATTTTACTTTCCACCCGGCTGTCAGGAGCATCATATTCTTCAATCTGAGACTCCTGAATACCGTTTGCTTTAAGCCATTCAACAAGAGCCTTAGCCTTTTCAATTTCCCCTTGTCCTCCATTTTCAGGAGCCAAGGCAGGATGAGAAGTCAACAAAGTCTCCAGCTCAACCATCTGAGCAGAGGAAGCTTTTATAAAATCATACAATTTCTGCATGTAATAAATCCTTTTAAATTTTACTTTTCAGTTTTTTTTTCTACTGCAAGCTTATAAACCTTGTAAGTTGTAGAAATAAGAGTGTCCACATCACTGTGTTCAGCCTTCCATCCTAAAACTTCATGAGCTTTTTTACTTGTAGCAACAAGGTTTGCAGGATCTCCAGGACGGCGTTCAACATATTCAGCCTTGATTTCCTGTCCTGTAATTCTGCGGGCAGCCTCTACCATTTCTGTAACAGAAGTTCCGCTTTCACTACCCAAATTCAACTTCAAGTTTTCTTTCTTGGAAGAAATGTATTCCAAAGCTTTCACATGAGCTACAGCAAGATCGTTTACATGGACATAATCTCGGATACAAGTTCCATCAGGAGTATCGTAATCGTTTCCAAAAATCTTCATTCCAGGACGCATACCAACTGCAGTTTCCATAATTATCGGAAGAAGATTGGCTGGATTCTGTTCAAGACCAGTAATCTTTCCGTCAACATCGTAACCAGCAGCATTAAAATAGCGAAGAGCGGCAAAATGCAATCCCTTTAGCTGACTGTACCAGGTCATAAATTCTTCGATAGAAAGCTTTGTGTATCCGTAATAATTTTCTGGATGCTTTGGGTGTTCTTCATCAATAGGCAAATATTCAGGACTTCCAAAAATAGCTGCACTTGAAGAAAAAACCATATTCATACAATTGTGATTAACCGCACTGTTCAAAATGTTTAAAGTACCAGTAATATTGTTTACCGAATACTTTTCAGGCTTAATCATAGATTCACCGGCAGCCTTAAAAGCCGCTAGATGGATAAATGCATCAAAGCCCCTTTCAAAAGCTGCATCCAAATCAGCAGGAATTAAAATATTTCCATATATAAAATCATTTTCAGCAAACAAATTCTGTCGCAAACCGCTTGAAAGGTTATCAAAAACAGTTACTTTGTGACCATTCGCCATTAATTCTTTTACAACATGGCTTCCAATATAACCGGCACCGCCAATAACTAAAACTTTCATAAAAACCTCTTAAGAAAATTATAAAATATCCACTTCCCTATTTCAAGTAAAGTAAATCTTGGCGGAAATGTCTTTGCAAGTCGCCTTCCGCAGCCCGCTAACGCTCGGTCTTTTTCGCTCCGCTCAAAATCCTGCCAAGGCACTGCTCCACGCTCGCCGCAGCCTTTCGAGAATTTTTTACCTATACCACAAGGAAAAAAAATATTATATTTAAAATATGAATAACAAAATCCCAAAACGCTCAGAAGTTCCAGAATCAGATAAATGGGACTTATCTTCTATTTATAAATCCAACGAAGAATGGGAAGAAGAATTAAAAAAAATACCTTCCCTCACAGAAAAAGTAACAGCTTTTAAAGGTAAGCTTTCAGAATCTTCTGAAACTTTCCTAAAGGCATTAAAAGCTTTAGAAGCAGCGGAACTTCAGCTTGAAACAGTTTATCATTACGCAAGTCTTCAGCATGAAGCAGACGAAGACGACAGCCAGGCAACAGACCGCGACGGAAGAGCTATGATGGCTTATACAGAATTCCAGTCTCAGATTGCTTTTTTTGATCCTGAACTTTTATCTATTCCAGAAGACACTTTACGGGAATGGATTTCTAAAGATGAATTCAAAGATTACAAAATCTACGTTGAAAAATTACTTCACTACAACAAATACACATTAAGCGAAAAAGAAGAAAGACTGCTTTCACTTCAAATGCAGCCTGCTCAAACTTCATACAATGCCTTTAGTCTTATGGAAAATGTTGATTTGAACAAACAGTTTGGAAGCGTAAAAGTTGATGGCCAGGAAAAACCATTAACACAGACAACTTTTACAACCTTACTTAAAAATCAAAACAGGGCCGTTCGTGAAGAAGCATATAAAAAATACTATGGAAAATTCGAAGAATTCCAGAATGTAATTGCAGCCCTATACACAGGTTCTGTAAACCAGGATGTTTTTTCTATGCGAGCCCGGGGATATGAATCTTCGCTCCATCAGGCTCTCTACGGTAATAAAGTACCTTTAAGCGTTTACCATAACTTGATTGACTGTGTGCACAAAAATCTTTCTACTCTGCATGAATACTATTCTCTTCGCAAAAAAATATTGGGTTTAAAAGAGCTGCGCCACTGGGATGTTTATGTTCCTTTAGTAAAATCAGTAGAAATGAAGCATAGCTATGACCAGGCTGTTGAAATTTGCCGAAATGCTCTTAGTCCTCTTGGAAAGGAATACACAGACAGACTTTGCAACGGCTTAAAAGGCGGATGGGTTGACCGTTACGAAAATGTCGGCAAAAGAAGCGGTGCTTTTTCTAGTGGCTCATATATCGGCGACCCATACATACTTTTAAATTACGACGAAAACGACATTAGGGATGTATTCACCATGGCTCATGAAGGTGGCCATTCTATGCATTCCTGGTATTCAGTTCACAACAACCCATTCATGTCTTATGATTACACAATCTTCGAAGCCGAAGTTGCATCTACCTTCAACGAAGAACTTGTATTTGAATACCTCCTTAAGAATTCAAAATCAGAAGATGAAAAAAAATACCTTCTTGCCATGAGAGCAGACGACATTCTTGCAACTCTTCACAGACAAACAATGTTTGCAGAATTTGAACTAAAGGCACACGAAGCTGTTGAAAAGGGAAGGCCTTTAACAGCAGAACTTTTACGCAAAATCTACAGGGAGCTTCTGGAACTTTATTTTGGTCCGGAAATGCACTTTGAAGAAAACAGTGATATGGAAGGCCTTCGCATTCCTCACTTCTATTCAGCATTTTATGTATATAAATACGCAACCGGCATTTCAGCTGCTCTTGCACTTGCAAAGCGAGTTACAAATGGCGGCGACAAAGAACGAGAAGATTACTTCAAATTCCTTAAAAGTGGTGGAAGCCGCTACCCAATCGAAAGTCTGCGTGTAGCGGGAGTCGACATGGAATCAACAGAAGCTGTTCAGGCAGCCTGTGATACCTTCCGCGACATAGTAGAAGAATTGAAAAAGTTGTTCTAACTTCATAAAGGTGTGTGGTAAAAAAGCCTCACACCTTTTTTTTACAAGTTATTTATCAATTGAGAAAAAATTACTATAATCATTTCACTATGGCTGGATTTTATGATTTCTATGACGTGGCTGTTGTTGGTGCAGGTCACGCCGGAATTGAAGCGGCACTTTCCTGTGCACGCATGGGCTTAAAAACTATCGTCGTTACTCAAACTCCTGACGCTATCGGGCGTATGAGCTGTAACCCTTCTATCGGGGGTATTGCAAAAGGAAACATTGTCCGTGAAATTGATGCACTGGGCGGAGAAATGGCGAAACTCATAGACAAATCAATGATACAGTTCCGCATGTTGAACAAAAGCCGGGGTCCTGCTGTTCAGGCTCCTAGAAGTCAGGCCGATAAAATCACTTATTCCCAGCTTGCAAGAAAAACTTTAGAAACAACACCAAACCTTTCTACACTTATGGATGTTGTAATTGACATTCTAACTGTAGACAGCGACACACCTCTTCCTCCTGATTCCGACAGTAGTGCAGAAAAAGGTTCGATTCCAGGAGAACACAGAAGCCAGAGCCAGAATTCCATGCGCCAGAAAGTTACTGGAATTGTTACAGAAAGAGGAAGAGTTATTCCTTGCCGAGCTGTAGTTCTTACAACCGGAACTTTCTTAGGTGGACGCATTTTTATCGGAGAATACGATGCTCCTTGCGGAAGAGTTGGAGAACCTGCTGCCTATGGACTAACAGCAAGTCTTCACAAACTTGGTTTTACAACGGGAAGACTAAAAACTGGAACACCGCCAAGAATTTTAAAATCAACAATAGATTTTTCAAAACTTGAATTGAATAATGGTGATGAAGAAATCATACCTTTTAGTTTTGAAAATGAAAAAGTAGAACGACCTATGGTACCTTGCCATATCGTTTACACAAATGAAGAAACTCATAAAATTATCCGTGAAAATATCGGCCGCTCACCACTTTACAGCGGAAAAATCAGTGGAATTGGTCCACGCTACTGCCCTTCAATCGAAGACAAGGTAATGAGATTTCAGGAGCGGGACCGCCACCAGATTTTTGTTGAACCAGAAGGTCTTGAAACAGACGAAATGTATTTAAATGGACTTTCATCTTCTTTGCCAGAATGTGTTCAGGATGCCTTTATGCGAACCATGTCCGGCTTTGAAAATGCAGTTCAGAGCAGACCAGGTTACGCAGTTGAATACGATTATGTTGAACCAACTCAGCTTTACCCAAGCCTTGAAACAAAAAGAGTTTCCGGTCTCTTTGATGCAGGTCAGATAAACGGAACTTCCGGCTATGAAGAAGCCGCCGGCCAGGGGCTTGTTGCAGGAATTAATGCAGGAAAATACGCAAGAGCCCACAAAGAATTCTGTGGACCTCTTTGTCAGCTTCCTCACGACTTAAATGGCGTCGCTGCCAGTCAGGAACCAGGTGCATTCTGCCCAAAAGCAGTTATGAATGCGGCAGAGGAAAAACGTTTCTATGAAATCAGTGCAAGTATTAACAAACGCCTGAATGATGTTGAAGAACAGAGCCAGAAAGATGCTGGTTTTGAAAATTTCAGAAAAATTCCAGCCTGGAATCCTCTGATTATTGGTCGTGATGAAGCCTATATCGGCGTTCTTATCGACGACCTTGTAACACTGGGAACGAAAGAACCATACAGAATGTTCACAGCCCGTGCCGAGTATCGTTTAAAGCTCCGACATGACACAGCCGATCAGCGACTTACAAAGTATGCTTTCGATGCAGGTCTAAAAAGCCAGGCTCAGCTAGATGCAGTAAATTCAAAATATGCTGAATTAGATGAAATTGTCGCCCAGCTTCTAAAAAAGCCTCATATGGAAAATCCTGGTTACCCAGAAAAAATTTGGGAAGAAGCCAAGATTCAGTTCAAATATAAATACTACATTGAAAAACAAGACAAACGCGTAGAAAAAATGCACAAAATGGAAAATGTAAAAATTCCTTTGGATTTTGACTATGGTGCAATTCCAGCTTTAAGTGCAGAAAGCCGTAACAAACTGGAAAAAGTAAGACCTCTCACATTGGGTCAGGCAGAAAGAATAAGCGGAATCAGAAACAGCGATATAATGCTGTTAATGGTATATCTTCGCTAAAGCTCAGATATTCGATTTATCAGGGAAGCTGCACCAGCTCGCTTCCTCTCAGGTATATCTTCGCTAAAGCTCAGATATTCGATTTATCAGGGAAGCTGTGCCAGCTCGCTTCCTCTCAGTTATATATTCGCTAAAGGTCAGTTGTTTTTTAAGACGTCTACTATGTGGGTGCCGGCGCCTAGGAGTTCGGGGCGCTGGCTGATTGAAATTGTATATTCTACAAAGTGGGAAAAGCTTTCTTCATCCATGGCATTTAATTCGCGGCGCATGTAATCGGCAGCTCCTTCCTGATTAAAAATATTCACCCTTTCCAGACCAGATTTTTTCTGAATAGCGTTTATATCATCCAATCTAACATAGCTGTACAAATCTTCCGGCTGAGTTATGGTATGAAAGTCCGAAGTGAGCCAGCCATTTTTTATGCATTCATTTATTTTGTTTTCACCAAAACAATAGCGAATAATTGCATTTTCATTCATTATGTATGCAATAAAAATTAGTCCACCAGTCTTAGTTATTCTCTTGAGTTCTTCCATAACACAGAGTCTTTCTTCTTCTGTGTGCAAATGATACATTGGACCAAAACATAAAGTGATATCAAAACGCTTTTCATCTAAAAAATGTAAATCTAGAGCATTTCCCTGCCATGTTTTGATTTTTTCATGTTTAGAGCGTAAAACTTCTATATTCCTTTTTACAAGCTCTACCGCGGTAAGATTATGCCCCATATGGCAAAGCTCAATTGAATATCGCCCTGTGCCACAGCCTATATCGGCAATTTCTAATCCGCTTCGGCCGGCAATTGCATTTTTAATGTGATGCATAGTACACGACATTTCCACAATTCCATGTCGTGTAGTTAATCTGTGATCTTCGTTAAACTTATTATAATATTTTTCGATATTGGTCATTAGAATGCAGCATCAACTTTTGCACACCAGTCTGATTTTTCTTCTTCACTGATGAAAAGCGCATTGAATCCGTTCTTTACAAGCTGCTTAATTTCTTCCATTGTCCAACCTGCTTCATGATGAAGTTTCCAATATTCATCGATAAGAGAAACTTTGAAGAAAACAGGATCATCTGTATTAACAGTAACAAAAAGTCCACGTTTAAAAAATTCTGTAATAGGGTGTTCTTTAATTGATTTTACAAATTTCTTAGTGAAAACATTACTAGTAGGACAAACTTCAAGAACAATGTCATCATCTTTAAGTTTCTGCATCAATTTTTCATCCTGAATTGCACTGATACAGTGACCAACACGACTTACATGACAGAAATTCAAAGCATCCCAAATTGATTCTGGCCCCTGATCTTCACCAGCGTGAGCAACTACTTTATAGCCCTCTTTTACAGCCAAATCATAGACAGGGCCGAAGTCTTTTGCAGGTCCTTTGCTTTCTGCTCCACCAAGACCAATTCCAATAATATTTTCACTAGGGAACTGCTTGAGCAAATTGTAATTGTTCATAGCATTTTCAAGACCAAATGTTCGGCTTACATCCATCAAAAGTTTGATTGTAATTCCATATTTTTCTTTGATTTCTGCTATTTTGCGGTCAAAAATCTTAACCATGTCCTCATATTTGAAACCATGTTTCAAGAAAGAAGTAGGAGCAAAAAAAGCTTCTGTATAAACAATTCCATTTTCAACCAGATAAGTTGCCAAATCATCAAAGATATAATCAAAATCTTCTACAGAAGTATATAAGGCCTGAACTTTCAGAAAAGCTTGTATAAAGCCGTTCAAGTCGTCATAAGTGAACATATCTTTAATCTCTTGATCAGACATTTCACTTCCATTTGATTTTTTATATAAAGCCTTAATTGAATCAATTGTAGGCACAGCTTCTATATGAAGATGAATTTCTGCTTTAGGAACTTTCTTCATCAATTTGTAAAATTCATCTTTTTTCATAACTTTTCTCCAAAAAAAAAACTAAATTCTTATTACTTATATCGGCAAGAAAATCATAAAACTTTATTAATTTTTATTGAAGTGGATTTTAAATTTGCTATTCAATACTTTCTATTTCGCCATTTTTAAGGTGAAGCATTCTCTGATTTTCGCTGCCCCGGAATTTTAGCATCAGATTTTTTTTTGCTTGAACAAAGGGGCCATCAACAAGAACATCTATTAATTTGAGCATACGGTCAGTGTAGTCTGTATGTTTCCTTCCACCAGGAATGAGATCTTTGTCGTAAATATAACCAGTCCAGCACCATATATCTTTATTAGGATAAGTACTTTTGATTTTTTCTAGTAATGGAGCAAGAACTTCCTGATTTTCTTCTTCAAATGGATCTCCACCCAATAACGAAAATCCCTTAATATGACCCGGTTTTAATGCTTCCAAAATTTCGTCTACGGTTTCTTCTGTAAATTCCTGGCCAAAATCAAAAGCCCATGTTTCAGGTTGAAAGCAGCCAGGACAGCAGTTACGGCAGCCAGATACAAAAAGGCTTACCCGAACCCCTTCTCCATCCGCTACATCGAACTTTTTAATCATTCCGTAATACATACTTTTTGCCTCTGCCCCTAGATATAATCAAGGGCTGCTCAAATTGAACAACCCTTTTTATTTCTGTTTACTTTTACAGGTGAAGAACTCTTTCTTTGATTTCCTGAGTTCTACCCTGATTCCAATACTGAGTACCAATGTATCCGCAGGTTCGGCGGGCTACATTCATCTTTGACTGGTCTCGGTTGCCACACTGAGGGCATTCCCAAACGAGTTTTCCGTCCTGGTCTTCGATTACCTGGATTTCTCCTGTGTAGCCGCAGCACTGGCAGCAGTCGCTCTTTGTGTTGAGTTCTGCGTACATGATGTTTTCGTAAATATGCTTTAGAAGGGCCATTACTGCTGGGATGTTGTTTTCCATGTTAGGAACTTCAACATAGCTGATAGCTCCTCCCGGGCTTAATTCCTGGAACTGACTTTCGAAAGTGAGTTTGCTAAAGGCATCGATATCTTCTGTTACATGAACATGGTAGCTGTTTGTGATGTAATTTCTGTCTGTTACACCAGGAATTTCTCCAAAGCGCTGCTTTAAGCATTTTGCAAACTTGTAAGTTGTGCTTTCAAGCGGTGTTCCGTAAAGGCTAAAGTCCATGTTTTCTTTTGCCTTCCATTCTTTGCAGGCATCGTTTAAGTGGCGCATGATTTCAAGAGCGAATGGAGTTACTTCTGGATCTGTGTGGCTCTTTCCTGTCATGTAGCGAACACATTCGCAAAGACCAGCGTATCCCAAAGAAATTGTTGAATATCCGTTGAAGAGAAGTTTGTCGATTGTTTCTCCCTTTGCAAGTCGGGCAAGGGCACCGTTCTGCCAGAGGATTGGAGCTACATCGCTTGGAGTTCCCATAAGACGGTTGTGACGAGCCATAAGTGCTCTGTAGCAAAGGTTTAAGCGTTCGTCAAAAATCTTCCAGAATTTATTTATATCACGACCGCTTGAGCAGGCTATGTCTACAAGGTTGATTGTAACAACTCCCTGGTTAAAGCGTCCGTAGAACTTAGGTTTTCCAGTTTCGTCTTTGTATACTGTAAGGAAGGAACGGCAGCCCATGCAGGTGTAGCAGTTTCCGTCTTTAAGTTCGAACATTTTCTTTTCTGAAATGTAATCAGGAACAAGGCGTTTTGCAGTACATTTTGCAGCCAGTTCTGTAAGGTAATAGTATTTTGTTCCTTCATCTACATTATCTGGTTCAAGTACATAGATAAGTTTTGGGAAGGCAGGTGTTACCCAGTAGCCTTTTTCGTTGCGGACACCCTTTGTGCGCTGCTTAAGAACTTCTTCTATGATTAAAGCAAGGTCGGCTTTTTCCTGTTCGTTTTTAGCTTCGTTCAAATACATGAATACTGTTACAAAAGGACTCTGACCGTTTGTAGTCATGAGTGTTACAACCTGATACTGAATTGTCTGAACACCACGGGTGATTTCGTCTGCAAGGCGGCGTTCGATAATATGGTCAAACTGTTCCTTTGTGAAAGTAACTCCAGTTTCTTCTACAGTTGTATTGAGTTCGCGGATAAGCTTTTTGCGGCTTACATCTACGAAAGGAGCCAGGTGGGCAAGGGAAATTGACTGTCCGCCGTACTGGCTTGAAGCAACCTGAGCGATAATCTGTGTGGCAATGTTGCAGGCTGTGCTGAAAGAATGTGGAGTGTCAATTTTTGTACCGCTGATTACAGTTCCGTTCTGGAGCATGTCCTCAAGGTTTACAAGGTCGCAGTTGTGCATGTGCTGGGCGAAATAATCTGCATCGTGGAAGTGAATAAGGCCCTCGTCATGAGCCTTTACGATGTCCTCATCCAAAAGGAATCGCTTTGTGATGTCTTTTGAAACTTCGCCTGCCATGTAGTCACGCTGAACCGAAACGACAGTTGAGTTCTTGTTTGAATTTTCCTGTTTGACTTCCTCGTTGT
Source organism: Treponema sp. (assembly GCA_024693045.1). GTDB lineage: Bacteria > Spirochaetota > Spirochaetia > Treponematales > Treponemataceae > Treponema_D. Next base: position 24,912 of record JAILLQ010000027.1, read on the forward strand.
TGCACTCAAGCAAGGAAAGAATCTGTGAGTCTGTGGAATTTGCACGGCGCATGAGCTGGTGCTGGTATCGGTAAGTAATGTACTTCTTTGCGATTTCAAAAGCCCCCTGCTCCATGATGGCTCTCTCGACCAAATCCTGAATGGCCTCGACATTCATCTCATGGTTCTCGGCAGCGCACTTTTTTTCAATGTCCTGCGCGATGCTCTCGATTGTGCTTTTTGACATCTGCTCCGACGGTGGAACTTCGTTGTTCGCTTTTGAGATAGCCGTAATGATTTTGTGGATGTCAAATACGACTTCTTCACCGTTGCGCTTAATAATCTTCATTCCTTTTCCCCTCCAGACATTTTGATATTTATCTAAATTTTATAAAAAATTACTTGACAATATCGCTTTTCTGTGTAGTGTCTTACAATGTAAGTATCGGCATAAAAGACGCTACCTATAGTGTTTTTTTTCAGTTATATGCAAATGATAAATTCACGGGGATTTTATGTCAACCTGTTAAGTTACAGAAATCCGTCAAAATCAAAAAAAAGTCTGTTTTGTCTAATCAAGAGCAAATCTCCGTTTTTTTGAGTTTTTAGACAATACAAAAAATCAAATATATTTTATAGAAAAAACTTTAACTTTTTATTATATTTAGCTGAAGAGGTAAGTTCCAAAAGTAACAGTTTTTGAAACTTGCACTGAAATTTTATAAAACGGAGTTTGTTATGAAAGTAAAAAAAATCTTCGCACTTTTGGCGATTTCAATTTTCATTGCGTCAGCATCTTCAGCCCCACTCTTCGCGACAAAAAAATCAGCCTCGGAGAACACTAAAGTCGAAAAATCAGAAAAATCGAAAAAAGACAAAAAGAAGGCCGAAAAAAAATCTGGTAAAAAATCAAAGAAAGAAAACAAATCTTCCGAAAACTCAAGCTCTCAAGGCTCTGACGGAAACACTTTCAAGGAAGCTGGGAAAGCCGTCGGGAATGCGGGCAAGGAAGTCGGACACGCGGCAAAAGATGCCGGAAAAGAAATCGGTTCTGCCGCCAAATCGTTCGGACTTGGTATAAAGCAGGCTTTTTCTGGAAGCGGAGACTCAGAATCCGAAGACTAGAGCAATTCCAGGCCAGTCTGAATCCTGCAATCTTGAAATTATAAATCATGCCCCGAAAGCACTTTTTTGTGAATTCGGGGCTTTTTTTGTCTAAAATTTGGAGTTTTTGGAGATTTTTTAGCACAAAAATGACGGAAAATAACTAAAAATTGTCTGAATTTGACAAAACCGTTATTTTGCGTTAGGGTATCAGCTGTCCACGGGGGCTTAAAGTGCGCTTCGGAACAACCTGCGGGCACATCTTTAATTTAAAAATCGTACATAAATTTTATTGCTGAGGTAAGTATTATGAAAAAACTTTTGCTTCTTGGCGTATT
>JAILLQ010000043.1 GCA_024693045.1 Treponema sp.
TTTACACATAGAAATTACAGAAAGTGCTCTTAATGAATCTGATGATAAATTGAAAGAATGTTTTGAGATTTTCCGGGAAAAAGGCTATTCTCTCTGGCTTGACGATTTTGGTTCTGGTTATTCTGGTTTGAACGTATTAAAAGACTTCAACTTCGATATGATGAAAATCGATATGAAATTCCTTTACAAATTTTCGGAAAATCAAAAAAGCCAGCCGATTCTTACAAGTATTGTAGACCTTGCAAATAAAATCGGCATGAACACTCTTACAGAAGGGGTTGAAACTGAAGAGGCATACAAATTTTTGAAGTCAATAGGATGTCAGCGTTTACAAGGCTATCTTTTTGGAAAGCCAATGCCTAAAGAAGAATTTGAAGCCTGTATCAAAAGCGGAAAAATCAAACTTCAAAAGTAATAATTATCTGGCTTCAACGCCTGTAATAAATTCTTTGTAAGGAGTTCCTTTTAGATTAAAGGTCATTTCTCCCTTGTCGTTTGAACCAATTTCTAATTGAGTCTGAACCCATTTTCCGTCTACAAGAACTTCAAATGTGTCTCCAAATTCAAGATTTTTTACAATTTCGTTGCTTTCTTCATTTGCGATAACAAATTTTCCAGCAGCTTCGTCAAATTCTAATGTACCAGTTTTAATATTTTCCATAACGACTGCATTATAGCATAAATAATAAAAGGCTGAAACCTTCTTATAGAGTCTCTTTATTGTAGATAATCGCAAAAAACGCTAAAATCAACTTATTATGATTAAGATTTTAAATGCTGCGGACGTTGAAAAAGATTGGTTCAATGGCCGTACTTTTGGTAATACAAATGAAACTGTAAACGCTGTAATTGCTGATGTTGTTGAAAATGGTGATTCGGCGCTTAAAAAGTATGGAGAAAAATTTGATGTATCCGCTCCAGCTGATTTTCTGATTTCAGAGGAAGAACTTAAGGCTGCTGCAGAAAAATTGAAGGCTGAAAAGCCAGAAACTTATGATGCTATCTGTTATTCTCATGATTTAGCATTAAAGTTTGCTCTCCGACAGAAAAAGTCATTTGACGATTTTGAAATTGAACTCACTCCGGGGCTTTTTACCGGGCAGAAAACAATTCCGGTTCAAAAGGCTGGAGTTTATGTTCCTGCAGGGCGTTTCCCATTGGTTTCAACTGTAATAATGACAGTTACTCCTGCTCAGGCTGCTGGTGTTGATGAAATAGTTTTGTGTACACCTCCTCGAGTTCATCCAGATGATAAGGCTGCTGCAGAAAAGGCAGGGCTTGGTCTTCCTGGAAAACCATTTGTAGGTGGAAAGGCCTATGCAGATGAAGGAATTATGGCAGCTGCTTACATTTGTGGTGTAAAAAAATGTTATGCTTGTGGCGGATCTCAGGCAATTGCGGCAATGGCTTACGGAACAGAATCTATTCCTGCTGTAGATGTAATTGTTGGACCGGGAAATAAATTTGTTGCAGCTGCAAAAAAAGAAGTTTACGGAAAAGTCGGAATCGATATGGTTGCAGGACCTACAGAAGTGTTTATCATTGCAGATGAATCTGCAAAAGCAGAATGGCTTGCAGCTGACCTTCTTGCTCAGGCAGAGCACGACATTGTAGCTCAGCCTGTAATGGTTACAAAAAGCAAGGCTCTTGCAGAAAAAGTTAGTCAGGAAATTGAAAAACAGCTTAAAACATTGCCTACAGCAGAGACAGCCCGTCAGAGTATTGATAACTGTGGTCGTATTATTATTGTGGATTCCATGGAAATGGCTGCTGATTTTGCAAACAGAAAGGCACCAGAACACCTTGAACTTGCAATGGAAGAGGGTGAAGAACGAAATAAAGTTGCTTCCTTGGTTAGAAACTACGGTTCTCTTTTCATAGGACACTATGCCGCAGAAGTTTTTGGCGATTATGCCGCTGGCTTGAATCATACTTTGCCAACAAGCGGAAGTGCCAGATATACGGGCGGCTTAAGCGTAAGGGTTTTCCTAAAAACTGTAACAACTTTGCGGGCTGAAGAGGGAAGTCAGGGAATGCAAGCCAGTGCAATTGCGGCTGGTAATCTTGGGGATGCAGAAGGATTGGCTGCTCACGCAAGAGCTGCAAGAATACGATTATAAGGAATAATTATGAGAATTACTAAATTAGGTGAAGAAATATTAAGACAGGTTGCAGAACCTTTAAAACCGGAAGAAATCAACGATGAATTCAGAGCTTTTTTGGACGAAATGTTTGAAGCTATGATAGAAGCTGATGGAGTAGGTCTGGCTGGTCCACAGGCAGGAATAAGTAAGAGAGTTTTCGTTGTTATTGCAGATGACGATATTCGTAGGGTTTTTATAAATCCTCAGATTATTTCTACAAGTGCAGAACTTTGCGACTACGAAGAAGGTTGTTTAAGTGTTCCAGGTGTATATGAAAATATTAAGCGCCCGGCAAAAGTAACGGTACAGGCATTTAACGAAAAAGGTCGCCCTTTTACACTTGAAGCAGAAGGTCTTCTGGCACGTATAATTCAGCATGAAAATGACCACCTTGACGGTCACTTATTTATTGATCGTGGTGACCCGGATTTTGCAAAAAAAACAGAAGAACAGTTTGCTCGCCGTGCAGAAAATGCAGCTAAAAAGGCTGCTGCAAAAAAAGCTAAAGAAGCAAAAATCGCTGCAAAAAAGGCAGCAAAAGCTAATAAAAATAAATAGAACTACTTTTTATCAGGAGGCTTTATGTTAAGAATTCTTTATGCCGGAAGTCCAGAGGCGAGTGCAGTTACTTTAAAACTTTTATTAGAAAAATCTGCCGAAAATGCCTTTGAAGTTGCTGGAGTTCTTACAAATCCTCCTAGTGCAAAAGGCCGCCACAAAACTTTAATTCCTACCCCAGTTGCTTCTATTGCAGAGGAAAATAATATTCCTGTATTTTGTCCTGAACATCTTGATGCGGCTGCAAGGGAAGATATAAAAAAAATAAATGCTGATATTCTTGTAGTTTTTGCCTACGGGCATATTTTTGGACCTAAGTTTATGGCTGAGTTTAAATTTGGCGGTATAAATCTTCATCCTTCTGCTCTTCCAAAATACAGAGGGTGTACACCTGTGAATGCTGCTATTTTGAACGGGGATTCAGAAACTGCATTCACAATTCAGACTATAAGTCAAAAAATGGATGAAGGAGATATTCTTTTGCAGAAGAAGATTTCTCTTACAGGAAGAGAAAATTCCATTTCGCTTCTTGACTCTGCAGCTAAGGAAGGTGCGGAAATGTTCTGCAATCTTCTTTCAGAAATTTCAGCAAAAAATCTTTTACCAGATGGAAAAAAGCAGGAAGGACAGGCTTCTTATACGGGTATAATAACAAAAGAAGATGCTAAGTTGGATTGGAACAAATCTGCTTCTGAAATTGATTGTGCTGTCAGGGCGTATTATGGAGACCCTTCTGCATGGACTTTGGAAAAAGGTCTTCCTTTAAAAATAATAGAAGGTAAATCCCTTTTCGAAGAGGAAGCTGCTTCTTTGGGAGCTGATATATCTGCAAAGGCTGGAATGGTTTGCCTTTTTGCCAAATCAACAGGTATTTTAGTCAAATGTGGAAGCGGCTTTTATGCTATTACTAAACTCCAGCGTCAGGGAAAAAATCCTATGGATTATAAATCATTTATGAATGGTGCTAGAGATTTTGTTGGCACTGAGCTTTCATTGTAAATAATCAAAGAAAATGGTAGTATCGAAATTATGGATAATAAGATTTTTGATAAAGTAAAAGATTCCGCAAAAAAAATTAAGAATATTAAAGATGTAAAACTTGAAAGACTAGAAGTAACATCGTATTTTGAATCAATTCAGGCAAACGGAAAAACTTTTGCATTTACTGTTATTGCAGCAATAATCCTTATGTTTTTTGTTGCTTTAGTTGTATTCTTCCTTCATGTTAAGGGACCGGAAGAAGTAATGGTTCCTGAAGTTCGTGGAAAAGAACTCACAGATGCTCTTCTTGAAATGCAGAAAAAAGAACTTTATCCAAAAATTACTCTTCGTTATTCTGAAGTTCCTGGTGATAAGGGAACTATTCTTGACCAGAGTCCTTCGGCAGGTTCAATTGTACAGGGTTACAGCCGGGTTTCTCTTGTTGTTAGCCGAGGTGTAATTGTTGATCATGTAGGAAATTACATTGGTCAGAACTATGATGAATTAAAGATGAATCTTCAGACTCTCTTTGCAGGTTCAACCAATCCTCTTATCGTTCTTGCTGAACCAACTTATAAACCTGATTTGTCTCCTGCTGGAACAATTCTTGAACAGGAACCAGAAGAAGGAACTAATATTTCTGACCCAGTGCTTTTGAATCTTGTTGTAAGCCGTGGTCCTAGTTTTGAAAATACTCGTGTGCCTCATCTTATTGGAACTTCAATCAATGATATGTTGCAGACTGTTGCAAGAAGCCGAATTGTTTTTGACTTTAAGTCAAAGAAACTTGAAGGCGATGAAAAAGCTGGAACTGTTGTATCTCAGCAGGAATTTGAAAATGAGTTTATTCCAAATTATTCTCGCATGGAAATTGTGATGGCTCTTCCTTCTGGTGAGTATGATGAAAACATTTATGGTATTTTCTCTGCCTCATTGAATGAATATCCATATCCTGTTCCAATGCGCCTGGATGCAACAACTTCTGACGGTAATTCTTATACTCTTGTAAACTTTATGCACACAGGTTCAAGTCTTACACTTCCTTATGCAGTTCCAAAAGAAACAACATTGACTCTCTATGTTGTAGATAAAGAACGAAAGAAGATTATTGTTCACTAATGTATTTAAAATAGGATTTATAAATGGTAAAGTCAAAAATCTGCCTGACCCTTACTGGTAAAACTTTGGAAGAGGATGCTGAGTTTGTAAAAAAATATTCTCAGCATATTGATATTGCGGAATTGCGGGTTGACCACTTAAATGAAGAAGAACAGCTTTATGTTCGCCGCTTTCCGTCAATGATAAATATTCCCTGTATTTTAACAATTAGAAGGGTAGAGGATGGAGGTCTCTATAATAGTGGAGAATTTTCCAGAACAGCTCTTTTTGGCCGAGCCCTGGCTTTTGCTGATCAGAATCCATCTAAAAACTTTTCTTATGTAGATTTCGAAGAAGATTTCCATGTTCCAGGTCTTTTGGACTCTGCCCAGGCCTTTGGTGTAAAAATCATTCGTTCATGCCATAAGTTTGACGGCCCGGTTGTAAATCTTCGGCAAAAGTGTCTTTCTATGCGAATGACTTCTTTTGAAATCCCAAAGATTGCATTTATGCCAAACTGTCTGGATGATGTAACCCGCCTTTTTAGAGAAGCCGGAACCTGTACAGATTTTGACCACATATTTGTTGCTATGGGTAATTTGGGACTTCCAAGTAGAATTTTGTCTTACAAATTGGGCTCTTTTCTTACTTATACTTCTCCTCTTGAAACAAATGCGAATACAGCAGGTATAGGTCATCTGGATCCTATCACCCTGAATGAAATGTATAACTTTAGAAATCTAGATGAAAATACAAGAATTTTTGCCGTTACAGGCTATCCTCTTAAAGTAACATCAAGTCCTCTTATTCACAATGAAGGTTACCGAGAACATAATATGAACAATGTTTTCATTCCTCTTTGTTCTTCTTCTATGGCAGAAAGTTTTGATTTTGCAGACGAACTTGGAATCAAAGGTATGGCTGTTACAGTTCCTTACAAAAAAGATGCTATGGAGCAGGCGGATGAGGTTGATTCTGAAGTAGCTGAAATCGGAGCTTCTAACACTGTGGTTAAGGAATTTAGCCAATGGGTTGGTCACAATACAGATGCCAGCGGTTTTAGAGAAGCTCTTTCTGAATTTATTGGCGAAAGAAAACTCCGTCGCAGAAAGGTTGCTATCATCGGTGCAGGTGGAGCTGCAAAGGCAATTGCCTACACGATTAAGGAAATGGGTGGCAAGGCTTGTATTTTTAATAGAACTGAAAGTCATGCCAAAACTCTTGCAGAACAGTTTGGCTTTGAATATGCGGTTCTTGAACCCGACAGTGCATCAATTTTGGATCATTATTCAGATATTATTATTCAAACAACAAAAGTTGGTATGAACAGCGAGGAAGCTCCA
>JAILLQ010000049.1 GCA_024693045.1 Treponema sp.
ATTGATATAAGTGAGTTCGCTTTTGAAAGTGATTTGGAATTTGCAGAAGTGCTTGCTCAAAAGGTTGGAGTAGGAGCAGTTCCTGGTTCTTCGTTCTTTAAAGAGCCTGAAAATAGATATGTTCGACTTCATTTTGCAAAAAAGGATGAAACTTTGAATGAAGCGCTTAATCGTCTTTCCCAGATACGTAATAAAATAAAAAGTTAATTTAAACATACTAAACCTATTGACAAAGTAGGAAATAAATAGGATTATTCAGGCATGGTTAAATATTTTAGAATTTATACACAGAAATACTTCTCTTGTTCATGCATGTCTTGTTGTAAACGCAGGCGGATTTGATGTACTCAATAGTATTTTATAGATTCTAAATCTATTGAAATCCGCCTTTTACTTTTTGTAAATTGGCGGATTTTTTTTTGCAGGAGTAGAAATATGGTAAATGAAAGGGAAAGTGTTACGGCAAAACTTTGTTCTTTTGCAAGAGCTTATCATTCAAATTTTGGCGAAAACAAGATTTACGATGATTATCTGGCTTTTGATTTGATGGGTAAAAAACAATATGAAGAAATGGGGCAGTTAATTCAGAATAATTTTGATTCTTCCAAATTCGATTCAAAGAAATGGTTTAATCAGAGGGCAATTAGAAATGCGGTTTATGACTATATGCTTCCTATCCCCTTATCCAGATTCTCTTTTGCTAAAAGGGAACTTAGAGCTTTTGAACAGAAGTATTCAGGAAAGTCAGAAAAAATTCAGTACCTGATTTGTGGAGCAGGGATGGATTCTTATGCCTTTCGAAATACAAATGAAAAATTGCAGATTTTTGAAGTAGATCATCCTGACAGTCAAAAGTACAAGAAGGCAAGAATTAGAGAATTGGACTGGATTCTTCCAAGAAATTTAACTTTTGTGCCGGTGGATTTTACAAAGGACAGCTTAAAGGAAAGGCTTTTGGAACAGGGATTCAATCCGAATTTGCCAACTTTTACAGCAATTCTTGGTGTTTCTTATTATTTGGAATTAGGAGTTTTCGAAGAAACACTGAAAGTGATTTCTGAAATCACAAATGAAAATAGCCAGATAATTTTCGACTTTCCTGATGAAACAACTTTATCAAGTCATGCAGCAGAAAGGGTTAAGAAACTAGCTCAGATAACGGCAGGTCTTGGTGAACCAATGTTAAAAGGTTTTTCGATAAAGGAAATTCAGAATGCTTTGGCAAGGAATTCTCTAAAAATTGAAAATTATCAAAGTCCAAAAGATATTCAGAATTTATATTTTTCTGGCAGAAGAGATAATTTACGGGCATATGAAAATGTTCATTTCGTAAAAGCAATAAAAACAAAAAGGAGCTGATTATGGCGGGAAAAAACTACAAATCGATTGAAAGCAGTTTAATTCATGGCGGAATTTACGGAGACAAGTTTACAGGGGCGGTAAATGTTCCAATTTATCAGACTTCAACTTATGAACAGCAGGGGTTGGGGCAGAATAAAGGCTGGGAATATTCCAGAACGGGTAACCCTACAAGAGCAGCCCTTGAAGCTTTGATTGCAGAGCTTGAAGGGGGCAGTCACGGTTTTGCCTTTGCTTCCGGAATGGCAGCTCTTACAGCAGTTCTTTCACTTTTTAAAAGTGGAGACAAAATTGTAATTTCAAGCAATGTTTATGGCGGAACTTTTAGAGTTTTGGACAAGATTTTTAAGAACTTTAACATCAGCTATTCGATTGAAGATACAACAGATTTGGAGGAATTGGACAAAAAGATTACGGGAGAGGTAAAAGGCATTCTTGTTGAAACACCGGCAAATCCTCTTTTGACAATTACCGACCTTGCAGGTGTTGCAAAAATTGCCAAAAAGCACGGAATTCTTTCAATTGTGGATAATACTTTTATGACACCATATCTTCAGCGTCCTATAGAGCAGGGTATAGATATTGTAGTTCACAGTGCCACAAAATATTTGGGCGGACATAGTGACCTTGTTGCAGGACTAGCTGTAGTTCATGACAAAGATTTGGCAGATAGACTGGCATTTATTCAGAATGCAACAGGAGGAGTTTTAGGCCCTTTTGATTCCTTCCTGCTCATTCGGGGAATTAAAAGTTTAAGCGTAAGACTTGATCGACATACAGACAATGCCTTGAAGATTGCAAAGTGGCTTAGTACTCATGAGGCTGTGAAAAAAGTTTACTATCCTGGTTTGGAAAATGCTCAAGGATATGAAATAAATAAAAAGCAGGCAAAGAACGGTGGTGCAATGATAAGCTTTGAACTTAAGGAAAGATACAACCATAAAACTTTCTTTGCTTCATTAGGTCTTATTTCTCTGGCAGAAAGTCTTGGCGGAGTAGAAAGTCTTGCCTGCCATCCTGCAAGTATGACTCATGCGAGTATTCCCCGTGAAATTCGCGAAAAAGTTGGAATTACAGATGGTTTAATAAGGCTTTCTATAGGAATCGAAGGGGTTGATGATTTAATTGCAGATTTAGAGCAGGCAATCGAAAAGGCTGGAAAATAGGAGATTTTGGTTATGAATTATTATGATTCGATGCAGGATTTGATTGGAAATACACCATTGGTAAAACTAGGAAATATGGGAATACCTGAAGGAATTAATCTATTTGCGAAACTTGAATTATGGAATCCAGGTGGAAGTGTAAAAGATAGAATTGGCCGTGAAATGATTGCTGATGCAGAGTCAAGGGGACTCTTAAAAGAAGGCGGCACTATAGTTGAAGGAACCGCCGGCAATACAGGAATCGGAATAGCGTTTGCGGCTTTAAAGAAGGGCTACAAGGTAATATTTGTCGTACCAACGAAATTCAGTCAGGAAAAGCAGACTTTGATGAAAGCTTTAGGCGCAGAAATTGTGAATACGCCAAGAGAAGAAGGAATGCTGGGTGCAGAAAAGAAGGCTGAAGAAATCAGAAATTCAATTGCAGGAGCCGTTACTCTTGAGCAGTTCAGAAACCCAACAAATCCGATGGCTCACTATAGAACAACTGGCCCTGAAATTTATGAGCAGTTGGACGGTCGTATAGACTATTTTGTAGCAGGTGCTGGAAGCGGCGGAACTTACAGCGGAATTGTGCGTTACCTGAAAGAAAGAGATTCTGCAATAAAAGGAATTCTTGCCGATCCAATCGGTTCAACTATGGGTGGAGGCGAACACGGTGACTACAACATTGAAGGAATTGGAAACGATTTTATTCCAGATACCATGGATATTAACTTGGTTGATAAGGTGATAAAAGTAACAGATGCCCAGGCTTTTGTTTCTTCCAGGGAATTGGCTAGAAAAGAAGGAATTCTTGCCGGTTCTTCTAGTGGAGCGGCCTTTTCTGCTGCAAAATTTTTAGCTCAGGAACTAGCTCAGAATGGAGAGATTGGAAGAAAAGGAAGAGAAATAAACATAGTTACTTTGTTTCCCGACCGAGGAGACAGATACTTTTCTAAAAAATTGTACGAATAAGTATTTTTTATAAATTGTATGGAGGTGCAAAATGTCACTGGTAAATCTTGATTATCTCTTTGAAGACCCTGTGGATTTGAACCAAGGTTCTCTTCCTGATTACGCAAGCCTGGACTTCGTTTCAAATGGCAGCCATATCTATGGCGAAATAATGTGGCCTCATAATTTGAAAGAAAAAAAACATCCTTGCGTAATTATGCTTCACGGATTTCCTGGATCTGCAAGAAATGATGACATTTCGCATGCTCTCTGCAGAATTGGATGTCTTGTAATTGTTCCTCATCATAGAGGAGCCTGGGGAAGTGAAGGCAAGTACCTTATTACCAACTGTGTTGAAGATGCAGTGAATCTAGCCAATTATGCTCATTCAAAAGAATTCCTGGAAAAATATAATGTTCAGGAAGATCAGATATTTTTGCTGGGTCATAGCATGGGTGGAAATTCTGCTTTGAATGCCGGAAAAAAACTTGAATTTATTCGAGGAATAATAATGCTTGCTCCATACGATCCAACCTGTTTTCTTCGCTTGGGAATAGAAGAGTATAGAAAAGCTTTATTGAACGAGGGAAGAATATTAAAAACTGATGGCATAGATTCTATTTATGAAGATATAGCTAAGAAAAGTCAGCTGCTTGCTTTTCCTAAGGCTTTTGATGGTGTAAAAGACAAGAGTATTTTGATATTACTGGCAAAGTTTGATAGCGTTTCTGCAAATGAGGAGATGATTATTCCCTTGTGGAAAAAAATAGTGCAGTACAAAAACGAAAGGCAAAATGATTTTGCCCTTAAGAGTCGGCCTGTTCAAAAACTAGTCGAATATCCAGTAGAACATGGTCTATTGGGACGAAGAATTTCCGCTATCCGAGAAATTGCAAATTTTATAAAAAACAACGAAGATGGAGAATAAAAATGACTATTCAGCAGATAAAATACATAATTGGTATATCAGAAACAGGTTCCTTTAATAAAGCTGCGGAAAAACTCTTTGTGTCGCAACCTTCTCTTACAAGTACGGTTCATGATTTGGAAAATGAATTGGGTATCACGATTTTTAATAGAAGTGGAAGAGGTGTTACTTTAACAAATGACGGACAGGAATTTGTTTCAAGTGCAAGACAAGTTTATTTGAATTTCGTTCATTTAGCCGAAAAGTATGATGAAAATTCAAATATAAAAAAGAAATTCGGGGTATCGACACAGCATTATTCTTTTGCGGTAAAAAGCTTTGTAGAGATGGTAAAAGGTTTTAACACCAACGAATACGAATTTGCTATTAGAGAGACAAAAACAAAAGAAGTAATTGAAGATGTAGCTACCCTTAAAAGTGAAATCGGAATCTTGTACCTAAGCGATTTTAACAGAAATCCAATAGAAAAACTTCTGAAATTACGAGATTTGGAATTCCATCATCTTATTGATTGTAAGGCTTATGTTTATTTGTGGAAGGGAAATCCTTTGGCAAGCAAAAAGGAAATTACTTTTAATGATTTAAAAGATTATCCATGTTTGAGCTTTGAACAGGGGGAAGGCGAAAGTTATTATTTTGCAGAAGAAATTCTTAGTAATGAAGAATATCACAGAACAATAAAAGCCAATGATCGAGCTTCTCTTTTGAATTTAATGATAGGACTAAATGGCTATACCTTGTGCTCGGGAATAATCTGCGAAGAGTTGAACGGTTCCGATTATATTGCAGTTCCTTTTAAAGACGACGACGGCGATATAAATCGAGTTATGAAGATTGGCTATATAACCAAAAAGAATTTTAATTTAAGCCTTATCGGTCAGAAATATATTGGGGAGGTAAAAAAATATTTCGGGTTCGCAGATTAATCTTCTAAACTTATCGCATCAAAAGTGATTCGTTTATGCAGAAACTTTCGTATTCTTCATTTTTTAAAGGAAAATCCCAGGTTCCTGCATAGTGAGTTACATTTCCTCCAAAGCCGGTTTTAAAAATGTAGAGTCCTGCCATGCTGGAAGCTTTATCGTTACTTGGTGGAATTCCCATAAAATCGTAGTTGTTGCAGCCTTGGGAGCGGGCAAAACGGATTACTTCCCACTGAAGTCCGTAGTTTGGCATACATTCCCTCATTGTAAGGCTGCTTGCGGCATACATGTAGTAGGCATTTTTTCCACAAATAGCTAGAATCAGCCCGCTAAGCAGAATTCCTTCTTTTTTTGCGGTAAAAAGGTAAAACTTCGGAGGTGGAACTTGTGCATCCAGTGGTACAAGTCCATTTTCAAAAATCTGAGGCTCCTTTTTCTTTAAAAATTCCTGATTTAACTCAAAAAGTTTTTCAAAGTATGAATATTCTTCGCAGTAAAAACCTTTTCTTTCTGCAGTGTCCCTGTAGATTTCATATGTTTTTTCTAATTCAGTAAAAATTTCTGGACTGTTAGCATCATAAATTGAAAATTCCAGGTTTTCCCGATATGCCCTTCGTATAGAGTTTCTGGTCTGCTGCCTCATTCTGGCTAAAATCTGCTGGGGAATTGGCCTTAAGTTTAAAATACAAGTAGAATTGCAAAGATGATTTGAAGGAGCTTTCTTTAAATTGTGGTATTTGCTTCCATAATTCATCATGATTTCAAGCATTTCTCTTCTTGCATGTGGTTCAGGATTTATCCAGGCCAAGTCGTAGCGTATAAAAATAATTGAAGATGGCAGCTCTTCTTTTAGAGCCATTGAAAGTTCTTCTAGAAAAGCAACTTTATCAGATGGAATGTTGCTTTCGTTTGGTGCCCTTTGAACATAAGCGTAAATATATTTATCCTGAATTTTTCTAAGAAGAACGAGAAGAGGATAGGCAACTTCAAGGTTATTTTTGTCTTTAAAAACAACTCTGAAAAATAGAGCTTTTTGACCGCTTAATTCTTTGAATTTGCCCCATAAGAATGTTTGGAAAAGATTATCCGTAACAGGAAAAAAGTCTGGTTGAACTTTAGAGATAGTCAACATACGCAATCGTTTTAAAATTGTTTCGTTTCATACCCTTTATTATAGGGTTAAAGTAAAAAGGGTCAACCGGTCTATTGATAGGTGTGACTTTTTCTAATTTTCAAAGTTAAAAAAAAATACGGATAAGGAAGTCAAATAACTTCACTTGTCCGTATTTTATCTGGGTTTTTATTTAAAAGTTATGCGTTTATATTTTTTACTGTATATCCGCTTGCTTTTAATACCTGGGTAATTTTTTCTTTATCCAGGCTTTTTTCACTTACAATTAAACAAATCCCTGTTTTAAAAAAAGATTTCACGGATTTTACATCGAAATTGTTTCGGATTGCATCGTTTACATGGCTTTCGCACATGGGACACATCATTCCGTCAATTTCTACAACTGTGTTGACTTGTCCGTCTGCTTTTTCTGCAGAACAGGCTCCTCTGTGGTTTGCACAATGTGCACAGTTTCCACCACAGCTGTTTTTTCCCTTCTTCTTATTTTTAATCTGGCTGATAATGATGGCTACTACTATAGCCATCAAAACTATGCCAACTATCAGGGTTCCCATTATTTGCCTACTTTTGCAGAAAGTTTAGTTGCTTCACTGTATTTCTTAAAGAAGAGCATATAAACCATGCATACAAGAGCTGCAATTGCAAAAATGAGACCAAGGATATTTACATTTCCTGTAAAGAGTTTACCGAACTGGTTAATCATGAATGCGATTACATAAGCGAATCCACACTGGTAACCAATTGCAAACCAAGTCCATTTTGTATTGTTCATTTCTCGTTTAATTGCACCAATTGCAGCAAAACAAGGTGCACAAAGAAGGTTGAATACAAGGAATGAATATCCTGTTACGCAATTGAATGCGTTTCCGATTGCCTGGAATGCTGAAAGTTCGCCTGAACCGTAGAGTACACCCATTGTTCCAACGATGTTTTCCTTTGCAACAAGACCAGTAACTGAAGCAACTACAGCCTGCCAGTTTCCCCATCCTAATGGAGCAAAGAGCCATGCGATTGCACCACCGATTTTAGCGAGAATTGAAGAATCAAGCTGTTCTTCTCCAAGCATTCCAAAGCCTTCTTCTGTCCAGCCAAAGAATGAAAGGAACCAGATTATGATTGTAGAAAGAAGGATGATTGAACCAGCTTTTTTAATGAATGACCAGCCGCGTTCCCACATAGAGCGAAGTACATTTCCCAAAGTAGGCATGTGGTAAGCAGGAAGTTCCATTACGAATGGAGCTGGGTTTCCGGCGAACATTGTAGTTTTCTTGAGCATGATACCAGAAATGATAATTGCAGCCATACCGATAAAGTAAGCAGAAGTTGCTACCCATGCTGAACCAGAGAAGATTGCTCCTGCAACCATAGCGATGAATGGAACTTTTGCACCACAAGGAATAAATGTTGTTGTCATGATTGTCATGCGGCGGTCGCGTTCATTTTCGATTGTGCGGCTAGCCATAACACCAGGAATACCACAACCAGTTCCTACAAGCATAGGAATGAACGATTTCCCAGAAAGTCCGAACTTACGGAAGATACGGTCAAGAACGAATGCAATACGAGCCATGTAACCACAAGCTTCAAGGAATGCAAGCAAAAGGAAGAGTACGAGCATCTGAGGAACGAATCCCAAAACTGCACCAACACCGCCAACAATACCGTCAAGAATAAGACCAGAAAGCCATTCTGCACAAGCAACCTTTTCCAGCAAAGCTCCTACAAGAACAGGAATACCAGGTACCCATACGCCATAATTTGCAGGGTCAGGACCTTCTTCTCCATATTTTTCGTTCATAGCTTTAGCTTCTTCAGCCATTTCTTCTGTGATTTCGATTGGTTCTGAAGGTTCAAGAGTTTCTTCATCTACCAGAACAAAAGTATTTTCACCGGCATCAAGGGCTTCCATGATTGCAGGTGTGTCGCCGAATTCTTCTGCAGCTTCTTCATAAGCTCCAGTTCCAATTCCGAATAAGTGATAACCGTCTCCGAAAAGTCCGTCGTTTGCCCAGTCTGTTGCACTAGCACCGATTCCTACCATTGAAATCCAGTAAACAAGGAACATAACTGCCGCAAAGATTGGAAGACCAAGCCAGCGGTTTGTAACGATTCTATCGATTTTATCAGATGAGGAAAGTTTTCCTGCATTCTGTTTTCTGTAACTTGATTTAAGAATATTTGCGATGTAAATATATCTTTCATTTGTGATGATACTTTCTGCATCGTCGTCGAGTTCTTTTTCTGCAGCTGCAATATCTGATTCAACATGAGAAAGCACTTCTTTGTCTACATTCAATGATTCAAGAACTTTTTCATCGTGTTCGAAAACTTTAATTGCGTACCATCTCTGCTGTTCTTCTGGAATTTCGTGTACAACAGCTTCTTCAATGTGAGCAAGTGCGTGTTCTACTGGACCGGCAAAAGTATGGCGTGGACTTGTTTTTGTTTCTTTTGCTGCTTTGATTGCTTCTTCAGCAGCTTCCATTACGCCAGTGCCTTTAAGAGCTGAAATTTCAACGATTTTGCAGCCCAGCTGATTTGAAAGTTCTGCTGTATCGATTTTATCTCCGGCCTTTTTTACAAGGTCCATCATGTTCAATGCGATTACAACAGGGATTCCAAGTTCTACAAGCTGAGTTGTAAGGTAAAGGTTTCTTTCAAGGTTTGTTGCATCAACAATGTTAAGGATTACGTCTGGGCGTTCTCCAACCAAATAATTTCTTGCAACAACTTCTTCCAATGTATATGGTGAAAGAGAGTAGATACCAGGAAGGTCAGTGATTGTAACACCCTCATGTTTTTTCAATTTACCTTCTTTCTTTTCGACAGTTACTCCAGGCCAGTTTCCCACAAATTGATTTGAACCGGTAAGTGCATTAAAAAGAGTTGTTTTACCGGCATTTGGGTTTCCTGCAAGTGCGATTCTAACTTCCATTTTCTTTCCTCCTACTCAATCTCAATCATTTCGGCATCAGCCTTTCTAAGGGAAAGTTCATAATTCCTTACAGTTACTTCTATAGGGTCCCCCAAAGGAGCTACTTTTCGGATATAGATTTCTACACCTTTTGTAACTCCCATATCCATGATGCGGCGTTTTATAGCACCTTCTCCATGGAGTTTGACAACTTTTACATTGTCACCAACTTTTGCTTCACGCAAAGTTTTCATAAGACAGTTCCTCCAAATATATAAAACTGATTGAACAGTATTTTTAAACCATGATGCGGCGTGCCATATCTTCATTTATAGCTACGCGAGATTCTTTTACTTTTAAGATTAGATTGCCAGAAAGTGAATTGACTACAGTTACGGTTCCACCTACTGTGAAACCAAGATTTTCAAGGTGGCGCTTTACTTCTTCGTTTCCGCCAATTTTTTTGATTATGTGTTCTTCTCCAGGCTTTGCTATTACTAATGGAAACATTATTTTACCTCTGTTAGCTATGACTAATCATAAGTTAATCACGGCTAACTTTCAATAGTTTTTGTCAAGATGTTTTAAGTTTGTTGAGAATTTTATAAGGTCTAATGAGAAATATTATTAAATAGGTATGAAATTAAGACGGATTTTTTTGGGAAAAAGGGGAAAAATCGCTTTTTTACAGAATCTACTTTACATTTCTGCTGATTTCATCCCAGTTTGCGCATCTTATGTAATTTTCAGAGAGTTGGGCATCTTTGTTCCAGGGGCGGTCAAAAACCATAACTTTAAGATTTGGAAGGTGGGTAAAAAACTTAAAGGCTAGAGGGGAATCTTCCACTGCGTAATCAAAAGGCATTTTGTAAAAATCGTCCAGAGTAAGGTTATAAGTTCCGCCTTTTATGAAGTTTTCCCGGCCGTATTTATCAAGGCAGAATAGATTTACTTTTTCAAGACCGTGCTGGTTCAGCCATTTTCGAGAAACTTCGTAGACACTGGCAGGGCGCCCTGTGATTATTTTTACCTGATGCCCTTTTTCTATCCATTCATTAATAGTTTTACAGGCGCCGGGAGTTTCTTCGTATGAAAGCAGAACTTCTTCCCTGTGACCTTCAATCATAAGTTTATTGTAATCCTGCTCGTTCAGAGAAAAAGATTTCTGCAGGTTGAAGTATTTTATCTTTTCGTAGGGAATCTTGATTCCAAAAAGCTCTTCTGCCAGTTTAGAAAAATACCTGGCAGTTTCGCAAAGACAGTCATCAAAGTCAACGTAAATATTCATTCTACAATTATAGCAGACTTTTTTACTATTTCGATAGTATATCTGGTACAAGAGCTACAAGTTTGACTATAGAAAGGGCTGTTGTAAGCTTTGAAGAATCAGGGTGAATAATGCCGTCGGAGCCGTCCAGCGAGCCTGTTCCGGCAAAGGTCAGGCGGATTTCTTCACTTTCTTCTGTAAAATCAGCAGGAATTTCGGCCTGATAGACAACAGAAGGCTGCCCGTTTACACCTGAACTTTTCTTTGTATAAAAGTCATTGTAGTCAAAACTAGTATTGAATTCGGCTTTTATAATATAGCTTTTGTTTTCTTCCAAAAGGTAATTAAAAATTACGCCTCCTTTAGGAGTAGCACTAGTTACTGCGTCCAGACTAGGTTCTTTTTCAGATTTAACATTTTTCGCACATTCATGCTTCGATGAATGGTACCAGACTGGAAGAGATTCAGGTCTTCCTTTTGCAGGACTAAAAATCCAGCTTCTTTTACTGGCTTTTTTGGTTACATAAAGGGTTTTTAAATAATTGCCTTCAGAATCTTCAAGCCAGACTGCGAACTGGGCATTTCCTTTTTCCTTCCAGTTTGGGCCTGCTCCAACAGAAATTTTTACCTCTCTGGCAGATAAAATATTTGCGCTCAGTAAAATAGAACTAAAGATTGCAATTAATTTTTTCATGATACCTTCCTTATATTGAAAATTATTTTGTTTTGCTTTTTTGTGTTTGAACGATTGATTGTTTTTATTACACGAAAACCCGATGATTTTAAGATTTCCTTGAGAGAACGGATAGCTCCACTTGTTTGACCGCATAAATAATTAAATGGAAATGGGGTGGTGCAGGAAGTAACTATTATTGCCTTCTTACCCTTGTGCATAGGCAGCGGAATTCCAAATTTTGATTCTTTCATTAAAACTCCTACCATGCGGTCAAAAAGGCATTTTAACTTACCGTTCATGTTGCCCCAGTAAACAGGAGTTCCTACAATTATTAACTGGCAGTCATTTATTTCTTCAGCGACTCTATGGGCATCATCATAGGGGTAAATACACTTTCCCTTTGAGCGACAGCTCATACAGCCGGAGCAGAAATTAAACTTTAAGTCAGAAACATTTTCAATAAAAAACTGACAGTCTGGATTTTTTGCCTTTATTTTTTCTTTTTCGTGGGCAAGAAGTTTAGAAATATTACCATTTTTTCGTGGACTGCCGTTTAAAATTAGAACTTTCATTTTCAACCTTCAATAAAAATTGAATCACACCACATTGCAATAAAGCGGTCTGAATATTCACTTCCGTTGTCCCAGTATTCTCTTTCTGATTTTTTTAACAAGACTGATTCAATACAGCCCCAAAGCCCGGAAACGAGAATTCCGATATCAAGCCGGGGATTTGAAGACCTTGCTATTCCTTGATTTATTGCTTCGTACAAAAGTTTTTCTCCCGTTCTGTTGCAGACATAGTATTCTTCAATCATTTCGGGAGTCAGGTCGTCGGCGGATTTTATTCCCTGCATAACAAGTAGTGCCCGTCTTGGATTTTCAAAGCACCAGTCGCGATATGCCTTTACCGACTTGATTATTTTATCTTTTATAGAAGACTCACTTTCCTGATTTTCTGTAATTCTTTCATTCAATTTATAAAGGCAGTCAAGGGATATAGCCTGAAAAAGCCGGTCCTTGTCTTTAAAGTAGTGATAGATATTTGTTGCGGTGATACCACATTCCCGGGCAATGTCGCGCATTCCAATTTGAAGAGGATCTTTTTCCATCAGCATTTTTAAGGCCGTTTCTTTAATTTGTTTGATTATAGCTGGATTAGGGTTTCTCAATTACATCTCCTGTTATAAAACAAGGTTAATGTAACAGTGTTAAGTTATACTGTCAATCTATTTTTTATCGCTTTTCTTGCTTTTTCACTAATACTACTTGTCTTAATCTTCAGACGATATCTGATTTTTTCCGTGTTGCTTAGCATAGTAAAGACGATTGTCTACACGTTTATAGATATTTCCTTCCTCGTCTTTATTTACCGGAACTCTCGCAATCCCGGAAGCTGTCAATAAAGTTGTCGCATAAATATAAAATTTATTAAGCAATTTTTCGCTCATCTGGATTCAAAACTTCCACTTTTCTTACTTCATACCGTTTTGTATTTCTTGAACCCCATCGTTCAGGATGATTTAGTTTTGCTTTTTCTAAAACAAAATTTCTGTTCTCGAAAATTCCAATATGTTTTCCTTTTCGTTTTTCCATTGGTGTCACATACTGCAAACCTGAATGCTTATGCTCATAATTATACCAATGAATGAAGTCTGAAAACCATTCACGGGATTCTTTGAGCGAATGAAAACATTTCGGGTAGCCAGCCTGTTCTGACTGAGATTCCAAGATATTTGCAGAGTGTTTTCTGATGTACAATTCCGAGAACAACATAGAAATCTATGAAATCTAGAATATCCTGTTTGTCCTCGGCATTCATCATTCTTCCTCGTCCATAATCCCATGGTTCGAGGCAAGCTTTTTTTTTAGAGTATAGATCGCTGCAAGTTCGGCAAGCGCATCTGTTTTGCGGTTCAGTTCTTTCTGGGTTTCTTTAAGCTGTTTTTCAAGTTCCTTGATGCGTTTGTCTTTTTCGTCAACTTTTTCTGCCATAAGTTCGTTTAACTCCTGTCTGAACAAAGGCAGATGCTCGGAATGAAGTCCGTGTTGCCGGAGCCATTCACCTTGATTTTCTTCACTGACTGTCTGGTATTCAATTAACAGATCAAGCTTTTCACGAGAGTTTCTCATTGAAGAAGGGTTTTCATCGTCCTCGTCCAATGACATTCTACCTTCTTTTAGTTTGGCTAGCCAGCTGTTTATTGTCACTACAGCAACTCCTGTTTCCTTAGAAACTGAAGTTACACTCCGATTCGATGGTGGAAGAATCTTCTTCAACACCGAGTTCCTAAAACTTGTTGTATATTTCATTTTGCCACCTCACTAGGCGACAACTATATTGGCACAGAGGGTACCACAGACAGTTTGGAGTTCTTCAACGGATAAACACTTTCCATCAAGGAATTTTAATTAGAGTCTTCGCATCATTTCTTCATTCAGGTTTTCAAACATCGCGGTGACTTCTTCTTTCCATTTGTCTACAAATGACTTTGGAGCAAGTGGTTTTGCACTGGAGCCAAGACTTAAAACAAGTTCCATGACTTTTGCAAACTGACATGAAGAGAATCTGATAATTACATCTTCATCATCAACATCTTCAAAAGTCTGGTCATCTGCCCATTTATGGTCTTTTATCCAGTAGCTTGCATATCCTGTAATTTCAATTTCATATTTCACGACTTTATCACTTGAAAAGGCTCCAAGTCTGCCACCCTTACAGCGTTTTGTAAAATCGAAATCATCAGGAAGTTCAAACTCTTCGTTTGTTATTGTAATTCCGTCTAACTTATTGAGATCATAAAGTAAATCAACATCATTGTATTCGCTGTGGGCAAAGAGATAAACGGTTCCGTTATCAAGAAGAACCTGGTAGGGCCAGAGAGTTCTTTGAATTTCAGAATTCTTATAGGGAGCTGTGTATCTGGTCTTGATTTTTCGATTCTGTTCCATTGCCCTGAGAATCTTTTCCCAGTTATTTAAATTGATATTAAATTCCATCTGAGGCGGAACCGCAATTCTGGCAGAAGAAATAAGACCGCTTGATTTAGCAATTTTTGGCTCAAATAAATAGAAGAGTTTTTCAATGTTTTCAAATAGGGGAGTTCCTTTATACTGTTGAAGTAAGCCCTTGATACCGGCAATCAGGACAATCTGATTTTTTGCATCTTTATCAAAGAGTTCGTCCCATTCGTCAAAACCTTCTTTAAGTACATACTGCTGATGTTTAGTTTCTATGAGGTTGAGGTCTCGTAAATCACCAGCGATACGTAAAACAGTAATATTGGCTACTTTGAATAGATTCTGAAAGTATTTTGAATTATATTTGACGGCGGGATGCTCAGGGGCATCTCTAAGAATCTGAAGCATTTCAATATGACGGTTTGTCATTTTTACTTCAGGTTTACCAGTTGAGCGACGGTTTTTATTTACTTCTTCTAACTGCTTTGAAAAATTCATACTTTCATTATACCATATAATCCTATCATTTAAAGATAGATTTATAATTTGAAGATAGTTAATTCACATTTTGAAAGAAGCTCTTTTATCGAGTGGACGCCCCATTTTTCAGCAGCAAGATTTATAATTTGACCACAGGTTCTGGAATCTTCCAGTGCATCATGAGCAAGATACTTAATTTCAAAGTCTTTTCCCAGTTCTGTCAGTTTGTGACTTTCGGCTTCGGGCCACGTTTTTCTTGCAACCATAAGGGAATCAAAATAAGTAAGGGAAGGAATTTCCATTCCAAAATAATTACAGCATTCACGGATTACCGGCATATCAAAAGTTTGTCCGTTATGGGCTACAAGAGGAATGCCTGGTGTTTTGTTGATAAAGGGCATGACCATGGTATCCCAGATTTCCGGGAAGTAAGGCTTGTCGCGCACATGGCAATATGAAATGTGATGAATGTCCCTTGTCCATTCCTGGATAAAATACATTTTTGCCGGGTGGATTAACGAATAACAGGAATCTGTTTCCTTTCCATTTATAAAGCGAACAAGTCCAACCGAGCAGGCAGAGTTTTTGTACTGATTTGCGGTCTCAAAGTCGATTGCAATGTAATCTAATTTATCGTTCATGTGATTATTATGATAGTGGAAATCTATCATTTTGTGATATGGAAAGCAAATGTAGGAGTATTTCTTCAGTATTTAACACGACTATCACAAAAAGATAGCTGTAAAAATGGGAAGGTCATGCTGTGGAGTGCGTAAATTCTGAGAATCACACATAAAGAACTAGGAATTTTTCTGATATTTATTAATGGAAGTTGTGGTATAATTGAGTATTCGAACATATTTGTGATGTATGATGCATAGGATTGCGCGGAATTGTATTTCAGGACATGTTAAATTTTAGGTCTTCAATCTTGGTTGAGTTCGGCGGAATTTTGGATTATAAAGGAAAGGTAGAGAAATAGGGGGAATAACCATGCCAATGATTGAAGCTAAGGTGACTATGCAGTTGCCTGCAGAAAAAAGAGATGTTCTGAAAGCCGAATTTGGAAAGGCTATCAGTATAATCGGAAAGCCGGAATCTTATCTGATGATTAATCTTATTGATAATCAGGATTTATATTTTGGCGGAAACAAACTTGATAAAGGCGCTTATGTAGAAGTAAAAGTTCTTGGCAGCGTTGATGCCGGAACAAGTGACAATATGACCGCAAAACTCTGTGAGATTCTGGAAAAAGAACTTGGTATTCCTGGTAATGCCGTTTACATATCCTATTGGGGAACATCCAACTGGGGCTGGAACGGCGGAAACTTCTAAATTCAAAAATGAAGAATAGAAATATCAATAATCGTGGTTCGAACTTTCCTCAGCAGACTCACTTTATCGGCGTTCTTTTACCAAAAGACATTACGCTCACTCTGGAAGACTGCCGCCGATATATGAGGGAAGCTTACGGCTGCAAATCCGGCCATGCAACTCCAATTCATGTTACTCTTGTACCGCCGTTCCGCCTGCCGGAAGAGTATTCAACAGAAGATCTAGCGAGGGCGCTTGAAAGCGAAGTATTACCTAAAGGATTGGGTTTTACCGGGCATATTGATAATTTTGATGCTTTCGGAGACAGAACGCTTTTTGCAAAAGTCGTGCCTAATGAAAAGTGGGTGGCGCTTCGTGATGCGGTGTATGGGGCGGTTGTGAAGGCGGCACCTGGCTGCACTAAGAAGGATGGAAGACCTTTTGCGCCACACTTAACAGTAGCCAATAGAGACGTTCCGGCCGGAGTGATGACAGACGCTTTGCAGGTGATGAATGAGCTGAATCTGGTTGAAGAGTTCCCGGTTGATAATATTACGATATTTGAACGCCAGAGCGGGAAATGGGTGAGTGCGGTGAGTTTGGGGATATGATTTTTTTATCCCATAATTCATAAATTCCATGATATAATTTTCAAAATAAAGAGGAAAATATGGATTCCATAATAAAAAGAGAAACAATAAGTAATTTACTTGGAAAGAATTTTTTTATTCCAAATTATCAACGCGGATACAGATGGACAAAACAGCAGGTTCGAGATCTCCTTAAAGATATTTATTCTTTTACTCAAAATAAAACTAGCCCAGACGAGTTTTACTGTTTACAACCAGTTGTAGTAAAAAAGATGAATGAAACTGATTTGAAAAAGTTTAATCTTAATGGAGAATGGTACGAAGTAATAGACGGTCAGCAGCGTTTAACAACAATAAAGATTATACTTAAATACCTTGTATTAGATTATCTATCTGGAAAATCATTAAAAGATGAGTACGGTAAGAATGAATTTTTAATAAAATATGAAACTCGAGAAAATAGTGAAGATTTTCTTGAAAAATTAACATTAGACACACCAATTATTGATAACAATATAGATTATTATCATATTACTAACACCTTACAAGAAATCAAAGCTTGGTTTGCAGAACAGAAAGCCCCGAGGTCTGCGAAAGAAAAAATTCTGCATACTTTCATTTATGATGAGGACGATAAAGATAATAGTGACGGAACAGTTCAAGTTATTTGGTATGAAACTCAAGAAAACTCTCCAACATCAGTATTTAAACGACTAAATGGAGGAAAAATTCCATTAACAAATGCCGAACTCATAAAAGCATTGTTTCTTAATAGTTCTAATTTTTCAAAAGATAAAGATACAAAAACAGAAGAAGAATTTTTAAAGAGCAGGATATATCTTCGACAGCTTGAAATTGCAAATACATGGGATAAGATTGAATACACACTCCATGACGATGAATTCTGGCTTTTCTTACATGATGACTCATATACAAATCCAACAAGAATTGATTTTATTTTTGATTTAATAAAATCAAACGACTATCTAAAGGTAAAAGAAAACTGCTTTAATAATAATGAACAAGAATACCTAAATATAATTGGAAATGATTCATACCAAACATTTAGATATTTTGAACGTTTTTTAACAACAACAGATTTAAAGGAAAAAGAGCAAAGGCTAGAAGAATGCTGGAAAAAAATCAAATCAATTTATGATGTTTTTGAAGAATGGTATCAAGATATAGAATTATATCATTACATAGGTTATTTAACTTTTTTTGATAACAACATTTCCTCTATATATAAAATATGGGAAGCATCAAATGATCGTGACTCCTTTTTGAACGAATTAAAATCCAGAATAAATAACAAAATCTCAAAATGTAACAATCTCAAGAGGCAATATTCCTACAATGAGAACTCCGAGAAGTGTCCTGACAAAACCTCAGTTCTCCCATTACTCCTTCTTCACAATATCCAGACAGTTATCAATCAGAATAAAGATTTTAAGAACAAATCTGATTATAGTTTAACTTTATATTATAAATTTCCATTCCACCTATTTAAGCGTGAAACCTGGAATATTGAACATATATATCCAGAAACAACTAATACATTAGAAGACAAATCTGAACAAAAGGAATGGGTTTTGTCTGTATACAACTCACAGAGTATTAATGAAAAGCTAAAAAAAATAATCAAAACATTTTTATCTTCGGATTTCTCTGATAAAGATGATGAACGTAATCAAAAGTTTAGAGAGTTGTATGAATATTACTATAATTCCCTCTCTGACTCTTATAAGGACCAACTGCTATCTGAGAACGACAGAAATAAACTATGGAATTTTGTATTACTAGATGAACATACAAATAAAGGCTATGGTAATGCAATTTTTTCTGTAAAAAGACGCTTTATTATAGGAAAAGATCAAGGTGAGAAATGGGATTACAATACAGAAACTTTTGAATTAGAAAGAGTTTCAATCAAAGAAAATGAAAAAGAGAAATATTCAGCATTTGTACCGATATGCACAAAGAATGCATTTATGAAGTTTTATACGCCATATCCTAATGACCTTAGTGAATGGACAAAAGAAGACGCGAAAAATTATTTAGAAAATATTAAAAATGTTCTTTGTGAGTTTGATATAAAAGAGGAATAGGAATATGGGTGATACAACAGAAACAGGAAGAAAAACTTCATTTTGGCATTTTTTAAGTAATAATAAAATTAAAATTCCCATTATACAAAGGGACTATGCCCAAGGTAGATTTGATGAAGAAAATATAAGAGAACAGTTTATTCAATACTTAAAAGAAGCACTTGAAAGTCACGATGATGAACCTAGAATCTTGGACTTTGTCTATGGTTCAAAAAATCTTGATTCGATTTTACCATTGGATGGACAGCAAAGGCTTACAACATTATGGTTACTTCATTGGTATATCGCATTAAAAAAAGAAACTCCCATAACTGAAGATGAAAAGAACGTTTTCTTAAAATTCACCTATGAGACTAGAGAAAGTTCTCGCCTTTTTACCCAGAATCTTGTTAAACTTTTAGAACAAGGTTGTAAGCCTAATGATATTTCAATCTTTATTACAAAAAAACTTTGGTTTCTAAAAGATTGGAATAATGATCAAACCGTCACTTCAATGCTAAATATGTTGGACTATATTAGTAGTGTTTTTTGTGATGCACCATTAGATAACTATTGGCAAAATCTTACTGGTAATAAAGCCCCTATCATGTTTTATGAACTCAAACTAGAAAAACTGGGGCTTACAGATGATTTATATATTAAAATGAATGCCAGAGGAAAAGCTCTTACAAACTTTGAAAATTTTAAAGCAGACTTGGTTGGATTTCTAAAAGAAAAAGACGAAGAATATTCCGATGCCATTTCTCTCAAAATGGATACTACTTGGACTGACTTATTTTGGAAAAATAAATCTAAAAACTATCATATTGATGAAATTTATTTTGCATTCCTAAATAGATACTTCTTGAATGATTGGATTGTTGAGTATTCAACAAAATCTGATGATATAGATAAAGATTTAAAACTTCAGTCCTTGTTATACGGAAGTAATCAGAGAAAAGGTAATAAGAAAGAAATAAACGACTCTAGAATTACTTATGGTAAATTTGATGTTTATAGAGAAATACTAACACTACATCCAGAAATTATCGCACAACTAGAAAAAACGCTCGATAATTTTATAGCCTTCCTAGAACAAAATGATAACAGTAACAAAAAACTACAAGATATTCAAAAACTTTTTTTTCCTAATTGGGATAACAAGAGTAAGTTCCGTTTTATCCCAGACTATTCACGGGATGATAATGGAAATGAAATAGAGATAACTGATTTTGGAAAAAACAAAATTCTTTCAATACAAACCATTGATCAGATGGAACGCCCCGTTTTCTTTGCAATATGTAAATATTTTGAATATGGAAAATATGAGCAGGTATCGTTTAATCAATGGATGAGATTTTCATGGAACCTTATTTCAGATCCTCGTTTAAGAGATACTAATGCAATGATTCAAGCAATGAAAAAAATAAACGAGTTTGTAAATGTTTCTCATTCTATTTATAATCAGTTAGCTCAAATTGATATCACAAATCTTCCTAGTGGGACTGCTCTAACTGACCAATTCATTGAAGAATGTGAAAAAGCAAAGGCGATTTTGACAGATAATAAACTTGAAACAAAGATTATTAATGCAGAGAAAAAAGCCTTTTTTAAAGGCCAGATTCGTTTTTTATTCAAAGATGAGAATAAACAAATTAACTGGAAACTATTTGATAGAAAAAGTATTAATGTGGATAAATATTTCAATAAAGAAGGAATCAAATCTGTTAGAACTATAACTCATTTTATTTCTCATTTTACTACATGGCAACAACTACTTGAAAACTTCAAGATTAGTAAAAAAGCTTCATGTTGGAAAGAAATTCTCATAAATAACAAATATACAGTACCGGTTCACAATTTATTAATGAACTTCGATGAAAATTGTTTACGTTCAAATTTTTCAAGCAAAATTGATAACTGTAATCAAGAATGGGTTGATTTTGTTAAGAATGTTCAACATGAACTTTGCAATGAAGTCTTTCTCCAGTTTATTTGTTCTGGAAATGATATGGATTCTGAAAGACGCCATCCTACTGTGCATTGGTGGGGTAATAGAAGAGTTGAATTATATCAAGAAAATGCCCATGCAGATTGGAAGAAAATTCTTTTAGGCATGAATCGTAATTCTATTCTTTCTAGTTTATATAGTGGTAGTTCAGAGGAAGAGTGCCAAAATAATAAAATAATATCTGGTAACAAAATAGAAAGCATTCCTTTTTTCTGGGGACGAGATATTGAGTTTTTTTATAAAAGCAAGACTAATAAAGAAGGAAATTGGTATAAATGGACTCAAGAAAACAAGCTCCTAAAATGGAATGGAACTACATATCCAACAACAGGAAAAAATGTAATTAATGTTTCGAATATTTCGACTTCAAAAGAATTATTAAACAAATTAGAAAACTAGATCCCTATCGGATCCCCACAGAACTCTTTTCGCCTGCATCCTTTGCAGTGGGCTCCCATACGAGCTACGCTCGTTTACATGAGAGGAAGTTATTGACGTTTGCGCTCGCGCGCAAGTGTATCTAGACACTGTCGAATTGCTCGGCAGCGGTTTTTATAAAGTCCTTATTGCTACTTAGAACGCCGGCTTCAAAATTACGGGCCTTTTCGCCTTTCATGCCAAGTCCGGCACCCGTAAGATTTGCGGAACCGACATATGCAGTTTTTAAATCGAAAACAATGATTTTGAAATGAACACGGGGACATAGGACACGTTCCAAGCCATCGATTAAAGCTGGATATTTATCAAAATCCTGGCGGAAAGCTGGACCCGGTTCTTTTGCGTGAATCAGACGAATTTCAACTCCGTGTTTTGCAAGAGCTGACAAAACTTCAAGCAGAGGCTTGGTTCCTCGCCCGTCTTTTACATATAGGTCTTTTATGTCGGCAGTGCCAATACGGACTTCGTCCGTTTGCATGAGAGGAAATTTTTGACGTTTGCGCTCGCGCGCAAGCGCATCCATAGAGTTTTTTTGCAGTCCTTGATTTTTTCGATTACTTTATCGTAATGGTTTTCATTGGCAATATACTGAAACTCAGGTTCTGGAGTCTGTTTTTGTCTGATATATTCTGCAAGTTCTTGAGTCTGAGTCTTTGAAACAGACTTTGTCGTTTTAGTCGCAGGCTTTTTAGCAGCTGGCTTCTTACTTGAATTTCTAGTTGATGAGGTTTTCTTTTCCGTCGGCTTTTTCTTTCCAAACATGTCAGATCCTATTATATCATCTAAATTACAGTATTTTCCATTATGCTTCTAAACAGCTCTTTTACAAGCTTAGGGATACTTTGTAACTGACATTTCTGCTGAATATACTGTCTCTTGTACCGCTCAATTAAACTTTCACGTTCTTTATAGAGATTTTCAATTTGATCTTCTATCTCGTTTTGTTTTTGCGCTAATTTTGATAAACAATCTGCTTTATCTGAATACTGGGTCCCCATTTTCTTTTTTAAGTTTGTCAAGATAACCGCAATTCCTTTTTTCTTTGCCGCTATTGCCTGTTCAAGAGGCTTTTGTTCTTCTCTAGCATTATTGATTATAAGGTCTGAAAGATGCTGAAAAGCTTCCGGCATTCCCTCATTCTTCTTTATCGTTTGTTCAATTTCTTTATTTAATTCATCTATTCGTTTCTGAAGTCCGTCAATTTCATTCATAATAATCGTAATTCGTTCATCAGCTAGAGCTAAAAGAGATCGACTTTCTTCTATAATTTTAAGTTCACGTTTTAGCGGAATGGCTCTTTGCTCAAGAACAATATCAGCCTTCATTTCTGGAGATTTGATAAGATCAAACTTGAGTTCAGCTGGATTAATTTCTTCAACATTGATTTTGTCGCCTCGATAATCCCAGATTGCATCTATGCGGCTGGATTTTTCATCATGTTTCTGATAAATAAGAGAATCCAAGGAGTTGTACATAAGCGGATAAACTATATGAACTTTTTTCTGCCGGTTTCCCTGTCGCCAGAGCCGGCCTTCTACCTGTACGGGTTCTGTAGGATTCCATCCAAGCATACAGTTATACAAAACAAGGGAATTGCCGTTGAGATCTACGCCTTCACTGATTGTTTCGGAACCTATAAGGATTTTTAGCGGGTTTTCAGGATTATTAAAAGCCTTTGTGATTTTACCTTTTCTAGAATCTGTGGTTGCGGAATTCATCATACCGATGGCATCCTCCGGTATATGATTTTTTATGAGATACTGTTTTACTGCAGTAAACTCTTTAACTCCTCGGGGAAGGTAAATTATTTGTCCGCAATCAGGCTTTTCTTTATAAATACTGATAACACTGTCACAAACAAAAAGCATCTTTGGAGAAGCTGCCACAAACTGAGAAAGATCCGGGACTTTTATATTTTTATCATTTACTAAAGTTGGAGAAATAAGACACATCCGCATTGTATTCATAGCAGAAAAGATTGTATCAAGGTCAGGATTATCGGAAAGCCGTTTTATTTGTGCATCATAGATCTTCTTTTGAAGATTTGTCATTTCAATTTTAATGACATGAGTTTTTTTTTCCGGTCTGTTGATATGAGCATCCTCGGCATCCACCTTATCTATATAATTCTGGATAATTTTCTGAAGAGCATCCAAAGAACGAAAGTTTTTCATTACTGTCTTGCGGACAACTTCGTTTTTGTTGTTAACTGTCCATTCAATTTTTATTTCTGCAAATTCATTGAGAAAGTCATTAATATCATTGTAACCAAGGGCACGGATTTCATTTCCGCCGGTAAACATAAGGGTAGTGTAGATTTCCATCGGGGAATTGGTAAAGGGCGTTGCAGAGAGCAGAAATACATTCTTCTCGTTGTTGTGACGGTGGATGTATTCTGTAATTGCAAACATTTTTATAGCACGACTGGATGGCTCCCCAATACCAAGCCTAGAAAACTCCGAATAATTTGAACCGCTGACCTTTTTGATAAGATTTTTATATCGATGAGCTTCATCAACAAGCAATAAATCGGTTCCTAACTCTTCAAAACATACATACTGTTCATTTGTAAGTTCATCCGATGGTGTAAAATATTCTTTTTGTTTTCTCTTTGAAATTATATGTTCAAAGCTTGATTCAAGGAGTGGGGTACTTTCTTCAGTAAAATAGATTTTTTCAATTGCTTCCGCAGTACAGATTGAAACAGAATGAGCAGGAAGAAGCAGACTGTCATTTTCCTCTGCGAAAACAGAATTCATTCGAAGGTTATCAATTATGTCTTTATTAAGATTTTCCAGCTTGTTTAATGTGACATCAGGGAAAAGTTCCTGAATATCGTGCACCCATTTTGAATAAACAGCTTTGGGAACGATAATAAGAGGACGAGTACATTTCTGATGCTGAAGCTGATACATAACAGCAGCGATTCCGGTTGCAGTTTTTCCGACTCCTACATCATAAGCAAGAAGGCCGTTTCCCTTTGTACATAGAAAAGCGACACCTTTTTTCTGCTGTTCATGAAGAATAAAGCGTTTGCCGTCGTATTTTCCGGAGAAACCTTCTAGCGAGTAATCAAATGCCTCATAATCCACCGGTTCAAAAGAATTGAAAGTCTGGGTCCAGATTTGTTCTACCCAGGCTTGCTGTTCAGCAGAAAGACCTTCGTGGAGAAATCGTTCAAATAGAAGTTCAGCCGTGTCCATACGGAGAATCTTTCTTTCATCGTTTTCAGTCTGACTAAGTGACCTTCTTTTACACGGAATACCTTCAGCATAATCGATTATATCGGACCACATAATATCACCGGGCAAATCCGTTTTTGATATAGGAGAACAAAGCCAGTCGATATCACGGTAATCTTCATCTTCTGTTCTAGCGGAAATCCATCTATAAAACAGTTCTTTCAAGTTAAAATCAGTTTCTTCTGACTGCCTTGTAATAACTGAATGGAGAGAAAAATGAATATCTGAAATCTGTTTAACAGAAGATTCCAATGGGCAATACTCCTTAAGGGCCTAGTATAATAGAACACGCTATCATTTTGTGATATTAAACTTGTAAAATCTCAATTTTTATACAGAAGTCCGCAAAGCTTGTAGTTCTTTAAGTTCGTTCTGAAAATCTATCTTAAGAAGTTGTGTTATTCTCTTTATTTGAACATCTGCAATACACTGGGCTTGTTCATCTGTCAAGCCATATTTAGACTGAAGCTTCTCTTTGAAATCTTCAGTATTCTGGCTTTGCAATCCAATATCAATCACTTCGTGAGGATTATCCAGAAATAATTGAATTGCATTTAATAACTGCAAGCGATACTTACAGAGTTCTTTTTTAGATTCAGACATAAAAGGGCTCCTTGTGGATTTGAGTTTATGTCCGAATTATATCTGTATATTCTATCATTTGATGATAGAGTAATTTTCAATATTTTTGAATGACAAAAACAACAATTAGACTGTATAATAAATGAAAGGTGTTTAATGTTCATTTTAGAAATAATAGCAGAATATAATAAAATACCATTACGTGAAAGACAAAAAAAATCAAAGGATTATGAAGATCTTCTTCGAAAACATTTAAAACGAGAAACTCAGATAAACAATATTATTAATCAATGGTTAAGAGGAGAAGAAAATTCAAGGCCTGAGCTTTTTGATGAAGATGAAAGTAGTAAGGATGGTGAGAACTGGTCTTCTGAAGAAGAACTCATGAGAATGTATGGTGTAAGAAATAAAGAAGAATTAAACGACTTGCAAGAAACTAACTCTGTTTATCATGATTAGCATGGAAAGTTTATGGATTATTCGTTAAATACTTTTCTACAAGTATATGATTCAATAAAAGATTCAATTGAAAAAGAAGACAATAAGATGCCTGGTACTATGAATCTTATTGAAATCATGAACAGACATCATCTTGAAAATGCACATAGTGATGTAATTGCTTTTTTAATTAATCCAGATGAAAATCACAAACATCCAGAATATGTAAATTCTTTTATTAAATTTGTTAATAACAAACTAAAAGAAAAGAATCAAAATGAAATCCAATATAACTTGGATGAAATAAAATTTGTTCATAGAGAAGAATACACATATAACAAAAGAAGAATTGATATTCTAATAAAAACAGAAACTGCTTTCATAATAATTGAGAATAAAATCGGCGCAAGTGATCAACCAGAACAAATGATTGATTATATAAATGACATTTCTGGAAGAAATGATGAGGGAGATAAGGAAAGAGAAATCTTTTGTATTTATTTAACTAGATTTGAAAAGAAGATTTCAGATGATTCCTTAAAAGAAGATGAAAAAAAATATATAAAAAGTTTCTTAAATCTAACATATTCAGATATTTTAGATTGGATAAATACATTAAAAACAAGAGATGATGAAACAGTATTAAAAGCAGCATTAATTCAATACAAAGATGTGTTAGAAGGACTAACAAAACAAAGACTTACTTTTGATAGAAAATTTAATATTATAAAAAAATAATTGAATACGTATATCAACAGCCACAAGAAATAAAATTAGGAAATTTACTGAAACTTCTTGTTGAATGTAGAAATAATAAAAATTTGGATTTGACCGATAAAAGAATTCTTGTAGAAGCAGCACTTCCAATGGTTATTTATATCAAATTTGTTTTAGATGAAAAAAATAGACTTTTTAATTCAGAAGATATACAAAAAAGAAACCTCTTAGAACATAATTTTAACTTATTCTGTTGTAATACATATTTTGAATCTGAAAAAGAATGGCTTGAATGTGTAATGCATAAGCAAAAAGACTTTGGTATATCATGGCAAAGTCCAAATCCTGATGTTAAAAGATATTTTATGTTTGCAGATGCAGGACATAGTTCTGCTTTCAATGGTTATTTTTTTAAAAATGAAGTTCCTCATAAATCTTTTAAGTATTATAATCCAAAAACTGATAAAGGAAACCGAACTGTTGAACCTGTAAAATTTGTAAATGATGCACTTTTAAAAAATGATTATTCAGATAAAATCCTAAATGCTATCGTTGAGAATAATTTCATTAAATTAATCAAAGAAATGGACAATAAATGGTTTGAATAAAAGACCCTGTGAGAATCTAAATTCTTCTGCTTGAAAAAACTCGGTGCCAGTTATTTAGCAGATTGCGGATGTTATCTTTACCTACAATATTAGAGCTCTGAATGTCATACTGTGGGATATCAAGATTGCGAGCTTGACAATATTCGATTAAAAATTTTGCGCAGTCGTAACCAGATTTTTCCTCGCCTAAATCATGATCAAAGCAGATGACATCAGGAAGGCCTTGTTCGTTTATTAAGTTCACAAATTCATCATAGTTCTTGACCCAGGTGATATCATAATCATCTTTTATGTAATCCTCTGGATTTCTAAGGTCATCAAGCCACAAGAGTTTTTTCATAAATTTACCTCACATATAATATTACATAGCCAGTTTATTATTCTAGTATCAAACAACTATCAATATCAGATAGTATTACCGAATAATTTACAATTATTATTTTTCATTATCATAACTTGATAGTTTTTATTTGTATAATTAGAGCTAATTATATTCTTGGAGGTAATAAAACTATGATTTACATAACTGGTGATACACATAATACAGATGATATGTCGAATCTATTATCAGGGTATAGTTATATAAAGCAAAACACGGAGGATTTAAATGCATAATAAGAAAGAGAAGAAATCTTTTTTGTTTATAATTATTGTATACGCTTTAATGGTTGCTGTAGTTTTTATTCCATTTTCTGCAATTGTAGTAGAAGTTATATATGGAATTGAATTAGCAACAAGTGTATTTATCTTGATTTATATATGCAGAAATAAATACAAAACTTTGCCACAGAAAGTTTTATATTTCAATTTGTACTCCATGGCAATAAACATCCAGATGACTATTTATTTATTGTCAGGTTTACAAAATGGCAAACAACTTCCTCTTATTTCTTTTTTAACACATTTTGAGTCTCAGAACACATTTATTGTAGGAATCATTTTAATTCCGCTCATACTGGCTTTAACATTTTTACTGGTAATAATAGGCGTAAGAAGTATATCAGAAAGTTCAGCTAGATTTGCATTAGTTACGATGTCTCAGAAAATATTTAATATTGATAAAAAATACTCTAATCATGAAATTACCAAAGAAGAAGCAGAAACAATGAAAAAAAAGCTGCAATCTGAAATTGATTTTTTTGCCGCTATGGATGGCGCCGCAAGGTTTTTTGCATGTAACACAAAAATAATGCTTATTATGGCTCTAATTGATATAGCAGGAGGATTTGGAATTGGTTATTATATACAAGGAAAGACCTTTCTTGATGCCTTAAATCCGGCAATAACTTATACCACAGGAACTGTGGTACTTTATTGTGTACCACATATTATTGTTGCAATTGCTTCAGTGTACTGTATCACAAATAAAGAATCAGACCACTATTCTATTTAGAATATTTACTTCATCGTGTAATGAAAATCCGTATTGTAATCCGTAAGTTCCTTTGGTATGCAAAAATATTTCCGGATTTTATTTAGTTCCCTCTTTTTAAGACCGCCATGGAGTATTGTATATCTACCGGTATCTTTATGAAAAACCACACGGCCTCGGGGAATATAAAAGTATTCCTCCCTCAAGAGTGGTGGAATCTTCTCTAATTCTTCCGTTTTCTCCAGTTTGTCCCAGTAATCAGCATGGTCAGAAAGTCCTGTAATACAATCACCGTAAGGAAGACCTTTTTCTACCTCTACAGGATCAGCAAAGAGAACATGGTCATAATAAAACCACCAGATTCCTACTGATGGAACTTTACATTCTTGCATTTTAGTTCACCTCTAAGTACTCAATTTCTTTACCCTTTTGAAATATGATAACGGTTTTGTCAAAATGAGATTCTAAGTCGGAAGGTAATAATTTTTTTTCATTTACTATCCTCGATAACCACGAATTCAACCATTTCTAAATAGTACTACACTTTTAATACTATCAAATAATGAAATCGTAAAAAATTAATAATACTATCATCAAATGATATTGTTTATCCATTATATATATAGTTGTAGAAAAGGAGCTATGTATTATGAACGGAAACTTTTTGTATTCTATAAAGAATTTATCAAAAAAAGAAAATCTTGTAGTCAGCTATTATCTCTATAAAATCTGTCTGGATGTAGATGAGTACACAAATTTTGAAGAGAGTCAGATTCTTTATAATGCACTTGTCTCAGCATTAGGAATTGAAAATCATTCCAGAAAGGTAATACAAGCCATCATTCAAAAACATAAAAAAGCTAAATTCCTTACACACAAGGTTAATGCAGAACCTGGGGCACATCCTTTTAATCTGAGAGGAGATTTAAAAACAAACTATAAAGAGGACTGTATAATTTATGATAAATGTGGCAGCTGGAATACGGAGTCAGAAGAAGACATTAATTTAGTTCGTGCTATATTTGCTTCTAAAATACAAAATTTTGCAAATATTGTGGCCTATACATTTTTTTATACCCCAGAAGATAAACGAAAGACATTTACCATACCAGAAAAAATAGTTGTTCCAGACACCATTATAGAGGCGATTAAAGATACCAGCATGGTTAATCTTTTTATTGATTCTTTTAAGCTTTCAGTCGAGGAAGGGGCTGTCTTAAATATTGCCTATCAGTCTCATACAATTAAAGAACTATATCCTGTATTTAACGAAATGCTAAACCACGGTGAAGAAACCCGTTTGTCCATATATTCAAAGTGCACAGGTATATCCGTTAAGAACATTAAGGCAATTCTGCGTCGGGATAAAAAACTGATTTCTTTTGACATTATGGATTCTGATGGTGATATTGAAGAGGACGCTATAGATTGTATTTATGCAGGAGATCTCAATATCTTCTTTTGTGATGTTTTGAAAAAAGATGATAAAAAAGAGTATTATGAACTAAACAGCTTCTCAGTAAAGGAAGAAGAAGGTCAACTTGCTCTTAGGCTTTTGAAGAATGGATCGAATACAAATCTTTTATTGTACGGTTCTCCAGGAGCTGGAAAAACCGAATATGCCAGATCTTTGGTAAGACAGTCAGGTCTTACCCCGTATATTTTTAAAAACGAGCTGGAAGTCGATGATAATGATAATCCTGAAAAACATGCCTTAAGTCGGTTAAACTGTTTACTTTCGCTAAATAAAAAGGATTCTGTAATTATTGTAGATGAAGCAGAGAGTATGCTTTCAACCCGAATAAACTTTTTTGAAATGCTCATGGGAGGAGCAGCTAGTAATGGCAAAAAGGGTACAGTCAATACTATGCTTGAAAACAGTGTTAATAAAGTGATCTGGATTTTAAATTATACAGATCCTTTGGATGAATCTACGCTGCGTCGTTTTACTTATTCCATTCGATTTAGGGAAATGAGCAGTGCAATGCTTCGTAGTATTGCAGATTCTAAATTAAACAAAATCAAAATGAGCGAAAGTATTCATAAGAAACTTGTAGACCTTTGTGGAAAGTATCATGTAACAGGTGCTTCTGTAGACAATATGGTAAAGACTGTCCAGGGAATGGATTTATCATCTGCTGGCGAAGAAGTTGTAGTCAGGGATGTTCAAAAAGTTCTTGAAGCAAACTCAACACTTCTTTTTGGCAAAAAGAAGATGCGTGAAAATGTTAAGGACAGCTATGACCTTTCAATCCTGAACACCTCAATACCTGCAGCTGATATAGTAAACATGGTTATGAATGCCAAAGAATTTGCAGATAAAAATGAAGTCGAAGAAAGCGGTATCAGGATGCTTTTTTACGGATTAAGTGGAACCGGTAAAACAGAGCTTGCAAGATACATTGCTGAAAAACTAAATAAGAAAATCTGCCTTAAACGGGTAAGTGATATTATGAGCCCATATGTAGGTGAAAATGAGCAGAATATTGCCAAAGCTTTTGCAGAAGCTGAAGCAAGTGGTGATGTTCTCTTGTTTGATGAAGCAGATTCTTTCTTCTCAAACCGTCAGGATGCTATGAGAAGTTGGGAAAGAACACTAGTAAATGAATTCCTCACACAAATGGAAGAGTTCAGCGGTATTTTGATTTGTACCACAAACCTCAAAAGTATAATGGATCCTGCCATGCAAAGGCGTTTTCATATTCTTACAGAGTTTAAACCTCTTGAAAAAGATGGAATTGATAAACTTCTTGGAAGATTTTTCCCTATTTATAAATTTGATAAATCTCAGACTGAAAAACTTGTAAGATATGATTCTGTCACCCCTGGTGATTTCGGTTCGCTTGCCGGAAAGATACGTTTTATGAATCCATCTCTAGTTTCTTCTGAATTTATTATTGATGAACTTTGTAAAATACAGGTAGAAAAAGAAGGAATTAGTAATAAGAAAATCGGATTTATCTGCTAGGAGTGTACATATGGATGAAAAAGAATTAGATATTACAGCAGAGCCATTAAAGATAGAATTTGGTTCATTTTTGTATAATTTCATAATGGATGAAGGAATTAATAAGAGGTTCCAGAATTTAATTGAGAATTTAAGGACCGAAGTAAAACAACAAAAAAAAATTGAAATCCCTGCAATTAATTTTGTGAATAACACTACTTTAAGTCAAAAAGAATATAGAATTATAATTTATGGGAAAATAATTACGGATACTCATCTTTATTCAAAGGATAATATGGATAGAGCAGTTTTCTATGGTATAGAAAGGCATTTAAGAAAATATTTATTCTATTTTGATAAAGATTTTCTGGTAACCCAGGAGGAGCTAGAAGTTCTGTTGCATAGTCAAAGTAGGGAAGCTTATAGAATACTCCATTATTATTATTCCACTATCAGACCTGATAAGAAGAAAGCATTTCATTGGCTAAAGAAACTATCATATTACGGTTGTGCTATTGATATTCGACTACTTATCTTTTCTTATAGAAAAGGTTACGGTTGTAAGCAGGATAGTATTCAGGCAGAGAAACTAGAATCTAAATATTTTCATTGTTTTACATACAAAAAAAATATGTTTTAGCTTAGGACTATATATTTTACAAAAGAGCTTTCTTGAGCTACTGAGGAGATGGAAAATGCCAAAGAAAACAAATATTCCAAATGGGGCGGTCTTAATACAAGGTCAGGCGTTAGATGGTTGCAGTGCAACCTTTCTTACAGAAGACGAAATGCGGGATATCCATACAATTCTTGCTTACGACTATGAAGATGGTAAACCCCTCTGTGTCTAGATAAATGGGTACTTTTTTTCGATCGTTATGGTCCAAAGTCGACTACAGACCTCATCCTATTCAGATTTTATTAAACGGACTAACATCGTTGTAATACTGTCTGCACATTTTCTGCATATTTTATAAAACTATTTTTAACATCATTATAGTCTGCATAGTTTTTTTGCAAAGTAACAAAATTGTTTCCATCAAAATAAAATCCCATATTTTTTAAATACTCATTAAGAGAAGAATTATTTTTAACATACTTTTCTAAATCTTTAGGATTGCACAAGTTGTGATTACCGATATCTCCATGTCTAAGGCTGAAAGTCAAGTTATATTCTTTGTTATCAGTAAAACCTACACCAGCATCAGGGTAATAACCATTTAAATTCTGATAATTTAATAAAGTAACACCGAAAAAGTTATACTCGTTGGAATTAATTTTTTTGAAATTAGAATTTGTAATATTTATTTCATTATTTAGTTTTTCTCTAATGCTATAAGCTCTATCCTGAATTGGAAAGATTTCTTCTCCAAGGACGTCAAATATTTTATTCATTTTAGAACGATATTCTTCAATAATATTCAGTTTTTCTGCTTCAGGCTTTTCATTAAAGTTTTGTAACCCAATTAAATAAGTCAGAAGTAACTTTGGAAAGTATCGCTAAACAGCTTGAAGAATTGAACAGGAAATTGGAAAAATAGGGAGAATTTGTTTTTTTCTCATTTTATGAGAATTACATATTGTAATATCATCTAAGAATTTGAACCAGAGAAGAAATAAACTATGACTAAACTCATAAAATTTATCCCGACAGATATTGAACAAATAGATGCTTTGATAAAAGGTTTTTATCCTTCGGAATTAATTGTGATAGGTGCAAAACCAGGATCTGGGAAAACTACTTTTCTATGTGAACTTGCAAAAAATATTTGTGTAGATGATATTTGGATATATTGAACTCTCCTGTCTTTATACCCAAAACATCTTCTGAAAACTGCATGCCAATCTCTGTTGTATACCCCTCTGTCTTCCTCTCTCTACAGAAACGTCTGAATTGATTCGTTATTCTTTTGTAATAATTTTCGTAATTTATTTTCGTAAAATTGCGTATTTTCGTAATTTGTGCTATTATTTTCGTAAAATGATGTTTTTGGAGGATAAATCATGCAGGAATCTGAATTAATTGAACTGATTAATAAAATCAAGGAAAGAAAAACTGAGACTTCAAAAATAGAATTTAAAAGTGCAAAAGGTGGTACTCCGGAAAAGCTTTATGACAGTTTTTCAAGCTTTTCTAATACCGAAGGCGGAATCATCATTTTTGGAATTGATGAAAAAGCCGGATACAAAGTCTGTGGTATTCAGAATCCAGACGAACTTGAGAAGAAG
The DNA here is from genome assembly GCA_024693045.1 of Treponema sp. Lineage (GTDB taxonomy): Bacteria > Spirochaetota > Spirochaetia > Treponematales > Treponemataceae > Treponema_D. The sequence continues at coordinate 33,314 of JAILLQ010000049.1, forward strand.
GTCGTTGAACAGGCAAAAGAAATGGAGCCTGTTGTAAGGCCATTGATTAGCTTTTGTGAGTATGAGGGAAAAACCATTGCAGCGGCAGAAATTGCCGAAATGGATTCAATTAGTAAACCATGCTATTACACCGGAAAAGGAAAAAGTAAAGGTTCCTATATTCGAATCGGCGACGCTGACTTACCTATGACAGAATATGAAATCTACAGTTATGATGCATTCAAATACAAGACTGAAGATGAACTTAGAACAAACAGAAGAATTGATGCTTCTCTAATAGATCAGATTCAGCTGGACGGATTTATTGCAAAAGCAGTTTCTGTAAAGCCAAATCTTGTAAATATGGACAAGAAAACTCTTGTTACATTAAACGGACTTTCTGACAAGGAAGGAAATCCGACAGTCTGTGGAATAATGCTGTTCGGAAAATATCCACAGTATCTTTCTCCAAATCTTGATATTGTTGCTGTTGTTTGCGCATCTAATACTTATGCAGAGGAGGCAGCTACTGGTGAACGTTTTCTTGTAAACAAGAGACTTGACGGAACAATACCTCAAATGCTGGAAAGTGCTCTTTCTTTTGTACAGCAGAACATGAAAATTTCAACTGTAGTTGATGGAACAGGGCACCGTAATGATGTCTATGAATATCCTGTAAAAGCCATTCGCGAAATTATTTTGAATGCCCTGATTCATCGGGACTACAGCATTCATACAGAAAACGAACCTGTTCGAATAGAAATGTATCCGAATCGAATTGAAGTTTCCAATCCGGGCGGATTATATGGTCGACTTACGCTTGATGAACTTGGGAAAACTAAGGCAGATGTCAGAAATCCATTTATTGCAGCAGCTCTGGAAATTTTAAATACTACGGAAAACAGATATTCTGGTATTCCAACAATCTATGCAGAAATGAAAAAAGCAGGATTACTGGAGCCTAAATTTGAAAATACAAGGGGAACATTTAAAGTTACACTCTTTAATGAAAAAAAATCTGAAAATCGCTTAACAGAAGAGATAATAGATTTTTGCCGGAAACCAAGATCAAAAGAAGTGCTTGCAAGACAGTTTGGCTTTGACGAAAAACACCCGGCATATTTTGTGAAGAATTACATAATTCCGCTTATCGAGGAAGGAAAACTGAAATACACAATTCCTGAAAAACCGCGGAGCAAAAATCAGCAGATTGTAGTTGTTGAGTAAGCCACCCACTGATGAGTCCTTCTTAATTTTCTGTGTTGGAGTAAATCTTGTATGGGGAAAGAAATTCAGAGTTGCAAATATGCTTCCGGCAGTAATACTGGCTTGTGGTTGCGGCTTATCTTCCTTTTCAGACACTCAGGTAAATAAAGCTGTAGGTGAAGACGCTCCAAATGTATATTTTGGAAAGATTCTGAATCAATGTAAATCTGGAAAAATTGAAATAGGAAATATTTTATCTGAAGATGAATTGTATACTAATTTAGAAGAAAACTGTATTCCAAAAGAAATAGTAATAATGACTGTAAAAGACTATGAAAAATTCTTAATGGAACGCAGAAAGCTTATGGCTAAATTAATTGAAAAATATTACAAAGGTTTATAATATTTTTCTTGGATGAACAATATGAAAGATAAAAAAACAACCCCATTCGAAATCGACTTTGACTCATACATCCTCCAGAGTGAACCGGAAAAACAGGAAAACGGAAAACTCTGGCAGACCGCTATCGGCTTGCAGCAAGTAGATGGGCTTACTCCTTCAAAATATCTGTATGAAACTGCAAAGCGTAACATTGATGGTGAGATTACAATTAAAGAGGCCAAGAAACTTATTGATTCTTATTATGAAACTCGCCAGGGCAGAACAGAAGATGAAGATGATGCAGAAGAAGCAGATAAAGTTTCTGTCCGCATCCGTGAAATCTTGGCCGAAAAGACTTTCAGCTTTACTCCTGATTTGTTACTTTCTATTCATAAACGTTTATTTACAGGTGTGTTCTACAAGGTAAAGGCTGGACGATTCCGAGATTATAATATTTCTAAACGTGAGTGGGTTCTTGATGGAGAATCTGTTTTATATGCAAATGCCGATATGATTCGTCAAACCTTGGAATATGATTTTGGTCAGGAAAAAGTATTTGATTATTCAAAGCTTTCAAAAGAGGAGGCTGTAAAACACCTTACCCGCTTTATTGCAAATATCTGGCAGATTCATCCATTTGGTGATGCACTTGTGCCGCAAGGCACAAACGTCAATAATTTCCACTCATGCAAACGACGCGGAGCGGCGTATGGAAATACGAGAACTACCGCAGTCTTTGCAATCAAATATCTGAACTCGCTTGGTTTTGATGTAAACAATGAGCCTTTTGAAAAGAACAGCTGGTATTTCAGAAATGCTCTTGTTCGTGCAAATTATACGAATATGAATAAAGGTATTTATATGAATACGGAATACTTGGAAAAGTTCTTCCGTAATTTGCTTCTTGGTGAATCTAATGAACTAAAGAATCGCTATTGTCATATTAAATATAATGAAAAAATAGCGGTAAATTCTCAGAAAGGTAGCGATAAAGTTGCGGTAAGAGAAAAAAGTAGCGATATTATTTTGAATTATCTTAAAGAGAATTCTTCTATAAATAATTCAAAAGCAAGAGAAATAACTGGCCTTACATCAGCGGCTGTCCGTAAGATTTTCAAAAAGCTGGAGGCAGAAGGTTTGATTATAGGTTCTGGAGAGAATAAAAACAGAACTTATTCATTAAAATGATAAAAGAGCTATATACCAGCAGGATGGAACCAGACTTCCGGAACATTCCGTGAAGGGCCGATAAGTTAATATAAGGAGATTCACATGAGAAAAATTGTAAGTTTGATTTCTTTACTTTTAATCTGCCTTGCTTTTACATCCTGTATTGATTATGTTCAGTCGGTTACTTTTAAGAACGGCAAATATCATAGGAGGATTTATGAAATACAATTTTTTTGGACAGGAAAATGATTCTATAAAAGCTATAAATGATGATTACAAGGGAATTCAAAGTCCCAGAGATTTATATCGGGCCCTTTCTTTTGTTTGGTGTGCGGAAACCTGTGCTCCTCGGATGAGGGAAAATTGGTCCAGGGAAAATCCTACTATGGGTCAGTGCTCGATTACGGCTTTTCTTGCCCAGGATATTTTTGGTGGAGAGGTTCGCGGAATTCTTAGAGCTGGTGGAAATTACCATTGTTACAATGTGGTTAATGGTTCTGTTTTTGATTTAACTAGTGGTCAGTTCGGGGATGAAAAACTTTGCTATGAAGGAAATCCTCTGCAATCCAGAGAAGTTCATTTTGCCAAGGTTGAAAAATTCGAACGATACAAGTATCTTAAAAATCAACTGAAAGACCTTTGCGATTCTTCCCTTTTTGTGAGCCACCCTATGAGAAGGCGGGATCGTGAAATTACAGATTTTGACACCATTATTAAAATGATTGATTCCTGTGACATAGTTAGAATAGGGCTTTTTGATAAGGATGAGCCGGATTTTCCCTATATAATCCCTGTGAATTTTGGTTACAAGGTTCAGGACGGAAAAGTTTTTCTGTATATTCATGGTGCAAGGGCAGGGCGGAAATGGGACCTTCTCCGGCAGACCAGTTTTTGTTCCGTACAAATGGACATTGATGACGGAATGGAACTAATTCCTTCGGCAAAGGACATAACAGAAAGATTTCGTTCTGTTATGGCAAAGGCTAGAATCACCCTGCTTTCTAGTGATGAACTGGTTAAGGCTATGGAAATCTGCGTGAACCGCTACCAGAAGTGCAGGGACTTTGACTGGAACCGGGCTGCTCTTTCCTATGTTGCTGTCTGGGAACTGGAACTTTCTTCTATTTCTGCAAAATGGAACAAAATCAAGGG
>JAILLQ010000057.1 GCA_024693045.1 Treponema sp.
TATGGGGTCTCGCTGGGAAAAATTGCGCTTATTCCTGCGGTATTTTTTATAACCCAATTGATTGTAGATATTATTTGTGTCAGAGCCGTGGATAAAATTGGATACAGAAAATGTATTGTGACTTCCTGTCTTTGTTCTGCGGCGGGTCTTATTCTGCTTGCCTTCTTGCCCGAGTTTTTTTCAGATCCATATGTTGGAATTATCATAAGTGTTGTTGTTTATGCAATTGGAAGCGGTCTTGTTGAAGTCCTTGGAAGCCCGATAGTAGAGGCATGTCCATTTGAACATAAAGAAGCGGTAATGAGTCTTTTGCATTCTTTTTATTGCTGGGGCTCTGTGGGAGTTATTGTTATTTCTACTATCTTCTTTAAGTTTTTTGGCATGGGCAACTGGAAGATTCTTGCCTGCATCTGGGCTGTGGTGCCTCTTTTTAATATCTATAATTTTGCGACCTGTCCGATTGAAGAGCCAAATAACGGCGAGAAGGGAATGGGCCTTTTGGCTTTGTTCAGACAGCCACTTTTCTGGATTGCTATAATCCTTATGATTTGTGCAGGTGCTTCGGAGCTTTCTATGGCGCAATGGGCTTCGGCTTTTACAGAATCTGCGCTGGGATTTTCCAAAAATATCGGAGATCTTGCGGGCCCTTGTATGTTTGCAGTTACGATGGGGCTCAGCCGAGCCTTTTTTGGCAAGTTTGGTCCAAAAATAAGTCTTATGCATTTTATGATTTTTTCAGGGCTTTTGTGCCTTGCAAGTTATCTTCTGGCGTCTCTTTCTATTCTTCCGATACTGGGACTTTTGGGCTGTATTATCTGCGGATTTTCGGTTGGAATTATGTGGCCGGGAACAATCAGTATCTGCTCTCCAAGAATCCCCAAAGGTGGAACTGCTCTATTTGCAATGCTCGCCATGTCTGGAGATTTAGGTGGCGCTGCCGGTCCTGCTATTGTGGGAAATATTTCTCAAATCTTTGGCAACAACCTTAAGGCTGGATTACTTGCGGGAAGCATTTTTCCTGTCGTTTTGATTTTGATGATTCTGGTGATTCCCGTTATTACAAAAGCAGAGGGAAAAAGCGTGTAATAATATTACATATCTACCTTTTTTGTAACCAAAGCGCCCCAGTGCGGGCGTCCACATAACAAATCTTCCACCTATCCACAGTAACCTTTTCCCACTGCAAAAAGTGTCAGTGTAAGCTGAACTGTAGTCGGGGTAATTTCCATTATAGCTTACTTTTATAGCATTAGCCATTGGTTACACGGGTCCACGTAAGCTCACATTCTGTCTAAATGACTCACTACTCCACCAGCGCCACGATTCAATACATGGGTATAAATCATTGTCGTACTTACATCGCTGTGGCCAAGTAGTTCCTGGATGGTGCGGATATCGTAGCCACTTTCCAAAAGGTGGGTTGCAAATGAATATCGGAAGGTGTGGCAGCTGGCTTTTCCGCCTTAGCGATGGGAAGGGCGCCGAAGGCGTACTGGGCAGGCTGAACTTGGGCAGACTGGCCAGTATGGAGCGACAGCGGAACCCTGGACGTAGCGACCCACGCTTGCGGGGGTAAGGCCCAGATTTTCAAAGCTTTATTTATTGCTGCAAACTTTTTCTTCAAACAATCCATGCCTGTTTACTTCAAATACCCGCCGTAACACCAGCCGATAGTCCCTTTTTTTATTGCCTTGCCGTCCCGGTCTTTTGCGCCGGGCTGGACTTAATAATTTTACCTAATTACGTCTATTTAGACACTCAGTTTTCCCAAAAGTATGTGGACTATTTTGACTCGTACAAAAATCAGGAAATTATGTGATTTTATTCCTATACTGAGCGCAGCGAGCGTAAACCTTCTTGCAGATGCGAAACTTTGTATCCCAGTATTACCTGGTTTTGTATATTTCATCAGTCATATACTACTAGACGGAATAAAGACAGAAGAATTATTTCAATCAGTGATCCAGGATGTCTAAACTATTGCCGCAAACAACAAGGAATTACACGTCTTTGCAGTTCAGATTTCTCTGAATCCATTGAATCTGGTGCAAGAGTAGATGTATCGTTGACAGATGGTAGTGACTATTCAAAATTCTATGATAATACGGTGTTGATTTCCACATTAAAAGATTTGTTTGGAGATGAATATTAATGTTGAAATTAAAAACTTTTTTCAAATAAAATTTCTATGTGCCATTTCCTGACACTCTCATACTATATAATACATAGTATGAAAGTATTAAGAAATGGAAATATGTATAAGAAAGCAAGTTGGATTAAAGTAAATTTAAAAAAGATTTATTGTTTAATTATTTGTGGAATTTTAGTTTTTTTTGATGTTTTATTTATGCTGAACAATTTATGCATCATGTAAAGACTCTTCACTTTTTCAATGAAATTTTCTAAAAATTCCATTACATTTATATGTATGGAAGAAAAGCCTGGCTGGAGTTACAGATTTATACCTTCTCTAAACATGCAGATTGCTATAAACGATACTAGCGGAATAATGTACACTGAAGATAAGATCAAGTACTCTGCAGAAGAACAGAAACTTCTCAAGACGGTTGACTATCAATTGCCTATTTCTGTTCACAGGCTCAAGAAATTTTTTAACGGCACAATTGTTTCTATCGGGTAATTTTATTATCCCTTTCCTTAAAAAACCGCCAGATGGCGGTTTTTTATAAGACGAACTATTTAGTCAGCCATTTTTTTATAAATTTCAAATTCTCTAAGCATTTCTGGATCTTTATTTTTGTCACAAAGAGAAACTATGATAGTTACTAAAAGACAAACAATAAATGACGGAAGGATTTCGTAGATATCAAAAATACCACCATGAAGGTCATGCCATACAACATCTGTCACTCCCCCACAAATAAGACCGGCCACTGCTCCTTTTGAAGTTGTTCCCTTCCAGTAGAGGGCAAGCAAAATGAGAGGTCCAAAAGTTCCACCAAAACCAGACCAGGCAAAAGAAACAAGAGAGAAAATTGAACTGTTAGGATTTAATGCAAGTAAAAGACCTATTAAGGCAATTACAAAAACAGAAATTCGACTTACAAAAAGAACCTGTTTATCGCTGGCATCTTTTTTGATAAGCCCCTTGTAGATGTCCTGTCCAATTGCAGAGGAAGCAGAAAGAAGTTGAGAATCCGCAGTAGACATAGAAGCTGCAAGAATAGCACAAAGGAAAAGACCTGCGATAAAAGCTGGATACATTTTCAACATCGATTCACTAAAAATAGCTTCTTCTGTTCCCAATCCAAGAACCTTAATTCCTTCAAGGGAAACTTCTTTTGGATCAGCTCCAAGAAGGATTCCTTTATTAATAAGGTAAGCTGTTCCCAAAGTACCAATCAAGAATGTTCCAATGTATGAAATTACCATCCAGGAAATACCGATACGGCGAGCAGTCTTGATTTCCTTATTTGAGCGGCAACCCATAAAGCGTACAACAATATGAGGCATTCCTAAATAACCTAAACACCATGCAAATGCAGAAATTGCAGACAGAGGCGAAAAAGATTTGTTATTTATAAACTTTGTCTTTAAGATTTCGCCGAATTCTCCACTAACAGCTCTCTGTGTAAACTCGTTTACTTGATTAACTGAATTCGAAATTCCTCCTAAAGATACGAGTATTATAATAGAAGAAACTACGAAAGCTATAAAAATTAGCATTCCCTGAATAAAGTCAGTTGTACAAACGGCCTTGTAACCACCCAAAATTGTGTAGGAAAGAATAATCACAAATCCGATTGCAAGCCCTATATTCCAGTTTAGCCCGAATACAGAGCGGAAAAGTTTTGCACAAGCTACAAATCCGCTGGCAGTATAGATAGTAAAGAAAATTACAATAAAGAAAACAGAAACAATTGAAAGAACATGAGATTTATCTTTGAATCGATTAGTTAGGAATTCTGGAATTGTAATAGAATCACCAAAAGCAATTGAACATTTTCTAAGTTGCTTTGCGATAAAAAGCCAGGCTATATATGTTCCTGTAATCAAACCGATTGCAGTCCAAAAGGTTTCTCTAAAACCGCCGATGTAACAAAGACCTGGCAGCCCCATTAAAAGCCATGCAGACGAATCAGAAGCTTCAGCACTTAAAGCTGTAACCCAAGGACCAACTTTTCTTCCTCCAAGAAAGAAATCTGACGCTGAATTATTACTTCTAGCGTTTCTAAGACCTACAAAAATCATAAGTCCTAAATAAAGTACAAATGCGATAATTTTCGCAACTAATGTGATTGACATTATGTCCCCCAAAAACTTTTTTTCCGTTAGGAGTTCTTTTCACTTAATTTTAAATTTTATGGAAAAAATATGCAATCCTGCCTTTCAAAACTTAAGTAGTAATTCATTTCTAGATTTTCGAGTCTTGTTATAAAACTATTATTCTCACTTAAATATAATTTTTTCCTGCTAGACAAATAAAAGCAAAAGTGTTATCTTCCAATCACATTTATAGGCGCAGTTTATGATCCTCAAAACACTCCTGCGCATAATAAATCAAAATTCTTAAGAGAGGCTAGAATCATGTCTACATTAAAAAAACGCATGGTACAGGAATTCACTGACATCAAAGTACTTTTGCGTAACATTCCTTCCATTACAGTTACTGTTTTTATTTTAAGCGTTGTTTGTGCAAATCTTATGGCAAACAAAGAATTGTGCAACATTGGCTACCTGGCATTGGACTGCGGGTTTGCTTTCAGCTGGCTTATGTTCCTTTGCATGGATGTTATCTGCAAAAGATACGGACCTAAGGCTAGTATTGAAGTTTCAGTTATTGCTTTGCTGGTAAACCTATGTGTCTGCGGACTCTTCTTTCTGCTTTCACTTACTCCTGGAAAATGGGGCGAATTTTATTCATTTGAATTAGATTCTGTAAATACAGCCCTGAATAACACATTTGGCGGAGCCTGGTATGTCGTTTTAGGAAGTGGACTTGCTTTTCTAACAAGTTCTGTCGTAAACGCCCTTCTTAATAACTCCCTTGGAAAAAAATTGAAGAAGAATAACTTTATTGCATTTGCATTCCGCTCATACATTTCAACTATGATTGCTCAGTTTGTTGACAACTTTATTTTTGCAACTGTAGTTTCAAAAATCTTCTTTGGCTGGAACTGGACACAAGTTATTATCTGCTCTTTGATTGGAGCCGGCTGTGAATTACTGGCCGAAATTCTTTTTTCTGGTTTCGGTTGGAAAGTTGTAAAAAGCTGGGACAAGGACAATGTAGGAAATGAATATTTTTCTTACATGGACGAAAAAAGAGCATGAAAGTAGTAATTAGCGGAACATCTTCTGGAATGGGCAGAGAATGTGCCCTTAAATTTCTACAGATGGGACATGAAGTAATCGGGCTGGATCAGCATGAGGATACGATTTCTTCTTCCCTACTTAATAATGAGAACTACAGGCACTTCATTTGCGATATAAGTGTAAAAGAAAGTCTTCCACAAATAGATGACGTTGAAATACTGATAAACAATGCAGGTGTTCAAACAATGTCCAAAAGAGATATTGAAGTCAATCTTTTGGGAACTATGAATGTAACTTCAAAATACGCTTTTAACCCAAAGATAAAATCTGTCCTGTTTAATTCTTCTGCTTCGGCTCTAACTGGAAATGAATTTCCTGAATATGCCGCTAGTAAAGCAGGCGTAAACGGCTACATGAAACACTGTGCAATAAAACTAGCCAATGAATACAAGGCAACATGTAACGCCTTGTGTTTTGGTGGTGTAATCACAGAATTGAACAAAACTATTATGCAGGACAAAAATCTTTGGAATTCTATCATGCAGGTAACACCACTAAAAAGATGGGCAAGCACAAAAGAAGTTGCAGAATGGATGTATTTTATGACCGTTACCAACACATTCTGCACTGGACAAGCCATTGAAATTTCTGGCGGAGAAAGAAACTGCGCAGATTTATTTGTATGGCCCGAGTGATTTCATTGTAAAATCAAAAAAGAAACTTTAAACTGGTATTAACAATATTCTTTTGTTTTGAATATATATTAATACCAGTTTTTTTATTACTCTAATCTCACTTATAAAACAATTTTACAACTTAAGTGTGAGGTTATTATGGATAAAAGACTTTTAACTATTCAGGATATTTCATGTGTGGGACAGTGCTCTATTACAGTTGCACTGCCAATTATTTCAGCTTGCGGAATCGAAACTGCAATTCTTCCCTCTTCTGTTCTTTCTAACCACACTGCAGCAGGTTTTCATGCCTGGACTTTTCATGATTTGACAGAAGAAATGCCAAAAATTCTGGAACAGTGGTTAAAGGAATCAATTGATTTTGACGCCTTTTATACCGGCTATGTAAGCAAAAATCAAATTCCCTACATTTTAGAAATTATGGAAAAAGCAGCCCGTCCAAATGCAATAAGAATTGTAGATCCTGCTATGGCAGATAATGGCAAGCTCTACGCTGGTTTCGATGAAAACTTTCCTTCTGAAATGGCAAAACTAGTAAGCAAGGCTGATTATATACTGCCAAACCTTACAGAAGCTTCCTTACTCCTGGGAAAACCATATGTAGGTTCAGGATATGACAGAAACTATATAGAAGAAACTATGAAAGATTTGTACAAGCTCGGTGCTAAAAATGTAATTCTTACCGGAGTTTCGTTTGAAGAAAATAAGCTGGGGGCTGCAATTTATGATGGAGCTAATTACGATTACTACTTCACCGAAAAATTAAATGTTTCAATGCATGGAACAGGAGATGTATATGCTTCTGCTTTTGCCGGCTCACTTCTCCGAGGGAAAAGTCCAAAAGAAGCTGCAGCAATTGCAGCTGACTTTACAGTAGAATCAATGAAAAAAACTATAGACGATAAAAGTCACTGGTATGGCGTAAAGTTTGAAAAAGCAATTCCTCTATTGATTTCAAAACTAAATTAAAAGTAAATAAGGTAATTTAAAATAATTAAACCCACCGGCTATCCAGTGGGTTTTTACTCTTTAGAAGAATTAGAATTCTTTCTTTTCTGCCTTGCGTCTCTTGTTCAAGAGTTTGCGTTCAAGGGTTGTTTTCTTCTGGTGAAGAGTAGCAGAAGGTTTAACAAAGTATTCACGCTTTTTGTATTCGCGAATGATGCCTTCTTTTTCAACCATGCGCTTAAAGCGTTTGATTGCTTTTTCAAGGTTTTCTGAATCGTCAACTAAGATAGTAGCCATTTTTTTGTGTCACCTCCTTTTTTCCGGTGATTCCGTCAATGCGAGAAGTATATAAATTTTACAAACTAAATTCAATAGAATTCAAAAATTTATTTTACAAAGTTCAAGGGTACAACTTCTTCAAAACGCAGATAATACAGATAGCAATTTATATTTCCCGGATGAGGAAGGATATCTTTTGCCGCCTGTCGATAACAATCTTGCTGTGGTGCGTGAATTTGCGGATTGATTACTTTATCGGTTTTGTAGTCAACCAAGGTATAAGAGCCATCTTCATTTTCAAAAATCAAGTCAATAGAACCTCTAAAAAGGCTTTTTCCGTCGTAAAACTTGAATTCATATTCAGGGCGGAAGAAACGACCTTTTTTGATTGCATCAGAAAGTTTTTCGTAAAGTTCACTCTTTTTGAAGTTCTGGCACATGTTTACACAGATAGAAAGAACTTCTTTTGAATCTTCAGCACTTAGGTTCTTTAGCAACTTCTTTGCCGGCTCATATTTTTCGGGGTCAAAACCCATTGCCATTTTGCACAGATAATCATGAATCAAAGTTCCATAATCAGTCCATTGAAATTGATTTTCTGTAAGCTGATCCATATTTTCGGAATTAAATTTAATTTCTTCTGAAACTTCTTCCCTTTCGGAATCGGATGCATACTTTCTTACAATTTCTGTAAGGCGGTCATAGAGATCTTTTTTTGTTGAAGTATAAGAGTCCTTTAATTCAACTTTTGTTTCAAGTTTACTAGGCTGGCAGCGTTTTAATCCGTGAATTTCAGAATCAAAAGGTTCCTGAATAACTATATTTTTTTGCAAATTTTCAATCACCCTTTCACGAATTAAATCAGTATTTTCCCTACCTCTAGAAATTTCCTTGTAAGTTATAGGCTTAATTGCCTGATAGTCAAAAGGCGAATCTGAATTATATACCGCTTCATCAATTGCGTAATCATCTTTCTCTACTATATCAGGGTAGATTTTTTCTACCATAGTTTTAATCAGTCTGAATTTAATGCTCGAATTATCTTTTTTAACAAATTTGCCATAAATGTAAACATCCTTAACAGCGCGAGTAATTGCTACATAAATCAGACGTCTGAATTCTGCAAGTTCCTTTTCTTCTTCATCATCCTTTTCATTTATTACAAAAAAGTTACTTTTCTTACTAGTAATGTTCAAAGAAATACCAGTTTTTTCTGAAAAATAATATTTCGAAGAATCAGAATTCTTCTTAAATGAACTACAACCTAATATGAAAACATGATCAAACTGAAGTCCCTTACTTTTATGTACTGTCATAATTTGGATAGAATGATTTCTTTCTAATGGATAACTTACATTTGCTGCATCTATATCTGAGTCAGATTTGTTCATAGTTGTCTTTAGATTTGCAAGTTCGTCAACAAACCAGGAAAGATTTTTGCCGTCTTGTTCACACTTTCTGGCAAGTTCAAAAAGCATATCAAAATGTTCTGAACACAACTTCGCTTGAGCGGTAAGCATTGTTTCGTATTTATAGCCTCTTTCATTCCATAAATAAGAAAGCGTTTTAGTAATGTCCTGCTGAAGAAAATTTTTCTGATTATCTTCAAAAAGTTTTCTAGCTGCAAGGAATTTATTAAAATCGTCCGAGTCCAAATCCGCCTGAATTTTTTCATCAAAAGCTTTGTTCAGAGGATTAAAAACAAAAGCTTCCTGGTTGAATGCCCTAAAAGAAGTATCAATCAAATGAGCAAAAATAATTTCTACGGCATTTTCACTCAAACCGCAAAATGGTGAACAAAGATAAGAAGCAAAAGTTCTACTATCTGAAGGATAAACACAGAGACGCAAAAAATTATAGAAGTCGTTGATTACCCCTTCAGCGAAAATGTTTTTGAACTGGTCAACCTGGTATGGAATATCAAAAAGATTCAAATATCTGGTGATAATTTCCCGATTACCGCGAGAACGGTCGAGAATGGCAAAATTTTCCCACTTCCATTCCGACTTAGGTTTTCCAGCGAATTCGCTGGATGCAATCTCATAAATTTTACTGGCAATGTCGTATGCAACCTGTTCATGTTTTGGAATATAAAAAGGAGACATTTCCTTGTCGGCTTCCATTAATTTTTCATTTATAAAACGCATATGAATAGGAACATTTTCTTTTGTCAGATCGGGTAACTTATCTAGGCCATTTTTTTCCGCATCTTTTGTATAATGAGCCTCGTAATCAACTCTACTACTATCCTCATCTCCACTGATAAAAATTCCACAATCGTTTTTAAAGAACTCATTAAAAGCTTTTATAAGTTCAGGTGTTGAACGATAGTTATAGGTCATGAAAATCTTTTTATTCTCGCTGGTCAGTCTATTAAATACAGATACATCAGCATTACGGAATTTGTAAATAGACTGTTTTTCATCACCTACAAAGAATAATTTTTCCGGATCCCTTTTATCTACAAGCAGGTCATGAAGAGACTCTGGATTTTTTGAATCCACTTTGATTTCGCACTGCCCTTCTCCTTCTTTAGACTCAAACTCCCCATTTCGCAAGGAAAGTAAATAAAGTAAATCGCGGTTCTTTGAGTTGTTATCTTGGAACTCATCAATCATGATTTTTTTAAAGGAATTCTTTTCGTTGTTTCGAATATCTTCATTTTCAAGAAGGATTTTTAGAGCCATTTCTGTAACATCTGTAAAAGTCAAAGAAGAAGAAATTCTCTTGTCCATATTTACTTGCGTTAAGAAAGAATCGTAAAATTCCATCATAGATTTGATTTCATGGTACTTTTCAACAATAATAGAAATGGAATCAATTTCTTCGGCAAAATCAGTAGTTATTGATTTCAAAAGGGTATTTACATCCCTGATAGCTCCCTTCAACTTATAAACTTTTTTTGCATGAGCCAGAACCTGTGAAATCTGCTTTACAGATTCCATCACTGAAGAATAATTATCTTCAAAATCACTTTCCTTAATTTTTACCTGAGAAGATTGTATGTCTAAGGCTTTTTCAAGAAAATCCCTGAGCGCTGTTACCCAAACAGCTTTATCTGCACTATCTTTGTTTTTATGGCTTTCAAGTCCCTGCGAAATAGTATTCAACAAATCAGCAAGGGAATAGCTTTTATTTTCGCAAATGATTTCATTCCAGCGTTGGCAAATTACCTGCTTTTGAAGCTGGAAATTATTAGAAAAATAGCCTTCTTCCGTAGCAATAGATGTATACTTGATAATCGGCTCTGCTAAAAGCTTCTCTGCAAATTCCTGAATTTTTCCTTCTTCTGCAAATTCTTTTACGCAGGCTTTATTTATATATTTAAGAACATACTTAAAAGCCATGTCTTTTATTCGTCGATTTGTATCGCTGGAACCAACGCTAAAATCTGGACTGATTCCATAACGATTTGCACATTGACGAACGATGCTTCCACAATAAGAATCCAATGTCTGAATTCTCGCTTCTGTAAAATCCAAAAGAGCCTGTGCGGCCAGAGCCTTTTTGTCTTGAGTCAGGTCTTGTTCTGCTTCATGAAAGTGCAAAATCATAGCCTTATCTGGGTTTTCTACCCTTCGCTTTTCTTTTAGAAATTCAATAACCTGCTCATCACTTTTTGGGCTGTATTCTGCAAAATATTTCAAAGTTGAATAAATTCGCTGATACATTTCAGAAGCAGCTTTATCGGTAAAAGTTAAGGTAAGAATTTCAGAAACTTTTATTTTTTTTGATATAACCAGCCAGGCAAATCTGGTTGCAAGAACCTGTGTTTTACCACTTCCGGCACCAGCTGCAATTACTGAATTCTCATCTGCAAAACAAACTTTCTGCTGTGCAGGATCAAGAGCCCTTTCTATAATGCCAAGATATTTATACTGATTTTCCATCTTTAGTCCCTCTTAGTCCTGATTTGCTTTCCTGCAAGAGAATATGTTGTACGACAAATGGTTTTAAAATTGCATTGTGCACAATTCTCGTAACTCTTTGTATTCATACGATTTTTTACATCATCGTTTGTCTCTGGTGTATAATCTGCTTTCGGGTTAGAAACAATGTCGTTAAAAATCTTTGCATATTCATGGCAAACTTCAAGAGTTGGTATAAACTTTTCAAAAGGCATAACTGGGTCAGTTTTTTTTGTAGCATTCACTGTTTTTTCGTCAAAGACCATCCGAGCTTTACTAGCATCTTTTATTGGATAAAAATATGAAGCTAGGATTTCATCACCCTTCTTACTAAGTATTCTACAATACAATGCCATCTGAAAATTTTTAAGAATTCCATTCTCTGCATCTACACAGAATTCTTTTTCTTTTGGAATTGAACTTTCTGTGTTTTTATAGTCAATTAAAATATATTGTTTAGTGTCTGGGCTCTTTAAAAGACAGTCAATCTTTCCGTAGTATGAAAATTCTTCTTCTTCAGAAATGAAAGTTCCTTCAACGGCAGATACAATACAATTCCCAAGACCATTAATATTTTTAGGGATTTCTACAGAATCGTCGACTGCATAAGGTAATAGAAAAACAGACAGAAAATCATAAATAGAACGGAAAACTTTTTCCTTTTGATTTAATAGAGTTTTGATTACCAAAGGACTATCATGAAAATCATTACTGATGTGAAGAATCGCCTTTTCGACAACTCCTGGATTATCTTCGCTTCCATCTCCCAGCAATAAATTCAAAACTTCATCTGTACAATCTGATTCTGCATTTAATATAGAAGAATCTTCACTGATTTTCATAAATCTGCCGCTATCCTTATCATAAAATGGGAGCGGCTTATTCATATAGTTTTTAGCAAAGAGTTCCAAAACCTTGTGATGCAAATTCCCCATGTCATAAGGAGACATCAAATCTGTGTCCAAAGTGTCGGTATTTAAGCGAAGAAGCTGTGATAACATCCATTTTCGGGGACAAGGAAAAAATTTTTCCAAATCTCCGCGGGCAGAAATTTTGTTTTGGCTAAGACCTTTTTCTGAAACCGGAATATCTTTGCTTTTTAAAGATTCGTTTTTAGAAGTCACCAGCAAGTTTTTAATTTTATTCTGAATCTCACTACTTGTTCGATATATTCTATCAGGATTTATTGAACTATCAATCCAAGTGGAAATTTCTTCATTTTGTCGTGAAGAAAGATTTGCCGAACTTTTAGCTCCATCTTCCAGCCATCTCCTTTCTGCAAGAATAAAATCACTGTCATCCAAGTCAGCCTGTACATTTTCAAGATCCAAAAGGCTATGAGGAATAGCAAAACCAGAAAAAGTATTTTCAGCTGCTGAAAAATGTACAAAGGAATTATCTATTTCTTCTACATTTTTTGCGTAAAGTCGTAAAATAGTTTCTGTAGCATTATAAATCTTTTCATCATCAATAAATTTAAGTTTTCGCCTTTTTTCTGCACTCAAAAAGCTCAATGGTTTAAAAGGAACCTCTATATTTCGTTGTGAAGCGTCAATTACAAACTGATATTTAAAATAAGCACCTGCCGTAAGTTTATAAGGAAGAACTGAAACCCCTTGGCTGGCATTCTGCTTGGAATACATTTTTTTATCCAAAAGATTCAGATAAAATTGGAAAGGATTTTCCAAGCTAAGACGGGCATCTTTAAAATCTCTTTCTATTGAAATAAGTTCATCCAAATGGCTGATACAACGCCCCAAAATCTTGTTAGCATCTGAAGAAAAATCTTTTTCTTCTATGAAAGTCGTTTTAAAAGTATTCCAGGCAGAAAGAAGATTTTCAAAAGTGTGAGCTTCTTCCGAGAAAAAGCGCTTAACGCTGAGTTTTAATTTTCTGTAAAAACGCAAGAGAACCTTGTTTGTGGCAAAAGTTTTTCCAAGAGCTTCTTCCCAGATATCAACATTTCTACAATCTTGTCCGTCAAATTCTTCATAGGAACAAATACATCGCATCCTGTTCCCTTCACGAACTAAAGCTTCCCGTAAATCCTTCAAGCCAAAAAGCTGAAAATCATCTTCCTGATCTGCGGCTTTCATGTTCAATTTAATTTTATCTTTCCAGGGAATACATTCATCTAAAACGAGGCTTCTTACAGAATCATAAGAAAAGTTTGAATTGTAACAGTCGTAAATTTCCCGGAAAATTCGTCCGGCAGAATTCTTAGTCAATGAAGTTCCTGCTCGGAAAATATAAGGAATTCCGTATTCTTCGAATTCTCGCTGAATATAAGGTCGATAGGTTTCAATGTCAGGAACCGAAAGAGTTATTTCTGTCCAATCGGCTTTACCGCTTTTTACCAAGTCAATTATTCGTAATCCAACCTGACGCAATTCCCGGCGGGAGTCCTTGTAAAAATAGGCTTTTGGTCTTTTTTCTTCTTTAGGTAAAATTATGGCAGTAATGTTATCCACATTTTCAAAGACATCAGCAAAATCACTATAGTCAGCAAGTTGTTCCGGGTAAAATAAATAAAATTTGTATTTATCGTTGCTAAAATGTACATCTTCCACCCAAGCTGGTTCAAAAAGAGAATTCTTTTCCAGAAAATCACAATACTTTTGATATAGAATTTCATAATCCTGATCTTCTTCATCAAGTTGGCCATATTCAGATTTATTTTCTTCCATTCGCTTTTTCCATAGTTTTAGCGATGGCAGATTTTTTTCCAACCAGTCTGCAAAGGAATAGGCTGTAGAAGCAAATTCGGGAGAGATAATCTTTTTAAAAAAAGGTGTTTCTGAGTTCTGACGAATTATATCGTAGACAAAAAGTTTTCTTAGAAGCGAAGGAACTGCAAGAGCATTCTCTTTTTCTGCAGATAAGAATTTTCCCTTAAAATCATCCCAGGCTATAAAACGTTCCATAGCAACTGATTTTACTGATGTGTGATTGTCGAGCACACACCATTCAGCCCAAGATTGGCAAACTATGTCAGTAGGAAAAACAAAAAATGAATTTTTATCGGCAATATTTTCCCTAAAAAATGATTCTATTGAGGCAAGTTCCAGTTTCTTCATTCTCTAATCATATCATAAATCATTTATTTCAGTGACAAAATTTTCAGTAATTAAATGGATGATTGATTTTCCGTCTTTTTCAATGGTTAATGAAAAGTTTTGATTATTTGCTTCCAGATTCCATAGTACATTCTGACCTGCAAACTTTTTTTTAAGCAATGCCTTTATCATTTCGCCAGTAAGTTTTTGAACTTTTACAAGCTTTTCACGCTCAGTCTGCCAGGAATTCAGTTCCCTTTCATAGCCGGCAAATTCAGCAAGAAATTCCGTAATTTCAGGAATTGGATCAGAAAAAAACTTAGCATCTGCAACCTTAACATAACCTGCGCCAGCTCTTTGCATAATAGAGCCCTTTACCTGCCCCTGAATAAAAAAGCGCATTTTTAATTCTGCATTCAAAGGTAGTTCCCAATCTGCACTATTAGAAGTTATTTTTAAAGTATTTTTTACAGTTGGGTGGAGGCGGCAGAAATTGTTTACTAATTCTTCTACATTCTGCATGTTCATTCTGTCACGCCCAAGAGCTTTCATGTTTTTTTTCTGCATTTCCGAAAATTTTTGTCTCCAGAATTCGCCGCTTTCTTCCTTCATATTAAATATCCTTATATTTTAGAATGGCAGATATGTTGCTTGATTCCCTTTTAAGTGAGAAATCCATTGTTTTGATTTTTCATAATCAATTCTGCTTGATAAAATCCAAAGTAGATTGGTTATCCCTGGCTTTATCGTTGGAACATTACCTTCTCCATCGGTAAATATGATAAGACCATTGTATTCTTTGTGCTCAGAATAAAAATCTATTGCCGGCTGAAAATTAGTTCCACCCCGCCCTTGAATTTCTTTTAAATCAATTTTCTTCTTAATTGTAATTGGTTTTGTATTTTTAAGATTAGTATCAAAAAAAATCAAATCAAGTTTTTCTATGCCATAAACAAAAAAATTATTGATTACATGGTAGAAATTGCTTAAAACCTCATCGCTGATTGAACCACTTACATCTACAGCGATTAAAATATTAGTTTTTCTTTCCCACCGGCTTCCCATTGCTTTAAATCCAAAGCGACGATTAGGCTTCATACGGGTCAGATTACGGTTAGTGCTCAAAATATTCGCTCTGAAACGGCTTAAAATTTTCCTGTAATCCATTGAAAAATCGGCACTATCCTTTATTTCCCTAGAAAGGCCACCTCCAAGTCCACCCCAGCCTTGTTCTCTTTCTGCCTTTTGAATTTCGCTTTGAATTTCTGCCTGAATTTCCTGATCTTCTTCCCACAGTTCAGCCGCATCTTCTCCCGCTGCAAAAGTTTCAGCTGCAGAAGAATTTCCAGCATTTTCCCCTCCTCCTGCAGAAGTTTCCTTTACAAGAAAGTTAAGCCAGCGATACCACTGCTCAAAAGAAAGAGAATCAAGGGTTTCCAGCTCTCCTGTCTGGCGGTTAACATTCAGATTTTTTTGAAAAAATTTTTCTTCTTCGCTGCCCTTCCACTTTTCACCAAGAGGACAATCTAGAATCCTGAAACGCTGGCTCTGGCTTTTCAAAAATTCAAGGCCAGACAGAGGAACTTTGGACTTGTAAAATTGATTGATTGTAACATCGCTTGCGAGCAAAAGAATTCCCTTGTTTGCCTTGTAAGGCTGGCGGCTATAAGGGTGCTGCAACAAAATTCTATAGACTTCGATTTTTAAATACTCTTCCAAATCACTATCAGAAGCCTTTTCTAGCAGAAGGGGAGAAAATTCAATTCTTCTTTGTCCCGTACGCATTGGAATAGATAAAGCTTGATTTTCAATTAAAACATGAGTGCAAATCGTAGAAAAAAGCAGAGGTTCTGAGTAAAACCAGGACTGAGAAATTGATTTTAACTTCTTTTCGATTTCTTTAGGATTTTTCATCACCGTCTAAGAATCCATTATGAAATCTGTCATTTTTCTGTATAAAGCCGGACTTTCTTTTGAAATAAAAACAAGAGTATCCGGAAAAGATTCTGCATTGCATAAATTTATAAAATGAGACTGCACTTCCCTCTGCTGATTTTGCCCTAGAAAATCAAAATATTCACAAATATTTTTTGAAACAAGCTTTTTTTCTTCTTCTTTTTCAAAGCCTTTTTCCATAAATTTAAATAAAGAAGTATTAACTGTTCCTAAAATCGGTACCGACAATTTCAAAAGTTTTCCGCTAACAGAAGAAAAATCACCACAAAGAATCTGGCTTGCAGAAGGAATGTCGTGTTCTTTTAAAAAACGGAAAAAACTGCTTGTTGCTCTGCTTCCAATTATTCCAGTCAAAATAGGCTTGTGCAAATCTGTAAGTTCGGAAAACTTTTTTATAACATCAGAAGTTCTTTCCCAGCTTCTTCGGTCCGGACTTCTTTCAAGATTTGCCGCGTCTTCATAAGAAGCATCACTATCCAAAAATTCAGGGTTTTCTCCAATAAAATCAATAATTCTAGAATCGATTCCACTCTTATTTGCCCAATCCAGCCAGTTTTCAACCGATGGAGCAAATTCGTAAATATTGAATCGGCTTACTAAAGCCGGGTCTAAATCTGTAAGCTGATATTCGTTTCCGTTATTTACCGCAGAAATTATTCTACTGCCAAGAGGCAAGGCCTTTCCTGCAAGTTTGCGATTTAGCGTTAAATCCATAATTGTCTGCAAAACTTCTGGGCGTGCGCGGTTCAATTCATCTAAAAAGAGAACAACAGGTTTTCTATCTGTAGGGAACCAGTAAGGTAAAAGAAAATCTGTTTTCCCTGTTTTTTCATCTTTTTCAGGAAGTCCTATTAAATCCCCTGGGTCAGACATTTGGCCCAGGAAAAGAGTAACTACTTTAAAACCTTTCCGGCTGTAATATTCTTCAAGAATGCGAGATTTTCCAATACCGTGCTTACCGACAAGCATTATGTTCTGTTCAGCAGGTGTGTTTTCTAGAATAAAATACAGTTCTTCTGTGTTTACGGTCATGGAATCCTCTTATTTATAAATATAAATAAGTTTACCGTAAATCCGAGTAAATGAAAATGCAGAGAAAACTACTCGTGATATTTGTATTCGATATCAGCGTCAATGATTTCCAGCATTTTATCGGCAATAAGAGGATCAAACTGAGTGCCCTTACCCTTTACAATCTGATCACGAACTACATCCTGGGCCAGATACTTACGATAACTGCGGTTAGAGGTCATAGCGTCGTAGGAATCTGCAACACAAATGATTCTCGCAATTTCTGGAATCTCTTCCCCAGCAATATGATCCGGATAACCTTTCCCGTCGTATCGTTCATGATGCCAGCGGGCTCCGTAGCGAATTTCCGGCATAGACTCAATTGATTCCAGTATTTCAAATCCTTTTACAGGGTGCTCCTTTACGATTTCCCATTCTTCATCCGTCAACTTATCTTTTTTGTTGATAATTGTATCTGGTACACCAATTTTTCCAATATCGTGCAAGAGTCCTGCATAAGTAATCATGCTGATTTCATCTTCACTTTTGCCTAACTTTTCTGCCAGCATTCCCGAATACTTTGCAACCCGCTTAGAGTGACCGTTAGTGTATTTATCTTTTGCATCAATTGTACTTACAAGGGCATTAGTGATTTCTGTAGAAAGAATCTGAACCTTATTCTTCTGATCATTGAGTTCCTTAGTTCTTTGTACAACCTGCTTTTCAAGATTATTTTTTAAATCAGTCAGCTCCTTTGTCCTTTCATGAACCATATTTTCAAGCATAAGACGCATTCGCTGTAAGTAAGCCATACGCTGATTAATAATAAGGTAAAGAGTAAGTAAGAACAAAAGTGCCAGAATAAGCCAGAAATACCATCTTTGAAATAAAGTTGGTCTTATTATAATGTCAAAAGGTTTAGAAACATCGCTTACAATATCATCTGCGTTTTGAGCCATTACATAAAACTTATAATTTCCTGGCTTCAAATTAGTATAGGAAACAGAACGATCATTAGTCCATACTGAAAAATCAGAATCAAAACCTTCAAGTTTAGTTTTATAAGTTACCTTTTCCGGAGAAATATAACTCAATCCAGAATAAGTAATACTCAATCGTTTAATACTTGAAGGGAAAATATAAGGCTTTCCAAAGTATTCATATGTTTCCGAATCAACTTGAATACTTCTAACTTGAACCAAAGGTTTAGGAAGAACTCCATCGTCTACTTTTGTGTTAAGAACACAATAACCGTCTATTAGAGTGAACCATATTTCTCCATTAGATGTAAGCACAGATTTTGAAGTTGAAGTAACCCCTCCGGAATCGATTCCATCAGAACTGTTATAAAATTTAGATGAAAGGCGACTTTTCGTACCTTCTATATAATCCTGTATATCCTGCATCTTTAGAGAAAAAATTCCCTTATTAGAAGTTCCCCAGATATTTTTCTTTCCATCATAGATTACCTGGAAAACACTATCAGTTCCCAGTCCAGAAAAGGAATTCAGACTATGAAGTCTACCGTCTTTTGTAATTATAGATATACCGCTTCCAGTACAAATCCACATCTGATCGCCAAATTCATATATTTTAAAAACTATATTTCCTATCAGACCACTTGTATTGTTATATATCTTTATAAGATCCCGATTATTCAAAACAAAAACACCACCTCCATCGGTTCCAATCCACACAGAACCATCTTTTGCTTCATGGATACACATGATGTAATCATTTTTTATGGCCGAATTTTTTGTAATATTCTTAATTTCATTAGTTTTTGCATCTATTATCGAAAGCCCTGTCGTTGTACCTACATACAAATCTCCGTTAGAAATTTGTTTAGCAACTCGAACTTTATTTCCAGCAAGTCCATCATCTTTTGTCCAGTTTACTATATTTCCATTCGGTAATACTTTTACCTGACCAAAAGATTCATAGCAGCTTAGCAAAAGACAGCCATCTGGAGTCATGTCTACATGGCGAATTCGTATATTATTAAACTTCTTTGTAATATCATTTTGTATCAATTCATTATCTTTTGTACAAACAAGACCATTATCACAAGCAAGCCAATTCACGCCATGAAATTTATCTTCACAAATTGCATTTACCGTTCTAATTAGTGGGACCGTCCTGAATTTTGCCTTACTTAACTTTTGTACTCCTCCACGGTCAGTAGCAAGCCAAATATTCTTTTCTCGGTCTTCTATTATTTTTGAGATTTTTTCATCAACCAGGCCATGCAAAAGGTCAAAATTAACTCTTTTACCATCTTTAGTAAGAATGAATACTCCATGATCAGTAGCAAACCACATGTTATGCTCATAATCTTCCACTATATCATTTACGCTTATACCTTCATTCTCTCTGCCATCAAAATCATAAAGCTTCTGTTCTTTTTCAGTTACCTTAACAGCATCTCTAGTAGATAAACCAAACCAATATGCACCATCAGAATCTTGAGTCACACAAGTTATGTATTTATTAGCACCATGTTCTAAACCGGTATAGTAATGAAAAGCTTCGTCTTCATAAAAAAAAGTCCCATTTTCTTCAGAAGAAGTAAACCATACCCTACCCTTTGTGTCTGAATATAAATGGGTAACTAAATATGTATTATCCTTTGGTAAACAGTCGATTCCCTTTGGAACAGTTACTTTAAAATCAGGAGTAATATAGACAAGGCCACTTGCAGTTCCAACCCAGACATTTCCTTCTTTGTCTTCGCAGAAGGCTCTTATAGAATTGTTTGGAAGGCCTGAACCTGTATCAAGGTAAAATATTTTTCCGCTATTAGAAAGAACTGTAATTCCTTCATCATTTGAACCTATCCAAATGTTTTCCTTCGAATCTTGAAAAATTGAACGAGCACTTACAAAATTAAATTTGGAATCGTTACCCCTGTTTTTACAATCAAATTCAATTCCATCAAAAAAAACTAAACCATCGTAAGTTCCCAGAAGAATAATACCTCTAGAATCTTGGATTACATCTGTGATTGTATTTCCAGGGAGTCCATCAGCTGTAGTCCAAATTTTCGAAACATATCTTTTTAAAAAATTATAACTAAAATCTGTAGCTGACAGATAAACAAACTGAAGAGAAAAGAAAACTGTAAAAATAAAGAGCCTAAATTTTATCTTTCTCACGCTAAACTCCATAATAAAATTATACCATGAATAATTTTTTTCACAAATTTTATTCGCTTTTTTAAACATTTCATCGTATACTTAGTAACGGAGATGCAGAAAGTATCTTTTTACAACACCTTAGGAGGCGCGCTATGCATACTAAATTCGGATTAAACAAGCCAGATTTTGACACATTGGTTGAAAATCAGGAATTCGCAAGTCTTGCTGAACACTTAAAAAGCACTTTGAACTTGGGAAAAATCAAGTCAGGTGAATATGAATCATGTTTGGAATGGCTTGAAAAATCAGCACAAATGGTTGGAAAGAGTATTAAAAACTAAAAATAATTAACTCAAGGGCTGCTGAATTATCTTTTAGCAGCCCTTTTTCTCTTTAAAAAATGGCGGGTAGTTGAATGATAATAAACTTTAATGAAATATCTGAAACAGAGATCCAACACATGAATAACGGAGATGGCTCAATCTTTGCAAAAATGATGATGACAACAGAATGCAAAGTTATTTACCGTCGGCTACCGCCAGGAAGTTCTATCGGAAGACATGTACAAACCCGCCTAAGTGAAACCAGCTATGTTATTTCCGGAGAAGGAATACAGAGTTGCGACGGTACACAGGAATCATTTGCAGAAGGAATGTGCATATTCTGTCCAAAAGGTTCATCTTTGACCATCACAAATACAGGAGATAAAGACTTAATTCTCTTCTCTGTAGTTCGAGAAAAAAAGATTTAGCTTCTAAATTCATTTACAAAACCTAACTACTTTGTTTATAATCTAAACATGAACATGACCCCTACCCTGCAAGAAAGTCAAAAACTCTTGCGCGATGCATCAGCAGAAATAAAAGAAATTGCAGAATCAATAACACAAGTTTCCATGCAGGCAAAAAAAGACCGCCTGCTTGAATGCCTTGAAACAATCAAAAATGCAGACGATAAAATAGAACAATCAATCAACTTTATGTATTTTGGCCAGAAAAGTGGTGGTCAGCGAAAAACAGCTCGTAAAATTAAAGCTGTTCAGGAAAACGGCAAAAAAGGCGGTCGACCAAGCAAAAAAATTTTACAAACTTTGGAAAAATCTCTAGAAGGAGATGATATTACCGTATTCTTTAGTGATGGCTCTCAAACAAAAATAAGCGGGTCTGCTTTTGACGTCAGAACCCGCTTTCCATTAAGCCGCTATCGCTGGAGCGATGAAGCTGAAGAATGGTTTACAAAAAACTGCTAATTAAGCACATTCGATTGCTATGCGCTTTGGTGCAGCCAATGCCTTCCTTGGCATTTCAACATTCAAGATTCCGTTTTTGAATGTAGCCCTAATTGATTCAGAATCAACATCTTCCGGCATCTGGAAACTTCTGCTGAAAGAAGAATAACGGCGTTCTTTGATAAGCCACTTATCTTTACCATTATCTTTATCTTTCTTTCCCTCTTCTTTTACTTCTTCTTTTTTAGAAGAAATTGTAAGAGTATTGCGATCGATTTCAATATCAACATCGTTTTCAGAACGACCTGGAAGTTCCATATCAAGACTGTAAGAATCTTTTGTTTCTTTTACATCTACCTTTGGAACAAAATTTGTTCTGCAAGTGTAACCATTAAATACATTGTCCAAAGTATTATTAAAAAGTGTGTCAAAAAGTGAAAGTTCGTTCATAACAAGCCTCCTAAAGCATTTATTTTTCTTTCACTTTATATAATGCAAGATGCGTGCCAACTTTAAAAAATTAAAATTTCTGCTGAAAATACCGCCTATTAAGGGATTTTTTTCTTTTTCAAACTGTATTTCTTACTTTTTTAAAATTTGCTTCAAGAAGACAGGGTTAAAATGATACATGGGTAAAAATAACCCAAATACCTGAGTCATTTTTACCCATGAAGTTTCGTTTATTCAGCTAAAATTGAGCAATTACTGTGCGTCAAATTCGCTTACAAGCTGACTTACAGTAGATTTAGCATCACCGTAAATCATAACTGTGTTGTCGTTTGTAAAGAGTGGGTTTTCAAGACCAGAGAAACCTGTTCCCTTACCACGCTTAAGAACGAATACAGTTTTACATTCAAATGCATTTACGATTGGCATACCGTAAATTGGTGAGCTTTCGTCGTGAATTGCATCTGGGTTTACTACGTCGTTTGCACCAATGATGATTGCAACATCTACATTGCTCATCTGTGGGTTCATTTCATCAGCTGTTTTGAGCTGTTCGTATGGAACATTTGCTTCAGCAAGAAGTACGTTCATATGTCCTGGCATACGACCAGCAACTGGGTGAATTGCAAAGTTTACTTCTGCACCGTTAGCTTCAAGTTTGTCGCAGAGTTCTTTTACAGCGTGCTGAGCCTGAGCAACAGCCATACCATAACCTGGAACGATTACAACATTCTTAGCAGCTTCAAGAATTACATAAGCATCTTCTACAGACATAGCTGTTGGTTCCTTTGCAGGACCAGTAGCACCAGCCTTTTTCTTTGCGCCAAATGATTTGAACAAAAGATTTGCGAATTTGCGGTTCATAGCCTTACACATAATCAAAGTAAGGATAAGACCAGAAGCACCAACGAGACATCCAGAAACTACAAGTACAGTATTGTTGATAGCAAATCCGGCAAAAGCAGCAGCCAAACCAGACAATGCGTTCAAGAAAGAAATGATAACTGGCATATCACCACCACCAATTGGAATTACCATAGTAAATCCAAGAAGGAGGAATACAACAGTTGTTACAGCAACACCATAGAATTCAATCTTAGCAAGACCAAATGGGTTTTCAGCAGTGAAGAATGAATATGCAACGATTCCTGCAAGACCGATTACACAAAGGATTGCATTAAGAAGGTTTTTTGCAGGAATTGTAATATTCTTTTTGAAAGCTTTTCCAGAAAGTTTTCCCCATGCAACAACAGAACCTGTGAATGCAATTGCACCAATAGCAATTGTAAGACCAAGAGAAACTGCAGTGAAGTAATCACCCTTTTCCTGACATACATACTGAGCAACAGCAACGAGAAGTGAAGAAAGTCCACCAAAACCGTTGAACAAGGCAACAAGCTGAGGCATTCCAGTCATTTCTACTTTCTTAGACCAAACTGCACCAATAATAGAACCGATTACGATTGCAGCAGCAATGTAAACATATCCGTTTTCAAGAGGATTCATGCTCCATGAGCCAAGAACCTGTTTTTCACCAAGTACTGTAACACATGCAACAAGCATACCAATAGAAGAGTAAAGATTACCCTTACGAGCTGTATCTGTTTTTCCGAGGAGTTTGATACCACGGATAAAGAAGATACATGAAACCATATAAAGAATTTTGATAATAATATCTGGCATTTTTTAACTCCAAAACTTATTTGTCGCTCTTTTTCTTGAACATACCGAGCATGCGGTCAGTAACGAGGTAACCACCAACTACGTTAATAGTAGCAAATACAATTGCAAGGAAACCCAATACAAGACCAACTTTTCCACCAACACCAACAGCAGTAACTGTAATAGCACCTACTACAGTAATACCAGAAATAGCGTTTGTTCCTGACATAAGAGGTGTATGAAGCTGTGATGGTACTTTAGAAATCAATTCTGTACCAAGGTAAGCTGAAATCAGGAATACGAAAATCAACATAATATCCATAGTAATCTCCTATTTATTGATAAATCTTTCGTGAATAATTTTGCCACCTGAAGTAAGGAGACAACCCTTCATGATTTCATCATCCATATTTACATTGAATTCTTTTGTTTCTTTGTTGTAAAAACCTGAGTGAGACAAGAAAGCTGTAATGTTACCAGAGAACATCTTTGAAGCATCATATGGAACCTGGCGTTCAAGTAAATCACCAGACATGATTGTTACACCGTTTTCTGTAACTACATTTTCAAATGGCTTAGAACCTTCAACGTTTCCGCCTGTAGAAACTGCCATATCAACTACGATTGAACCTGGCATCATGCGGTCAAGAACGGCTTTTTCGATAAGGCGAGGAGCTTTGCGGCCGAATACCTTAGCTGTTGTGATTACGATGTTAGAGCGTTCGCAAACCTTAGCCTGAGCTTCTTTCTGTTTAGCAATCTGTTCTGGAGTAAGTTCTTTTGCATAACCCTGTGCTGTCTGACCCATTTCTCCAAGGTCGATTTTTACAAATGAAGCGCCAAGAGATTTAACCTGTTCTTCTACAACTGGACGAGTATCGAAAGCGTCTACGCGGGCACCAAGGCGTTTTGCTGTGGCAATGGCCTGAAGTCCAGCTACACCAACACCAATAATGAATACGCGGGCTGGGTTAATTGTACCAGCAGGAGTAACCATCATAGGAAGGATTTTTGGAAGATGAGCTGCTGCATTCAAAACTGCAACATAACCAGCCAAAGAAGTCTGTGATGACTGAACGTCCATCTTCTGGGCAAGAGTTGAACGAGGAATCATTTCCAAAGAAACGGCCTGAATTCCGTTTTCTGCAAATGAGTTCAAAAGGTCTTTTTCATTGAAAGGATCCATGTAGCTCAAATGAAGAGTATCTTTTTTAATTCCCTTAATGCTTGTTGGTTTCATAATGCGAACAATAATTTCGCTTGAATCATAAGCATCTTCTTCTTTATCAACGATTTTTGCTCCTACTGCTGTGTAGGCTTCATCTTTAAAACCGCTTTTTAAACCAGCTCCGCTAACAACCTGGAATTCAAATCCCATTGCGGATAGTTTTTTGATGTCATCTGGAATGAGAGCTACGCGAGTTTCACGTTCATCTTTCTCCTTGCAGACTAAAACCTTTTTCATAAAGTAACCCCTTTATAAATCATATAGATAGCATAAACTAATAAAAGTTAGCTTTTGCTAACTAGCATGACATTTTATCTAAATGTGTCATAACGGTCAATTACATATAGAAGATTTTTGCTCATTAATGGTAAGAAAAGAGACGAATTGAAGAATGTATTCCATTTTACTATAATTTACTTGTGAAAACTAAACAGGAGTTAAAAGCTATGAAATTGTCTTTCATAATCCCAGTTTATAATGCAGAGAAGTATCTGTCTCGTTGTCTTGATTCTCTTTTAAATCAAGACGAAAACGATTACGAAATTATCTGTTTAAACGACGGGTCAAAAGATAGTTCCCTTTCTTTATTAAATGACTATTCAAAAAAGTTTCCTGAAAAATTCAACATCATTTCACAAGAAAACCAAGGAATTGGTCCGGCTAGAAACAATGCTTTTAAAGCCGTAAAAGGAGAATACACCTGGTTTATAGACAACGATGATTGTATTCATCCAAATTGCCTAAAAGAAATTTTTTCACTGTTAAATGAATACAAACCGGATATTCTGAACATTTCTCATATTTACGATTACTTTGAAAATAACCCCTTTCCTGAAAAGCTTACAGAATCGCTGGATATAAAGAAAATTTCTCAACCCTTTGCAATGTATTTTTACCAGGATGCCCCATGGTCAAAAATATACAATTCTGAATTCTTACGAAAAAATAAAATGGAATTCAAAAATGTATTCGGTGAAGATACCTGTACAACTTTTGACTTATATTCAAAGACAAAAAATATCTATTTAATAGAAAGACCTTTGTATGCATGGATTGAAAGAAAAACAAGTTTCAGCCATGAAATTTACACAAAAAAGCACATGGAAACTTTTCCTACAATGATTGAAACACTTAAGAATCAGTCAGAAAAAGCTCCAAAAGAATTGCGGACCTTTTACGAATGTCTTATGCAGGCAAAAGCTTTCCACTTTTTAAATCTTTTTAATAGCTCTGAACTTCCAGACGACTTAAAAAAAGTTCGGGAAAATTGCTGCAATAAAACTAATGAGCTTTTAAAAGATTTGCCGGAAAATATTTACTATGAAATTAAAAAGCGTGATGAAATATTATATGACCAACTGTGGCATGCCAGAAAGCGAAAAGAACAGGAAATCAAAGATTCGTACGAAAATACTATTTCCTGGAAACTTACAAAACCAGTCCGCATGGTCAAAAAAATTATCAAAGGAAATCGATAGTCTACAAATTCTGTAACTATATTTCCTCTTAAAACTTGTTTATATATGGAAGGTATTATTAAAATACTTTATTAGGAGAAAAATGAAAGAAATCAATTACGAAGAAATCATTCGCAATATAACAGCTGAAATAGAAGCAAAAAAAGCAAAAGAAGCGAAGGTTGCTTTTGATGATATAAAACTTAACAAAGCTCAGTACAACAACTATACCGTAAAATACGATTCAATAGATTTTGGCAAAGGGATTAAAAAAATAGTAAATAAAATTATGAATAAGTTGATAAAAAGAACAACTTTTTCATTGACCCAGGATCAGAATGATATTAATCACAACCTAGTAAATAAAATAGAAGAACTTTCATCTAAAGTTCAATACTTAGAAAATAAGGTTAAAATTTTAGAAGAAGAGAAAGTAAATAGTTAATAACGGGAAAAGTAATGAAAATTGTTCAGGTTGTCCCTTGGCTGGGATATGGAGATGCAATTGGCAACGATGTTCTTGCAATTGACCTTTCCATAAAAGAAAAAAAGTTTGAAACCAAAATCTACGCAGAAGGCATAGACGCAAGAATTCAAAAAGGACTTGCAGAGAATGTAAAAAATCTAGAAGTCCAAACAGAAGATATTGTAATTCTGCACCTTTCTGCCTGGGCAAAATCAAATGACTTAGTTGCAAACCTGAACTGCAAAAAAGTTATGATTTACCACAACATTACTCCTCCTGTTTATTTTGAATATTATGACAAAAAAAATGCACAACAATGTGCAAGTGGACTAGAACAGCTAAAAGAATTAAAAAACTCCTTTGATATGGTTTTAGCCGTTTCAGAATACAACAGGCAAAATCTATTAGAAATGGGATATAAATGTGAAATCAATATTTTGCCAATCATTATCCCATTTAATGATTACGATAAAAATCCATCTACTAAAGTACTTAAAAAATTTGAAGACAATTACACAAATATTTTATTTTTAGGAAGAATTGTACCAAACAAAAAACATGAAGATGTAATCGCCGCCTTTGATTTTTACCAGAAAAATTACAACCCTAAGTCACGTCTCTTTTTGGTTGGAAACCCAAATGGCTGTGAAAACTATGCAGAACAGTTAAAGATTTATGCAAAAGAACTTGGAACAAAAAATGTTTTTTTTACGGGCCACACAGCTTTCAATGAAATTCTTGCGTACTACAAACTTGCCGACTTATT
Organism: Treponema sp.; assembly: GCA_024693045.1. Lineage (GTDB taxonomy): Bacteria > Spirochaetota > Spirochaetia > Treponematales > Treponemataceae > Treponema_D. The sequence goes on from JAILLQ010000057.1 coordinate 27,522, forward strand.
TTTGTGTCAGAGCGAACACGAAGGTTTTTGCGTACCTCTTATAGAAGCAATGTACTTTAATCTTCCAATATTAGCCTACTCAAGTTCTGCAATTCCAGATACTTTAAATGGAAGCGGTTTTATAACCAAAGAAAAAAATCCAGCTCTTACAGGAGCATTGATCAATAAAATTCTAACCGATGAAGCATTAAAAAAGACTATTATTGAAAATCAACAGGAAAGATTGTTAGATTTTGAATGCAAAAAAATCCAATCACTTTTCTGGAAATATATGGAAAAATTAATTAATTAAAAAAGGGAAAAAAATGAGAATTGTACAACTTTATTCATCATTATCTTACGGAGATGCTATTGGTAACGACATTTTAGCCTTGGACTCAATTATCAAAGCCAAAGGTTATGAATCAAAAATCTATGCAGAGTACATCGACAAAAGAATTTCCCCTGATTTGGCATCTGATTTTTCCAACTATAAACCAGAAAAAAGTGACATTATATTGCTTCATGTTGGTGGCGCTTCAAAACTAAATAAATGGATTAAAACTGTAAATTGTAAAAAAATCATGGTTTACCACAACATTACTCCACCAGATTTTTTTAAAGAATATAGCCCAAAAAGTGCCAGCTACTGCCAGCGCGGATTGGAAGAAGTAGAAGATTTAAAAGATACATTCGACATGGTTTTAGCCGTTTCAGATTTTAACCGCCAAAACCTTATAGACATGGGCTACAAGTGCGAAATTAAAGTACTTCCTATCTTAATTCCATTTGATGACTACAAAAAAGAAGTTTCAGCAGAAATAATCGAAAAATATCAGGACGATTACACAAACATAATCTTCCTTGGAAGGATTGTACCAAACAAAAAGCACCAGGATGTAATCGCCGCATTTAATTTCTATCAAAAAAATTACAATCCAAAATCAAGACTTTTTTTGGTCGGTAACCCAAGAGATTTTGAAAATTACGGCGAAAAATTAAGAGAATACACAAAAAAACTAGAAGTAGAAAATGTAGTTTTTACCGGTCACACAAAATTCAATGAAATTTTAGCCTATTATAAGCTTTCCGATTTATTCCTTTGCCAAAGCGAACACGAAGGTTTCTGCGTTCCACTTGTAGAAGCAATGTACTTTAACCTTCCAATTCTAGCCTATGCAAGCTCGGCAATTCCAAGCACATTAGGAGGAAGCGGCTTTTTGCTTAAAGAAAAAACTCCAGCCTTAACAGCCGGAGTTATGAACAGAATACTAACAGATAATTCCTTAAAAAATACAATTCTAGAAAACCAGAGCGAACGCCTTTCAGACTTTAGCCACGAAAAAGTTGCCGAACTTTTCTGGAAACATATGGAATCAATCTTGTTCTAAATTTAGGTTTAGTCACTGATTTTATTTTTTTAAAATCTTTGTAGAAAGAATCGATTTCTTTTCGTAAAGTTTGTCTTTCGTCAAAAGTTTCTAGAGTTCTTCTAACATTGTTTACAAAATCTACATAGGAATCGTAAACGAAATAACCTTTTTTATATTTATTTTCGCTTACATATTCTTTTAGTACATAACAAACGCTAATCATGTCCATAAGACGCTTTACAGATAATTTTGTGTTTGTTGTTGATTCAGCATTAAAACGATAATAATAGCCTGTGTAAGATACCGTTTCAAATCTTTTACACTTAGAAAATAATTTCAAAGTAAAATCAACATCTTCATGAAAAACTCCTTCCCGAAACTTTTGCTGCCTAATTAATTCTGTTTTAGTTATATAACTCCAGGGAGTTACATTAGGAGCACCAGATAAGCCAGAATTCTTATCACTAGGATTTAAAAGCTTATTTTTTACCCAGGGATTATTCAGCCTATTAATTGAGTATTTTACTTGTCCGGCATTTTCAAAAAAATCTAGAGAAGAAAACTGAAGAACTTCAAGATTATATTTTTTTAGATAATCGTATAAAATCTGACAGGCGTGAATATCTAGACAATCATCTGAATCAAGAAATAAAACATATTCACCTTTTGCATTATTTATACCTTTATTTCTGGCTGCTCCCTGACCTTTATTAACTTCATTAGCTAGCATGATTATTCTAGAATCAGCATCAGCAAGTTTTTTTATAATCTTCATTGAATCATCGGGAGTACAATCATTTACAACTATAATTTCTATATCCCCAAATGTCTGTTCTAGGCAACTCTTCAGGCAGACTTCGATGTATTTTTCCGCATTATACACCGGTATAATAATACTAATCTTAGGGTCCCTCATATACATTCCTTTTCTAGAATAACAATATTTTGCAGCATTAATCTTTCTCCACTCTTACCTTACCAAATACTCGTACACTTCTTTTGTACATTCGTTCCAGGTTCTCAATTTGATTTTTGAAGAGTCAGGAACTTTCCCATTTTTGTAAAGGTCTATCCACTTTTCTAAGGCATCAGCAAGTTTTTCAGCTTCGGTTCCGCTAAAATAATATGCATTTTCACCTGCAATTTCTTTAAAAACTGGTAAATCGCGTAAAATCAAAGGCTTTTTAAAATATGCACCTTCAGTAATAGCAAGACCAAAACCTTCTGCTAGACTGGCAAATATTACCGCACTTGTAGTTGAATATAATTTTGCCAATTCTTCATCTGAAATACCTGTGCTATGCCAGAATAATCTCTTATTTAATTCAGAATGGGCACGAATCATTTCAATTGTATCTTCACAACACCAGCCTGGTCTACCAACAATGTCCAGCCTGACATCCAGCCCCTTATCCCATAAAATTGAAAAAGCTTCCAAGGCCTGTTTGTAATTTTTCCGCTTATCGACAGTGCTTACCATAAGGAAAGATAGTTTATCATTCTTAGCTTCCTGAGCATCTAATTTTGGCATAGCAGAAAAATCACAGCCTAAAAGAGCGTAATCAAGCTGAATCTTTCTATTTCTCTTTATATAATTGGATTCTTTTATAAAAGCTTTTACGTCATCTAAAGTTGATTTTGAATTGGCAATTATCTGATTAAAGCGTAGACAGACTTTCATCCAGTTGTATTGAACCCTATAGGTTCCTACATCAAAGAATTCCGGATAACGAATAGGTATCAGATCGTGAATGAAGATTGAAATTTTTACACCACTATTTCTAAGTCTTTTAAAATAATGCTTATATCGTGTAAACAAAATGTAGTTTAAATCCAATTCGAAAAAGATATCACCCTTTATAAAAGTAACAGGTTTTTTGCTTTCACATGAAAAAACACCTTTCTTGTTATCAAGATAAACTTTTTCAATATCATAATCATTTGAGTAATCAGCTATGTACTTTACGATATTATTAGTTACCCTCTGAACGCCAGTTCCGACATCCTTTATAAAAACCTGTGTAACATCTATGTAAATTCGATTCTTTCTTTCTTCAGTTCTAGAAAAACACTTTTTGAACAAAACTCGAGAGAGTTCCGGCTTAGTTCTAAAATATTTAACAATTGGATGATAGATTCGTCCAAAAATATTATCAATAACCTTGTTCATATTTAAAATATACTAGGATAAGTGAAAATGTGCAAATGTCCTGAACAGTCGGCTTCTTGCTGCTTACACCTGTAGTTTTTAAGTTTGTCTATTTCCTATTGCAGACTATGTTCAATATTTACTAAACGAGCTTTCATTTCTTCATCTTGTGTTGCAAGGAAAATAGTATCGTTTAAATCTTCGCCTTTAGACCACCAGTCAGGATATACTCCTTCTCCTTCGCCAAACCATGTATCAAAGTCATCCAGATTTTCTCTTTTGTCAAAAGCTACATGAATACGAGCCTTACTATTTGGAAGTTCCAAATCATTTAGATTCCAGTAGCTTGCCATGCCATAAGAATTTTCGCCAATTACAATTACATTTTCTTCGCCAAAAATTTCCTTTGCACAAATAACTGTGATTTCACCAGCAGACATAGAATTTCGGTCTATCAAAATTATAACTTTGCCCTTAAACTTTCTTTTTTTTGAAAAATAATCAGGAACTTCATTCTCCGAACGAAAAAGCCTGCGGTAAGGGTCTTCTAGATATTCCTGAAGTATCTTGTAGTAATAATTCGCATCTTCTTCAAAATTGGCCGCTGAAAGTCTGGTATAAGAAGTCTTTAAAGTTAAAGGGGAAACTACCATTCTATTAGGAAATCTACAATAAAACCAGTCACCCATATCTGACTTAATATCGTTAAAGACCTTACAATCCTTGTTATAATAAAGGCAGTAATAAAAAACTAGAGAATTCGAAATATCTCCCCCATGATTGCTTCGGTAGTCTAGAATCACATTTTTTTTACCATTATATTTTTGCCCACATTTTGCAAATTTTCTATAAATGATATCAACTGATTTTCTTGAAGGTGAATTCATAGGAGGTATAAAGAAATTATTTAGGGCAATATAAACAGAATCAGTACTTTCGATTTCACGATATTTCATAGGACGCTGTTCAATAGCCCCTTCCCTTTTTCCTCGGCAGAGTATTTCTTTTTCGTTAAATGAAAGATAAAATTCCTTGCTAACTTCTGTAATATCACCGTAAGTAATTTTTGCCAGACGATAAACATTTTCACCCTTTAGTGGGTAGTAAAAAATATAATCGGTATTATCGGTATATAAATCCCCAATTTTTACAGATGGATTTTCTTTGTCTTCCTGGATAACAGTTAAATCTTCTCCCTTATACTCAAGGTAAATCTCAGTCCAATAGGGAATCTTCTTTTGGCAAAAGTCAAAATTATCATAGAAAAAAGAAAAACACAGATGTGCATCATTAATATATGATTCTAGCTTTTCATGAATGACTTTTAAAAAATTTCGGCTTTCGATATTTTCCTGGTTTTTGAAATGATTAATAACATTCTGCTTAAAGACTTCTTCTTTGTACCCACATTCAAGCATTTCCTCATAACCAGCATAAGCTGTGTCAAAAATGTAACACAAAGTATCCAGATCTTCCTGCATTTCTTCCTGGCTCAAAATAGCTTTTAAAGGCTTACCGCTGTCCGAAGAAACATCTTTTACTTCACAGGGTCTTTCCGAAATCAAATAATTATCAGCAAATAAAGCCCAGACCATAAATACAAAACTTGTAACAAAACATATAAACTTTTTCATCTTTTATCCTTTTTTTAATATTGTGCATACATAAAGCCAGTCTGTCCGTTTGAAAACGAAAAAGAAAGGATTATAAGAGCCAGAAGAAGGTAATAAGCCATCCATCTAACAGCGATATTCTTTTCCTGAATTTTTTTATAAACATCAACTTTATTTTCTTTTAGAATACTTACCGCAAAAACAATTGCTGTGCCGATAATTACAAGTAAAATTTGAGATTCAAAATAAGAAATGTGTCCGAATATCTGAATCAAATAGTCCCGATTTAAGAGAACTAAAGGCGAACCAAAGTGAACAAAGGTATTTTTCAAATATATAAAGGCCTTTTTCACATCAATTATGTAATCAAAATACCAGCCGATATTAACTATTATAAAAGTCCGGATAATTCTAAAAACATGCATTCCACGGCTTTTTACATTTATATGTAAAAGTTCATTCATTTTTGCAAAAACTGGGCTCAACAAATCGCTGAATGCAATTACCAAACCGTTATAAAGTCCCCAGACAAAAAAATGCAATTCAGGTCCATGCCATACGCCAACCAGCATAAAAACCAGGATATTAGCCAGAGCAGCCGGAAGCACACGGGCAAAATGCTTTCCTAAATGAGAAGCAGACCATTTACTTAAATTCTGCATGGGCTTGATAAAAGCAAATGGATAAAAAACATAATCCCTCATCCAGGTTCCTAAACTGATATGCCAACGCTGCCAGAAATTTGCAAGGCTTGTAGAAAAATATGGCTGGCGGAAATTTTCCTGCATTTTCAAGCCGAAAAGTTCTGCAATCCCAAGAACCATATCAATTCCGCCCGAAAAATCTGCGTACTGGTAAACGGCATACATCAAAACTCCAAAGACTATTAACACCCCAGGAAGATTTTTTACAGGTCCGCCAAGAAGATCCACAACCCTAGGATAAAGCATATCTGCAATCAGGTACTTTTTCATTGCACCAAATAAAATCAACATAATACCGTGCTTAGCATTTTCAAAATTAAAGGCATGTTCTTCCTTCATCTGTCGGCCCAAAGCGGAATAACGGTTTATAGGTCCCATAATCAACTGCGGAAAAAAAGAAACAAAAGAATAAAAGCGAAGAAAGTTCTTTTCTTTTTCACATTTGGAATTATAAACATCCATGAAATAAGAGATGAGCGAAAGTGTATAATATGAAATACCTAATGGCAAAAGCAAAGATTTATGTATAAAAAGAACATTGATATACTTCAAGAAAATTAATATGCCCACATTGAGCAAAAGCATAATAATAAGAACAATTCTCTTCTTTCTTTGAACGACTTTCTTTTCAACCTTAAATTCATCTTTTGAAAGAAGAGGCTTTTTTTCAATCAATTTTTCATTTAGAGAAGAAACAAAAGTAGCTGCAAAAAAGGTAACAAAAGAACTAAATATTATAAATACAAAATTTCCTATCCCACTAAAAGCATAAAAAATACTACTTGCCAGTAAAAGAATTACCCATTGGAATCTTCGAGGAAATAAATAGTAGGCAAAAAGAGAAATCAATAAAAAAATTGCAAAAGAAAAAGAAACTAAAGTCATAAATTCCTACCTATTTAGCAAAATAAGATTTTTCAAGCTGACAATTCAAGTTACCATTTACATAGCACATGATTTTGAAAAATCCGTAACCCGAAGCAGGATAAAGAAAACTTGATTCAGAAGTTTTTTCAGCCACAAGATGCCAATCATTCTGATAAAAAGCCAAAATATCATAAGAAATACATTCTTCATTAAAGTCATTTTTAAGGGGAATAATTTTCACGCCAGTTTCTGCCTCATCATCTATTAGAACCAAGCCAAAAACAGATGGAGCAGTTAATGACATTTTCTGCTTGTAGGAATCATAAAAGAATTCTTTTTCTGTATATTTACCAGTAAAAAAATCACAAAAGGCATGTGTATACTTTTCAATTCCAGTCTTGTTCAGGTGATTGTCATCACTAAAATCTTCATCTGAAAGAGTAAGAAGAGATTCTCGACAAAGATTAAAATCGTAATATTTACAAGAATGAGATTCAGCGTATTTACGCATAAAATTTATGTAATCATCGTAATTTTGCCGAATCTGCAGATAGAAATTAGTCACTGGCATAGAATAAAAAATAAGCTCAACCCCATTTTCTTTGCAAATCTCTACAATTTCATCAAGATTCTGAATATTTTGAGGACAAATATCTTCAGCAGAAAAAGTTTCTTCAAACTCTGTTGCAAATAGAGAACCCTTTTGCAATTTTGCATCATCTAAAACACAGCCCTTCCCCGCATAAGATGAATCGGCCGTCTTGTATTCATATTTAAAATACTGACCAGTAACAAGAGATTTTAATTTTGAAAAAAACTTAATAGGCGAAAGATTCATCAACTTATCACTTCCAATCGGAAGAAGAGAATTAAGCCAGTTTGAAGGAGTAGTAATTTTGGCTAAAAATTCAAACTTAATTTTAGGATTTCGTAAAAAATCAAGGACAATATAATCCGCAGTAGAATCCGAACGTAGAAAAGCTGGAGGAGAAGTTATTATTCCCATATCCATTTCAAGGAAAACTTTTTGAATTTTATACCGAGAAAGAGCTTCTTTTAAGAGAGCGTAAGTACCATCAATCTGCTGGGCCGGTGTTCCAGAATTAAAAAAGATTTTTCCAAATTCTTTATCAGCAATACGACAATCAATGCCGTGAGAAACATGAGAAGCGCCGCAAATTAAATAATCAATTTTTTCCTGCTTGTAGAATTCATGCTTTAATACTCTGGAATAAGAATTTGTGTCGTCTTTAAATACAAAAGCAAGAAGATATGAAAAAATAAAAAAGCCTAGAAGAAAAAGTGCGATTTTTAAAATTTTTTTTAACACGCTGAAAATCTCCCTTTTGTATATTAACTTTTTGTAATATTCTATAAATATATAAAAAAATTAATAATTTTTATAGGGGATAAAGTGAAAAGACTCGTTACGGACTATCTTGATGAATCGGCAGAAAAATTTCCGGAAAAAATTGCCTTTACAGATGAAAAAAGAGAAATTACTTTTAAAGAATTAAAAAACGAAGCTACATCCATCGCAACATTCCTTGCCAACAAACAGATTTTTAAAAATCCTATTGTTATCTACCTGGATAAAAGCGTCGAAGTTATTGCCAGTTTTTTAGGGGCAGCTTATAGCGGCAATTTTTACACTCCAATCGACACAGCAATGCCTGCCAGCCGTATCGAAAAAATCATGGAAACAGTAAATCCAGCTCTCATCATTACTGACCAAAAACACTTGGAAGCCTGCAAAACATTTTCATCAACTATACCTGTTGAACTTTACGAAAAGCTTATAAAAATACCTGCAGATAAAAAACTGATCCAAAAAGCCTTGGACCGAACAATTGATACTGATATTCTCTATGTTCTTTTTACTTCTGGTTCTACAGGAACTCCAAAAGGTGTAATTATTAACCAAAAAGCAGTTATAGATTACGCCGAATGGGTTACAGAAACATTTAACATCACAAGTGAAACTGTTTTTGGCCAGCAGGCACCTTTCTATTTTGATAATTCTATCCTGGATATTTACCAGACCCTAAAAAACGGAGCCAGCTGCCATATAATTCCGCAGAAATTCTTCATGCTACCAAAAAATCTTTTTACTTTCTTAGCAGAAAAAAAGGTTAATACAATTTTCTGGGTTCCTTCGGCTCTTTGTATCATGGCAAACTTAAAAGCTGTTGATAAATTTCCCGTACCAACTTTAGAAAAAATTCTTTTCTGCGGAGAGGTAATGCCAAACAAACAGCTCAACATCTGGCGAAAGACCTATCCAAATGCCCTTTACGCAAATCTTTACGGCCCAACAGAAATCACTGATGTTTGTGCCTACTACATAGTTGACCGTGAATTTTCTGATGATGAAAGTTTACCAATCGGCTACCCTTGTAAAAATACAGATATTCTTGTTTTAGATGATGAAAACAAATTGGTTTTACCAGAAAATGAAGGGAAAAAGGGAGAACTCTGTGTGCGGGGAACCTGTAATTCAATGGGCTATTATAAAAATCCAGAGAAAACAGCAGCTGCCTTTGTTCAAAATCCACTGAATAACAGTTACCATGAAATAATTTACAGAACCGGCGATATCGTTCACTATAATTCCCGCGGAGAAATTATGTACGATTGCCGCAAAGATTTTCAGATTAAGCACATGGGTCACAGAATCGAACTTGGCGAAATAGAAACTGCCGTTAGTGCTGTAGAAGGAGTAAAACAAAACTGCTGTCTTTACGACACAGAAAAGTCAAAAATTGTACTCTTTTATACCGGTTCAATAGAAGCCCAGGAAATCGTTGAGGCAATTAAAAATTCCGTTCCAGATTATATGATTCCAAATAAAAAAGTTCATTTGGAAGAAATGCCTATGAATATGAATGGCAAAATAGATCGAACAGAATTAAAAAAACAACTCTAATAAACTAAAAGGAAGAAAAAATGGAAGAATTATTAAAAATCTTACAGGAAGCAAAACCAGAAATTAATTTTGAAACAGAAACTGCACTTGTCGACAACAGCCTTTTGGACTCTTTCGACATAGTACAGCTTGTAATGCAGTTAAACGAAGCCTTTGATATCGAAATCGGCGCCGAAGAAATTTCTCCGGAAAACTTTAATTCCGCCGACTCAATCTGGAAGATGATACAAAGACTTCAGTAGTTTTTATTTTGCACTTTCGCTCAATGCCTGATGCTTTTTCAAAAGCTCAGTAGTGAGCGCTTCTGCAAATACCTTTGCATTAGTTGCGCGGTTATCTTCATCAACACTTTCGCCTTCGTACAATACAACAGGGTAATCTTTGATTATATCTGCGCGACCCTTTTCGATAATACACTGTGCCATCTGCATAGCAAGAGGATTTGTTTTCTTGCCCTTTTCAATTACAGCAACTGATTCAGTAAGAGTGAAATTGCCTTCTGTAGGATCAATAAAATCGATTGGAAGACCATTGTTCTTATCACGAACAGCCTGGTGGCGCAAACCGAAACCAAGAGCAACTTCACCAGCACGAATCTTTTTGATTGGACCAGATCCACTCAATTCAAGATGAGGGCCAGCATTCTTGTAAATTGCAGCCAAAGCTTCTTTTGCTCCATCTTCACCGTAAGAATCGATTAAAGCCTGAACCATAAGCCATGCGGTTGTACTACCCATTGGATCTACAACACTTACCCAATCTTTATAAACTGGATTTCCGATATCCTTAATACTCTTTGGAAGAGGAAAATTCTTTTCAGCAAATACTTTTGTGTTGTAAATTACAGCACCCTGCAAAGCAAGCATTGGTGTGTAAAAAGCAGGAGTTTTAATAACCTGTTTTGTTTCAAATTCCAAATCTTTGAACATTTTGTTTGCATTCTGAGCACTTTCGATAAAGAAAGAACTCATTGTTATCAAATCTGCTTCAATTGCAGATCCTTCAGCAAAAAGTTTTCCGCCAAGTTCACTTGTACCAAAAGACTGGAAAATGTACTTTCCTTCAAAACCATTTTCATCAAGTGCTTTTTTTGCAGAAATTGCAGCTTCATCATCAGCATTAGAATAAATGATTACCTGTTTTTCTCCTGTTTTTTTAGAACAAGAAGTGATTGCAAACAAAGTAGAAATTGCAGCAACCATTAATACGATTTTTTTCATTTTGTTCTCCATATTTTGAAAAAAATATTCAAAGGAATTTTACAAATCGGCAACTTTATGTTTATTGTAAATCCCCTTTAAAGTTTTTATAAGCAAATTCGTTATCATAATCAAGATAGAAAGTATAAAGATTTCGTTAAATTTCGCAAAATGCTGTAATTCCTGAATCTTTGTTGTGATAACCATAGTCTTTGCGGCCGCAATAAATACAACGGCACTTACAGTTACCATTCCATTTATGAAAAGATAACAAAAAACTTCCAGCAAGGTTGGTAGAGCATTAGGAGTAATAATTCTAACAACAGTTTTAATCCAGTTGTCGCCCAAAATCGCAGCCGTGGTTTCCCAGCCAGAATTCATCTTATCCAAAGTTCCTTTTAACATAAGGTAGGGAGTTGCAAAAAAGTGAATCATATTACAGAAAATAATAATCCATATAGTATTCTGCAGAGAAGTTCCTTTAAAGGCTAAAAGAAAGGCAATACCTAAAACCATTCCTGGAATTGTATTAGTAACCTGGGCGATTGATTCAATTACCATATTTCCATGGGGATGAATTTTACTGCGGGCTGTAACAAGTGCACTTGCATAAGCCAATCCAGTTCCAAAAAGAGCTGTAAGTAGACTAATCCACAAAGAATTTATAAATACCCGAACCAAGGCCTTATCAGCAAAAACAGAAGCAAAATGCTTAAGGGTAAATGATTTTTCATAAGGCCACTCTGCAATAAACGGAGCCACCAGAACAACAAGAAAAATCGAAATTACACAAATCAAAATAAGAGAAGAAAGAACAAGAAAAACGGTATCTCTAACAGGATCTTTTTTAAGTTCAATCTTTGTAATTTTATTATAACGAACATTAAATCGCTGCAAATAATTCAAAAGCAAAATAGAAATAATTGAAGGCAAAAGCATTATCAATGCAATTACGGCCCCCTGATGAAAATCCGGAATAGAACCTAGCATTGTGTTGTACAAAAGTTCTGCAACGACTAGATAGCGACCACCAATTGAGCTAGGAATACCAAAATCAGTAAAACTAAGGAAGAAGGACTGAACCAAAGAAACAGCAATTGTTCCCCAAAGAGGCTGCAAAATCACAGTCCAGAAAGACTTAAAGCAATTGTCACCCATAAGGCGGCTTACAACCAGAAACCTCTTGTCCATATAATGCATTGTATTATTAATAAGAGTAAAAGAAATCGGAAGAGTATAAATTACATAACCAAAAATAAGACCACGAAAGCCATAAAAATCAAAAATTTGATGACCGAGCAAATTCGTTAAAAGACCGTTTCGCCCGAATGAATAGATAATAGCAAATCCATAGGTTATTGTAGGTAAAAGCATTGGAAAAACAGCCAGAGTTCGCAACACTTTTTTTACAACTTCAGGAAGGTTTGTAAAATTTTCAGTATAAGCAAGAATAAAGGCAAGAATTGTAGTAATTACAGCACTGATTAAACTAACATGCGCACTATTAAGAAAAGCTTTTGCCAGCTGTCCCTGTCCAAAAACAGAAGAAAAATTAGCAAAAGAAAAAGAATTTCCCGCAGAGAAAGCATTCTTAAAAAGCAAGATTCCAGGGAAAATTATAAAAAGTGCAAAAAATACTAGAATTCCAAGGAAAATAGTATTTATCTGCTTATTTCGTACTCTAGAAATCATTTATTTCTCCGCAAAAAGCTTATAAATATTATCACGCTTAATTGAAAGCTGTTTGATTATAAAATTCTTTACAAAATCACTTGCAGGTCTTTCAATAATATCTTTTGGCGAGCCAAATTGTTCGATATTTCCCTTATTGATAATCAATACTTTATCACTAATTGTAAGAGCTTCTTCAGGATCGTGAGTAACAATAATTGTAGTAAGATGAAAATCCTTAGCAATGCGCACGATAGTTTCTTTAATAGATTCTTTTATTACACCATCCAATGCAGAAAGAGGTTCATCAAGCAAAAGAATTTTTGGCTTCATAACCATAGTTCTTGCCAGGGCAACACGCTGCTTCTGACCGCCGGAAAGCTTATCAATTTTCTTGTTCAAATGTTCCCGCAAATCCAAAAGATCAATCATAGCCTCTACTTCTGCATCTGTAGACCGACCTGGAAAATTTTTCAAACCATATACGATATTTTTATAAGCATTCAAATTTGGAAAAAGTGCATAATCTTGAAAAACAATATTGAAGTCACGGCGTTCCATAGGAACATTTGTAATATCATTTCCATTAAAAATAATCTTTCCAGATTCAGGTTTAATAATTCCCAAAATTAAGTTGAGCAGAGTTGTTTTACCACTACCAGAAGAACCAAGAATTGAAACAATTTCAGAATTTTCAATTGAAACGGAAATATCTTTTAAAACCGTTACTCCGTCAAATGATTTTTTTACATTTTGTAATTCAAGCAAAATGAACTCCAGGTCAAAAATTTAAGCTATTCTATTCTACTCTTGTCAAAAGATGAAGAACTTAAAAAAGCAGAAAGACTTTCTTTCCAATCAGGAAGAGTAATTCCCAATGCCTTTTGAATTTTATCTTTACTCAACACCGAATATGCAGGGCGTTTTGCAGGAGTTGGATATTCATCTGTAGAACAAGGATTAACTACGCAATCTTTATTTGTAATCCAGCCCTTTTCAATTCCCTGTTTTTTAATCTCATTTGTAAAATCCCACCAGGTAATTTCACCGTTATCAGTACAGTGATAGATACCAAATGGAACAGTTTTTTTGTCGATAATCTTAAGAATCACATTTGCAAGGTCTGAAGCAAAAGTAGGAGACCCCTTCTGGTCGTTTACAACTTTTACTGCCTCATGTGTATTCATGGCACGAATCATTGTGTATACGAAATTCTTTCCAGCCCATCCATACAACCAGGCTGTTCTTAAAATATAGAATGAATCAGTTTCCTTCATCAATGCTTTTTCACCGTTAGCTTTTGTAAGCCCATAAACACCAATTGGAGCAATAGGCATATCTTCCGTTCTAGGAGTATTTCCACTTCCGTCAAAAACGTAATCAGTAGAAATATGTATCATTATTGCCCCATATTTTTTTGCCACACGAGCAATGTTTGCAGGTCCATCTTCGTTCAACTTTTTTGCAAAATCAGCATCACTTTCAGCCTTATCAACAGCGGTGTATGCAGAACAGTTAATAATATATTCCAAATCAGTCAATGAAGAAGCAAAAGAGTCTAATGCATCTGGATTAGTAATATCTACATCGATATCAGTGCCCTTAAAATCAATTTTATTTTCTGAAAGCTGGCGGGCAATTTCTGTTCCCAACATACCCTTACATCCAATCAACCAAATCATTTTATCTCCAATAGAAACCCCGCGTTAGCGGCGAGCCAGGATGGCGAGAATCTTAGTTTTGAAAAAGCAACGCGTTTCAAAACTAAAATGATAAAAATTACAAGGATGTAATTTTTATCACACCTCCACTAAAATTTTTTACTATTCTATCATTATTATTCATGTAAAACAATTTCAGAATTGTAAAATTCCTTAACAGCCTTTACAAGATACCACAAATCTTTACATCCAGCACTTTCATAACAGGAATGCATTGCCCATTGCGCAAGTCCAATATCTACAGAAGGTAAAGAAACCTGACTTGTACTTATATTTCCCAAAGTTGAACCTCCAGGAACATTTGAATTATTCGTGTAAATTTGGAAAGGCACCCCTGCCCTCTTGCAAACTTTTTTGAAAATTCCTGCACTAAGAGCATCAGAAGTATATTTTTGCGCTGCATTAAATTTAATTACAATTCCAGCGTTGATTTCAGGCCGATTTACAGGATCTGCCGTCTGGATGTAATTCGGATGAAGAGCATGAGCATTATCAGCACTTACCAAAAAACTGGAAGCCACTGCCCTTAAATAAGTTTCTTCATTTCCACCACAAGCCTGATTTATTCTAACAAGCGTATCACGCATAAAAGTAGAAGCTGCTCCCTGTCTGCTTTGGCTTCCAACTTCTTCGTTATCAAAAACACAATGAAGCAAAACATTGTCTTCACTTTCAGCTTCTTCAAAGCCTCGCAGAGTAGAAAAAACACATTCCAAATCATCTAATTTAGGGCCAGCAACAAATTCTTCGTCTGCGCCCCAAAATGAAGGCTTTTCCCGGTTATAAAGAAAAATATCAAAAGATAAAATGTCCTTTTCTTCGATTCCAGTTTCCTTAGATAGCAAAGTACTTAGGTTAAATTCGTTATCTAAAGAAATCACTGGCATTAATTCATTCTGAACATTGATTTTGTGACCGTCATTTGCATCTCGATTCATATGAATTGCAAGATTTGGAATCATAGCAATGTTCTTATCAAAATTTACAAGACATTCTTTTATGCAAAGCTTTTTACCTTCATCTTTTGAAGAATATACAAGTCTTCCGGCAAGACCTAAAGGACGATCAAACCATGGCTGCATCAACATTCCGCCGTATTTTTCAACATTCAACTTTACCACAGAAGCTGTTTTCATCTCTGGGTTTTCTTTCACTTTAAAACACGGAGAATCACTATGGCTGGCAGTAATCATAAAAGCCTTAAAAGGATTTTTTGGAAGAACGAATGAAATCAACGAAGTAGAATTTCTGCTAACAAAATATTTACCACCAGAGTCTAGCTGCCATTTTTCACATTCCTTTAATTCTACAAAACCTTTCTGCAAAAGTTCATCTTTTATATTTTTAATCACATGAAAGCATGTTGGGCTCTTTTCTACAAAGTTTAAAAATTCCCTGGCAAAAGCTTTTTCTTCACCTGAAATGATATTTCTGTTCATATTTTTATTATATCACACTGCAATTTTTTTTTCTTGTAAAGGCAAATATTGGCTATTATATTTAAAGTATGGAAAACAAAGACATTATAATTATAGGTGCTGGAATTGCAGGTATTTCTGCCGCAATGTATGCAGCCCGTTCAGGAATGAAAGTCAGTGTTATCGATGAAGCAGGCTGTGGCGGACAAGTTCTTCAGATTGATGATTTAGAAAATTATCCTGGAGTTTTTCCTGCTGTAAACGGCTATGATTTTATGGAAACAGCAAAAAAACAGGCACAGGCTTTTGGCGCAGAAATTATTCAGACTACAATTACATCTCTTGATCGAATAGATAATAATTTCAAAGTTGTAACCCCAAAAGGTGAATTTAATTCAAAAGCGTTGATTATAGCTAGCGGTGCAGAGCACAAAAGCTTAAACGTAAAGGGCGAAAAAGAATTTGCAGGTGCCGGCGTTTCATACTGTGCTGTTTGTGACGGACCTTTCTTTCGCAAAAAAATTGTTACTGTAATCGGAGGCGGAGACAGCGCCGGAACAGAAGCTCTCTATCTTGCTAATCTGGCAGAAAAAGTACACCTTGTTCACAGACGCCCTGAATTCCGCATGGTAAAATCTGTTTCAGAAAGAATTCTTTCAAACCCAAAAATCGAAGTTCATTACAACTCAATTGTAAAAGAAATTAAGGGACAGGACAGAGTTACTTCAATCGAACTTGAAAACACCCAGACAAAAGAAATTAGCGAAATAGAAACAAACGGTGTCTTTATTTTTGTTGGAATGAATCCAAGAACAAGTTTGGTTGAAAATCTAGAAAAAGATGCCGGTGGATATATTATCACCGATGAAAAGATGGGAACTAAAATTCCAGGTCTTTATGTAGCGGGAGACGTAAGATCTAAACCTTTACGCCAAATAGTAACGGCAGCCAGTGACGGAGCAATTGCCGCACATTCAGCTGCCGAATTCGTAAAAGAAAACTAATCTACTTGTTTACGCGATTTTTAAGTGCAGAACCTGCCTTAAATTTCGCACTCTTGCTTGCAGCAATTGTGATAGTTTCGCCTGTCTTTGGATTGCGTCCAGAGCGGGCAGCTCTTTCACCTACAGAAAAAGTACCAAATCCTAAAAGTGCAACTTCTTCACCCTTTTCAAGACTTGCAGATACAGTTTCTACAAAAGATTTAAGAAAAGCTTCTGTATCCTTTTTTGTTAATTTTGTGTCTGCTGCAATAGCATCAATCAATTCTGACTTATTCATAATTACTCCATATTTTAGTATTTTTACATTTTAACATAATATAGCCCTTCTGTATGCATAAAATTTGAAAAAAATATAATAATAGATTTTTTGTTGCGTTTTCTCTTTTATGATTTATACTCAAAGAAATTGGAGGTCGCTTATGGAAACTATAGTTTATATTGCATCCACACAAGCTCTGGAAGACGCAGAAACTTTTTCTCGGCTTTATAAAACGGTTCCCAAATACCGTCAGAAAAAAATCGACTCCTATAAAACAGATAAAGAAAAGAGGCTTTCTCTTGGAGTTGGATTACTTTTAACAAAAGCCCTTAAAGAAAATGAAATAGACGAATCCCTTTTGGAACTTTCCCACAAGGATAATGGTCGCCCCTATTTTAAAGAAAGACCAGACATTTTCTTTAGCCTTTCCCATTCAGAAGAAAGGGTAATGTGTTCAATTTCGGACCAGCCAATCGGTTGTGATGTTGAAATTATAAAAGAAAATGCAGACGAAGATGTTGTTAATTGGACCAAAATGGAATGTTACGCAAAAGCCTCTGACACAAACATGATGGACCTAATAAACGGCAAAAATTTCTACAGCAAAGACTATTCTTTCAAAGAAATTGAAATGAACGACGGCTACAGATATATCGTCTGCTCTAAAATACCAATTGAAGAAAAGCAAATTATAAAGCTTGATTCATTTTAACCAATAGTAATACTCTGGTCGGAAACAAACTTCTTTCCGACTTCGAGTTTTTCAAGACCAGGTTTTTGTGTCCATTGATGATTTGTATTGTCTGCATCTGGCATTCCGTACCAAGGTTCAATGCACACAAAAGCAGGTTTACCTGCATTCTGCCAAATCATTACATATGGATAATCTTTAGTATTCACCTTTCGGATAGAACCATCTTTTTTATTTCTTAATCCTACCCAGGCAGATTCTATATGAGTAAATAAATGTCCGTTACCAAAACCTTTTTCTGTAACAGGAATAATACCAGCTTCGGCTTCCCCATATGGCTTTACAATAGGGCACTTTTCCCCTTCTGCAGCAAGAAAGCCGTTTTCTAGACAGACAACATTTTGCAAAGGAGTTTTCTTTTCAAATTCAATCTGGTAATCCTGAACATTTTCGATAGCAAAAGCACTATGGCTTCCTAAACTAAAGAGGAAAGGCTGATCTCCTGTATTTTTTACGGTTGTGGTAAATACAAGCCCGTTTTCCAAAAGCTGGTATTTTACACTCAGGCGGAATTTGTAAGGAAACAATGAAAGAGTTTTACTATTTTCAGTAAGTTCAAATTTTACGCTGTCTTCTGATTTTTCTACCAGAAGAAATTCCATGTCGCGGGCAAAACCGTTACTTTTTAAAGGATATTCTTTTCCGTCAATTAAGACAAAAGCATCTTTTATTTTTCCACAATGAGGAAAGAGTACAGGTGCATGAAATTTCCAAATCTCTGAACTTCCATTCCAGATAATATCTTTCCCGGAACGCAAGTCCTTGAATTCGTTGATTTCAGCGCCCTTAGAATTAATTTTCAGCGAAAAATTCTTATTACTTAAAATCTCTATCATATCAAACCTTAAACTGAGTTAAAATATCATTCATAACATTGATATTATTCTTTGTACTTGCAGCCAGTTCAGACACATTTTGTGCAGAAGTATTGATTTCTTTAGAACCAGCAGCCATTTCATCCATACTTCCAAGAATTACATCAGAAATCTGAGTAACCTTATTCATATCAGAAAGAACATTCTGAACGCCTGTCTTTAATTCACTAGATTTTTCATTTACCTGACCCGACTGAGTTCTCATATCGTTCAGAGCTTCAAGAATCTGATGAGAAGCATTCTGCTGTTCTTCCATTGCATTATCAATCTGGCGAATCAATGTATCTGTTGCACCAAGCTGATTTACAATTCCATTAAAGGCAGCTTGAGTATTAGAAGAAAGATTTACTACTTCAGAAATCGAATTAGAAATCTCTTTAAGTTCTTCGTTGATGTTCTTAGACTGAGCACTAGAAGTTTCTGCAAGTTTTCGAATTTCGTCTGCAACAACGCTAAAGCCCTTACCAGCTTCGCCCGCATGAGCCGCTTCAATAGCCGCATTCATAGCAAGAAGGTTTGTCTGAGCTGCAACAGAGGCAATCATGTTGTTTGCCTGCAAAAGCATAGAAGACTGTTCTGACATGAGGTTTACTTTTTGAGTAACATTGGCCATTTTGTCACTTCCGTCTTTTACGTCATCATTAAGAACGGCAAAACTGTCTGTCATTTTCTTCACAGTATTTGTTACGGAAGAAATATTTCCAAGCATTTCTTCAATTGCAGCAGAAGACTGAGCAATACCTGCAGCCTGGTTATTAATCAAATCGCCAAGAGAATCTACATGTGAGCTAGATTGTTCAAGAACTGCAGATGTATTTTGAACGGCATCAGCCTGAGATTCAGACTGTTTTCGTACAGAATCAATATTAGCCATGATTTCGGCAGTAGCACTAGCACTTTCCTGAGAGTTTGTTCCAAGGTTTTCACCAATTTGAGTCAAATCAGCCTGAGCACTATTCAACTTAACAATAATACCCTGGAGCATTTCGATAAAGATGTTGATATTTTCTGCAATATTAGCGAATTCATCATTACCCTTTTTAGGCATACGGAAAGTCAAATCTGCATCACCAGAAGAAAGATTTTTTACAGCTGTATTGATAAAGTTCAGCTTTACAACAACCTTGAAATAAATGAAAGTAACAAGGAATCCTAAAAGTATGATAGATAAAATTACAGTTGCAACCATCATAGGATTAAAGATAGAAGCTTTTACTTCATCTACATCACCTAGATGCTTTCCTAGGAAGAATACAGAAAGAACTTTTCCCTGAGAATCAGTAATAGGGAAATAATCTACGATAAATTTTTCTTTAGCGATGAATGTTTCTTCAATAACAATTTCTCCAGAAGAAGCTCTGTCAATCAAGGTTTTATTTGCAATCGTAGTTCCCTTCATGTTGTCCAAACTTGTGTAACGGCGAGTATAACCATCAAAAACTGTAAATTCCAAATCCATAAATTCAGACAAATCTTCAACAAATTTATCTGTAGTAATAAGAAGTTTTGCAACAATCAAACCAACAACCCGGCCGTTATGCATAATAGGTTCTGCAGAAATAGCAAAAATATCTTTTTCAGACAAAACCAAATCACTTGAAGCCTGGCCATTCATAGCGGCTTTTACAAAATCACTTAAAAAAGAAGTTCCGTACTTTTTATCAGAAACCTGATTACCATTTCTGTCGCAAAATACAATAGTAGAAGCACCGCCGGCATCATAAACAGAAGCACATAAACTATTAGCGTATTCAATATCGTCGCCATTCTGCTTGTAGTTAAACTCATAACAGTTTGCAAGATTTTTTATAGCTGTGCTTAGCAGTTCCCTTTTTGATTCCATTTCAGAAGTAACACTTTCTTGTTCCCCAGAAACATCTTCTTCAAAGAAATTTATAAGACCTTTTGTTAATTGTACTCTTGTAACTTCAAAAATACAAAAAGCAAAAACAACAATACCTATAATAATTATCGATGTAAGCTGAAATGCAATCGATTTTATATTCCTAATCATAGAAAAACTCCTTTTTTAAAATGCAAATAATAGCAACATTCATTATATTACTAATTTTTTTTAAAGCAAATTTTCGATTAATAAATATAAAAAAACGACTACTCAAGTCCGCGAGATTTTAAAATAGAAAGAGCTCTTGCTTCTAAGGCAGGCGTAAAATCGAATGGGAGTTCATTTTGAGCTTCAGCAAGTTTTAAAGCTTCTTCCCATTCTTCTGGATATTTAGTTTTAAAATATTCAAGTTCTATAGATTCTTCATTGAGTTGTTGTTTTTCTTTTTTTACAGAAGAAGTATCGTCAATTTCAATTTTAATTATTTCACATTGAGTACAGGTAAAATTAAAACCAACTGTTTTATGATTTTCAACAATTTTGGTGTAAGCAATTGAAAAATCTTTATTTACTCGATTAAGTTCTTCAAGAGGTTTTTTTATTACTTTTGTAATAAAGTTATTCATTCGATCTTTATAAGCATCTTTATCGATTTTGAACATTCGTTTTATTTCTTCAACGCTTAAAGAAAAGGTCCATTCGTTTTTTTCATTGCCATAGCGTCCTTTTGCGTTATACCAGCTGCAGGCAATTTCAAAAAAACGTAGAGCATAGAAAGATTGAATTTCTCCGATAGTTTTTATATTCATCGCAGAATACTGTTTTTTTTCTTTCCACTCTATTATGGCAAGACCAATCTGCTGGTTAAACTCAAGTTCAATCAAATCTTTCTTTTTGTCGTAATCTGCAGAAGAAAACCAGGTAAAAGCTTTATACTTTTCTTCCGTGTTTTCAACTTGAATTACACTTGTAGTTAATTCTTCTACGGCTCTTTTTACTTGTGTGTAAGTATTTGACCCTTTTGTTATTCCCAGTTTGTTAATAAATTCAGAGATTGCAAAACTGCTTTTAAAATGATGAATGGTACTTATTTCAGGATTATCTGTGTGCTGGGGATAATGATCAATTGTAAGAATACAGTAGGCAATTAATTTGCGAGCCAGAGGACTACAAGTATAAATTCCCCGGCTTATAGAGTTTGATTGTATTACAGTTTCGTGATTTTTAACTGGATTTAAATCATTCATAAAAAAAAGCCTTATTTATTTATATAATTATAAATTTATAGGACTGTAACTTATTGTAATACAAATATTTATAAACCCGAATAACTACTCAAGTCCACTTTTACAACTACCGATGTCCTATTTTTCAACTACTAACATCCACATTTTCGACTACTTATATCCAAATTTCACGAAACCTAACATAAAAAGCTTTTCGAAAGTATTTTTTGCTCTAGTTGACTACTAAATCTTATCAAAGGTAGTCGATGAATTCAAGGGAAATTCCTTCTTTCTCTTCTCTTCGAATCATTTTTTACGACTACCTATATCCACAAAATACAACGACTACCAAAATCCACTTATTCTTTTATAGTACGACTACTAATATCCACCCGACTACTTTATAACCCTTTGAAACGACTACCAATGTCCAAATTTTATGCAGGAATTCGCCTATTTACGACTACTTAAGTCCAAATTCTTTGAATTCTGTCTACCTAACGACTACTTTTGTCCACATATTCTTAGATATTTTCACATTACGACTACTTTTATCCACTCTTTTTTATATTGAATGCAGGAACGACTACTTAAGTCCAAAAGTGGATTTTGGTAGTCGTAAAAAGGTAACAGAATTACTAAAAAATAAGTAACAAAACGACTAAATTACTATTCTGGATTCTGCGAATTATTCAATAAGGTAACAGTTCTGCTAAAGAAAATAAATTATATGAAATTTTACTTTATATATAGAAGAAAATTGAATATTTAACAGACTTTTATTTGAATTGCCGAAAATAGTAACAGTTTTCATAAATCTTCTATATATATACTGTTTATATGAGTTTTTTGTCGGGGGATAATTTTTTAGTAGTTTTGTTACCTTGTTTTTATTTAGTAAAATTGTTACCTAAATATCAGCTGTAATCAAAGCGTATCTAGGATCATTTTTCAAAACTGGAGTTGGACTTTTAAAGAGAGTAATTCCACTTCCATCCGAATTGATTTCGTATTTTACTTCCTTGTAGTATTTTTCTTTTATTTCTTTTAACAGTTCGATTATTCGGGCATAATTTACATTTACAAGGTTAGGATCTTTATCGATTTCTACAGGCATAAACTGCTCTACCAATTTTTGGCGAGGAATAAATGTTGAATCCTTTAACCCCGTGTTTCGGAATACAAGCCAGGCGTAAATATCTTTTCCGATTGGACTTGCGATTTCTTTGTAAACTTCGTAATCAATTGGAACAGCATGAGCCTGGCAGAATTCTGTAAACTCTGGGGAAAGAAGGATTTTAAAATGACCTGTTTTAGTATCTTTGTTACCTTCTGTAATTTCCTGGTATTGAACGCCTGTTGTAAAGCGTATGTTTCCTGTAGTTTTTGTAGTAACAGTTACATCGCCTTTTGGATAATCATTGTCTTCGTACATATCTTTAAAAAGATAACCGGCGCGAAGTTCTTTTACTTCCTGATTAAAAATAAAAGCTGCATTCGAAAAACATTCCAGCTGTTCTTTGATGTCTTTTCCTCTTTGCTTTGGCAGTTGTAATTCTCTTAGTAAATCTGCCATAGAAGCGTATTCTATTAAAAGGGGATTTTCTTTTTCTTGTGAAATTACGGCGTGGGTTGTTAAAATTGTAAGTAAAAGGCGGCCATATTTTCCAAAGGGTACATTTTTTGGAGAAGAAAGAGTAAGGGTTACGCCCTGGCTTCCTTTTCGGATAAAAACAGTTTTATGGATATTCCTGAATGGAAGTGATGCCGTTGTAAAGAAACTTGGAATGTAACCTATCTGTCGGGACTTTTCCCTTTTTGATTCAAAGTCAAACAAGTCATTAATTGAATTGTCGATTGGAATTAATGAATTGTCTGATGAGATTTTCCTTCTTCCCATATTTTTTATTCTTTAGGTAAACTGTTACCTCTACTCCCCTACTTTTTCAATCCCGTTTCTGGAAATTGTTAAACGACCAGCTCTTACTTCTTTTATGATATAGCTTACAGAAAGTTCTACGCCTTGGACAAGGGTTACTTCATTAGAAGAAAAGAATCCCTTAAATTCAGCTTTTTTGCCACGAGAAAAATGGAGGTTTGCAACATCGCTGTACTTTCCACGGCTTTCTTTGGGACTTTCAGCAGGGTTTGGATTATTTAGTATTTCTGTTACCTTTTTAGGGCTTCCTGTTTCAACAGCTTCTGAAGTAATTGTAGTTTCAATGTTATTCTGAATCTGTTTTGCAAAATCTTCTGTTATAAGTTTCTGGCCTGTTTTAGTTGCTAATGGCATTTTGTCTTAACTCCTTATTTTAATATATCGGCTAATTTTTTGAATGCCTCAAGTGTTGTTGTTTTTGCACCCTGCTGCTGGATAGTTTTTCTAAGGATTGTAGAAGATTTAAAATTCTGATCCTGAGGAACTTCGATTATATTAAAATCTGTAGTTTTTAAAGCGTCTATGATTTCGTTTGCAAGTTTGTAAGAATGGTTTACTTCATTTAGTACGATTGTTTTAAATATTGGCTGGATGTGTTTGCGCTTCTGGCAGTCTTTTAAATTATTTCGGAAAAGTTGTAATCCGTCCTGGGAATATCCGTCTGCTTTGATAACAGCAACAACTTCATCCACTGCTGCAAGAATATTTTCTTCAAATGCGTCAAATGCTGGAGATGTATCAAAAATACAGTAATCAAATCCAAGTGACTGGATTACATTTACTAGGTCAACAAAAATAAATGGTTCTCGGGAAGCCTGCATTGTTCGGTAAAGTTTGAGCCCGTTTGTTTCGTTATCGCTAAATGCTAATGTTGGAATCATAAATAGATTTTCTACATTCGTTTTTATGATAGCTTTTTCTACTTCTACTTTGCCGAAGAGAACTTCGCCTAAATCGTACTCAAAAGATTCAATCAAGTTACTTGTTGTGTTGCCTTGTGGGTCGGCATCAATTATTAAAACTTTTTTTCCAGACATAGCAAGCTGTGCTGCTAAAGACACGCTGATGGTGGATTTTCCTACTCCACCTTTCTGAATTGCAACAGCGATTTTTTTCATATTTTTCCCATCCTGTATTTTTTAACGTATATCTAAGTATACTATAATTTATACTAAAAAAGCAAATAAAAAATATACTAAAAATTATAAAACTACTAAAAAATAGTACAAATGTAATAATAAATATACTAATAAATATACTAAGATATATTAGTAAATATAGTACAAATATAATATATAGTAATAGAAATCTACTATCGAATAGTAGATTTTAAAACATGGGCCTAGAATTCATTCTGACGCGTTTTTTTTAAATAATCGAATACTTTATCGATTGCAGTAAAAAAAGTGCTGTATTTTAATTTTTTTAAAAGAGAGTAGGGAAGGGTAACAGAATAACTAAAGAAAACGAAAATTGATAATTTTTTTTGCAAAAACTACCCATTTGGGTGGTGACACAATTTTAACAATAGAGTATAGATAAGGAATATTAATTGTAATGGAGATATTTAGATGAAACAGCTAAAAAAAACTTTTCTTCTATTAGTAAGTATTTTTTTTACACTAAGTCTTTTTTCTTGTAAAACAGAAGAAGAAACAAACAATTTGCTGGCTCTTGCCTTGATGAATGCAAATACAACAAAACAGTACACAGTAACCTTCAACGCAAACGACGGAAGTGCAAACCCAGCAACAGCGACTCAAGTTTTTACAGCAGGAAGTGCCCAGGCATTAAAGACAGCTGCAACATTAGGATTTAGCAAGACAAATTACGCCTTTGCCGGTTGGGCAACAAGTAAAGAAGCAAGTAGTGCAGCTTATGCAGACGGAGCATCTTATACAGCTACAGCAGATGTGACTTTGTACGCAGTATGGACAGCTATAACATACACAGTAACATTCAATGCAAATGACGGAAGTGCAAATCCTTCAACAGCGACACAGGTTTTCACTGCAGGTACTGCCCAGGCATTGAAGACTGCTGCAACATTAAACTTTAGTAGGACAAATTACGCCTTTGCCGGTTGGGCAACAAGTAAAGAAGCAAGTAGTGCAGCTTATGCGGACGGAGCTTTGTACACAGCGACAGCAGATATAACTTTGTACGCTGTATGGAAAACAATAGATTATACTGTAACCTTCAACGCAAACGACGGAAGTGCAAGCCCTGCAACAGCGACACAGGCCTTTACAGCAGGAACAGCACAGGCATTAAAAACAGCCGCAGCATTAGGATTTACCAAGACGAATTATGCATTTGCCGGTTGGGCAACAAGCAGCGATGCTACAAGTGCAGCTTATGCAGACGGAGCTTCGTTCACAGCGACAGGAAATGTAACTTTGTACGCTGTATGGAAAACAATAGATTATACTGTAACCTTCAACGCAAATGATGGAAGTGCAAATCCTGCAACAGCTACACAGGCCTTTACAGCAGGTACAGCACAGGCATTGAAGACTGCCGCAGCATTAGGATTTAGCAAGACAAATTACGCCTTTGCCGGTTGGGCAACAAGTAAAGAAGCAAGTAGTGCAGCTTATGCAGACGGAGCTTCGTACACAGCGACAGAAAATGTGACTTTGTACGCTGTATGGAAAACAATAGATTATACTGTAACCTTCAACGCAAACGACGGAAGTGCAAGCCCTGCAACAGCTACACAGGCCTTTACAGCAGGTACCGCCCAGGTATTAAAAACAGCTGCAACATTAGGATTTAGCAGAGCAAATTATACCTTTGCCGGTTGGGCAACAACAAATGATGCCACAAGTGCAACTTTAGCAGACGGAGCTTCTTACACAGCTACAGGAAATGTGACTTTGTACGCTGTATGGACAGCTATAACATACACAGTAACTTTCAACGCAAATGACGGAAGTGCAAATCCTTCAACAGCGACACAGGTTTTCACAGCAGGAAGTGCCCAGGCATTAAAAACTGCTGCAGCATTAGTCTTTAGTAAAACAAATTATACTTTTGCCGGTTGGGCAACATGCAGCGATGCTACAAGTGCAGCTTATGAAGACGGAGCATCTTATACAGCAGCTGCAGACATAACTTTGTATGCAGTGTGGACAGCCATTACATACACAGTAACATTCAACGCAAACGACGGAAGTGCAAACCCAGCAACAGCGACACAGGTTTTCACAGCAGGAACCGCCCAGGCATTAAAAAAAGCTGCAACATTAGGCTTTAGCAGAGCAAATTATACCTTTGCAGGTTGGGCAACAACAAATAACGCTGCAAGTGCAACTTTAGCAGACGAAGCCTCTTACACAGCTACAGGAAATGTGACTTTGTACGCAGTATGGACTTTAATTACATATACAGTAACTTTCAACGCAAACGACGGAAGTGCAAACCCAGCAACAGCGACTCAAGTTTTTACAGCAGGCACAGCCCAGGCCTTAAAAACTGCTGCAACTTTAGGCTTCAGCAAAAGTGGTTATACCTTTGCCGGCTGGGCTACAACAAATGATGCCACAAGTGTGGCTTATGCAGACGAAGCATCTTATACAGCCACTGCTGATGTAACCTTGTATGCGGTTTGGAGACTAAAAGTTCTTTCAGGTATTTCGGTAACAACAGCGCCATCAAAGGTCTTGTATTTTGCAGGATCTGGAGAAATCCTTTCTACAGATGGAATGGTAGTAACTGCAACTTATGATAATGGTTCTACTGCTACAGTAACGAG
The DNA here is from genome assembly GCA_024693045.1 of Treponema sp. Lineage (GTDB taxonomy): Bacteria > Spirochaetota > Spirochaetia > Treponematales > Treponemataceae > Treponema_D. The sequence goes on from JAILLQ010000057.1 coordinate 54,799, forward strand.
AGTAACATCAAGTGATTTTGATTCTACTAGTGGAGGAATAAAGGCATTAACAGTATCTTATACAGAAGATGGCATAACAAAAACAACAACTACACCATATTACGTAGCCGCTTCCGATGCCCTTACCCAGACAGTGCAGGATAATGGAAGTACAACTATAGATTCTAATACTTTCCAGTTAGTAAAATTTGGAGACTTCCCACAGACAATTGCAGAAAGTGGAATTACTTATTCTTCATCAACAGTTTACAACGGCTGGTACCTTGGTTCAGACGGATATTTCTATGAAAAAGTACATGAAAATGGATATTATACTACTTATAGATATTCAAATAACGTAAGGGTTGCAAAAATTAATAATACAAGTCCTAATTATCTGTACTTTAAGGTCGAGCCAATAGAATGGCGTGTATTAAAAATAGATAGTGAAGCCCGAACAAAACTCCTTCTTGCAGAAAAAATCCTTACAGCAAATGTGCCTTATTATGGAGCAACATCGGAGCGAACATTAAATGGTACTACAATTTATGCAAATAACTACAAGTATTCAAACATCCGAGCCTACCTGAATGGAACAAAAAATCAGTTTGTCTTAGACGGTGGAACATCAAATGACTATACTATAAATTGGGAAACTAATGGCTTCTTAAAGAAAGCCTTTACAACAAGTGCACAAAACCTTATTCCTGCAACAGCAGTGGATAATTCAGCTAGGTCAACAAATCCTGAAGCTAATGCCAGCCAATGGAATAATGGAGCAAATACTTATGCCTGTGATAACACCAGCGATAAGATCTTCCTTTTAAGTGAACAGGAAGTAACAACAAGTGCTTATGGCTTTGCAGCATTCCGTAGTTCTGGAGCAGGAAATTCAAGAATAAGAGTAACAACAGACTACGCCAAGGCTAATTACGCTTACCAATATAATACAAGTGGTTATGGTGGTGATTGGTGGTTCCGCTCTCCTTACTATAATGGTAGTAACTGCGCGCGCTACGTCAGCGATGATGGTTATCCCAGCAACTACCACGCCGTCAATGATAGTGGTAAAGGCGTGTGTCCAGCTTTGTCAATTTCATTTTAATGAAATATAGCAGGGGTATCGTTTACCTCTAATTACGAATAAAGAGAGAGTTTAACCCGTAGGTTTTGATTACAACTTACGGGTTTTTTATTACTAAGTGGTGAGATTGATATTTTTTTTTGCAAAAACTACCCAATTGGGTGGTGACATAATTTTTAAAATATTGTATACGGTAATTTACATTAATTTATTACGGAGAAAGTTAGATGAAACATCTAAAAAAAGCTTTTCTACTATTAGTAAGTATTTTTTTAACACTAAGTCTTTTTTCTTGTAAAACAGAAGAAGAAACAAACAATTTGCTGGCTCTTGCCTTGTTGAATGCAAATACAACAAAACAGTACACCGTAACCTTCAACGCAAACGACGGAAGTGCAAACCCAGCAACAGGAAGCCAAACTTTTACAGCAGGTACCGCCCAGGCATTGAAGACAGCTGCAACATTAGGATTTAGCAAGACAAATTACGCCTTTGCCGGTTGGGCAACAACAAAGGATGCAACAAGTGCAGCTTACACAGACGGCGCTTCTTATACAGCAACTGAGAATGTAACTTTGTACGCTGTATGGACAGCTATAACATACACAGTAACATTCAACGCAAATGACGGAAGTGCAAATCCTGCAACAGAGATACAGGTTTTCACAGCAGGAAGTGCACAGGCCTTAAAAACTGCCGCAACATTAGGATTTAGCAGAGCAAATTACGCTTTTGCCGGTTGGGCAACAAGCAGCGACGCTACAAGTGCAGCTTACACAGACGGAGCTTCGTACACAGCGAGAGAAAATGTGACTTTGTACGCTGTATGGAAAACAATAGATTATACTGTAACCTTCAACGCAAATGACGGAAGTGCAAGCCCAGCAACAGCGACACAGGCCTTTACAGCAGGTACAGCCCAGGCATTGAAGACTGCTGCAACATTAGGCTTTAGCAAGACAAATTACGCCTTTGCCGGTTGGGCAACAACAAATGATGCCACAAGTGCAACTTTAGCAGACGGAGCTTTGTACACAGCGACAGGAAATGTAACTTTGTACGCTGTGTGGACTGCTATAACATATACCGTAACCTTCAACGCAAACGACGGAAGTCAAAGTCCCGCAACTGGTACACAAACCTTTACAGCTGGAATCGATCAAGCTCTTACAACAGCCGCAACATTAGGCTTTAGCAGAGCAAATTATACCTTTGCAGGTTGGGCAACAACAAATGATGCCACAAGTGCAACTTTAGCAGACGGCACTTTGTACACAGCGACAGAAAATGTGACTTTGTATGCAGTGTGGACTGCTATAACATATACCGTAACCTTCAACGCAAATGACGGAAGTGCAAACCCAACAACAGCGACACAGGGGTTCACAGCAGGCACAGCACAGGCATTAAAAACAGCCGCAGCATTAGGCTTTAGTAAGACAAATTATACCTTTGCCGGTTGGGCAACAACAAATGATGCCACAAGTGCGGCTTACACAGACGGAGCTTCTTATACAGCAACAGCTAATGTAACTTTGTATGCAGTATGGACTGTAATTACATATACCGTAACCTTCAATGCAAATTATGATGGAGCAAGTCCTGCAACAGGAAGTCAACCCTTTACAGCAGGTAGTGCTCAGACTCTAAAAACAATTGTAACTTTGGTTTTCAGCAGAACTGATTATACCTTTGTCGGTTGGGCAACTACAAACGACGCCACAAGTGCCACTTACACAGACGGCCAGTCTTACACAGCAAGTGCTAATGCAACTTTATATGCGGTGTGGAGACCAAGAGAACTTGTAAGTATTTCTGTAACAAGAACTCCAACAAAGATTGTATATTTTGCTGGTGCTGGAGAAAGCCTTTCTACTGATGGAATGGTCGTAACCGCAACTTATGATAATGGTTATACAGCTACAGTAACAGGAGCTACAACGAGTGGTTTTGATTCTGCAAGTATTGGAGTCAAATCATTGACTGTATCTTATACAGAAGCTGGTGTTATTAAAACTACTACTATCACATATTGTGTAGCCGCTTCCGATGCCCTTACCCAGACTGTCGTAGCTAATGGAACAAAGACCATTGATGGAACTTCTTATGATTTAGTAAAATTCGGAGACTTCCCACAGACAATTGCCGCAAGTGGAATTACTTATTCTTCATCAACAGTTTACAACGGCTGGTATCTGGGGTCTGATGGATATTTTTATGAAGAGTGTTCTGCTAATCCAAAAGATTCATATACATTTTCTAATAATGTAACAATCTCAAGTGGAACAACTTATTACTTTAAGGTCCAGCCAATTGAATGGCGTGTATTAAAAACAGATGATGAAGCCCGAACAAAACTCCTTCTTGCAGAAAAAATCCTTACAGCAAATGTGCCTTATTATGGATCAACAGACTCTCGAACATTAAATAATACCACAATTTATGCAAATAACTACAAGTATTCAAACATCAGAGCCTACCTGAATGGAATAAAGAATCAGTTTGTTTTGGACGGTGGAACTTCAAATGACTATACGATAAATTGGGAAACTAACGGCTTCTTGCAGAAAGCCTTTACAACAAGTGCACAAGCTCTTATTCCTACAACAACAGTAGATAACTCTGCTGCAAGTACAAATCCAGATGGAAATTCAACATTATGGAATAGCGGAACAAACAATTATGCCTGTGCTAACACCAGCGATAAGATTTTCCTTTTAAGTGAACAGGAAGTAACAACAAGTGCTTATGGCTTTGCAGAATACGATAGTTATGGAGAAGGAAATTCAAGAATAAGAGAAACAACAGACTACGCCAAGGCAAATTACGCCTATCAAAGTACTACCAGTGGTTATGGTGGTTATTGGTGGCTCCGCTCTCCTTACTATGATCGTAGTAACTACGCGCGCTTCGTCTACAATAATGGTTCTGCCAACTACCGCACCAGCGTCGATGATAGTTTTAAGGGCGTGAGTCCAGCTTTGTCAATTTCATTTTAATGAAATATAGCAGGGGGTAATACAATCTCTTACCCCTAATTACGAATAAAGAGAGAGTTTAACCCGTAGGTTTTGATTACAACTTACGGGTTTTTTATTACTAAGTGGTGAAAGTTGATAATTTTTTTTTCTCAAGAACTACCTATTTGGGCGGCGACATTTTATTTTAAATTGTATATAGTGATTTATATTAATTTTTACGGAGATAGTTAGATGAAACAGCTAAAAAAAACTTTTCTACTATTAACTAGTATTTTTTTAACACTAGGTTTTTTTTTCTTGTAAAACAGAAGAAGAAACAAACAATTTGCTGGCTCTTGCCTTGATGAATGCAAATACAACACCGCAGTACACCGTAACTTTCAACGCAAATGATGGAAGTGCAAACCCAGCAACAGGAAGCCAAACCTTTACAGCAGGAACAGCACAGGCATTAAAAACAGCTGCAACATTAGGCTTTAGCAAGGCAAATTATACTTTTGCTGGTTGGGCAACAAGTAAAGAAGCAAGTAGTGCGGCTTATGCAGACGGAGCTTCGTACACAGCAACAGAAAATGTAACTTTGTATGCGGTGTGGACAGCCATTACATACACCGTAACCTTCAACGCAAACGACGGAAGTGCAAACCCAGCAACAGAGACACAGGCCTTTACAGCAGGCACCGCCCAGGCATTGAAGACTGCTGCAACATTAAACTTTAGTAGGACAAATTACGCCTTTGCCGGTTGGGCAACAACAAATGATGCCACAAGTGCAACTTTAGCAGACGGCACTTCTTACACAGCAACAGAAAATGTAACTTTGTATGCAGTGTGGAAAACAATAGATTATACTGTAACCTTCAACGCAAACGACGGAAGTGCAAACCCAGCAACAGGTACTCAAACCTTTACAGCAGGTACCGCCCAGGTATTGAAGACTGCTGCAACATTAGGCTTTAGCAAGACAAATTATACCTTTGCCGGTTGGGCAACAACAAATGATGCCACAAGTGCAGCTTATGCAGACGGAGCATCGTTCACAGCAACAGAAAATGTAACTTTGTACGCTGTATGGAAAATAATAGATTACACAGTAACATTCAACGCAAACGACGGAAGTGAAAGTCCTGCAACAGCTACACAGGCTTTTACAGCAGGTACAGCACAGGCATTGAAGACTGCTGCATCATTAAACTTTAGCAAGACAAATTATACCTTTGCCGGTTGGGCAACAAGCAGCGACGCAAGCAGTGCAGCCTATACAGACGGAGCTTCGTACATAGCAACAGAAAATGTGACTTTATATGCAGTGTGGACAGCCATTACATACACAGTAACATTCAATGCAAATGACGGAAGTGCAAACCCAGCAACAGCGACACAGGTTTTCACAGCAGGAAGTGCCCAGGCCTTAAAAACTGCTGCATCATTAGGATTTAGCAGAGCAAATTATACCTTTGCCGGTTGGGCAACAACAAATGATGCCACAAGTGCAACCTTAGCAGACGAAGCTTCTTACACAGCGACAGAAAATGTGACTTTGTATGCAGTATGGACAGCCATTACATACACAGTAACATTCAATGCAAATGACGGAAGTGCAAACCCAGCAACAGCGACACAGGTTTTCACAGCAGGAAGTGCCCAGGCATTAAAAACTGCTGCAGCATTAGTCTTTAGCAAGGCAAATTATACCTTTGCCGGCTGGGCAACAAGTAACAGTGCCACAAGTGCGGCTTATGCAGACGGAGCTTCTTACACAGCAACTGAGAATGTAACTTTGTACGCTGTATGGACAGCTATAACATACACCGTAACCTTCAACGCAAACGACGGAAGTGCAAACCCAGCAACAGGTACTCAAACCTTTACAGCAGGTACCGCCCAGGCTCTTACAACAGCCTCAAACTTAGGTTTCAGTAGAAGCGGTTATAGCTTTGCCGGCTGGGCTGCAACAAATGATGCAACAAGTGCAGCTTACACAGACGGAGCTTCGTACACAGCAACAGAAAATGTGACTTTATATGCAGTGTGGACAGCTATAACTCTTTCAAGTATTTCTGTAAATGGAACCCCAAATTTCTCTGTAACAAATGTTTTCTTTGCAGGTAAAACAGCATCATCTTACGGTTTGACAGTAACTGCTACTTATTCTAACTCAACTACAACAGATGTAAGTTCAACTGCGACAATTACTTCAACTGTAAGTAATACAGCCGGAAACGTAACTGTAACCTATACTGAAGGTGGAGTTACAAAAACAGCAGAAGTAACAGGTTCTTATTATGTAGCCGCTAGTGATGCCCTTACCCAGACTGTAATTGATAACGGAAAGACAACTATAGATTCTAAGAGCTTCCAGTTAGTAAAATTCGGAGACTTCCCACAGACAATTGCCGCAAGTGGAATTACTTATTCTTCGTCAACAGTTTATAACGGCTGGTATCTGGGGTCTGACGGATATTTCTATGAATCTTGTTCTGCTAATCCATATACAGACGATTCTAATTATACATGTTCTGATGGAACTACCTTAGTAAATGGAACTACCTATTACTTTAAGGTCCAACCAATAGAATGGCGTGTATTAAAAACAGATAATGACGCTCGAACAAAACTCCTTTTTGCAGAAAAAATCCTTACAGCAAATGTGCCTTATTATTACTCAGATGATTTGAACTCACATTATAGGGCTGATGCTACTGGAGTATATGGCAATAATTATAAGTACAGCCAGATAAGAGCTTACCTGAATGGATTGAATTACTATAATGATTCTAATACAGCAGTTACCACTTATAACAATAACGGCTTTTTACAAAAGGCCTTTACAACAAGTGCACAAAACCTTATTCCTGCAACAGCAGTGGATAATTCAGCTAGGTCAACAAATCCTGAATCTAATGCCGAACAATGGGAAAATGGAGAAAATCCTTATGCCTGTGCTAACACAAGTGACAAAATCTTTCTTTTAAGTGAACAGGAAGTAACAAGGAGCGATTATGGCTTTGCAGCATACAATGTTATTATAGAAGTAAGAAGGAAAGTAACAACAGACTACGCCAAGGCAAATAACGCCTATACATGTGAGTCTTGTGATGATTGGTGGCTCCGCTCTCCTGGCTATAATGGTAGTAACTTGGCGCGCGATGTCACCTATAATGGTCATACCCTCTACGGCAACATCTACGTCTTTCGTAGTGAGCAAGGCGTGTGTCCAGCTTTGTCAATTTCATTTTAATGAAATTGACTAAAATCTTTGCAAAGCAATAATCTAGCTGTATTTGTAACGGAAGGTACAGTAATATGGCAACAAAAAATTCAGGTTTACTTTGGTTACCAGACTGCTGCCAGGCTTTAATGTCATCCCAGTGCTATAAATGTCATCCCCGCGCTTGACGCGGGGATCTTTCCCCCCCCAAAAAAAAAATTGAAAAAAAATCCCCACTTCATTTCCTAAAATCGCACAATCAGGTCAATAACTATAAGGGAGACATTTTCTCCTAAGGAGGCTCAAATGCCAAATAGTTATTATTTCAAACCTGTAGAAGAATTAACCTTCGCCGACAACGGAATGTTTC
>JAILLQ010000058.1 GCA_024693045.1 Treponema sp.
ATGAAAAAGCCCGTGCCCACACTGTAGAAGAACTCAGCCTTATATTTGAAAAAGTAGCTGTAGGAGCATAATAATGCCCTCAAATTTTGATGCACCGGCCGGTGTCCTGATAAAAACAACTTTAGTTGATTATCCGGAAACACTAGCCTGTGCATTTTTTTTATACGGCTGCAACATGCGCTGTCCCTACTGCTACAACACAGATCTCGTTAATTGCAAAAACATGGAAGATGCAGTGTCATTAAACACTCTATTTTCTCATCTGGAGAAAAGGAAAAACATTCTTAAAGGACTTGTAATTTCTGGCGGAGAAGCTCTTTTAAATCAAAATCTTTCAACAATAATAAAAAAAGCAAAAGAAGAGGGGTACAAAGTTAAATTAGACACAAATGGACTTCTGCCTGAAAAACTTTCTTCCCTCCTCAAAGATAAATTTCTGGCTCCCGATTTTATTGCCCTTGATATAAAAACAAGTCCGGAAAAATATTTTACCCTTCTAGGAAATAACAAAGATGCAATAAATTTTAAGGAAAAAGCAGAAAAAAACATAAAAGAATCTATCAAGATTCTTTCTGAACTACCGGCAGAAAAAAGAGAATTCAGAACAGTTTTAGTCCCTACCCTCATAAATGAAAAAGACATAAGTGAGATTGCAAAACTTCTTCCAAAAGATGCCTCATGGAAATTTTCACCATTTATGAATGAACACTGTCTATCTCTAAACTATGAAAAGCTCACACCTTATACAGATACAGAAATAAATGAACTGATAAAAAAAGCAAAGTCGCTGCTTCCTGGTGCTGAACTTCGCTAAGAAAAATACAATTTTTCTCTATTTACTTATTGACACAAAAAAATCATTCTGATATATTATCAAACATCACATGGCGATGTAGCTCAGCTGGTAGAGCACCCGGCTCATATCCGGTAGGTCATAGGTTCAAGCCCCATCATCGCTATAAAGACCTGATTTTTCAGGTCTTTTTTTATTTAACTTTAATGTCCCTTCATATCTTTACTACAAAGGCAAAAACAATTATTATTTTCCTATTATGGAAACTTTTAAAGCACCTTTCAAAGGACGTTCACTACTAAATTGGATAGACTGGACTCCAGAAGAAATAGAAACATTATTAAATTTAGCTATACAGGTAAAAGCTGAATCTCACCGTGGAGAAATCCATCAGAGATTTTTAGGTAAAACAATCGCACTTATTTTTGAAAAACGTTCCACCAGGACCCGTTCTTCTTTTGAAACAGCTTTTGGAGAAGAAGGAGGTCATCCTGTATTCATGTCTACCGATGACATTCAGCTAGGTGGAAAAGAATCAGTAAAGGATACAGCACGTGTTCTTGGAAGAATGTTCAGTGCAATTGAATTCCGAGGTTTCAAGCAGAGCCATGTTGAAGAACTTGCAAAATATTCTGGAATTCCTGTAATTAATGGTCTTACAGACGACTTTCACCCTACTCAGGCTCTTGCAGATATTATGACTTTAAAAGAAGCCTTCGGAAGTCTAAAAGGATTGACATGGGCTTTCTGCGGAGACGGAAGAAATAACGTAGCCCGCTCAATGATGCTTATTTCTGCAAAAATGGGAATTAATTTTTCTATTTACAGCCCAAAGGAACTCTTCCCTGACCAGGAAATAATAGCAATTTGTAAGCCTTTTGCAGAAAAATCAGGTGCAAAAATTCAAATCAGTGATACAATAGATGTTATAAAAGGAGCAGATGCCCTCTACACTGATGTTTGGGTTTCAATGGGTGAAGAAGCCTTAAAAGAAGAACGTGTAAAGTTGCTTACTCCTTATCAGGTAAATTCCAAACTTATGGAAGCTACCGGCAAAAAAAATACAATCTTCCTTCATTGTCTGCCAGCTGTAAAAGGTCAGGAAGTAACGGAAGAAGTATTTGAAAGTTCAGCAAGTCGCGTATGGGATGAAGCTGAAAACAGAAAGCATACAATCAAAGCTATAATGTTAGGTTTAATCTAATATTTGCTTACACAGGAGAAAAAAATGAAAAAAATTATTCTTTCTTTGCTCATCGCAATTACAGCAATATTTACTGTATCAGCTAAACCTGTTGCATATAATGAAACCAGCGAGGAAAACTGGTCAAAAATTTCTTATACAAATATTCCTATTCTAAAGATTTTGGATTCAAGAGATGCATATGTAGTTATCTACCAGAAAAACAAAATCGGAGTCGGACAGACAGTTATTCCTAAAAACTGGTCTCGTGGAAATCCTGAAAATCCACGAAAACTTAAAATCAGAAATATTGGCAGTGGAAAATTAAAATCTTTTATTACAATTGTAAAAAAAGAGGGAGAATTCCACCATGTAGTTCTTTCTGTACCTGCAAACAGACAAAATCCAGTTTGGGGTGTAATCAGCTATAAGAACACAGTGCCTGATACAGACAAAGAAACATTGGAAGAACTTGATCTTTAGTTCAAGCCAATTTATAAAAAAGGCTGTTTCTGATGAGGCAGCCTATTTTTTTTACAAAAAAATTAAAATACTAATTTCAAAAAGGAAATAAAATGAAAGAAATTTCTCAGTCTCAAATAGAAAACTTCAAAAACTTTATCGATTTCCACGATTTTTTTTACATTTGCGGTCACAAGGAACCGGACGGAGACTGCATTGCTTCCTCTTTAGGATTAAGTGCCTTACTTACAAAACTTAACAAAGAACACAAACTTTTAAACGCAGGCCCCTTTAAAAGAGTTGAACTAAAAAAATATGCAGACTTATTTTCCAATGAAGTCGATTTTATGCTGGATGAAGAGCGCAAAAAGACAGGACTTATAATTTGTGACTGCTCAGAAATCAAAAGATTAGGAGAATTAGAAGGAGATTTATCAGATATTGATATTTTTGTAATCGACCATCATAAAACCGCAGAAGAATCTACCCCTATTGAAAATTCTATAATCGATTCATCCTGCCCTGCAGCCAGCCTTTTAGTTCAACTTTTATATGAAAAACTTGTAGGTCCTCTTACTAAAGAAACGGCAGAAATTCTTTATTTTGGAACAATGACAGATACCGGATTTTTCCGCTTCCTTTCTGAAAACGATGCAAATGTCCTGGTGAATATTTCCCGAATGATTCAAGCTGGTGCAAACCCTCGCTCAACCTACGATTATATTACAAGTGGAAAAGCTTATTCTACACGCAAACTTCTAGGACTAATGCTTGAACACGCAGAACAATATTTAGACGGAAGATTAATTCTAACCTACGAAACCCTAAACGATACCAGAAAATGGGGACAGGAAGGTCGTGATTCCGATGCTCTATACTCTGCCCTCCTAAGTGTTGAAAATGTAGAAGCAGTAGTATTTCTTAGACAGGACACAGAAAGTACCTGCACAGGCGGACTTCGATCAAGAGATAAAATTGATGTAAGCGCTATTGCAGCGAAATTTGGAGGCGGAGGTCACAAAAATGCATCTGGTTTCAGCACCGATGGAAAATTAGAAACTCTTATACCTTCTGTAGTAAAAGAATTTTCAAAAATTATGTAATTTTAATCAAACTTGGCATACTTCTTGCTTTATATAAATTGCTTATCAAAAGTTTATATAAAAAAGGAGTTTATAAAGTGATTAAAGCAAAAGAAAATCTTAACGAAGTAGCAAAATCTGTTTGTGAAGGAAAAATTACCCCCCAGCAAGGACTAGATTTAATTCTCAAGGACATCATGAATTTTCCCCTATCATACGGGCTTACAAAATACGATGATGAACTTAAAAGTGATCTAGTTCTTAGACTTTTAGAAAGGGGACCTTCATTTTTTATCAGATACAAAGGTGAAATCGGAGAATTTTCAACATATTTAAAATCCCTTATAAAATATCAAATAAGAGAAATTTACAGACTCAAACGCCTGGATGATATAAGTTCAAAGGACATTGAAGACTATTCAAAATTTGATTACGAAAGCTCACAGAGTAAATACGAAAAAGAAGAGTTTTCATACAGACTTTCCAATTTTAAACCATATTTTCCAGGAAAAATGGATAAAATCCCCTATGCTTCAAAAAATAATTTCAGAGCTATAAATAAAGAATCAAAGGAAAATCTGGTTGCAGAGAATATAAATAACTACAAAAAGGAAGATTTCTCTATGGGAAATACTTCACCATGTTTTAATTTTCAGAATAAATATCAGAAAAAAACATGGTTTGAAAAAACAGCACTAATTCTTGCGCTAAAATCGAGTTACTATCTTACGGATGAACACATAGAAGGAATATCAAACCTTTGTAAAATTCCAAAATCAAAACTAATAGAAGTTGTAGAAGAACTGAAAGATTCAATTGCATACAAAGAAAAGAAAATACAAATGGCCCAAAGGGCAAGAGACCGGTCATACCAGCTTCATAGAAAGGCAGCAAGACAATTAGAAGATTTTCCAAAAAGCGATAAAAAAAACATTCTTGAAGAAAAATACAAATTTTACACAAAAAAATGGCTTGAAAAAAACAAAAAATTAAAAGAAGCCCCCTACTTTGCTTGCCCAACAAACAAAAAAATTGCTGAAGTTTTAGGCTTATGCGAAAGACAGGTAGGCTACTACCTTCAAAAAGCAGATGAAACAATTCACAAACATCAAATAGAGGCAGAAGAAATAGACGACTAAAACCTGCTTATACAGAGGAAAGATTTTTTTCTATCCTCTGTATTTTTTATTTCATGGACTATAAAGATACTTTTTACTAAAATACACTTATGAAAATTTATTTAGCTAGTGGTAATAAAAATAAAAAGAGGGAAATGTCTCAGATATTGAGCCCTCATCAGATTGTAACTCCGGATGACGAAGGAATTATATTTTCGCCAATAGAAAATGGAAAGACATTTTACGAAAACAGCATTATTAAGGCAAAAGATTTATACGAAAAGGTAGCTTGCCCTGTTATCGCAGATGACTCAGGAATTTGTGTAGACGCTCTTTCAGGTATCCCAGGAATTTTTTCTGCAAGATACGCAGGCCCAGAATATCCTCAGGGAAAAGCTGACGGGTCAAAAATAAGTCAGGAAGAACAGAACAAATTTCTTATTCAGCAATTAAACGATACTCTTGCAAATGGTAACATCGATACTTCCAAATTTAAAAACGGTCCACGCTCAGCCCACTACACCTGTGCTATGGTTCTCTACATGGGGCATGACAGAGTTTACGTGGTTCAGGATACAATGGAAGGCTGTATTATTAATAGCATTGAAGAAGCCGCAGGTACAGGTGGTTTCGGCTACGATCCTATTTTCTTCCTTCCAGATTTAGGGGTCACTTCAGCACAGCTTTCTGCAGAAGAAAAAAATAAAATTTCTCATAGAGGAAAAGCAACCCGTTGTCTTCTTAAAATAATGGAAAGTATAAATTTATAAAAAAATTAAAAAATGTTAAAAAAAATGCTAAAGAAATAAGATACTTCCTCCGAGAATAGTAAAAGAAATGTTATGACTGTATGGATTTTATAAATCCCGGTTATATATTTCAGTGCAAATATGTGTAGATGTAGCCTTGTAAACATTTGCACATGTTTGCAAATTCAGGCAGCAAGGATGTTGCCTTTACAGATTCCAAGGAGGAACAAACTATGGTTATCAACCACAACATGTCGGCATTGTATGCCAATCGTCAATTAGGAGTCACAGGACTCGGAATTTCAAAGGATATGGAAAAACTTTCATCCGGCGAAAGAATCAACCGTGCTGGCGATGACGCTTCAGGTCTTGCAGTATCAGAAAAGATGCGTGCACAGATTAGAGGCTTGAACCAGGCTTCACAGAACGCTTCAAACGGTATCAGTTT